>JBFLXR010000005.1:0-127124 GCA_040757065.1 Pseudomonadota bacterium
AGCGCAGAGGGAGGGGAGCGGTCGGGCGATGCCTGAAGTGGAAGACTACGAAGCGGGGCCGGTATCGAAGAAGGTGTTGCGCATCGTGATGAGCTATGTCGACTACGTCAATCGAACAGTGTGGGAACGCTAATCTTGCTGGGAGGAGGCACTGCGGTGTCAGAGCAGTGGTTCGAGATGTTTGCGCAATGAACAGATGCGTGATGACCGAGCGATTATGAATGTACTGATAACTGGAGCGAGCGGTTTTGTAGGGAAGGTGCTATGCGAAGAGCTTGTACGCGGCGGTCATAATGTTAGAGCTGCGGGGCGTCGTCTTCCTGTTGATCCGATCAGTGGTGTGGAATATGCGTTGGTCGGTGAGATTGATGCCGGAACGGATTGGTCAATTGCGCTAGGCGGTATTGATACGGTGATACATTTGGCGGCACGCGTTCATGTGATGCGCGACACAGTGCCGGATCCATTGGTCGAGTTTCGTAAGATAAATACCATAGGAACGCTAAGTTTAGCGCGTGCTGCTGCGGCACAAGGGGTGCGCCGTTTCGTTTATGTAAGCTCGATTAAGGTAAACGGCGACGCGACGCATAACGGCATGCGTTTTAATGAAAACGACTCGGTGTGCCCAGACGATCCTTATGGTATTTCGAAGTGGGAAGCCGAATGCGGGTTGCGCGATCTGGCGCGCGAGACTGGGCTGGAGGTGACGATCGTGCGCCCGCCGCTGGTGTATGGTCCCGGCGTCAAAGGCAACTTCGGCCAAATGTTGGGTGTGTTGGATCGGCGGGTTCCCCTACCGCTCGCTTCGGTACACAATCGTCGCAGCATGATTTACGTCGGCAACTTTGCCGATGCGCTCTTGCTTTGCGCGCGTCATCCTGCTGCGGGAAATCAAACCTTTCTGGTTAGCGACGGAGAGGATGTGGCGACACCTTATTTGCTGCGCAAGCTCGGCGAGGGCATCGGTAAGCCGGCGCGCTTATTACCTTTTCCCCCGATTTTGCTGCTGTTTGCCGCCCGTTTTGTGGGTAAAGGCGCGCAAGCCGAGCGGCTGATCGGCTCGTTGCAGGTGGATAGTGGTAAAATCCGCCGCGAACTTAACTGGCGTCCGCCTTATACCGTGCAACAGGGATTGCAGGCCACGGCGGACTGGTACCGGAATACATACTTATGAATCATTATCCGCCGCTCGTGGCAGCGTTGGTCACGCTGTTGTTAACCTTTATCCTGATGTTCACCAAGGCATCCAAGGAAATTCAGGATATTCCCAACGAACGCTCGTTGCATACTGAGCCGGTGCCGCGCATCGGCGGCGTGGCGTTGGTGGCCGGCGTGTTGTCCGGCTGGGCGACGATGTTCAAATCGCTGGCGTGGTGGGTGGTGCTGCCGCTGATTTTGCTGTTTGTGGTATCGCTGCTCGACGATATGCGCGGGTTGCCGGTGCGTAAAAGGTTGCTGGCGCATTTGGCGGCTGCGGCGATTCTGGTTGCCGGCTCCGGTTTGCTGGCGCAATCCCTTGCGTTAGGGCTGCTGCTCCTGCTGCTGACGGTGTGGATGACCAATCTCTATAATTTCATGGACGGCTCGGACGGTTTGGCGGGCGGCATGGCGCTTTTCGGATTCACCATGTACGGTGCCGCTTCTCTGATGCATCAGGAAGAATCGTTGGCGATGCTGAATTTTGCCGTCGGCGGCGCGGCGTTGGCTTTTTTATACTATAACTTTTACCCGGCCAAAGTGTTTATGGGCGATGCTGGTTCGATTCCGCTGGGCTTTCTGGCCGCAGCCATGGGCCTGTGGGGTTGGCAGCGCGGCATGTGGCCATTGTGGTTTCCGGCTTTTGTGTTTGCGCCCTTTGTGCTGGATGCGACGGTGACGCTGATTAAACGCACGTTGCGTGGCGAAAAAATCTGGCAAGCGCACCGGGAACATTACTATCAGCGTACGGTGCAAATGGGGTTCGGGCACAAAAATACCGCCGTGGCGGAATACGTGCTGATGTTCGGCAATGGCGCGAGCGCACTATGGGCGTTGTCGCACCCGGAATCCCTCACTTTGCTGCTTGTGGGTTGGGCAGTGTTTTATGTGCTGGCTATGTTGGTAATCGACCGCTTATGGAAAGGGCGGAAGCTTGCCTAGCCATTTGAACAATCCGCGTACCTTGCTGGCCATGCTGCACGATGTGGTCGCAGCAGGCGCGGCGTGGATTGCGGCATACCTGCTGCGTTTTAATTTGGCTCCCCCGCCGGATTTTTTGCATGAAATGTGGCGTACGCTGGTTTGGATCGTGCCGCTGCAAGGTGTGATTTTCTGGCAGTTCGGTTTGTATCGCGGCGTCTGGCGCTACGCCAGCGTGAACGATCTGCGCCGTCTGGGTTTGACGGTTGCGTTCTCTGCCGCTGCCGTGCCGCTGCTGTTCTGGATGTTGCGTCTGGATGTGGTGTTGCCGCGTTCCGTGCTGGTACTTTACCCCTTATTGCTGTTGTTCCTGATGGGCGGCGACCGCTTGTTGTTTAGGCTCTGGAAAGAACAAACACTGTACGGCGGGATCCGCTTGAAGGGCGAACCGGTTTTCATTTTGGGGGCTGGCGATGCCGCAGTCGCCTTGAGCAAGGAGCTCGAACGTAGCCCGGCTTGGCGGCCGGTCGGTTTCCTCGACGACAACCCCGGTAAGCGCGGTCGCATTCTTAATGGACTCAAGGTGCTTGGCGGCCTGGAGGCGCTGGCGCAGGAATCCAAACGGCTGGCCGTGCGTCATGCCATTATCGCTATGCCGTCGGCCACGCATCAGCAGCGCAAGCGGGCACTCGAACTTTGCGGCAAGGCAGGGGTCGACGCGCTGACCGTGCCTTCCTTCGATGACTTGCTGAGCGGCAAGGTGGCGGTCTCTCAATTGCGCCCGGTCGAGCTGGACGATTTACTCGGACGCGACCCGGTCGAGCTGGACGATGCCGGATTGCACACTTTGCTGGAAGGGAAGACCGTTATGGTGACCGGTGCGGGCGGATCGATCGGTGCGGAATTGTGTCGCCAGATCGTGCGTTTTGCGCCGGACAAACTGATACTGTTCGAGTCCAACGAGTTTGCGCTCTATCAGATCGAACAAGAATTGGGCGGCAAGCTGCCGATGGGCGGGTTGCTGCCTGTTATCGGCGATGTGCGCGATGCCGGACGGGTGAATGAAACGCTGGCGGCTTATGGTCCAACGGTGATTTTCCATGCGGCCGCCTATAAACATGTTCCGTTGATGGAAGCATTGAACGCCTGGCAGGCTGTCCGCAATAACGTACTGGGTACCTGGACGGTTGCGCAGGCTGCGCAGCAGCACGGCGTCGAGAAGTTTATCCTGATTTCTACCGATAAGGCGGTTAATCCAACCAATGTGATGGGGGCGACCAAGCGACTGGCGGAAACGGTTTGCCAAGGCTTGCAGCAGCCGGGCGGTACCCGGTTCGTCATGGTGCGCTTCGGGAACGTGCTGGGCAGTAACGGCAGTGTGATTCCAAAATTCCGCGAGCAAATCGCACACGGTGGTCCGATAACCGTTACGCATCCCGAAATTACCCGGTATTTCATGTCTATTCCTGAGGCGGCGCAACTGGTGCTGCAGGCCGGTCTGATGGGGCAGGGCGGCGAGATTTTCGTGCTTGATATGGGCGAGCCGGTCAAGATCGTTGATTTGGCCAAGGAGTTGATTCGTCTGTCCGGCTATGGCCCGGACGACATCAAGATCGAATTTACCGGCCTGCGTCCCGGCGAGAAGCTGTATGAAGAGCTGTTGGCCGATAACGAGCATACCTTGCCGACGCCGCATGCCAAGTTGCGCATTGCGCGCGCGCAGGCCGTCTCCCCGGAATGGCTGGACGCGATGCTGGGCTGGGCGGGTTCGGTGCCGGCGAAGACCGATAGCGACGTGCGCGCCGGTCTGAAGCAGTGGGTGCCGGAGTATGCACCGCAGCAGAGCGATAAGGGCGTCGCGTGAAGGCGTATATGCAAACCGCGGCACGGGCGGCGGCGATTCTGCTGGCGTTCTCGGTGCAGATCTCGACTGCGCTGGACGGTGTGCTGACCGGACTTCTGCTTGTGTTCGGCTTGCTCGGTTTCGGACCGGAAGCCTGGCGTATTTTATGGACGCATCCGGCAGCCCGTGCTACGGGGCTTTTGTTTGGCATGTTGGCGTTTGCTCAGTTATACAGCCCGGCACCGTGGCGAGAGGCGGTGGGGACGCTGGGGAAATACGCCGATCTGGCGCTGATTCCTGTTTTTTTTGCGGTGTTCCGGCAGCCTGTTTTGCGCGAGGCGGCGCAAAAGATTTTTTTATGGGCAAGTGGCCTCGTGTTGATTTTATCGCTTGCTCTGTGGTTGGGATGGCTGCCTCATAAATCTTGGATGTGGGCGGGGGCGACATCAGCGAATCCCGCGGTATTCCGCAGCTATCTGACGCAGGGCGTGTTTCTGTCGTTTGCTACATTTATTGCGCTGCTGCGCTTGCGTGAGCCAGTGGTATTGCATGTTCGGATATCGCTGAGTGTATTGGCGGCGGCAGCAATGTTTAATATCTTGTTTTTGCTGCAAGGCCGTACCGGCTTCGCGATGCTGTTCATCTTGCTCGGCTGGTTCGGCTGGAGCACGCTGGTGCGCAGCATGGCGCAGCGCGGCAAACTCATCGGCGCGGTTTGGTTGCTGGTCTTGGCGGCATTTAGCATCGGCGTGGTTGCGGCGCTTTATCAGTTTTCTCCGCGTATGCACGAGCGTATTCAGGCGGTGGAAAGCGAATGGCGCAGCTGGGAACCGGGTAAAGCCAGTCCGACTTCAACCGGTCAGCGGCTGGAATTTTATTCACACACGCTGCAGATTGTCCGGGCGCATCCTTGGTTCGGCGTCGGTACGGGCGGTTTTGTGGCAGCATACGCAGAATTGGTACGCGGTACTGAGATTCCGGTGGCGCATCATCCGCATAACGAATATTTGCTGATCGCCGCGCAAACCGGCATGGTCGGACTGGCGTTGCTGTTATGGATGTTCTACCGGCTATGGAAGATTGCGCCCGAGTTGCCGACCCCGCTCGAGCAGGATGCGGTGCGCGGACTAGTCTTGGCGACCATGGTGAATTGTTTGTTTAATTCGGCATTGCACGATCATGCCGACGGATTGTTTTTCGCCCTGATGGTTGGGGTGTTCTGCGCGGGCTGGCGTCCGCCGCAGGGAGCGCGCGCATGAGCAAAGTGACGGTCTATGTAATCGCCTACAACGAGGCGGAGAAAATCGAAGAGGCTCTCGCCAGCGTGGCGTGGGCGGACGAAATTATCGTCGCCGATTCGCACAGCAGGGACGGTACGGCTGAATTGGCGCGCAAATATACTGACCGGGTGATTCAACTCGATTTTAGCGGCTTCGGCAAACTGCGCAACGACGCGATTGGACATGCCAGTCATGAATGGATTTTCAGTCTGGACGCCGACGAACGCTGCACGCCGCAAGTGCGTGACGAAATTCGCGCCATTATCAATGATCCGCAAGCGCGCGACGCCTATTTGGTGCCGCGCCGCAACTTTTTTATGGGGCGTTGGATTCGTTATAGCGGTTGGTATCCGAACTACCGTCAGCCGCAGCTGTTCCGCAAAGGCAAAATGCGCTACACCGACGATGCGGTGCATGAAGGATTTGAACTGGACGGCAGTTTGGGCGAGCTGAAGCACGCGATCTGGCAGAAGCCGTTTCGCAATCTGTCGCAAACGATCGAAAAAATGGATCGCTATTCGTCTTTGGGCGCGGAGAAGCTGACCAAGGCCGGTAAACGTACCACGATGCTTGGTGCACTGCTGCATGGGCTGAACGCTTTCTTGCGACTGTACATCGTCCGACTGGGCTTTCTCGACGGCTGGGCCGGATTTGTGATTGCATTGGGCAATTTCGAGGGCACCTTCTACCGCTATGCCAAGCTGGCTGAGCGTTCGGGTGCGTGGCGTAGCGCCCCGCCTAAAGACGGAGACGGTGCACCGTGAAAATTTCGGTGATCGTTACCACCTATAACCGACCGGATGCATTGGCGGCGGTGTTAGAGGGTTTACTGATTCAGACCGACCGCGATTTCGAGGTGTTGGTGGCGGACGACGGTTCGACCGAAGAAACCGCCGAACTGATTCGCGGTTTTCAGGCGCGCGCTTCGTTTCGCCTAGCGCATATTTGGCAAGAGGATTTGGGGTTTCGCGCTGCCGCAGCGCGCAACCGGGCGTTGGCGGCGGCAGAAGGCGATTACATCGTGTTTATCGACGGTGATTGTGTACCGCCGGACGATTTTGTCGCCTACCATCGTAAGCTGGCTGAGCCGGGCTGGTTTCTGGCCGGAAATCGCTTGATGCTGATGCAGGACTTCAGTGAGGCGGTGCTGCGTGAGAAAACCCCTATCCACCGCTGGACGGTATGGGACTGGCTGCGCGCCCGCTGGCAGCGCCACATATTACGCGTGCTGCCGTTGATTCGGTTACCGAACTGGGGGCCGCTGCGTAAACTGTTTCCCACGCGCTGGGAGGGCGCGAAGACCTGCAATTTGTCCGCTTACCGTGCCGATTTGTTGCAGGTGAACGGCTTGGACGAAAGCTATACCGGATGGGGGTTGGAAGATTCCGATTTGGTGATTCGGCTGATTCGCGCCGGAGTGCTGCACAAAAGTGCGCGTTTCTCCGCGCCGTTATTTCACCTCTGGCACCGCGAGAATGACCGTAGTCATCTCGAAGAGAATAAGCGCCGGTTGGACGAAGTGCTGCAATCGCGCCATATTCGCGCTAAACAGGGCGTGGATCAGTACCGATGAATATCCTGCATGTTGTGCGCCGTTACGGCCCGGTGGGCGGCATGGAGCGCTATGTGTGGGAGCTGACCCGAGAATTGCAGGGACTCGGCCATGAAATTACCGTGGTGTGCGAGCGTTGCCATGCCGAACCTCCGGCGGGGATTGTTGTGCATGAACTGGGCGAGATGGCCAAGCGTCCGCGTTGGCTCGGTTTGCTGCGATTTTCTCGTCGGGTGGATCGCTGGCTGGCAGCGCATCCGCAGCCGGGCAGAGTGATACACAGCCACGAAAGGCTGGCTTGCCACGATGTGACGACCTTTCACGGCCCGCCGTTTGCCACGGTGCGCGACTTGCCGTGGTGGCGCAAGGTTTCGCTGCGCGTGGCGATGCAATACTATTTGGAGCGGCGCGAGTTGCGCGTAGCGCGCAGCATTGTGCCGAATTCCGCACTGATTGCCCGGCAACTGGCGCATTACTACCCGGAATATGCCGCTAAACTGACTGCGCCGGTGGTGCCGGGCGTGCAGGTAGAGGTTGTTCGTCCGGTACGTTGCGCACCGAAGCAAGGCGGCGTGGTGGGATTTGTCGGTAAGGAATGGCGGCGCAAAGGACTGGAAAAAGTGATTGAGATCGTAGCGCGGCTGCGGCAAACTCGACCGCAGATCGAATTGCGGGTGGTTGGCCCCGCTGCCGAAGAACTTGCGCCGCTGTTTTCCGATTGGGAGAGCGGCTATCGTTTGCTTGGCTGGCAAGGCGGACAGAATTATCTGGCCGATTTCGATGTGTTGCTGCATCCGGCCAAAGCCGAACCCTACGGCATGGTGATTACCGAAGCGATGGCGGCACAGGTGCCAGTCGTGGTTTCCGATGTTTGCGGAGCGGCGGCCGATGTCGGTGCCGACTCTGGTAGTGTGTTGTCTCTCGCTTCGCCGGTTTCGATGTGGGCGAATGCCGTCGACATTCAGCTTAACCGGCAGGATGCGCCGCCGCGATTTGTGCATGGGTGGGATACCGTGGCGCGGGAATATGAGACAATTTATAAAAAATAATCGGTTGAGTGCGATGAGCCAAGAGAAAAAACCTTATCTGACAGGATGCCCGGTGGGGTGCGATGCCGGGACGGAAATTACGAATGTGGTGTTGCCGGAAGGCCCGTTGCTGCGCTGCAAGGCTTGCGGTCAGTATTTTAGTCAATGCGACGAGGAATGGTACTGGCGTTCGATGGAGCGTTTCGACGATCCGCAGGGTACCTTGCCGAATGCGCGTTCAATTGCTCGCCGCTTCCGCCGCAGCAAACAGTTTCTCGATCGGATCGCTACGCATCTGGCGGTGACGCCGCCGGATATTCGCCTGTTGGATGTAGGATGTTCCAGCGGTGCCTTTCTCCGCTCGGCAGTCGAACTGGGCTACCGCGCCGAGGGGGTGGAGCCTGCGCCGCAGGCCGTTGAAACGGCAGCGGCAGCGGGCCTGAATGTGCGCTGCGGCTTGCTGCAAGATATCGGCTATGCCGACGGACAATTCGACGCGATCACCCTGCTGGAAGTCATCGAGCATTTGAAAGACCCGGTGAATTTGCTGCGGGAATGCCATCGCATATTGCGTCCGGGCGGCATCATGATGATCGGCACCGGCAATGCCGATAGCTGGAGCATGGCGGCAATGGGCGCGCGCTGGGAATATCTGCATATCGACCGGCTCGGCGGGCATATCAGCTTTTATAGTCCGCACTCGATGCAAGTGCTGGCGGGCAAGACCGGTTTCCAGGTGGTCGGGGTGCATACCCGCGGTGTGCGTTTTTACGAAAAAGGCGATTGCGGCAATCTGACTTACCGATTGGCCAAAATCGCCGGAGAATTACTGAATCCGCTGGCCGTAGCCTTGAACAAAGGACACGACATGGCGGTGTACTTGCGGCGGGATTGAACGAAGCGATGACAACGTCCGATTTGGAATTGGAGACGCCCGATTGTCCGCTGTGCGGCAAGCAAGGCGGTCGGATTTTGTATGAAGGCGGGCGCTTCACGCCTTACGGTGTGCGCGAGTGCCCGCATTGCGGGATGAGTTATCTGGCTCCGCGCCCGACAGAACGGGCCATGCTGTCCTTGTACCAGCAGGATCAGTATTTTTCCAGTGAAGATGAAGAAGGCTACGGCGATTATGCCGCACAAGAGCCGGCATTGCGGGCGACTTTCCGGCGATTGCTGAAGACGCTGGCATCGAGTAACCGTACCGGCGGCAGCTTGCTGGAGATCGGTTGCGGTTACGGTTATTTGCTGGACGAGGCGCGTCCTTACTTCAGCTACCGAGCCGGTACCGATTTTTCGGCCGGTGCGGTGCGGCAAGCCGGGATGCGCGCCGACCGGGTCTATCAGGGCGGTATCGATGCCGTGCCGGAAGATGCGCAATTCGACTGCGTTGTCGCTACGCATGTGATCGAGCACGTTTATCATCCGCAGGCGTTCGTCCAGGCCTTGTTGAGCCGTTTGCGCCCCGGCGGCACGCTGCTGGTGGCCGCGCCCGACATGGGCAGTTTCTGGCGCAAGGGAATGGGCGCGCGCTGGCCTTCATTCAAATTGCCCGAGCACGTGCTGTATTTCGATGCGCAGACATTATCGCGGTTGTTGCGCGAATGCGGCGTGCATCGCGTCGAGCGTATTCCTTATCCGCACGCGTTCCCGCTACCGCTGATCGCTTCCAAATTCGGCGTACGCCTGCCGGAGGGGCTGAACCGTTATAGCTTGTGGCTGCCCGCGACGACGATTGCCTATGCGGGAGTTAAGGGTGACTGAGCCGCGCCCGCCTGTCTTGTCGGTTGTGATTCCGCTTTTTCGCGAGGCGGCGCATCTCGGCGCGACGCTGCCTCAGGTGGTGTCGGTACTGGATACGCTGGGCGAAGAGTACGAAATCGTTTTGATCGACGATGGTTCGCCGGACGACACATGGCAGGCGATCTGCGCGCAGCGTGCGCGCTATCCGCAGATACGCGGCATACGGCTGAGCCGCAATTTCGGTAAGGAAGCGGCGCTGGCCGCAGGTCTGGATCAGGTGCGCGGTCAGGCGATCGTGGTGATGGACGGCGATTTGCAACATCCGCCGGCACTGATTCCCGAGATGCTGGCGCGCTGGCGGGCGGGAGCGGAAGTGGTCGAGGCTGTTAAACAGAGTCGCGGTGAAGAAAGCGCCGCCAGCCGTGCGCGTGCGCAATGGTTTTACCGCATTTTCACCAAGTTGACCGGCTTCGATTTGCACGGCGCTTCCGATTTTAAATTGATGGATCGCCGAGTATTGGAGGCGTGGCGCAGGATGGGCGAGCGGAACTTGTTCTTCCGCGGGATGCATGCCTGGCTGGGATTCCGCCGCGAGCAACTGCCATTCGATGTGGCGGAACGTGCGGGTGGCGAATCCGGTTGGTCGCTTATGCAGCTTGCCCGGCTGGCCATGACGGCGGTGACCTCTTTCTCGTCGGCTCCCTTGTATTTGCTTGTGGCGGCGGGACTGGGTTTTGCCGGTTTCGCCGTCGTGATCGGGATGCAAACCTTATATCTGAAACTGAGCGGTCACGCAGTGGACGGCTTTACGACCGTCATTCTTTTGCTGCTGATTCTCGGCAGTGCGGTGATGTTGGGACTCGGATTGATCGGTATTTATATCGCCCGTATCTACGAGGAAGTGAAAGGGCGGCCGCGTTACGTGGTTGCTGAGCAGGTGGAATAGTGCTGACCCGGCAGTTGACGCGCTACCTGATAGCGGGAGGGCTGGGGACGCTGACGCATCTGGCGGTTTTGGCGCTGTGCGTCGAAGTGTTCGGTTGGAGTCCGGTGGCCGGTGCGGTGGCGGGATTTCTCGGCGCTCTCTCTGTTTCTTATGTGCTGAATCACCACTGGGCATTCGAATCGCGCCGTTCGCATATCGGGAGCTTTTGGCGCTACACCTTGGTTTCGCTGGGAGGTCTGGCGCTGAATACCGCCATGATGGCCGGATTGGTACATTATCTCCATTGGTGGTATTTCACCGCGCAACTGAGTGTGATTTTCGTCGTGCCGCTGATTAATTTTGTGCTGAACCGCTATTGGACGTTCGATGCGGCCGGCTCTGTGGAGCGTTGAAGTGCCGGGATTGCTCAAACAAGATCGCTGGCTTTATCTCTGGGCTGCGGTTTGCTTCTTGCCGACGCTGTTTTATTACTACGTCGGCGAAGAGGGGATATTTACCATCTATTCGATGGAAATGTGGCAGCGGCAACAATTCTCCAGTGTAGTGGCCTACGGGCAGGTCGGCGGGCGTCCGCCGCTGTATAACTGGCTGATGATTCCTCTGGCGAATCTGATCGGCTGGAAACATGTGCTGATCGCGGCTCGGACGGTGACGGTGGCAGCGACTTTCGGCACGGCCTGGCTAACGGGCTGGCTGGCGCAGCAGCTGTGGCGCAACCGTGAAATCAGTGCGCTGGCCGGCTTGTTGTATCTGACGCTGGCGGATGTGCTGTTGTATCGCGGCTGGCTGGCCTATGCCGATCCGCTCTTCGCATTCTTTATTGCGCTGTCCTCGGTCTGGCTGTGGGCAGCCTGCGTACGTCGGCACGATGCGTTCTTATTCGGCGCGTTGCTGGCGGCATTCGCCGCCTTCTTGACTAAAGCCATTACGGTGTATCTGTTTGTCGGCGTGACAGGGCTGGTGCTGTTGCGCGAACCGGCATACCGCAGTTATTTACTGCGTCGCCGTGCATGGCTGTTCTATCTGGCCGGCTTGGCTTTGCCGCTGGTCTGGATGAAATGGATGGGCAGTCACGATGCCGGGCAGGGACAGGGGTTGTTGCGTGATGTGCTGGCTAAAACGGCATTGCCCGATATGCAGCAGTATGCGCTCAGGCTTGTGGCCTATCCGGTGGAGATGCTGGTGCGCCTCATGCCGGCTTCGTTGTTTATCGGTTATTTTCTACTGCGTAGCCGTAGGGCGCTTGCGCAATCGCCGCTCAGCGTACGCCTGGCGCTATGGATCGCGCTGCTGAATTTAGTTCCGTATTGGTTCGCTCCGCAGGGCGGGGTGCGCTATGTGCTGCCAGTGTATCCCTTCGTTGCGCTGGCTGCCGCGTATCTGGTTTTCCGACCTGAGTCGCCGTTTCAGGCTCGTCGCTGGGTCAAAGGCATGTTGGCGGTGGGTTTGCTGCTGCTGACCGTGGCATACCCTTATTATCAGAGCCATTACCGGGGCGAAAATTATCAGCATACCGCGCGTGAAATTCTGGCGAAATACGGGCACTATACACTCTACTCGTACAACACATCGGCGGCGGGGCTGAGCGTGACGGCGTATATCGATACCATGCGTCCTGACCGTCCGGCACTAACTTTCCCGCCTAATGACTTTCAGGAGGGGATAGTGCTGGCGGTCGAGCCGCAGGCTGTGAACGGAACCTTGCTGACCCAGTACCGTTTGGGCGGCGATACGTTGTATTTGATATGCCGCGGTGCGGCTTGCACTGCACGGTGAGGGCAAATGGCGACCTACGCAATCGGTGACTTACAGGGCTGTTATGACGAGCTGAGACATTTGCTCGATGCCTGCCGTTTCGACCCGGCGGCGGATCGGTTGTGGCTGGTCGGCGATTTGGTAAACCGTGGGTCGGGATCGCTGGAAGTATTGCGCATTTTGAGGCAACTAGGCGACAGCGTGGTGGCGGTGCTGGGCAATCACGATTTGCATTTGCTGGCGGTGGTGGCGGGAGTGGGGAAGTTGCACCGCAACGATACGCTGCAGCCGATACTCGATGCGCCGGATAAGTCGGAATTGCTCGACTGGTTGCGTCACCGGCCGTTGATGCATCGTGAGAACGGCTATGTGCTGGTACATGCCGGGTTGTTGCCGCAATGGACGGCGGAGCAGGCGCGAGCCTTGGCGGGAGAGGTCGAGGCGGTATTGCAGGGTGGCGATCACCATGCATTTTTTGCGCATATGTACGGCAACCAACCGGATTGCTGGAAGAACAACCTGCGCGGCTACGAGCGGTTGCGGGTGATTGTGAATGCCTGTACGCGTCTGCGGATTTGTTCAGCGCGCGGCGAGATGGAATTCAAGTTTAAGGGCGAGGCGGCGAACATTCCGGCGGGGTATATGCCTTGGTTTGAGGTGCCGGAGCGCGCCAGCGCAGACCATACCATCGTTTGCGGACATTGGTCGGCGCTGGGGCTGCATCTTACCCCCAACGTGATAACGCTCGATACCGGCTGTTTGTGGGGCGGGCCGTTAACGGCGATTCGTCTGGAAGATCGCCAGTTGTTTCAAGTGCCGAGCGTGAATCCGATGGCGAAGGACTGGGAATAGTCCGGCGTATTTTGTTAACGGATTGCGGCAAGCAGGCGTTGCATCATGTCGTCTGCCTGACGTGCGTACCCACTGCCGAACAGGTTGGCGTGGTTGAGGATGTGGTAGAGGTTGTAGAGTTCTCTGCGTTGCGCGTAACCGGCATCCAGCGGCCAGTGCGCACGGTAGGCAGCGTAGAAATCCGCGCTATAGCCTCCGAATAACTCCGTCATGGCGAGATCGGTTTCGCGGTCGCCGAAATAGGGTGCGGGGTCGAAAATGACCGGTACGCCGCCAGGCAAATAGGCGTGGTTGCCGCCCCACAAATCTCCGTGCAGCAGTGAAGGCTGCGGACGGTAGCCCTCGAAAAAGACGGGCAGACTTTCCAGCAATCGCTCGCCGTTACTCAGCAAATAGCCGTAGCCATTGCGTTTTGCTAGTTTAAGCTGGTATCCGAGTCGCTGATCCCGCCAGAAGGCAATCCAGTCGGTCGTCCGGCCGTTCGGTTGCGGCGTTTCCCCCAGCGTATTGTCGCGCAGCCAGCCGAATTGCGGCGCACTGGTGCGGTGCAATGCGGCGAGTTGTTCGCCCAGCTTACGCGCATCGCCGCGCGGTTGCAGATCGAGATATTCCAGAATCAGGAAGGCTTGTCCGGCGGCACAGTCCTGACCGACAGGGTGCGGTACGCGGATCGTGCGGGAGGCGGCCAACGCGTGCAGACCGTCGTATTCCGCTTCGAACATCGATTGTTTGGCGGCAAGATTCAGCTTGACGAAATAACGGCGTCCGTCCGCAGATTCCAGCCGGTATGCGCGGTTGATGCAGCCGCCGCTGAGCGGACGGGCCTGCGTACACGCGAAATCCGGCTCTCCCGCCACCCGGATGGTTGCCGAGAATGCGTCGAGCAGCTCCGGTATCATGCGTGCCGTCCGCTATAAGGGCGGGTGCGCCCTAATATTGTTCCTGATCGCCCCACATTGCCTTATCAAAGCGGAGGACTTGATTGCGTCCGCGCTCTTTTGCCTGATACAGGGCGATGTCGGCGTACTTGACGCATTCCCAGAAGCCCTTGCCGTCTTCCGGGAAGACCGAGACGCCGATCGACAGCGTTTTCTTCAGCGGGCCTTGCGGCGTCTGGAAGGTGTTCTCTTTCATCGCCACCCGGATGCGTTCGGCCAACTCGACGCAACCTTCGGCAGGCGTATCCGGCAGCAGCACCATGAATTCCTCGCCGCCGAACCGGATCGCCAGGTCGGAAGTGCGAATGGTCTTTCTGATGATCTCGGCCAGTCCTTTGATGATCTGGTCGCCGACATCGTGGCCATAGGTGTCGTTGACCTGCTTGAAGAAGTCGACATCGCACATCAGTACGCCGAGGCTGGTCTTCTGGCGCAGGATACCCGCCGTGAGATTGTCGATATAGTCTTCGATGAAACGGCGGTTGTACAAGCCGGTCATCGGATCGCGCATCGCGGTGTTTTTCAGCGATTGCATCAACTGGCGCGCTTCGATCACCGGGGCGGCCTGATTCAGATACAGTTGCGCGGTTTGCTCGATGTCGGCGTATTGTGCGACTTCTTGCTGGGTGAGCACGATTTGCAGCACGCCGCCGACATGGCCGGACAGCATCATCGGGATGCACAGATGCACCATTTCTTCCGCCAACCCTTTGGCATTGCCGCAGAAGCGGCTGCAGATGCGCGAGTCGTTGATGCTGGTGACGCAGGCGGCAATGCGTTTGGCACGACACATCTCGGGCACGACCAGAATCTCGGGGTCGCACCACAGGTCGTTCTCGCCGGGCAGCCCTTCGACGAAGCGCGCTTGCATGTGTTTGCCGTTCTCGGTGACTTGATAGTAGGCGAAGCGCTTGAGGCCAAAATGCTGTTTCAGCACCATGCGCAGGCGATCGTAGATTTCGTCCAGATCGAGATCGTTCTCGACGGCCAGCTTGAAGCGGGTGGCGCCGGCCATTTCGTCGACGATGCGTACGGTATGTTCGAGCAGGTTCTTGCGGTCGCTTTCGCGGCGGCCGTGTTCGCCCAGCGATTGGATGCTGCTGGAGATTTTTCCGATGCTTTGCTCCAACGTTTCCATCAGGATGTTGGTGTGTTCGGCGATTTCGCCGATTTCATCCCTGCTGGCGGCAGTAATCCGCCCGCTGAAATCGCCGATCTCGGCGCTGGCGACTACCGCCTTCAGGTTCTCGGCGGTTTCCACCATCGGTTTGAACAGTTGTTTGAGGAAATAGCCCAAGCAGAGGCCGAAGGCGAGCAGCAGCAGAATCAGCGGAGCGATCGCCATTAGCTGGGTATGACGCATGTTCTCCAGCGAGAAGCCCAGCGTTACTACGCCGTTGATCGAGCCTTCCGGCACGTTGTGGCATTGCAGACAGTTCAGCGAGCCGGTGCTGCTGGCGATGTAGGGAATGGTGATGCGGTAGACGGTATTGCCCTTCTCGGTGATAAATTGCTCTTCCCACTCGCCGGTGGCCAGTACGCGCTTTTCCATGTCCAGCTTGGCTTGTTCGCCGTCGTTGCCGTGCCCGAACTGACGAATGACCGGTTCGCCGCGAATGACCCGCACATCGACTAGGCCGGGGATGGTACGCAGGCGTTTGAACAGGGTTTCGCGTTCTTGAATTACGCCGGTGCGCATCTGTTCGGTCAGCGAAATGCGCAGCATCTCCGCCGCCATGCGCGCTTGCTCGCGGATGGTGTCCTGACTGAAATAGGTGAACGACTGAACGGTGACAACGGAAAACAGAACGATCAGTACGATGGACGTACTGATGGTGAACCAGAATCGTTTCTTCCTCAGCGACACGGTTTTCTCCCTGATTTTCGGGCGTTTGCCGCCCGGATTGTTGTGTTTTTTCCGCATGATACACAATTTTTAGTGAATAGAGCATGTGTTGACCAACTTGGAACGGACTTCCCGCTTTTTCTGCCGCCCGGTATAATCCTGCTTGCCGTTCAGACCAACGGGAGAGTGCGCCGCCCGGCGCCGCCGAAGGCGCAATACCCGAAACCGCTCAGGCTCAGGAACTGTTGGTTCAGGCAAATCTGGAGAGTGCCGGTTCGTCCGGCCACCGAAGGGGCACACGGTCTCGACCGTCATCTCTCAGGTACAAAGGACAGATGGGACGCAGCAAGCGGTTGTTCGCCGCCCGTTATGCGCTCGGTTGTCGCTCCGGCTCCCGCCTTCGCATCACGTGTTGCTTCACCGCTGTGCCGATTAACTTCTGAAGAAGGCTGATATGACGCTCAAGCAAACCCCTCTGAATGCCGCGCATCGTGCGATGGGCGCAAAAATGGTCGATTTCGGCGGCTGGGATATGCCGGTCAATTACGGATCGCAAATCGACGAACATCATCAAGTGCGCCGCGATTGCGGTATGTTCGATGTCTGCCACATGCGTGTGGTGGATGCCAAAGGCGAGGGTGTGCGCGCTTTTTTGCGCTATCTGCTGGCCAATAATGCCGATAAGCTGACGGTGTCCGGCAAGGCGCTGTATTCCTGCATGTTGCGCCCTGACGGCGGGGTGATCGACGATCTGATTATCTATTTCATGAGCGAGCAATGGTTCCGCATTGTGGTGAATGCCGGCACAGCGGACAAAGACATCGCTTGGATGAAAGAGCAGGCTGCGGTACATGCGCCGAATTTGACGATTACTTCCCGCGACGATTTGGCAATGGTGGCTGTGCAGGGGCCGAATGCACGTGAAAAGGTTTGGCAGGTGTTGCCGCAAACCCGTGCGGCAACCGAGTCGCTGGTAAATTTTCAGGCTGCCGATTGCGGCGAATATTTCGTGGCGCGCACTGGCTATACCGGCGAAGACGGCTTCGAAATCATGCTGCCGAAAGAAAAGGTAGAAGCCTTCTGGTACGATTTGAATAAGGCGGGTGTGCCGCCGATCGGCTTGGGCGCGCGCGACACCTTGCGTCTGGAAGCCGGTATGAATTTGTACGGGCAGGATATGGACGAAACCGTCGGCCCGCTGGAGTCTGGCTTGGCATGGACGGTCGATTTGAAGAGCGCGCGCGACTTCATCGGCAAGGCTGCTTTGCTGGCGAACCCGCCTACCCGCAAGCTGGTAGGGCTGGTGCTGCTGGATCGCGGCGTGCTGCGCGGACATCAAAAAGTGGTGACGGCGCACGGCGAGGGCGAAATCACCAGCGGCACCTTCTCGCCGACTTTGGAGAAATCGATTGCATTGGCGCGTGTGCCTGCCGCTGTGCAAATCGGCGATGCCGTGCAAGTGGCGATTCGCGATAAACTGCTGGCAGCGCAAGTGGTCAAATACCCCTTCGCCCGCAACGGCAAAGGTTTGATTTAATTTTTGAACGGAGACATGGCATGAGCAACCCGACCAATCTGAAATACACCGCTTCCCATGAATGGGTCAAAGTCGAAGCCGACGGCACCTTGAGCGTGGGGATTACCGACCATGCGCAAGAATTGCTCGGCGACATGGTGTTCGTGGAAGCCCCGGCAATCGGCCGTCAGTTGGCTGCACAGGAAGAGTGCGCTGTGGCGGAATCGGTGAAGGCCGCAGCCGACGTTTATGCGCCGGTGGCTGGCGAAGTGGTGGCAGCGAACAGCGATTTGGATGGTGCACCTGAGCAAATCAACGGCGCACCCTACGATGCGTGGATTTTTAAAATCAAGCCGGCGAATGCCGCTGATGTCGATGCATTGATGGACGCCGCCGCCTATCAGGCGCACGTCGACAGCGAAGCGCATTAACCGACTGCGCACCCGGCACACCGGGTGCGCGTTCTGAACGATCACTGAGGTAATACATGCCTTTTATTCCGCATACTGAATCCGATATCGCTGCGATGCTGGCCAGCATCGGCGCGCCGGAAATCGATGCGCTGTTCGACGAAATTCCCGCTGAACTGCGTACCGGCAAACTGGCGAACGTCCCCGAGGGGATGAACGAAATGGAAATCACCCGCCTGATGACGGAGCGCGCTGCGCAGGATGCGCCGCTGCTTAACTTTATCGGTGCGGGCGCTTACGAACACCATATTCCGTCTGCCGTGTGGCAGATCGTGACGCGCGGCGAGTTCTATACTGCCTATACGCCCTATCAGGCCGAAGCCAGTCAGGGTACGCTGCAAATGTTGTACGAATACCAGACCATGATGGCTTCGCTGACCGGTATGGATGTATCGAACGCCAGCTTGTACGATGGCGCTTCCGGTTTGGCTGAGGCGATTCTGATGGCTGTGCGCGCCAGCAAAACCAATGCGCGTCGCGTGTTGGTGCCATCTACCGTTTTGCCGTTCTATCGCAGCGTCGTGCGCAACGTGGTGCGCCTGCAAAACATTGAGGTGGTAGAGCTGCCGTTCGATGCGGCAACCGGAACGACCGATCTGAAAGCGCTGGAAGCACATGCCGGCGAGGCTTTGGCCGCTGTGGTGGTGCCGCAGCCGAATTTCTTCGGGGCGCTGGAAGACGTCGATGCGCTGACCGACTGGGCGCATGCTAACGGTGCCTTGGCAATCGGCTTGGTGAATCCGCTGGCGCTGGCTTTGCTGAAAGCGCCGGGACACTGGGGTGCGCGTGGCGCGGATATCGCAGTGGGCGACGGTCAGCCGCTGGGTGCGCCGCTTTCAAACGGCGGCCCGCATTTCGGGTTTATGTGCTGCAAGCAAGCGCTGGTGCGCCAGATGCCGGGGCGCATTATCGGTCGTACAGTCGATCTCGACGGTAAGCCCGGTTTTGCCCTGACGCTGCAAGCGCGCGAGCAACACATCCGCCGTGCTAAGGCGACATCTAATATCTGCTCGAATCAAGGGTTGATGGTGGCTGCTGCTACCGTGCATATGGCGCTGGTCGGTGCGGATGGTCTGCGTCGTGCGGCAGCGGCTTCGCATGCCAACACGGCTGCGCTGGCTGTGCAGGTGTCCGGGGTGCATGGCGTCAAGCGTGCTTTCCACGCGCCGCATTTCCACGAAATCGTCCTGCAATTGTCCAAGCCGGTGGCTGGTGTGCTGGCTTCGATGCAAACGCAAGGTGTTCTCGGCGGCTTCGACTTGTCCGCGCACTATCCGCAGCTCGGTCACGCGCTGTTGGTTTGTGCGACGGAAACCAAGAACGATGCCGATTTGCAACGCTATGTCGCGGCTTTGCGCCACGCCCTGAGCTAAGGAGTTTGACCATGAGTAAACGCGAAGCAGCAAAGCAATCACAAGCGGTAACCCTGAACGGGACGCCGATTACGCTGTATGGCGCTTTCCCGAAAATTGGTGAAATTGCGCCACCGTTTACTTTGGTGGATAAAGACCTGAAAGATGTGGCGCTGAAGGATTTCGCCGGTAAACGCAAGGTGCTGAATATCGTGCCGAGTCTGGATACTGCAGTGTGCGCAACTTCTACTCGCCGTTTCAATGCGTTAGCCAGCAGCTTGGCGAATACCGTGGTGCTGGTGATTTCCGCCGATCTGCCGTTTGCTATGAGTCGCTTCTGCGTAGCGGAAGGATTGGACAATGTCACGACACTGTCTGTGATGCGCGGTCGAGAGTTTATGCGCAACTACGGCGTCAAGATTGCCGATTCGCCGCTGAGCGGCCTGTGCGCCCGCGCGGTCGTGGTATTGGACGAACAGAACCGCGTGCTGCATGCCGAGCTGGTGGATGAGATCACCCACGAACCGAATTACGATGCGGCGCTGGCCGCATTGCAATAACTAAACAAGGATCGAAAGATGCTGATTTTTGAACGTTCCCAAACTGGCCGTCGCAATGCGGCGCAAGCGCCGCGTCACGAGGCTGCGGTGAGCGGTATTCCGGCTGCTTTGTTGCGTACCGATAAGCCGATTCTGCCGGAAGTGTCGGAAATGGATGCCGTGCGTCATTACACGCGGCTGTCGCAGAAGAATTTCTCCATCGACACCCATTTCTATCCGCTCGGTTCTTGTACTATGAAGTACAACCCGCGCGCATCGAATAGTCTGGCGATGCTGCCGCAATTTCTGGCTCGCCATCCGCTGGCGCCGGATTCGACCGGACAGGGTTTCTTGTCTTGCATGTACGAGTTGCAGGAGATTCTGAAAGACGTGACCGGTATGGCGGGCGTGAGTCTTGCGCCGATGGCCGGTGCGCACGGCGAATTCGCCGGTATTGCGATGATCCGCGCTTATCACGACGCGCGTGGCGATACGGCGCGTACCGAAATCATTGTGCCGGACGCTGCGCACGGTACTAATCCGGCGACGGCCGTGATGTGCGGTTATACCGTGAAAGAAATCCCGACCGATCGCGAAGGTGCGGTGGATTTGGATGCATTGCGCGCAGCAGTCGGTCCGCAAACCGCCGGACTGATGCTGACCAACCCCTCGACGCTGGGCGTGTTCGAAAAACAAATCAGCGAAGTGCAGCGCATTGTGCATGAGGCGGGCGGCTTGCTGTATTACGACGGTGCAAACTTGAACGCGATTTTGGGAGAAGTGCGTCCGGGAGACATGGGTTTCGACGTGATTCACATGAACCTGCACAAGACGTTCTCCACCCCGCACGGCGGTGGCGGGCCGGGTGCGGGTGCCGTGGGCGTTGCTCCGCGTCTGCTGCCGTTCATGCCGATTCCGCTGGTGACGAAAGAGGGCGACAGCTACCGCTGGCTCACCGAACAGGATATGCCGCAATCCATCGGCCGTTTGTCCGGCTGGATGGGAAATGCCGGGGTGCTGCTGCGTGCTTACGTTTATGCGCGTATGTTGGGTGCGGAAGGGATGCACCGCGTGGCGGATTTCGCGACCCTGAATGCGAACTACCTGATGGCGGAGTTGGGTAAGGTTGGTTACACCATCGCGTTCCCTCAGCGCCGCGCCAGCCACGAGTTCATCGTGTCGGTGAAACCGCTGAAGGACGCGACGGGTATTTCCGCGATGGATGTGGCCAAGCGTCTGCTGGACAAGGGGTTTCATGCGCCGACGACTTACTTCCCGATGTTGGTGCCGGAGTGCTTGCTGATCGAGCCGACCGAAACCGAATCGAAGGAAACGCTGGATGCGTTCGTGACCGCGATGAAGGAAATCTGGGAAGAAGCGCATGCCGACGCCGAAATGGTGAAAGGTGCGCCCTATACCCTGCCGGTTCGTCGTCTCGACGACGTTAAGGCGGCGCGCGAACTCGATCTGAGCTGGAAGCGTCCGGCGTAGAACATTCCGAGATTCGGACAGCACACCCCCGTTGCCGTCTGGCGCGGGGGTTTTTCTTTGAGATTCAGGCGGGTGCGGCAATATGCCGCATTCCCAAGCGGCGGTAAGACGGGTACATTGCACACCGTTCCGGTACGGTCATATCTCACAGCCGATCTCCTCCCAAGATTGTAGTCCCGACGGTACCGGACATTTCTCAGGGTTTTCTTCGAGGATGCCTATCTGCCAGAGGGGGTGCCCCCTTTTTTGCGTATATGCGGACTACTGAGGCAGT
This sequence comes from Pseudomonadota bacterium, assembly GCA_040757065.1. Classification (GTDB taxonomy): domain Bacteria; phylum Pseudomonadota; class Gammaproteobacteria; order Burkholderiales; family Gallionellaceae; genus JBFLXR01. The sequence goes on from JBFLXR010000005.1 coordinate 21,541, forward strand.
CTCCACTTTGCTGCACGCCTGCTATAATTTCTTTTCTTCAAACATAACCAAACTGTACAGCATGAATACTCTCATTTGCGGCTCGATGGCTTACGACACCATCATGGTGTTTTCCGATCATTTCAAGAACCACATTCTGCCCGATCAGTTGCACATTCTGAACGTGGCGTTTCTGGTGCCGCAAATGCGCCGCGAGTATGGCGGCTGCGCAGGCAATATCGCGTATAACCTGAAGTTGCTGGGCGGCAATCCTCTGATTATGGCGACGGTAGGCGACGATTTCGATCCGTATGCGGCGCGTCTGGATCGTCTGGAGATTGCGCGCACCCATATTCGACATGTGCCGGGCACGTTCACCGGGCAGGCCTTTATTACCACAGATCTGGCGGATAACCAGATTACGGCGTTCCATCCGGGGGCGATGGGCTTCTCCGAGCGCAACCACGTGCGTGAAGCGCGCGACGTGACGCTGGGCATCGTATCGCCGGATGGACGCGACGGCATGATCCAGCACGCGCAGCAGTTCGCCGAGGCGGGCATTCCGTTTATTTTCGATCCGGGTCAGGGCATGCCGATGTTTAGCGGCGAGGAATTGCTGAATTTCATCGATCAGGCTACCTACGTGACCGTGAACGATTACGAAGCCAAGTTGCTGCAAGACAAGACTGGTAAGTCGCTGGAAGATTTGGCCGGGCGCGTGAAGGCTTTTATTATGACGTTGGGCGGTGACGGCTCGGCGATTTATACCGACGGCAAGGAAATCCGTATTCCGGGTGTCAAAGCCACTGAGGTACTCGATCCGACCGGGTGCGGCGACGCTTACCGTGCCGGGTTGATGCACGGCATTCAAAAGGGGTGGGATTGGGAAACGACGGGTCGCTTGGCTTCGCTGATCGGGGCAATCAAGATTGCGCACCGCGGCGGTCAGAACCACATTCCGTCCCGTGAAGAGTTGTCTGCGGAATTCCGCCGGCAATTCGGCTACGACATCGTGCTGTAATGCGCAGAGCTCTGCCGATTATATTGCTGACACTGGCCGGCTGTGCCGGTTCTGGCACCAGCGGTCAGCCGGCTGCGGCAGAGGCGGAGGCCGCGCCGCGCATCGGGGTGGTGACCGATGTCACGAATCAGGAAGTGCCGCGCGAGCGCGGCAGCAGCGGCGCGTTTGTCGGCGGGACGGTCGGGAATGCGGGCGGAATACTGGTCGGCAGCGGGCGAGGCGCAGCCACTGTTTCAGTGATCGGCGGCAGCATTGGCATGATGATGGGCGACCGGGCGCAAAATAGTAAAACTGTGCCGGGGCAGGAATTGTGGATCAAGTTGGATAACGGTCGCAAGCTGGTGGTGACGCAGGCGATCAGAAACAATGTGCAATTCAAACCCGGCGACCGGGTGCACGTGGTGCGTCACCGTTACGGCTACGATATGGTGGAGCCGGAAGCCTCGGCGAAACAGCCCTAACCTGAATTCCTGCATAAGTAGAGCAGATTTATTTCGGGTAGAACAGGGCAATCCGGTAGCCTTCCGGTTTCAGATCGCTGGTATTGAGATACAGCCGGATGGCGATTTCCTGTTTCGGCGCAATGCCGAATCCCGTGTTTTCCGGTTCCGCCAGATAATCGGCGGGACGGAAGATGCGACGGCCCAGCGGTGTACCTTGCGCGTCGGCCAGCGTCAGTTCCAAATGGGGATAGGTTTGCGCAAAGGGCGCAAGGTTGTGCAGCAGGGCGTCCAGCACGACGGTTTCCGGGTGTTCGGGGTCGATGGGTTCCAGTTCGGAAGCTTCGATGCTCAGCAAGTCGGGGCGACGCGGCAAATCGATATTACAGCCGGCGAACTGGCAATAGCCGGATAGCAGCGGCTTCACCGACGGGAAACGAACAACCAGATCGCTGCGGAAAAATACCGCCAGTTGCAAGAGCAGTCCTGCGGTCAACAGCAGGCTGCCGAGCAGCCATAACGGCCGGTAGGGCGATTTCTGTTCCGGGACGCGCCAACTGGGCGGCGCATGGGGAAATAAATCGTCGTGCAACGCTTCCGTCCGGCTGCCGTCAGTTGCGTCGTGGGCGGCAGGTTGTGTTGCCACTTCCGGTTCGGCGGGGGCTGGCTGCGGTTCGGCAGCGCGGGCCTCCGTGTACGACGTGCGTTCCTCGGTCGGGGCGGATTGCGGGGGCTGAGCGGGTGCCGCTGCTTTCTCGGAAACGATTTCGGGTGTGCTCAGGAGGGCAGCAACCGGGGCGTCATCGGCCAGAGCCGCAGGCTGGGGGCTTTGCATTTCAAGATGCGCGGCGGCGTCGAAGGGATGCAGGCAGTGGCCGCAACGCACCATACCCTGACGGGCTCGCAGCTGTTCTTCGGTAACCCGGAAGCGGGTTTGGCAGTGTGGGCAGAGTGTAACGCCGCCGCTCACCGTTTAACCCCGGAGAGGCAGGCCCAGCCGTCCTCGATTACCGTCGGCGCCATATCGAACCATTGCCCGTAAATTTTTTCCACTTCAGGCGCTTGTTCGGCCAGTACGCCGGAAAGCACGATGCGTCCGCCGGATCTGGCCGAGCCTGCCAGCAGAGGCGCCAGCATGCGCAGCGGATTGGTCAGGATGTTGGCGACCACCACATCGGCTTGCACGGTGGGCGCGGCATCCGGCAGATAAAAGTCGGCTTCTACTTGGTTCGCGTCGGCGTTGTCGCGGCTGGATTGCACCGCCTGCGGGTCGATGTCGACGCCGATGGTTTTTCCGGCACCCAGTTTGCGCGCGGCAATGGCCAGAATGCCGGAGCCGCAGCCATAATCGAATACGCTTTCGCCGCCGTGCAGATTGGCATCCAGCCAGCGCAGGCACAGGCGGGTGGTCGGATGACTCCCGGTGCCGAATGCCAGACCGGGATCCAGCACAATGTTGATTGCAGCCGGATCCGACGGCGTATGCCAGGTCGGCACGATCCACAACCGCTGCGAAATGCGGATCGGTTCGAATTGGGATTGCGTCAGGCGTACCCAGTCGTTGTCCGGCAGGATTTCCGTGCGGTAGACGGGCAGCGCGCCGAGGCCGGCGGCTTGTGCGGCCTGTTGCACGATCCCGTCAATGGCGGCATCGGCAGGAAACAGGGCGGTAATGCGGTTGTGCGACCAGACTCCGGCGGGCGGCTCGCCCGGTTCGCCGAAGATGGCTTGTTCCTGAGGGGTGTCGGCATCCGCGTCGAGCACATCGACTGACAATGCCCCGCTTTCCAGCAGGGCTTCGCTCAGTGCTTCGGCGTATTCCGCATCGGCCTCGACGATTAGCGTCAGCCAAGACATCTTATTTTCCCTTGTTGCGCTCGGCCAGCTTGTGTTCGAGGTAGTGGATGCTGGTGCCACCTTGCAGGAAAGCGGCATCCTGCATCAATTCCTGATGCAGCGGAATGTTGGTGTCGATGCCTTCCACGACCATTTCCGACAGCGCAGTGCGCATGCGTGCGATGGCTTGCTCGCGGGTGTCGCCATAGGCGATCAGCTTGCCGATCATCGAATCGTAATGCGGCGGCACAAAATAGTTGGTGTAGACGTGCGAATCCACGCGGATGCCGGGGCCGCCCGGAACATGCCAAGAGGTGATGCGTCCCGGCGAGGGGATGAACTTGTACGGATGTTCGGCATTGACGCGACATTCGATGGCATGACCACGGAACTCGATGTCCTTTTGGCGGAAGCGCAGCTTTTCGCCGGCGGCGATGCGGATTTGCTCCTGCACGATGTCGATGCCGGTAATCATTTCGCTCACCGGGTGTTCGACCTGTACGCGGGTATTCATTTCGATGAAATAGAACTCGCCGTTTTCATACAGGAATTCGAACGTACCGGCACCGCGGTAGCCGATCTTGCGGCAGGCTTCGGCACAGCGTTCGCCAATTTTGTTGCGCAGGCGTAGATTCAGCAGCGGGGCGGGCGCTTCTTCGATAATTTTTTGGTGGCGACGTTGCATGGAGCAATCGCGTTCGCCTAAATACACGGCGTTGCCGTGCTGATCCGCCAGGATCTGGATTTCGATGTGGCGCGGATTCTCCAAAAACTTTTCCATGTATACCATGGGGTTGTTGAAGGCCGCTTGGGCTTCGGTGCGGGTCATGGTGACGGCATTCAGCAGCGCGGCTTCGGTATGCACCACGCGCATGCCGCGTCCGCCGCCGCCGCCTGCGGCCTTGATAATGACCGGGTAGCCAATGCTGCGGGCGATCTTAATAATTTCCGCGGGGTCTTGCGGCAAAGCGCCATCTACCCCAGGTACGCAGGGAACGCCGGCTTTTTTCATGGCGTTCTTGGCGGAAACTTTGTCGCCCATCAGGCGAATGGTTTCGGCGCGTGGGCCGATGAAGACGAAGCCGCTTTTTTCCACACGTTCGGCAAAATCGGCGTTTTCCGACAGAAAGCCGTAACCGGGGTGTATCGCCTCGGCATCGGTGACTTCCGCCGCACTGATGATGGCAGGAACGTGCAGATAGCTTTGGTTGGACGGTGCCGGGCCGATACAGACCGATTCGTCGGCCAGTTTGACGTATTTCGCGTCGGCATCGGCTTCAGAGTGGACTGCAACGGTTTTAATACCCATTTCGCGGCAGGCGCGCTGAATGCGCAGGGCGATTTCGCCGCGGTTGGCGATCAGGATTTTCTCGAACATTGCCGGCGGTTTTTCCGGCGTAATCGGACGGGGTTTGCGCTCGAACATGGCCATAAGACGGAATCCTTAGCCGATTACGAACAGCGGTTGGCCGAATTCGACGGGTTGGCCGTTATCTACCAAAATGGCTTTGACGACGCCGGTTTTGTCGGCTTCGATTTCGTTCAGTAGTTTCATGGCTTCGATAATGCACAGGGTGTCGCCGGCATTCACGTTCTGACCGACTTCCACGAAAGCTTTTGCGCCGGGCGAAGGCGAGCGGTAGAAAGTACCGACCATCGGCGATTTAACCTGATGGCCTTCCGGCTCGGCGGCTTCGACAGCAACGGCGGCAGCCGGGGCAGATGCCGCCGGGGCGTGCGAGGCGGCAGGCGCGGGAGCAGCATACATAGCGGTCGGTGCGATGGTGCCGGTGCGGCTGATGCGAACATGTTCTTCGCCTTCCTTAATCTCCAGTTCGGCAATGCTCGAATTTTCGACCAGTTCGATCAGGGTTTTCAGTTTGCGTAGATCCATGTTTTAACTCCTTGCAATGTGATTGAGCGCATATTGCAGCGCAAATTCGTACCCGCTCGCGCCGAGGCCGGTGATGACGCCGGCGGCGATGTCGGAAAAATAGGATTGTTTGCGAAAGGCTTCGCGCGCATACACGTTCGACAGGTGGATTTCGACAAACGGGATAGCGACTGCCGCCAGCGCATCGCGCAATGCGACGCTGGTGTGTGTGAAAGCGGCGGGATTGATGACGATAAAGGCGGTATTGTCGAGACGTGCCTGCTGCACGCGATCCACCAGCGCGCCTTCGGTATTGCTCTGAAAGGTTTCCAGCGCGACCCCTTGATTGTGCGCAATTTGCGTCAAACGCTGGTTAATTTCGTCCAACGTGGTGCGACCGTACACATCCGGCTCGCGCATACCGAGCAGATTCAGATTGGGGCCGTGCAGTACCAAAATCTTTTTCATGGGCGAAGTTTGCCGCAAATCGAGGGGGTTTGTCCAGAATTTTGCCGAAGATCGCTATTTTCTAATATGTAATTTCAGAAGCCGGCTTGTTGCAGCGAACCGAGAAATTGTACAGCATCCTGATAGCCGGTCACTCGGAAATCGGAACGCTCTTTTCCGTCCGGGCTGAAGAATAGGGTTGCCGGCGGGCCGAACAGTCCGAATCGTTTGAGCAATGCTTTGTCATCGGCGTCGTTGGCGGTAACGTCGGCTTGCAATAACACGGCGTCCCGAAGTTTTGCCTGCACCTTGGGGTCGGAGAAGGTAAAGCGTTCCATTTCTTTGCAGGATACGCACCAGTCGGCATAAAAATCGAGCATGACCAGTTTGCCGTTACTTTGGGCAAGTCGGTTGTCCAGTTCGGCGCTGCTCTTGATGCGCTCGAAGCGTAAGCCTGCTGGAGCTTCCGCCTTAGCGCGGCCCAAAGTTTCCAGCGGATGCAGGATGTCGCGCGCCCCAGACAGTGCGCCGACCAGATAGGCGATGCCGGTCAGCAGCAGCAAGACGCCAACCCCGCGCCATAGTTTGCGCCAACCACTGGCATTCGGCGGCAGGCGGTCGAGTACATGCAGGAATACCGCCGAGAGAATCAATAATGCGGCCCATAGCCCCATTTGTACGGAGACTGGTAAGAGCGGCGAGACGATCCAGATTGCGACTGCCAGCATCAGCACGCCGAAAAAGCGTTTAACCGCTTCCATCCACGCGCCGGCCTTCGGCATCAGTGCGCCGGCCGAGGTGCCGATCAGCAGCAGGGGAACCCCCATGCCGAGCGCCAGTGCGAACAGGGCGCTGCCGCCGAGTAAGGCATCGTGAGTTTTGCTGATGTACAACAGGGCGCCTGCCATCGGGGCGGCGACGCAGGGACTCATAATAATGGCCGAAAGCGCGCCCATCGCGAATACGCTGCCGAAGTGGCCGCCGTGCAGCTTGTTGCTGGTGTCTGTCAGCCGGCTTTGCAGAGCGGAGGGCAATTGCAGCTCGTACAAGCCGAACATCGATAGCGAGAGTGCGACGAACAGCAGAGCGAAGCCGCCGAGTACCCACGGAGTTTGCAGGGCATTGGAGAGCAATTCGCCGGACAATCCGGCGGCAACCCCGGCTGCTGCGTAAGTGACGGACATGCCGATGACATAGGCCAGCGACAGCAGGAAAGCGTGCCGGTGGGTGATGCGGTTACCGTGCCCGACGATGATGCCGGACAAGATCGGAATCATCGGAAAAACGCAGGGGGTGAAGGCTAGCAGCAGGCCTGCGCCGAAGAAAAAGCTGATAATCAGCCAGAAATTGCCTTGCTTAAAAACATCGGCAATGCGGCTGTTTTCGGTTTCGGCCGGTGCGGCGGCTGCCGGGACAGGCGTTGCGCTTGCGGTTTGGGCCAGGCTGACTGTGAGCGCTTTCTCAATCGGGGGGTAGCACAGGCCGTCTTCGCTGCATCCCTGATAGGTGGCATTCAGAGTGAGCGGCTGGGTGAGGTCGGCCTGCGTAACCGGGATCTCAACCTGAAAGGAATGATGATAGACCTCGGTCATGCCGAAATTGGGATCGTTTTTGCTCTCCCCGGCCGGGAATTGCGGTGTTCCGAGCGTGGTTTTGCTGTCGGTCGCGGCAAATGTGGTTTTGTTGCGGTAGAGGTAATAGCCGGGCGTAACGCGGAAGCTGGCCAGTACGGTATGGCTGTCGCGGGCACTGAGTTCCAGCCCAAAGGCTTGTTCCGGCGGCAAGAAGGTCGGCTGTTTTTTACCGCCCAATTGATCGAGCAGGCCGGCTTGTGCCTGAGCGGCGAACAGAATCAGAATAACCAACAGATTACGCAACAGTTTCATTTGGCTCTCGCAGTTTCTTCATGCACCCAGTGCAGATAGGCGGGCAGACCCGCACTGACTGGGACGGCGATAATCTCGGGAAGTTCATACGGGTGGTGCGCACGAATCGTCGCTTCCAGTCCCGCATAGGCCTCGGCAGTGGTTTTGATGAATACCGGAATTTCTTGCGCGGTTTCGGTGCGTCCCTGCCAATGATAGACCGAGGTGCAGGGCGCAAGAATATTGACGCAGGCGGCGCAGCGTTGGGCGATTACAGCTTGCGCCAGCTTTTCCGCGCTGGCGGCATCCGGCAGATTGGTCAGTACCAGCAAAACGGGATTCGCGTTCATGCGCCTCCCGCCCGCGCGCAACGCACGCCGAGTTGTAGCAGTTCGTCCCAGATGTCGCCTTGGCGCAGGCCTTTAATGAGTTTGTCGATTTGTCCGGCTTGCCGCAGTCCCCATTGCGCCAGACCCGGCGAGACGCGTTGTGCGGCGCGCTCTACCAATTTTTGCCGGACTCCCCACACACGCGCCTCGCGTAGTGCGGTTGTCGGGTTGGCGCCCTGTCGCAGTGCCTGTCCAACCTTGGCGAGGGCGCGGATGTCTTCGGTCAGCGCCCACAGCACCAGAACATGGGCGGTGCCTTCCGCGCGCAAACCGTCGAGGATGTGGGCGAAGCGGGCGACATCGCCCGTCAGCATGGCCTCCGACAACTTATAAATATCGTAGCGCGCTACATCCATTACAGCATCTTTGACTTGGTCGAAACTCAGGTTGCCGGCCGGGTAGAGCAGTGCCAGTTTTTGAATTTCCTGCCATGCGGCAAGCAGGTTGCCTTCAACCTTGGCGGCAAGAAAGGCCAGCGTGTCGCGGTCGGCGGATTGCCCCTGACGTTGTAGGCGCCCGGCGATCCAGTGCGGTAATTCGCGCAATGGAATTTCCTCGGCGGGAATAACCACGCCGTGCTGCTCCAGCGCGGCAAACCACTTGCTTTTCAGTGCCGCTCCGTCGAGACGCGGCAAGGTAATCAGCGTAACGATGTCGGGCGCGAGTTGCTGGCAATAATCCTGTAGCGCTTGAGCACCTTCGGTGCCGGGTTTGCCGGAAGGGATGCGTAAGTCCACCAGCTTGCGGGCGCTGAACAGCGACTGGTTTTGCGCGCTGAAACGCAGCTCATTCCATTTGAAGCCCGGCTCGGCGACGAGCAACTCGCGCTCGTCGTAGCCTTGGCTGCGGGCGGCAGCGCGGATGCTGTCGGCGGCTTCCAGTGCCAACAGCAAGGCCTCTCCGTGTATGACGTACAGCGGAGCCAAGCCCTTGGCGAGGTGACGCGGCAGGTCTTCGGTTGAGAGTTTCATTCCGTGGCGTGCGGTTTGGCGCGGCTCAGGCGGCGCAGAATTTGCTGGACTGCATCGCTGCGCATGTCTTTATACAACATCGCCGATTCTTCCTGTTTGGCCAGAATTTGCGTGTCGCTGTAGGTCAGGTCACGCTGCAACTGGATTTCCTGCGCGGGCATCCATTCTTGCTGCTGCGCATCGTAGGCGCGCAGCGAGACGCGGTAGCGCAGGCGATATTCGCTGACGCGCCCGGCTCGGCTGAGCGACAAAATCCGTTGATCGGCGATTTCCGAAACGATCTGCAAAGTCAGCGTTGCTTCATTTTGTTGCGCGGCAATTTTGACATTGTTGGTGGATAGCGCCCGGCGGAGTTCGACGACCAACGGAGCGTAAAGATTCGGAGCTTGCAGGTAGAGCGAATCAAACGGCATTTGCGCCTGCCCGCGCAGATGAAGCCCGCATCCGCCCAGCAATAGAGTCAGGACGAATAACAGGACGGTGCGCAGCAGGCGGTTCATGCTCAGGCTACCACGTTGATTAGGCGGTCGGGTACCACGACGATTTTCTTCGGTGCGCCGCCTGCCAGCTGTTTCTGTACGGCTTCGTGGTTCAGCACCAGTTGCTCCAGCGTTGCCTTATCGGTTTCTTTTGCCACGCGCAGGCTGCCGCGCAGCTTGCCGTTGACTTGGATCATCAGTTCGATTTCGTCCTGCACCAAGGCCGATGGATCGGCCTTAGGGAAGGCTTGGTCGAGCAGGCGGCTGCCGGGGCGCAATGCAGTCCAGATTTCCTCGCAGACATGCGGGGTGATCGGCGAAAGCAGCAGCACGGCGCTTTCCAGCACTTCCTGTGCAACTTGGCAGGCGGTCGGGCTGTCTTCGTTGAATTTTCCGAGTGCGTTCAGCAATTCCATTGTGGCGGCGATGGCTGTATTGAAGGTCTTGCGGCGACCGTAGTCATCGTCGATTTTCTGGATGGTCTGATGCAGTTGCAGGCGCAGCGCCTTGGCCTCAGTGCTGAGTTCGCCGGAGGTATAGGCGCTGACGGGGCCGCGTTCGAGGTGATCGAAAGCGGCTTTCCACAGGCGGCGCAGGAAGCGGAATGCGCCTTCTACCCCGGCATCCGACCATTCCAGAGATTGTTCGGGCGGCGCCGCGAACATCATGAACAGGCGGGCGGTGTCGGCGCCGTACTGGTCGATGATCGCCTGCGGATCGACACCGTTGTTTTTGGACTTGGACATTTTCTCGGTGCCGCCGATTACCACCGGCTGACCGTCGGCACGTAATGTTGCTCCGGTCGGGCGACCGCGTGCGTCGGTGACAACATCCACATCGGCTGGGTTGATCCAAAGTTTCTTGCCGTTATCGGCTTCGCGATAAAAAGTCGGCGCAATTACCATGCCTTGCGTCAGCAAATTGGTGAACGGCTCATTGCTCAGCAGCAGACCGACGTCGCGCATCAGCTTGTGGAAAAAACGGGCGTACAGCAGATGCAGAATCGCATGTTCGATACCGCCGATGTATTGATCGACCGGCAGCCAGTAATTGGCGGCATTCAGGTCGAGCATGCCGTCGGTACAGGCTGGGCTGGCATAGCGGGCGTAGTACCAGGAGGACTCCACAAAGGTGTCCATGGTGTCGGTTTCGCGCCGTGCCTGACCGCCGCACTTGGGGCAGGTGCATTGATAGAACTCCGGCATTTTAGCCAGCGGCGAACCAGCGCCGTCCGGCACTACATTTTCCGGCAGCACGACGGGCAGTTGATTGTCCGGCACCGGGACGTCGCCGCAAGTTGGGCAATGAATGATCGGGATCGGACAGCCCCAATAGCGCTGGCGCGAAATCCCCCAGTCGCGCAAGCGGAAATGCACCTGCTTGCCGCCGAGTTCGCGCGCTTTCAAGTCCCCGGCAATCGCGTTGATCGCTTGTTCGTAATTCAGGTCGTCATATTCGCCGGAGTTGACGCAATGGCCGCGCTCTTTATCGCCGTACCATTCTGCCCACTCGTCGGAGGAGAAGGTTTCGCCCGGTACTTGGATGACTTGCTTGATCGGCAGGTTGTATTTCTTAGCGAAGTGGAAGTCGCGTTCGTCGTGTGCGGGCACCGCCATTACCGCGCCTTCGCCGTAGCCCATCAGCACATAGTTGCCGACCCAGACCGGAATGTCTTCCCCGGTCAGCGGGTGTGTCACGGAAATGCCGGTGGGCATGCCCTTCTTTTCCATGGTGGCAATATCGGCTTCAGCCACGCCGCCCTGTTTGCACTCTTCGATAAAGGCCGCCAGTGCCGGGTTGCCTTGTGCGGCACGGGTGGCGAGCGGGTGCTCGGCCGCGACGGCGCAGAAGGTTACGCCCATGATGGTGTCGGCGCGGGTGGTAAAGACCCACAGCTTGTCTTTCTTGCCGTCCAGCGTGTAGGGAAAGGCAAAACGCACACCATAGCTGCGACCGATCCAGTTTTTCTGCATGGTGCGCACTTGTTCCGGCCAGCCGGGTAAGTTGTCCAACTCGTCCAGCAATTCGTCGGCATAGGCGGTGATGCGGAAGAAATACATCGGGATGTCGCGCTTCTCCACCAACGCACCCGAGCGCCAGCCGCGTCCGTCGATTACTTGTTCGTTGGCCAGCACGGTTTGATCGACCGGATCCCAGTTTACGGGGGCGGTTTTCTTATAAATCAGGCCCTTCTCGAATAACTTAGTGAACAGCCACTGCTCCCAGCGGTAATACTCCGGCTTGCAGGTGGTGACTTCGCGAGACCAGTCGATGCCCAGGCCCAAGCTTTTCAACTGGTTGCGCATGTAATCGATGTTGGAATACGTCCAGGCGGCAGGCGGTACGTTGTTCGCCATGGCGGCATTTTCTGCAGGCAGGCCGAAAGCATCCCAGCCCATCGGCTGCATGACGTTGTAGCCCTTCATCCGGTGGTAGCGCGACAACACGTCGCCGATGGTGTAATTGCGCACATGCCCCATGTGCAGCTTGCCGGAAGGATAGGGGAACATCGACAAGCAGTAGTATTTCGGCTTGTTGCTCAAGTCGGAAGCCTGAAATGCTTTAGCGTTGTCCCATTCTTGTTGTACACGGGATTCGATGTCTTTTGGATGATAAGTTTGCTGCATGTCGGCGGCTCGTCGAAATTCGGTGAAGGCGCGATTATAACGGCAATCCGTTGCGCTCGCCGAGAGGGACGCGGTACGGGCAATGCTTGACTTTTTTACGGAGCTGGCGGTTTCTGTTAGAATGCCACGCAAACAAAAATTTAATCAACCTGTCCAGGAGAACTCTTCATGTCTCGTAAGCATCCAGTGATCGCCGTCACCGGCTCGTCGGGCGCGGGTACCACCACCGTTAAGCGCGCATTCGAAAACATCTTCCGCCGTCAGAAGATCGAAGCCGCCGTAGTCGAGGGCGATAGCTTGCATAGCTTGGATCGCATGGCGTTCCGCGCCGCATCTGCCGAGGCCGCCAAGGCCGGCAACAATTCGTTCAGCCACTTCGGCCCGGAAGCGAACCACTTCGACAAGATCGAAGAAACTTTCAAAACCTACGGCGAAACCGGCAAGTGCCAGCGCCGTTATTACATCCATAGCGATGCAGAAGCCAAGGAACTGAATGCACGCTTCGGCACCAATCTGGGCGCCGGTCAGTTCACCCCGTGGGAAACCGTGGGCGAAGGCTCCGATATTCTGTTCTACGAAGGTCTGCACGGCTTGGTGAAGCACGGCGAGATCGATGCTTCCCGTTATGTCGATCTGGGCGTGGGCGTGGTGCCGATCATCAATCTGGAATGGATTCAGAAAATTGCGCGTGACAATGCTGAACGCGGCTATTCCGCAGAAGCAACGGTGGATACCATCCTGCGCCGTATGCCGGACTACATCAACCACATTACGCCGCAATTCTCGCGTACCCGTGTGAACTTCCAACGCGTTTCGACGGTTGATACCTCGAACCCGTTCATCTGCCGCGACATTCCCACTCCGGACGAAAGCTTCGTAGTGGTGCACTTCAGCGACCCGACAGGTGTGGATTTCCCCTATCTGTTGAACTTGATTCATGATTCGTTCATGTCCCGTTCGAACACCTTGGTGGTGCCCGGCGGCAAGATGAACATGACGCTGGAACTGGTTCTTGCTCCGATCATCCATGAACTGATCGAAAACAAGAAAAAGTAAGCGGTTTATACGCACACGGCGGGGAGTCGGACACATCGTTCGATTCCCCGTTTGCATTTCAGGGGAAATGGCATGGAGTTGTTGGCAGGATTGAATCCCGAGCAGCGCGAGGCGGTGACGCTGCCTGCGCAGTCGGCGCTGATTTTGGCCGGTGCGGGCAGCGGTAAAACGCGCGTGCTGACGACGCGTATCGCTTGGCTAGTCAGTACCGGGCAAATCAGTCCGCAGGGCATTCTGGCGGTGACCTTTACCAACAAAGCAGCCAAGGAGATGCTGACCCGTCTGTCTGCCATGCTGCCGATCAATACGCGCGGCATGTGGATCGGCACGTTCCACGGGTTGTGTAACCGCATGTTGCGCGCCCATCACCGCGAAGCGGCTTTGCCGCAGACCTTTCAAATCCTGGATACGGCAGACCAGTTGTCCGTAATCAAGCGCCTGATGAAGGCGATGAACGTGGACGATGAGAAGTACCCGCCGCGCGAGGTGCAATATTTCATTAGCGGTAACAAGGAGCAAGGACTGCGCGCGCACGATGTGGAGGCCTACGACCCCTATACCCGACGCAAGGTGGAAATCTTTGCCGAATACGATGCGCAGTGTCAGCGCGAGGGGGTGGTCGATTTTGCCGAATTGCTGTTGCGTTGCTATGAATTGTTGTCGCGCGATGCGCTGCTGCGCGAGCATTATCAGGCGCGTTTCAAGCACATTCTGGTAGACGAGTTTCAGGATACCAATCAATTGCAGTATCGCTGGCTAAAATTGCTGGCCGGCGAACGGAATGCGCTGTTTGCGGTGGGCGACGACGATCAGTCGATCTACGCATTCCGCGGGGCGAATGTCGGCAATATGCAGGCGTTGACGCGCGATTTCCACGTCGAGAAAGTGATTAAGCTGGAGCAGAATTACCGCTCGCACGGCAATATTCTGGAAGCGGCCAATACGCTGATCCAGAACAATCGCAATCGCTTGGGCAAGAATCTGTGGACGTCCGAGCTGAAGGGCGAGCCGTTAAGGGTATATGAGGCGGCAACCGATACCGACGAGGCGCGCTTTATCGCCGACGAGGTGCGCCAGTTGCATCGCGAGGGGGTGGAGCTGTCCGATATGGCAGTGCTGTATCGCTCGAATGCCCAGTCGCGCGCGCTGGAGCACGCCTTGGTTTCCGCCGGGATTTCCTATCGGGTGTACGGCGGGCAGCGCTTCTTCGAGCGGCAAGAAATCAAGCATGCACTGGCTTACCTGCGGCTGCTGTTGAATCCGGATGACGACAATTCGCTGTTGCGGGTGATTAATTTCCCGGCGCGCGGTATCGGTGCGCGCACCATCGAGCAGTTGCAGGAGTCGGCGCAGACCCAGCAATCGAGCTTGTGGCAATCTGCCCGCCATGCCAGCGGGAAAGTCGCGGCCTTCACCGCATTGATCGAGAGTATGCGCGCGGCGACCGAGGGCTTGCCCTTGCCGGAAATCGTCGATCATGTGTTGCAGCATAGTGGGCTGATCGTTCATTACCAGAACGAAACTGGCGCAAAGCAGCGCGAAGCGCAAGACCGCTTGGAAAACTTGAATGAATTAATCAACGCTGCGTTGATGTTCGTGCATGAGAACGAGGACGATAGCCTGACGGCGTTTCTGACGCATGCCGCACTGGAGGCGGGCGAGCATCAGGCCGACAGCGGCAGCGACGCTTTGCACCTGATGACGGTGCATGCCGCCAAGGGGTTGGAGTTTCATGCTGTTTTCATTACCGGGCTGGAAGAGGGATTGTTTCCACACCAGAACAGTCAGTCGGAAGAGGGCGGTCTGGATGAAGAGCGCCGCCTGATGTACGTGGCGATTACCCGGGCGCGGCGGCGGTTGTATCTGACCTTTGCGCAGAGCCGCATGTTGCATGGCAAGGTAAACTACAACTTGGTCTCGCGTTTCTTGCGCGAGTTGCCGGATGCTTTGTTGCACTGGCTGACACCGCGCGTGGTAGCGCGCAATCCCATGAGTTTTGCATTCAGTCCGCAGGCGCGCACAATGGCCGAGCCGACCCCTGCGCCGAAGCAGCAGGCATCTTCGCCGTGGCGCGTCGGTCAGGGCGTGTTTCATGCGAAATTCGGCGAGGGCGTGATTCTGAATATCGAGGGCGGAGGAGCGGATACCCGTGTGCAGGTTAATTTCAAGCGTGCAGGCGCCAAGTGGTTGGCGTTGGAGTATGCCAAGCTGACGCCGATTTAAGACGAAAATCCGAAAAGACTTGCTTTTTAAATATTAGAGTTTAATAATATAGTCAACTATTATTCGGAGTTGAGTATGAGCAAGTCTTTTAAAACCATTACCCAAGATATTAACCAAGCTTTGGTGCCGTTCCGCAAAGAGGCGGAGGCGACGATGAGCGGTTTCAGCGCGATGGCAAAAGGCGCGATGGCGGCTGGCGTATTGTCTGAAATCGAAAAAGAGCTGATTGCGCTGGGAATTAGCGTGTCCACTCGCTGCGACGGTTGTATTGGTTTTCACGTAAAAGCGCTGGTGCGGCTGGGCGCAACCCGCGAGCAGATCAACGAAGCGCTGTCTGTCGCGGTGTATATGGGCGGCGGGCCGTCGCTGATGTATGCGGCAGAGGCACTGCGCGCCTACGAAGAATTTAAAACCGCCTAGTTGTTAAACAAGCGCGCCAGCTCGATACCCGGGTCGGGTTGGCGCATAAAAGCTTCGCCGACGAGGAAGGTGTGCACGTCGTGCTTGCGCATCAGTTGCACGTCTTCCGGCTTTAGAATCCCGCTTTCGGTGACGACAATCCGGTCACGCGGCATCTGCGCCAGCAAGTCTAGTGTGGTTTGCAGGGTGACTTCGAAAGTGCGCAGATTACGGTTGTTTACGCCGACCAGCGGGGTGCTCAGCTGCAAGGCCGCCTCCAGTTCTTCTCTGTTATGCACTTCCACCAGTACCGCCATGCCGAGTTCGTGCGCCAGTTGCTCCAGTGCTTGCATGTGCGGCAGCTCTAATTCCGCAGCGATCAGCAAGATACAGTCTGCGCCCATCGCACGTGCTTCATACACTTGGTAGGCATCGATCATGAAATCTTTGCGCAGTACCGGCAGCGCGCAGGCGGCGCGTGCTTCGCGCAAATAAGCCGCGGAACCCTGAAAAAATGGTGTGTCGGTCAGCACCGACAGACAGGCTGCGCCGTGGGCGGCATAAGTTTGCGCAATTTCAGCCGGACGAAAGTCTGCGCGGATCACGCCTTTGCTCGGGCTGGCCTTTTTGATTTCGGCAATGACGGCGGCTTGTCCGGCGGCGATTTTTCCGCGAATGGCACCGACGAAGTCACGCACTGGTGCGGCAGCTTCGGCTTCGGCGCGCACAACGGTCAAAGGTTTTTCGGTTTGGGCTGCGGCGATTTCTTGCGCTTTAACCGCGATAATTTTCTTCAAAATATCCGACATACTGGGGCTCGCTACGTATAAGACCTGCATTTTACCATCCCGCTTACGGTAAAATGCGCGGCATTACGCATTGCGAGATGAATATGGAAGACATCAAAACCTATATGCACCGAGTCGGTCAGCAGGCGCGCGCGGCTTCCCGCATGATGGCGCAGGCTAGTACGGGCGCGAAAAATCAGGCATTGGAGAATATTGCCGACACGCTGGTTGCACAAACGGCAGCCTTGCTGGAGGCGAACGCCAAGGATGTGGTGGCGGCCAAAGCCAATGGTATGGATGCGGCGTCGGTCGATCGTTTAACGCTGACGGAGAAGACTGTGCGCGGCATGGCGGAAGGTTTGCGCCAGATTGCACAACTGCCCGATCCGATTGGCGAAATCAGTGACATGAAATTTCGCCCGACAGGCATTCAGGTTGGCAAGATGCGCGTTCCGCTGGGCGTGATCGGCATCATTTACGAATCGCGTCCGAATGTGACGGCCGATGCAGCAGGGCTGTGCCTGAAATCCGGCAATGCGGCGATTCTGCGCGGCGGTTCTGAAGCGATTCATTCCAATCAGGCGATTGCGCAATGCGTGCATGCCGGTTTGGCGGCAGCCGGCTTGCCCGAACATGCAGTGCAAGTGGTGGCAACCACCGACCGCGCTGCCGTGGGCGAGCTGATCACCATGAAAGAATTTGTGGATGTGATTGTGCCGCGCGGCGGCAAGAGCCTGATCGCACGCATTTCCGACGAAGCCAAGGTGCCGGTGATTAAGCATCTGGACGGCATTTGTCACGTGTATATCGACAATGAAGCCGATCTGGATATGGCGGTGAAGGTGGCTGACAATGCGAAGACCCACCGCTACGGCGTGTGCAATGCGATGGAAACCTTGCTGGTGAATGCAGATGTGGCGGCCGAAGTGCTGCCGCGCTTGTGCGATATTTATCTGGAAAAAGGGGTGGAACTGCGCGGCGATGCGGCAGCACGCGCTTTGGTGCCGCAAATGAGCGAAGCGAGCGAAGAAGATTGGCGCACCGAATATCTGGCCCCTATCCTGAGTGTGCGCGTGGTGGCGAATGTGGATGAAGCAATCGAGCACATTAATACGTATAGCTCGCAGCATACCGACAGCATCATTACGGAAAATTACAGCAAGGCCATGCGCTTCTTGCGCGAAGTGGATTCCAGTTCGGTGATGGTGAATGCTTCAACGCGTTTTGCCGATGGATTTGAATACGGCCTCGGCGCGGAAATCGGTATTTCTACCGACAAAATTCACGCACGCGGTCCGGTCGGTCTGGAAGGGCTGACTTCGCAGAAATTTATCGTGCTCGGCAGCGGGCAAATCCGAGTTTAACGGGAGAGAAAACAATGAGCCAGATCGTGGAAATCAAGGTGCCGGACATCGGCGGTTTCAAAGGCGTGGGCGTGATCGAAGTGGCTGTAAAAGCAGGCGATACCGTTGCCGTCGAGCAGACTCTGATTACATTGGAAACAGATAAAGCAACGATGGATGTGCCGTCCCCGGCTGCTGGCACTGTAAAAGCGTTGCAGGTAAAAGTTGGCGATAAGGTCAGTGAAGGCAGCGTGATTTTGCTGCTGGAAAGCGCGGAAGCCGCTGCGAGCGCTCCGGCTGCTCCGGCTCCGGCAGCGGCCCCTGTCGCGCCGGTGGCTGCGCCGACGCCAGCCCCGGCGGTGGCGCAAGGCGACATGCACGCAGAGGTGGTCGTGCTGGGCGGTGGTCCCGGCGGCTATACGGCGGCTTTCCGTGCGGCAGACTTGGGCAAACAGGTCATTCTGGTAGAGCGCTATGCCACGCTGGGCGGCGTTTGTCTGAATGTGGGTTGTATTCCGTCTAAGGCACTGCTGCACGTGGCAAAGGTGATTACCGAGGCGGAAGAGGTTGAACACCACGGCGTCAGTTTCGGCAAACCGAAAATCGACATCGACAAGATTCGCGGCTGGAAGGAAAGCGTAATCGGTAAGTTGACCGGCGGCTTGAAACAGCTGGCGAAGCAGCGCAAGGTGCAAGTGGTGCAGGGCAAGGGCAAATTCGCTTCGCCTAACAGCCTGAGCGTAGAAACGGCGGACGGCGTCAAGACGATTACCTTCGGTCATGCGATTGTTGCCGCAGGTTCGAGTGTGGCGCGTATTCCCGGCTTCCCCTACGACGATCCTCGCTTGATCGATTCGACCGGCGCGCTGGCGCTGGCGGATGTGCCGAAACGCATGCTGATTATCGGCGGCGGCATTATCGGTCTGGAAATGGCGACGGTGTACGATGCGCTGGGCAGTAAGATCAGCGTGGTTGAGTTGATGGATCAGCTGATGCCGGGCGCGGATAAAGATATGGTCCGTCCGCTACATAAGCGCATCGAAAAGCGTTACGAGGCAATTTATCTGAAGACCAAGGTTAGCAAGATCGAGTCTCAGAAAGCCGGTCTGAAGGTGACCTTTGAGGGTGAGGGGGCGCCGGAACCGCAAGTATACGACCGCGTGTTGCTGGCGGTGGGGCGTCGTCCGAACGGGCGCGAGATCAATGCCGAAGCGGCGGGGCTGATCGTCAACGAGCGTGGTTTTGTTCCGGTGGATAAGCAACAGCGCACCAATGTCTCGCACATCTTCGCCATCGGCGACATCGTCGGCGATCCGATGCTGGCGCACAAGGCGGTGCATGAGGGCAAGGTTGCCGCTGAAGTGATCGCGGGGCACAAAGTGGCGTTCCAGGCGCTGACTATTCCGTCGGTGGCTTACACTGATCCGGAGATTTCCTGGATGGGGCTGACCGAGACGCAGGCGAAGGCACAAGGCATTGCTTACGAAAAAGCCACTTTCCCGTGGGCGGCCAGCGGCCGTGCGTTGTCGATGGGGCGCGAAGAGGGCGCCACCAAGGTGCTGTACGATCCGCAAACCCTGCGCATTCTCGGTGCGAGCATTGTCGGCAGCAATGCGGGCGAGCTGATCGCCGAAGCCGTGCTGGCGCTGGAAATGGGCGCGGACATGCAGGATCTGGCGCTAACCATTCATCCGCACCCGACCTTGTCGGAAACCACGGGTTTCGCGGCGGAAATTGCCGAAGGCTCGATTACCGACTTGTTTATGCCGAAGAAGAAGGCACACTAAGCCCTAGTGTTGCCCGTTTTAGCGCGGGCAAGATTAGGCTGATTTATGGATACCCTCACAGCGTTCGTTTCGTCGGATCTGAGCCTGTGGGGGTTATTTATTTCCAGCTTGCTGGGGGCGACTCTACTGCCCGGCGGGTCGGAAGTGGTTCTGCTCGGGGTGTTGAAGCTGCATCCCGATTTGTTCTGGTCGGCGCTGGCGGTCGGCACATTCGGCAACACGCTCGGCGGTATGATTACCTTTTATATGGGCTGGGCACTGCCGCAAACTCAACAACTCAAACATGTTGAAAAGGTGGGCCGATACGGCACCCCCGTCTTGCTGTTGGCATGGGCGCCGCTGATCGGCGACGCTTTGTGTCTGGCGGCTGGCTGGCTGCGGCAGAATCCGTGGCAGGCTGCGTTGTTTATTGCGCTAGGCAAGTTCGCCCGCTACTGGATTGTAGCCTCTGCCGCAACCCTTTAGGGCGTGGCCTGATTTTGCAACATCGTGACGCCCCAAGCCACGCCGAATCCGGTGACATCGCTGCCCACGATGCCTAGTCCGCCCTCGCACCGGCTGGCAGAGAGATCGACGTGCAGCCATGGCGTGTCGTCGACAAATCGTTTCAGGAATCGCGCGGCCAGAATGTGGTCGGCATCCGAATCCATCGTACATTGTTTGATGTCTGCGACTTTCGATTCAAGCGCGGCTTCATAGTCTTCGTCCAGCGGGAAGGCACACAGGCGTTCGCCGGATTGTTTGCCGGTTTGTACCGCGCGTTGCACCTGTTCTTCGCGGTTGCCCAGTACGCCGCAATAGCGCGCGCCGAGCGCGACGGCCATGCTGCCGGTAAGTGTAGCGAAATCGATCATCAGGTCGGGTTTGCCGCGTGCGGCAAGAGTGAGCGTGTCGGCCAGTACCATGCGTCCTTCGGCATCGGTATGAATGATTTCGATGGTGGTGCCGTTCAGCGCTTTGACGATGTCATTCTGCTTATAAGCTTTCGGGCTGATGTGGTTTTGCGCCAGTGCAACCCAGCAGTCGATATTTATTGGTAGTTGCGCTTCGCTGGCGGCGAGCAGAATGCCGAGGGCAACGGCAGAGCCGTTCATGTCTTCGTGCATGCTGTGCATATAACGGGCAGGTTTCAGGTTGTGCCCGCCGGTGTCGAAGCAGATACCTTTACCAACAAGTGCGACGGTCTGTTTGGCTTTGGGATGGCGGTAGCTTAGGTGGACGATGGCGGCATCTTCGGGGTCGCTGCCTTGTGCGACGGCAACGAAAGCACCGGCACCCAGTTTGCGCAGTTTCTTGAGATCGAACTCTTCATGTTTCCAGCCTTGCGTCTTGGCGAGCTTCTTGATGCGGGCGCGGTATGCGCCGGGTGTGAGTTCGTTCGGCGGCAGAATCGTCAGTTCGCGGCACAGCGTGTTGCCGAGCGCTTGTGCTTGCAAGCGAGGTGCGGCTTTCAGCTCGGCGAGACCGTAGAGGTCGATGCTTTGCAGGGCTTTGCGTTCGTCCTTCTGCTTATGCAGCGGCAGCAGGGCGGCGTTGATCCATGCGCCATAGACCGCCAACTCGGCGGCACGGCTGCGTTGCGCGATCGTGCCGCTGACAGCAATATGCAGCGCTTGCGGGTATTCGCTTAATAGTGGGTGCAATGCTTTTCGGGCTTGGGTTTGCAGAGCAAAGGCATCTTTGTCGAAATCGAGCATAGCCCATACCACCAGACTGCCGTCGCCCAGATTGGCGCTTTCCGGTGCCGAAGCCAACGATTCCGGTTTGCCGTTCTTGCGTTTCAGTACCGCTTTGAGCAACGCACCGTGCGGCAGCTCGCGCGGTAGGGTTTTGGTTTTCGGCAGCAGTACCAGCAAGGAGCCGGTCGGTTCGGTAGGTAGGGCGGTGTGGCAAATCAGTCGGGCGAGGTCGGTCATGGCGCTACTCTTCAAGGTCAGTTCGGATTACTGGATTATAATGGCGACAACGCGGCCGGCGAGCCGAATTTACAGACTTGAAGGATAAAACCATGCGGCAATATCTCGAGATGATGCGCCATGTGCGTGACCACGGCATCCGCAAGAGCGACCGGACAGGTACCGGTACGGTGAGCGTGTTTGGCTATCAGATGCGTTTCGATTTGTCCGAGGGCTTTCCGCTGGTGACCACCAAGAAATGCCACCTGAAGTCGATTGTTCACGAATTGCTGTGGTTCTTGCAGGGCGAAACCAATATTCGTTATCTGAAGGAAAATGGCGTGACTATCTGGGACGAGTGGGCCGACGAATACGGCGACCTCGGTCCGGTATACGGTAAGCAGTGGCGCTCGTGGGCTGCGCCGGATGGACGTACGATCGACCAGATTAAGGTGGCGGTTGAGCAGATCAAAAATAATCCCGATTCGCGTCGCATCATTGTGTCGGCATGGAACGTCGCCGACCTCGACCGGATGGCGTTGGCGCCCTGCCATGCTTTCTTTCAGTTCTATGTGGCAGATGGGAAGTTGTCTTGCCAGTTATATCAGCGCAGTGCGGATATTTTTCTCGGCGTGCCGTTCAATATTGCCTCGTACGCATTGCTGACCATGATGATGGCTCAGGTGTGCGGTTTGCAGCCGGGGGATTTTGTGCACACTTTTGGCGATGCACATTTGTATCTGAATCACTTGGAGCAGACCGAATTGCAACTAAGCCGTGCGCCGCGACCGTTGCCGACGATGCGTCTGAATCCCGAGGTGCAGGATATCTTCGCTTTCCGTTTCGAGGACTTTACGCTGGAGGGTTATGACCCGCATCCCGCGATTAAAGCGCCGGTGGCCGTGTGATGGGTAAGCTGGCGATCATTGTGGCGATGGCCCAGAACCGTGCCATCGGCATCAACAATACCCTGCCGTGGCGTTGTCCGGAAGATTTGCAGCATTTCAAGGCGCTGACCATGGGGCATCACTTAATTATGGGGCGCAAAACTTACGACTCCATCGGCAAGCCGTTGCCGGGCCGCACGACGGTGGTAGTGACGCGCAATCCTGCATTGCAAATAGACGGCTGCATGATGGCGAACTCTCTTAAGGCCGCGATTGCAGCCTGTGCGGGCGACGAGCAGGTTTTTATTGTCGGCGGAGCCGAGTTGTACGCGCAGGCGCTGCCGCTGGCCGACGTGCTGTACCTGACGGAAATTCACCAAGCGGTCGAAGGGGATGCGTTTTTCCCGGTGATCGACGCAAATATTTGGCAAGAAGTGGCACGCGAGTCCCATAGTCAGGAGACACCGCAGGCTTTGCACTTCGATTTTGTTACCTACGTTCGCAAAGCTTAGGGTTTCACCCTATTTTGTGTTGCAAAGATGAGACAGCCCGTGAATTTTTTGTTACAACACAAACAGTTTCTTGCTATCGTTGGTCCGCTTTCGGCAGAATCCGTTTCAGAATTTCCAGCCGGGAATTTATTTTGTGATGGGGCGAGCGTTCGCCAAATTTAATTTCAGGAGTTTTAAATGCAAAAGAAAATCGTAGCACTGGCTGTGGCTGCTGCTTTTTCCGCACCCGCCTTCGCGGACAGCAATGTGGTGGTATACGGTAAGCTGAGCGCCGACGTTGAGTCTGTGCGTGCCAGCTCGGTGAATGGTGCAGCCAACGTCAACCCGACTTCCCGTTCCCGCGTGTCTTCCAATGCTTCCCGCTTCGGTATCAAGGGTAGCGAAGATGTGGCAGACGGCCTGCAGGCAATCTACCAAGTCGAAAGCCGTGTGAACCTGGTCGGTAACGAAACTGGCGGCGGCGGCGGTATTTTCAGCGGTCTGCGTAACAGCAATGTCGGCCTGAAGGGCGGCTTCGGTACGCTGTTCGTCGGTCATTGGGACACTCCGTTCAAGTCCGCGCACAACAAGGTAGAACTGTTCGACAACTCTACCATTGCAACGACTACCGCACTGTTGGGCAACCCCGGCACCGGCACCAACTTCAACCAGCGTTACAACAGCTCGATCCAGTACTGGTCTCCCGACCTGAACGGTTTCCAAGTGAAACTGGATTACAGCACAGCCAACACCATTGCAAACACTTCTGCTAACCAGAAGCCGAACCTGTTCTCGCTGTCCGCTGCTTACGATGCGAACGGCATCTACGCTGCCTATGCTTATGAACAGCACAAGGATCTGCGTTGGAACGGTACCGCATTGGCCGGCCAAGGTCTGGGTGAGAAGGGTCACCGCGCCGTATTGGGTTATAGCTTCGGCGATGCAATGATCGGCGCAACCTACGAACAACTGACTGTGGATACCGGTGTTGTGGCTGGTGCGGTGCAAAACACCAAGCGCAAGGCTGCTGAAGTGTCCGGTAGCTACAAGTTCGGCAGCAGCTCCATCGGTGCGGCTTATGCCAAGGTTGGTACTTTCGGTACTATCCAAGGCGCAACTCAGGCTTCGCTGCGTTACGGCTACAACTTCTCCAAGCGTACCGAACTGTTCGCGCTGTACACCCAAATCAACAACAAGGGTACGGTCGGTGCAGCCACTGCGTCGAACTACAACTTTGTTGACGTACCGGCATTCACCGGCGCAGCGCGCGGCTCCAAGGTCAGCGGTTTCGGTCTGGGCGTGCAACACTCCTTCTAATTTGACCTAATCGTCGGTTAGAACTGAACGGGCACCTTCGGGTGCCCGTTTTTATTTGACAGGCGGGTCCGGCTTGCCTACATTAATGCCCCATACCAAGGAGGGGAATATGCTGCCGAGTCCGGATCAACTGATTACCGCTTTCGATAACGGTTTGCGTACCTTGTTCAGCAAGGCGCAGACTGCGCGGCCTTATCCCGATGCCGGGATGCCCGAGGCCGAAATGAGCGAGGCAGAGAAGAAACATGCTGCTGCGCTGATGCGCATCAACCACAGCGGAGAGATTTGCGCTCAAGCCTTGTATCAGGGTCAGGCGATGACGGCGCGCGATCCCGAGGTGCAAAAAAATCTGCAGCAGGCGGCATGGGAAGAAACCGAGCATCTGGCCTGGACTTCCAAGCGCGTGGAAGAGCTTGGCGGTCATCTGAGTCTGCTGAACCCATTCTGGTATGCCAATTCGCTGGCGCTCGGTGCGCTGGCCGGTTTTTTGGGCGACAAATGGAATTTGGGTTTTTTGGCGGAAACCGAGCGTCAGGTTGGCCGGCATTTGCAAAGCCATTTGCAGAGTCTGCCGCCGCAAGATGAAAAGAGCCGTGCCGTAGTGAAGCAAATGTACGACGACGAAATCGGTCACGCGGATATGGCGGTGAAGCTGGGCGGCGCGGAATTGCCGTTGCCGGTAAAGCTGGGTATGCGGCTGACGGCCAAGGTGATGACCCGAACGACCTACCGGATTTAATTCATCGCCTGCTTAAGCAGGTGATGTTGTTTCGAATTCGATCACTGTGCTAGGCAGTTTCGATAATTTCGAAGTCGTGCGTAATGTCGGCGGTTTTGCCTAGCATGATCGAGGCCGAGCAGTATTTTTCGGCAGAGAGGTGAATGGCGCGTTCGACCACCTCCGGCTTGAGCTCCTTGCCGGTCACCACGAAATGAAAGTGAATGCGGGTGAAGACTTTCGGGTCTTCGCCGGCGCGGTCGGCTTCGATCTCCACCACGCAATCAGTAACCAGCTGGCGGCTCTTTTTCAGAATGTGAATCACATCGTAGGTGGTGCAGCCGCCGGTGCCGAGCAGAAGCATCTCCATCGGGCGCGGGCCGAGATTGCGCCCGCCGCCGTCCGGCGGGCCGTCCATCAGAACGGCGTGATTGCTTTCCGTTTCGCCCAGAAACGAAACTTGTTCGACCCACTTGATGCGCGCTTTCATGTTGCTTTCTCCATAGTATGCTTCGGGGCTGTCCCACCATTTTTTAATTTATACCACAACATGCCGATCAGTTCGTGCAAGAACAGCTTGCTGTCTTGCAAACTTTCGGTGCGCGGCAGGAAGGCGAGTAGGTCGGTACGGTAGCGAGTAGTAAAGGCGGTGGGTGCTGGGACGATGTCTATATCCGTGGCTTCGAAGCTATGCACGGCACGCGTCATATGCCAGGCATGGGTGACGAGGTAGATGCTGCGGATGCTTTCCCGTTGCAAAATGGCCCGGCTGTTCCGGGCGTTCTCATAGGTGTTGTCGGAGCCGTCTTCGACCCAGCGCACTGGAACATGGAATTCCTGTTCGAGTACGGTTTTCATTTGTGCGGCTTCCGAAAGCGTATTGCCGAGCGGCTTGCCTCCGGTGACGAGAATCGGCTTGCCCGTGCGGCGGTAAAGTGCGGCAGCGTAGCGCAACCGGACGAGCGTTTCGCGACTGACAGTGTCGCCGCCGTATTCGGGGGCGTGGAAATAAGTGCCGCCGCCGAGTACTACGATGGCATCGGCAGCGGGTGGCGCATCTAGGCTGAGCGGTGCATGGCGTTGCTCAAGCGATTTTAAGCAGTACTCTGCAAAATATGGGGTGGAGAGCAGCCAAAGGCCGCCTAACGCACTGGCGACCAGCACGCGACTGAGTTTAGGGTGCTTGTGCCAAAGCAGCCAGCCAGCGAGTCCGATTAGCAATAAATCGAGCGGCGGCAGCAGCAAAGCGGCAAAGCTATTGGTCAGGAACCATGACATGCGAATATGTGCGAGAGGAGACGGAATGACGTTATCCTAACGGAGGAAGGCGATTCTGTTGAGCAAAATTTCGCAGAATCTGTCATATTACGCAGTATAAATAAAACCGAATTGCCCGAAACATTCCAGAGAGGTCGCTATGCTTTACCCAGTCATCTTGTCCGGCGGTTCCGGTACGCGTTTGTGGCCGCTTTCCCGCACCGCGTTGCCGAAACAATTTCTGCCTTTGGTGACCGATCAAACTTTATTCCAGGAAACCTTGCTGCGCGTGCAGGGGGCGG
Source organism: Pseudomonadota bacterium (assembly GCA_040757065.1). GTDB lineage: Bacteria > Pseudomonadota > Gammaproteobacteria > Burkholderiales > Gallionellaceae > JBFLXR01. The sequence continues at coordinate 47,931 of JBFLXR010000005.1, forward strand.
AGCAAATGTCCGACCCGATCGTGGTGTGTAACATCGAACACCGTTTTCTGGCCGCCGAGCAGTTGTTGGAAATCGGACTGAAGCCGCTTTCGATGATACTGGAGCCGGAAGGTCGCAATACTGCGCCTGCGGTGGCGGTGGCGGCGATTGCCGCATTGGATAAAAACCCGGATGCTGTTCTGCTGGTGTTGCCGGCAGATCACGTAATTCGTGATACCGAGGGTTTTCTGACGGCGATTGAGACGGCCGTGGTCTTAGCGAATCAAGGCAAGCTGGTTACCTTCGGTATTAAGCCGCACGAGGCGGCGACCGGCTTCGGCTACATCGAGCAGGGTATTCCGCTGGATGGCGCAAATGCTTACGCCGTGGCCCGTTTTGTCGAGAAGCCCGATGTACAAACCGCCAAAAATTTCCTCGAAAGTGGGCGCTTTTTCTGGAACAGTGGCATGTTCGTTTTCAAGGCATCGGTGTACTTGGAAGAATTGGAGCAATACAGCCCCGATATTTACGCGTCTTCGAGACAAGCCTGGCAGACCAGTACCCACGACGAGGATTTCAGTCGTCTGGATAAGGCCGCGTTCAGCGAGTGCCGTTCCGACTCCATCGACTATGCAGTGATGGAGCGTACCAGCCGCGCCGCGATGGTGACAGTGGATATCGGCTGGAGCGACATCGGTTCGTGGTCTGCGCTGGCGGAAGAAGGCCCGAAAGATGTGCATGGCAACGTATTGCGCGGCGATACCTATGTGGCGCAGAGCGAAAACTGCTATATCCGCGCGGAAAGCCGGCTGGTGGCGGCGATCGGCCTGAAAGATGTGGTGATTGTCGAAACGTCCGATGCGGTGCTGGTGACGCATAAAGACAATGCGCAGCACGTTAAGCAAGCGGTGGAATTCCTGAAACAGGCCGAGCGCTCCGAGCATTTGGTGCACCGCCGCGTTTACCGCCCGTGGGGATATTACGAAGGCATCGATCTGGGCGACCGCTACCAAGCCAAGCGCATTGTAGTGAAGCCGGGAGCCAAACTCTCGCTGCAAATGCACCATCACCGTGCCGAGCATTGGGTGGTGGTTTCCGGCAAGGCGAAGGTTACGCGCGGCGAAGATACGCTGGTGCTGTATGCCGATCAGTCGACCTACATTCCGCTGGGCGTGAAACACCGTCTGGAGAACGTCGGCACCGGCCCGCTGTGTTTGATTGAAGTGCAGTCCGGTTCGTATCTCGGCGAGGACGATATCGTGCGTTTTGAGGACGATTACTACCGCACCGGGGCATACTCTGCGTTGCCGAACGGCTGATTACACTACATGTCGGAGCCGGGCGTAGTCGGGCGCTCTTCGGAAGCGGGAGCGCCGGTTGCATCGGTAGCAAAGAAAATGTCGCGGTAAGCGACATACGACGAAGTAATCATCAGCGGCATCACGACTAACCAGCCCAGCATCATCGGCATGCTGGCGATAAAGGCGACCGGCATCATCAGCAGGCTGAACGCCAGCAGGGCAGTCCAATTGCGCAGGCAGCCGAACAGACTGGTTTTCAGGGCGTCGATCGGGCGCATGCTCTCGAATACCACCAGCATGGGGGCGAATTGCCCAGCCATCAGCAGCAGCGCGAATAAACTGAAGCCGAGCGTGACGGCAAGTCCGGCGCCTTCGGTGGCCTGCGCGAATACTTCCGGGTCGTCGACCTGTGTGCCGCTCATCAGAATGTCGACCAACCCGGCCCCGCCGGTAGCCGACATGATGCCGAGAATCAACATCTGACCGACCAAGTTTACGCCGCCCAGCGTGATGAGCGATTGCGGATGGTGCCGAAATCCGGCGAGTAGGTAAGGCAGTTCCAATTCCTCGCCGCGCTCCAGATCGCGGCAGCCCAGCATTAGCCCTGCCAGCAACAACGGAAACAGTAAAGTGGCCAGCAATTCCCCGATCGCCGGAATGGCGGCGAAGGCTACGGTGCCGGCAACGCCGACCATAACAAGCGCGACCCACAGAAGCGGACTTTTGCGGAACAATGCCCAGCCTGTTTTGATCCATAACCAGGCGTGTTTAGCGGGAACGGTGCGGAATTCCATATAGGTTCAGTCTTGTGTCAGCGTAAGTGCGCAGGCTGCGATGTGGTGTTGCAGGATGCGCTTGAATTGGTCGGGATCGTGTGCGTGAATCAGTTCGCCTTCTCGCGGCAAGTGCAGGTCGTACAGGCGCGAAATCCAAAAACGCAGTGCAGCCGCGCGCAGCGCGGTAGGCCACATCTCGGTTTCCGGCGAGGTGAAGGGGCGAACGGTGCGATAGGCGTCCAGCAGGGCGCGACCGCGCGCGACATCTACGCGGCCATCCGGGTTCATGCACCAATCGTTGAGGGTGATCGCCACGTCGTACAGCAGGCTGCCATAGCAAGCGAAATAAAAGTCGATCAGCCCGCCGACGCAGTCGCCGTCGAACAACACGTTGTCGCGGAATAAATCGGCATGGATTACGCCTTGCGGCAGGCTATCCAGTGAATGGGCGGCATGGAAGGCGATTTCTGCATCCAGCAATGCCGCATCCTGCTCGGAAATGAAGCTGCGTACTTGCCGGGCGGCCTCGGCGCGCCATGCAGCGCCGCGCGGATTCGGCATACGTTCGGCAAAACTTTGTCCTGCCAAATGCATTTGCGCCAGCATTGCACCGACGGCAGCGCATTGCGCAGCATCGGGCTGCGTCAGCGACTTGCCGGACAGGCGGCTGACGATGCAGGCCGGCTTGCCGTTCAGTTCGCCCAGAAAACGGTCGTGACGGTTCGCTACCGGGCTGGGACAGGGAATGCCGTGGCGCGACAGGTGCGCCATCAGGTTCAGGTAAAACGGCAGCTCGTTGGGCTTCAGCTTTTCGAATAGCGTCAGTACAAAGCGCCCATTAGTGGTAGTAACGAAATAGTTGGTGTTTTCGATACCAGAAGCGATACCTTGCAAATCGGTCAGGGTGCCGAGCGAATAATCGGCTAGCCAAGCGGTGAGTTCCGTCGTGCTGACGGGAGTGAAAACAGACATGGCGAACCCTTTAGAAGCGCTTGATTACCCAGCGCGGCGGGCGAAATCCGGTATCCAGGCTTTCTTGCCGGGCAAATTTGCCGTCGCCGCGGTCATCCACCAGATAATAGGGCGAGCCGATTTTGGGGGTGACTTTGATCATATAAACCCGGCCATTCACCCGGTATTCTTCAACGGTTTGTTCCGTCTCTTTGATGATGGTCACTTCCGGTTCGTTGCCGGAGTCAGCTTCGTTTGCATCCATCGGCGGAGGGGGCGGCACGTCGGCAGGCGGCGCTGCCCATGCGTGGGAGCACAGCAAGGCCGATGTCAGAAAAAGGGCAGAGCGCATCATGATCGAGTCCGCGAGGTTATATAAACGACATTCTAGCCGATTACAGGTTAAGCTGCATTTCGCGTTCGGCGGCGGAAGGTTCGAAGCCGCGCGTTTCATAGTGTTTGAAGATCGCATCCACGACTGCCTTGGGTTCATCGATGACCTGAATCAGGTCGAGATCTTCCTGAGTAATGGTTTTTTCCGCGAGCAGGGAATTGCGGAACCATTCCACCATACCCCCCCAGAAATGACTGCCGACCAGAATGATGGGGATAGGTCGGGTTTTTCCGGTTTGTACCAGTGTCAGGGCTTCCATTAACTCGTCCAGCGTGCCGTAGCCGCCGGGCATGACTACATAGGCGCTGGCGAATTTGACGAACATGACTTTGCGGGCGAAAAAGTGCCGGAAAGTCTGGCTGATGTTCTGATAAGGGTTGGAGTGCTGTTCATGCGGTAATTGAATGTTCAGGCCGACGCTGGGCGATTTACCGTAGAACGCGCCTTTATTGGCGGCTTCCATAATGCCGGGGCCGCCGCCGGAAATGACCGAGAAACCCGCGTCGGATAAGCGGCGGGCGATTTCTTCGGTCAGGTGATAATAGGGGTGGTCGGGCGCGGTGCGGGCGCTGCCGAAAATGCTGACGGCGGGCTGGATCGCTTGCAGACGGTCGGTTGCCGAGACGAATTCTGACATAATGCCGAATACGCGCCAGGCCTCTTTCGAATTCCACAGTTCCGGCATTTGCGAAGGCGGCAGCTTGGGGTGTTGGCTCATCTCGGTTCCTTAATGTAAAAACATGAAAACTTTGTTGCTGGTTGACGGTTCGTCCTATCTGTATCGTGCGTTTCACGCCATGCCCGACTTGCGCAGTCCGTCCGGCGAGCCGACGGGAGCGATTTACGGCGTGCTGAACATGTTGCGCCGGTTGCGCGCCGATTTTCCGTCCGATTATAGCGCCTGCGTATTCGACGCAAAAGGTAAAACCTTTCGCGACGATTGGTATCCCGAATATAAAGCGCACCGTCCCCCGATGCCGGAGGATTTACGGGCGCAGATCGAGCCGTTGCATGCCGTTGTTCGTGCAGCGGGCTGGCACATTTTGATGGAAGAGGGTGTCGAGGCCGACGATGTGATCGGCACCCTGGCGCAGCAGGCTTCCGCGCGCGGGGTGCGCTGCGTGATTTCTACTGGCGACAAGGATTTAACTCAGTTGGTCGATGACTATGTGCTGTGGGTCAATACCATGAGCGAAGAAAGGCTCGATGCGGCCGGGGTGGCCGCGAAATTCGGCGTGCCGCCGGAGCGGATTGTGGACTATCTGGCCTTGGTCGGCGATACGGTGGATAACGTGCCGGGGGTGGAGAAGTGCGGCCCCAAAACGGCGGTGAAGTGGCTGAGCCAGTATGGCACGCTGGATAATTTGATTTCACACGCCGAAGAAGTCGGCGGTGCGGTCGGCGGTAATTTGCGCAAGGCGCTGGACTGGCTGCCGCAAGGCCGCAAATTGCTGACGGTGAAATGCGATGTGCCGTTGCCGATGCCGTTCGATCAACTTCAGCCGCCTGCGCCCGATACGGCGCAACTCAAGGCGCTGTACGAACGCTTCGGCTTCCGCAGCTGGTTGCGTGATTTGCAGTCCGCGCAACCGGATGTAACGGCGGAGCATGTGCCGGCTTTTCCCGTGCCGCAACAGGCGCACTATGAAACACTGGTGACCGAGGGGCAGTTACAGAGTTGGTTGTCCCGGTTGATGGCGGCTGAGCTGGTCAGTTTCGATACCGAAACGACCAGCCTCAGTGTGATGGAAGCCCGGCTGGTCGGTATGTCGTTTGCCGTGACCCCGCACGAAGCGGCTTATCTGCCGTTGACGCACAATTATGCCGGTGTGCCGGAGCAAATCGGGTTGCAACGCGCGTTGGATATACTGAAGCCGTGGCTGGAAAGTGCAGCGCATAAGAAAGTCGGGCAGAACCTCAAGTACGACCAGCATATTCTGGCGAATCACGGTGTGGAATTGCGCGGTGTGGCCGAAGATACGCTGTTGCAGTCCTATGTGTTGGAGAGCCATCGTTCCCACGACATGGATAGTTTGGCTACGCGTCATCTGGACTATAAAACGCTGACCTATACCGAAGTGGTTGGCAAAGGTGCGAAGCAGCTGTGCTTCGACCAAGTCGATCTGGAAACGGCAACGCGCTATGCGGCGGAAGACGCCGATGTGACTTTGCAATTGCATCAGGTTTTATCGCCGCAATTACAGGGCGGGCTGGCGCATGTCTATCGCGAGATTGAGTTGCCGACCATGCAAGTGCTGTATGCGATGGAGCGGCACGGTGTATTGCTGAATAGCCGCAAATTGGCCGAGCAAAGCCGCGAACTGGGCGAAAAACTGTTGGCGATCGAAGCGCAGGCTTTCGAGGCGGCGGAGCAACCGTTCAATCTGAATTCGCCGAAACAAATTCAGGAAATTCTGTTCGGTAAGCTAGGCTTGCCGGTAAAGAAAAAAACGCCGAGCGGGACGCCCTCGACCGATGAAGAGGTGTTGCAAGAGCTGGCGCTGGATTATCCGTTGCCAAAATTGTTGTTGGAATATCGCGGGTTGGCAAAGCTGAAATCCACCTATACCGATAAGTTGCCGCAGATGGTGAATCCGCGTACCGGACGTGTGCATACCAGCTATTCACAGGCGGTGGCGGTGACCGGGCGGTTGGCTTCCAGCGACCCGAATTTGCAGAATATTCCAGTGCGGACTCCGGAAGGGCGGCGCATCCGCGAAGCATTTATCGCACCGCCCGGCGGACGTATTTTGTCGGCTGACTATTCGCAGATTGAATTACGCATCATGGCGCATTTATCCGGCGATGCCGGTTTGCTGTCGGCTTTTGCGCGCGGGGAGGATATTCACCGTGCTACGGCAGCGGAAATCTTTGCCGTGACACCGGAAGCAGTCAGTTCCGAGCAACGACGCTATGCCAAAGTGATTAATTTCGGTTTGATCTATGGGATGTCGGCCTTCGGTCTGGCCTCGCAGCTCAATATCGAGCGTAGTGCGGCGCAGGCATACATCGACCGCTATTTCGCGCGTTATCCCGGCGTGGCCGACTACATGCAGCGCACCCGCGAGCAAGCCCGCAAGCAGGGTTTTGTCGAGACGGTATTCGGACGTCGCTTGTGGCTGCCGGACATTAATGCCAGTAACGGGATGAAGCGGCAAGCTGCCGAGCGGGCGGCGATTAATGCGCCGATGCAAGGCACGGCCGCCGATCTGATTAAGCTGGCGATGGTTGCCGTGCACGATTGGTTGCAGCGCGAGCGTTTGGGTGCAAAGCTGATTATGCAGGTGCATGACGAATTGGTGCTGGAAGTGCCGCGGGATGAAATCGGCATCGTGCGCGAGGGAGTGCGCAATCTGATGTGCCATGTGGCAGAACTGAAAGTGCCGCTCGAAGTGGGGATCGGCGAAGGCGATAATTGGGATGAGGCGCACTAGTTGAGACGGCTGGCGATTCAGACCCCGCGTCCCCGGCTGCGCTACTATCTGGCGGCGGTGTATGGGTTGTTCATTGTGTATGCCAGTCTGTCGCCGTTTGCCGGCTGGCAGGCGCAGGGGCTCGATTTTGCATCGGTGCTGCGTGCGCCGCTGGCGCAGACCTATACTGCGTTCGACACGGTGGTGAACGGGCTGGCGTACTGGCCGCTCGGTATGTTGTTCGGACTGGCGTTGCGTCCGCACCTGCGCGGTGCGGCGAGTGTGGTACTGGCAACCTGCGGCGGGTTGGCGTTGTCGGTCGGGATGGAATATGCGCAACTGTATTTGCCGAGCCGCATCAGCTCGAATGTCGATATTCTGGCCAATACGGCAGGCGCGTTGCTCGGGGCGATGACTGGAGCGAGCATTGCAGCGCAACGCTGGTTTGCCGAGCAACGCGAACGGCGCACACAATTTTTCAATCAGAGCGGGATGGATTACGGGCTGGCGTTGCTGGCCTTGTGGGTGTTCGCGCAGGTCAATCCTTCTTTGCCGATGTTGGGTACAGTATTTATCGGCGAGGTGGCACACGGGCCGTTCATGCCCCCGCCTGCCGAGCCGTTTAATCCGGCGGAAAGTTTGGTGGTGGTACTCAATCTGCTGATGCTGGGCATTCTGTTGCTGACATTGCTGCGTGAGCGCCGCCATGCGCTCGGCAGTCTGATGCTGGTGCTGGGCGGGGTGGCGTTGATTAAATTCGTTGCGGCGGCGGTGTTGTTGAAATCGTGGGCTTTGTTGCTGTGGCTGAATGCCGATGCGATGGTCGGCGGGCTGATCGGTTTGTTGGTGCTTGCTGTCGCCTTATGGTTGCCGGGGCGCGCATTGCTGACCTTGGCGGCCGGTGTGACGCTTGCGTATCTGGTGGTGACGCACGGGCTGCTCGATCCTTCGCTGCCTGCCGCGGCGCGGCCGCTTTACCAGTGGCACTATGTGCATCTGCTGAATTACAACGGATTGACGCAAACCGTGACTCTGTTGTTCCCGTTCTTGTTTCTTGGCTATCTCTGGCACATACGGCGCGCGGTATAATCGCCTCAAACCGAGGAGAGCTTCATGTCGCATTTCGAAAAGCACGTTTTTTTCTGCGTCAATCAGCGCGGTCCGGGCGAAGATTGCTGCAACAATTTCGGCGCGCAGAAGCTGCGCGATTATGTAAAAGACAAGGTGAAGGCATTGGGTTTGTCTACCGAGGCTAACCGCATTCGCATCAACAGTGCTGGTTGTCTGGGGCGTTGCGAGTCGGGGCCGGTGCTGGTGGTGTACCCGGAAGGCATTTGGTACACCTATGTCGATGAAAGCGATCTGGACGAAATTATCGAGCAGCATTTGCGCGACGGGCGCGTCGTCGAGCGCCTGAAGATCTGATGAGTCAGTATAAATTTTCCGTTGACGGGCCGGCCGGCGAGATCGAGGGCGTTGCCCATTTACCCGAAGCAGAACCTTGCGGCATTGCCGTCGTGGCGCATCCGCTGCCGGTGATGGGCGGCACGATGGAAAACAAGGTGGTCACTACCTTGGCGAAGACTTTCGTCGAGATGGGGTGCGTTGCGTTGCGTTTCAATTTCCGCGGAGTGGGTAAGAGTGCGGGTGCGTATGAAGGCGGCGAAGGCGAGGTCGAAGACGCCGTGGCGGTGGCGCACTATGCTCAGCATGAATTCGGCGACCTGCCGTTGATCTTGTCCGGCTTTTCGTTCGGCGGTTATGTGCAGGCGCGCGCTGCGCAGCGGCTGCATCCCAAACGGCTGGTATTGGCTGCTCCGGCGGTCGGGCGGTTCGCTATGCCGCAGGTGACGCACCATACGTTGCTGGTGCATGGCGAATTAGACGAAGTGGTGCCGCTGGAGGAAGTGCTCACTTGGGCGCGTCCGCACCATCTGCCGATCATTGTGCTACCGGATACCGAGCATTTCTTTCATGGGCGTCTCGGACAGCTGCGCCAGATCGTCTTGCAGCATTTCAACGGGATGCCACTGTGAACGCAGTGCTGGAAATCCGCAATTTGCATAAATCCTACGGTGGACAGACCGTGGTGGACGGACTGAATCTGACGATTCGTCGCGGCGAATGCTATGGGTTGCTCGGACCGAACGGTGCGGGCAAGACGACGACCTTGCGGCTGCTGCTGGGGTTGATTGAGCCGGATGGCGGTTGGCTGCAGTTGCTGGGGCAGGAAGTGCCGCGCCATGCGCGCGAAGCACGGGTGCGGGTGGGGGTGGTGCCGCAAATGGATAACCTCGATCCGGATTTTACCGTGGCGGAAAATCTGGTGGTGTACGGGCGTTATTTCGGCATGAAAGATGCGGAGGTCGAGGCGCGTTTGCCGATGTTGTTGGAATTCGCCAACCTGACGCATAAACGCGATGCGCGGGTGCCGACGCTTTCCGGAGGAATGAAGCGCCGTTTGACGCTGGCGCGGGCGCTGGTGAACGACCCGGAAATCATCTTCCTCGATGAGCCGACCACCGGGCTCGATCCGCAGGCGCGTCATCTGATCTGGCAGCGGCTGCGAGAATTGACTGCGCAGGGTAAGACCCTGCTGCTGACTACCCACTTTATGGATGAGGCGGAACGGCTCTGTCACCGGTTGGCAATCATGGATCAAGGGCGGTTGATTGCCGAAGATAGCCCGCAGGAGTTGATTGCGGCACATATTGAGCCGCAGGTGGTCGAGGTGTACGGCGAGCAGGCGGAGAAGTGGGCGCATACTCATGCTGCTCGCTACACCCAGCGCTACGAGGTGAGCGGGGAGACCGCATTTTGCTACGTCAGCGATGCGCAGGCCTTGCTGGCGGATTTGCAGCACCAAAGCGGTCTGCGCTATTTGCATCGCCCGGCTAATCTGGAGGATGTGTTCCTGAAATTGACGGGGCGGGAGATGCGCGAATGAATCCGAGACACTTCGCATTACCGCGGGTCAGCCGCCGTTTTTTTCCAATCTGGCAGCGTAATTTCTTGGTCTGGAAGAAGGTGGCGGCTTCGTCGATTATCGGCCATCTGGCCGACCCGGTAATCTACATGCTGGGATTGGGTTATGGGCTCGGTGCCTTGCTGCCGGAGATGGGCGGGATGTCCTATATGGCGTTTCTGGCGGCGGGAACGGTATGCTACAGCACGATGAATAGTGCCAGCTTCGAGGCGTTGTATTCCGGTTTTGCCCGGATGCACGAGCAGCGCACCTGGGATGCGATTATGAATACGCCGGTGACGTTGGACGATATCGTGTTGTCGGAAATTCTGTGGGCGGCCAGTAAAAGCCTGATGGCCGGGCTGGCGGTCATACTGGTGATCCTGCCGGCCGGATTGACGCAAAGCGGGTTGTTGCTGTGGCTGATTCCGTTGTCTTTGCTGGTTGGGCTGTGTTTCGCTGCGGTCGGTCTGATTGTGACCGCACTGGCGCCGGCTTACGACTTCTTCATGTATTACTTTACGCTGGTGATTACTCCGATGATGTTACTATGCGGGGTGTTTTTCCCGGTCAGTCAGTTGCCGCCATTCTGGCAGCACGTTTCCGCGTTGTTGCCGCTGTCGCACGCTATCGACTTGGCGCGCCCGCTGGTAAATGGCGTGCCGCCGCCGCACGCGTTGCTGCATGTCGCCGTGCTGGCCGGTTATACGCTGACGGGCTATTATGTGTCGCTGGTGCTGTTCCGGCGGCGGCTGGCGCAATAGGCCGGTTCGAGGAGAGGTCGTTCATGTTGTGGGTGAAGTCGTTTCATATCATTTTTGTCATTAGCTGGTTCGCTGGGTTGTTTTACCTGCCGCGTATTTTCGTCAATCTGGCGATGGTGACGCACGCCATCGAGCGCGATCGCTTGCTGCTGATGGCGTCCAAGCTGTATCGTTTCATGACCCCGCTGGGTGTGTTAGCGCTCGCTTTCGGCTTGTGGCTGTGGCTGGGCTACGGCATTACCGGCGGCTGGCTGCATGCCAAGCTGCTGTTGGTGCTGTTTCTGATCGGTTACCACCATTATTGCGGGAAATTGCTCTCCGCTTTCCGGCAGGGGCGCAATCTGCGCAGTCATATCTGGTTCCGCTGGTTCAACGAAATTCCTGTTTTCGTGTTGATGCTGGTGGTGATTCTCGTTACCGTGAAGCCGTTCTAAGTCTATGCCTGCCTTTTTTGCCCCTTGTCCGCGCGGTCTTGAAGCGCTGTTAGCCGATGAACTGAACAGTTTCGGTGCGCAGGAAGTGCGCGCCACCGACGGCGGTGTACACTTTTCCGGCGATTGGCCGTTGTGCTACCGTGCGAATTTGGATAGTCGTTTGGCGAGCCGCATCTTGTGGCGCGTGCAAGAGGCGGTGCCGTATCGCCGCGAACAAGATATTTACGATACCGTTTACGCGCTGCCGTGGCCGCGCTGGTTCGGTGTGGAATGCACCATTCGCGTCAAAGTGACGGCGATCCGTTGCCCGCTGAAAAGCCTGGAGTTCCTGACGCTGAAAATTAAGGATGCGGTATGCGATAAGTTCCGGGTGCAAACGCAGGAACGTCCCAGCGTGAATACGCTCGAGCCGGATATCCGCATTCATGCCTTTATCGAAGAAAACCGGCTGACGGTGTATGTCGATACCTCCGGCGATGCGCTGTTCAAGCGAGGAGTGCGCCTGCATACCAATATTGCGCCGCTGCGCGAGAATCTGGCGGCGGGCATTCTGAAAATGACCGGCTGGCAGCCGGGTACGCCCTTACTCGATCCGATGTGCGGCAGTGGGACGTTTCTGATCGAGGCGGCGCAAATTACATTGAATATCGCGCCGGGCATCAGTCGTCATTTCGCCTTCGAGAAACTGAAAAATTTCGATGCGGCCCGATGGGCGACTATGAAACAGGAACGGATTGCCGCACAGAAGCCGGTCGAGCCCTTGCCGATCTACGGTAGCGATCTGTACGGCGATGCGTTGCGGGCGGCACAGCGCAATCTCGAGCTGTCCGGGCTGACTGAGGCAGTATTTCTGAAGCAGGCGAATGCGCTGGAATTGTCGCCACCGCTGCCGAACGGTGTGCTGGTCGCCAATTTGCCTTATGGCGAACGCATGGGCGATCTGGAAGAGTTGGAGGCGCTGTACCCTAAGTTGGGCGATGCGCTGAAACAGAAGTTCAAGGGGTGGAACGCCTACCTGTTTACCGCCGACTTGCGCTTGCCCAAGTTGATCCGCTTGTCGGCATCGCGCCGCACACCGTTGTATAACGGCGCAATCGAGTGCCGTTTGTTCGAGTACAGGTTGATTGCCGGCAGTAATCGTAAGTGAGCGCCTGCTACTTGCGCCAGTCGGTATCTTGCTTCAGTACCCGCACCGGGTTGCCGCCGAGCGTTTGATAGCTGCCTTCGATCTTTTTTGATAAAGCCGAACCGGCAGCCAGTATGCAGTGGTCGCCGATTTCCGCGCCTTTCAGCAGCAGACAGTCGCAACCGATCCAGACATGGTGGCCGATACGTACCGGCGCAGGCGGGTTGGTTTTATTGCCTTGCCGGTCGGTGATGTGATGGAAGTCGTGATCCATGATCGTGACGTCCCATGAGAGCAGGCAATCGTCACCGAAACTCACCCCGGTTTGTACGCTGACGGAAAAGTTGGCATTGGCGCTGAAGTCGCGTCCGAAACTCAGCTCGCCGCTTTCCACAAAAAATTTAGTCGAAGCGCCGAGGTCGGCGCGACCGGAAAAACGGACGATTCCGCCGGTCACTTGCCAGACCGGGCGCGGACGGTCGAGATCGAACATCGGGTTGCGGCAGAGGCCGAAGCGGATGCTCCCGAAGCGCGGTTGCTCTATGATTAAACGGCCGCGCAGGGCGGCCAGCCGGGTGTGCGGACCGATCAGTACCGGCAGGCGAATAGCTTGCCGGAACGGCAGGTAATGGAAGTTGAACCAGAGGGTTTTCGGCAGGGCGCGCACCAGCAGGGCGGCATAACCGATCTCGCGGAACAGGCCCATCGAATGCCCGCGGTCAGGTAATGCGCAGGTGGTCGATGCCGGAAAGCGCTCCGGACGGTTTGTCGAGCTTGCTTTCCAGCTTGATGCGCAACCGCAGATCGTTCACCGAGTCGGCGTTCTTCAGGGCTTCTTCGTAGCTGATGACGCCGTCCTCATAAAGATCGAATAGCGCTTGATCGAAAGTTTGCATGCCCAGTTCGCGCGATTTGGACATCACTTCCTTAATCTGATGGACTTCGCCTTTGAAAATCAGATCGGAAATCAGCGGTGAGTTCAGCATCACTTCGATGGCGGCGACGCGCCCGGAGCTGTCCTTGCGCGGAATCAGCCGCTGCGAGATCAGCGCTTTGGTATTAAGTGACAAATCCATCAGCAACTGTTCGCGGCGTTCTTCCGGGAAGAAGTTGATGATGCGGTCGAGCGCCTGATTCGCACTATTGGCGTGTAGGGTAGCCATACACAGGTGGCCGGTTTCGGCGAATGCCACTGCGTATTCCATGGTCTCGCGGTCACGGATTTCGCCAATCAGGATGACGTCCGGCGCTTGGCGTAACGTGTTTTTCAGGGCGTTATGCCACGATTCGGTATCGACCCCGACTTCACGGTGCGTGATGATTGATTTGCCATGCTCGTGTACATATTCCACCGGGTCTTCGATGGTGATGATGTGGCCGTAACTGTTTTGATTGCGGTATCCCAACATCGCAGCAAGGGTGGTCGATTTGCCGGAGCCGGTCGCGCCCACCAGAATGACCAGCCCGCGCTTGGTCATGACGATATCTTTCAATACCGGGGGTAGGCCCATCGCATCCAGGTCGGGGATTTTGGTGGTAATGGTGCGCAGCACCAGGCCGACACGTTGCTGTTGCATGAATACGTTGACGCGAAAGCGCCCGATGCCGGGCGGGCTGATCGCAAAATTGCACTCGTGGGTGGCTTCGAATTCGGCGGCCTGCCGGTCGTTCATGATGCTCCGCGCCAGCTCTTGGGTGTGTTGTGCGGTGAGCGGTTGATCCGAGACAGGCGTCATTTTTCCGTCCACCTTAAAGGCAGGAGGAAAGCCAACCGTCAAAAACAAGTCGGATGCTCTTTTGGACAGCATGCCGCGCAGCAGGTTATGAATCAGTTCGGTCGCCTGGTCTTTTTCCATGAAATTCTCTAAAACAAACGGGTTGCAGGGCTAGCCGGGGAACATTTCTTTGTTGGCCGCACGCGCACGCGCTTCGGCGGCGGTAACGACATTCGCTTTGACCAGATTCATCAGGCACTGATCGAGGGTTTGCATGCCTATCGCCTGCCCGGTCTGGATCGCCGAATACATTTGCGGTACTTTGGCTTCGCGGATCAGGTTGCGGATTGCCGGGGTGCAGATCATGATTTCGTGCGCAGCAACGCGCCCGGTGCCATCCTTGGTTTTCAGCAGGGTTTGCGAAATGACTGCGCGCAACGATTCGGACAGCATCGCGCGAACCATTTCTTTTTCATCGGCCGGGAAAACGTCGATGATACGGTCGATGGTTTTCGCAGCCGAGCTGGTATGCAGGGTTGCAAAAACCAAGTGACCGGTTTCCGCTGCGGTCATTGCCAGGCGGATGGTTTCAAGGTCGCGCATTTCGCCGACCAGAACCACATCCGGGTCTTCGCGTAGCGCCGAGCGCAAGGCATTGCTGAACGAAAGCGTGTGCGGGCCGACTTCGCGCTGGTTAATCAGGCATTTCTTGCTTTCATGCACGAATTCCACCGGGTCTTCGATAGTCAGAATGTGGCCGTATTCGCTTTCGTTGATATGGTTAATCATCGCGGCCAGCGTGGTGGATTTGCCGGAGCCGGTCGGCCCGGTGACCAGCACGATGCCGCGCGGGTATTCGGAGATTTCCGCGAAAATTTTCGGGGCTTTCAGGTCGTCGAGCGTCAGTACCTTGGAGGGAATGGTACGCAATACGGCACCCGCGCCGCGTTGCTGTACGAAAGCATTCACACGGAAGCGCGCCAGATTCGGAATTTCGAAGGAGAAGTCGACTTCTTTGTTTTCTTCGTAAACCTTGCGCTGCGAGTCGTTCATGATGTCGTAGATCATCGCATGCACATCTTTGTGCTCCATCGGGGGCAGGTTGATGCGGCGAACATCGCCATGCACGCGGATCATGGGAGGCAGACCTGCGGAAAGATGCAGGTCGGAGGCTTTGTTTTTGACGCCGAAGGCGAGCAGTTCGGTAATATCCATTATAATCCCTTGCTAAGGTTTCGCCGCAGTTGCCGCGGCTTCCGAACGAATCTTTCACGCAAAACGATTATGACTGCAATCGCTGCTAACTTGCAAGCTGTGCGCGCCCGGATTGCCGAGGCGGCGGCACAGGCCGGTCGCCGGACGGATGAAGTGGAATTGTTAGCGATCAGCAAATATTTTCCGGCTTCGGCTGTGCGCGAAGCGTATGCGGCTGGCCAGCATATTTTCGGCGAGAACTATGTGCAGGAAGCGCTGGATAAAATGGCGCAGTTGAGTGATTTGCCGATTGAGTGGCATTTTACCGGCCCGTTGCAAAGCAATAAAACACGTCCGGTGGCCGAGCACTTCGATTGGGTGCATGGTGTCGATCGGCTGAAAATCGCCGAGCGGCTGTCGGCGCAGCGTCCGGTCGGGCTGCCGCCGCTGAATGTTTGTATTCAAGTTAACGTAAGCGGCGAAGCCAGCAAAAGCGGTGTGGCAGTTTGCGAACTGTCGCCGCTGGCGCATGCCGTGGCGGGTATGCCGAACTTGCGCTTGCGCGGGCTGATGGCGATTCCCGAGCTGGCGGACGATTTTGCTGTACAACGCGCGCCTTTCGCGCAAATGCGGTTATTATTACAAAAACTAAAAGATGAGGGGCTGACGCTGGATACGCTCTCTATGGGGATGTCTGCCGATTTTGCGGCGGCGATCATGG
Organism: Pseudomonadota bacterium; assembly: GCA_040757065.1. Taxonomy (GTDB): domain Bacteria; phylum Pseudomonadota; class Gammaproteobacteria; order Burkholderiales; family Gallionellaceae; genus JBFLXR01. Next base: position 63,664 of record JBFLXR010000005.1, read on the forward strand.
AGGGGGCGACCCTGATACGGGTCGGGACGGCGATTTTCGGTCAACGCAATTACGAGGGACATCCATGACGACAGTTTGCTTTATTGGCGGCGGCAATATGGCGGTGGCGCTGATCGGCGGCATGTTGAAGCGCGGCTATTCCAGCGGCAAAATTCATGTGGTCGAAATCAATCCGGACGCGTGCGCTAAATTGCACAATGAATTCAGTGTGCAGACAACCTCCGATATGGCGACTGGGGTGGCGGGTTGCGAGGCGGTATTGCTGGCGGTTAAGCCGCAGCAATTACGCGCTGTAGCGCAGCAACTGGCGCCTTTGCTGCAAGGTCAGCTGATTATTTCTATTGCGGCGGGTATACGTGCCGGGGATCTGGCTCGCTGGCTGGGAACGCGCAATGTGGTGCGCGCCATGCCGAATACCCCGGCTTTGATTCGTTGCGGCATGACCGGCTTGTATGCCTTGCCGGAGGTGGAACATGTTCAGCGCGAGCGCGCACAGTCCATCCTGAAATCGGTGGGCGAAGTGATGTGGCTGGAAGAAGAAGGCATGATGGATGCCGTGACGGCTGTTTCCGGTAGCGGCCCCGCCTATGTGTTCTACTTTATCGAGGCCTTACAGGCAGCCGGGGAATCGCTCGGGTTTTCTGCCGACGAAGCGCAACGTCTGGCGCTGAACACTTTTGTCGGGGCGGCTAAATTGGCGCACGGCAGCGAAGAGCCACCTGCCGTGTTGCGTGCGCGCGTTACCTCTAAGAATGGGACAACCGAGCGGGCGCTGCTGAGCCTGGAGGCGCAACAAGTCAGTCGGCATATCGTTAATGCGGCGCATGCGGCGGCCCTGCGTGCCAAGGAAATGGGCGACGAACTGGGGCGCGACTGATGGGTGTTGATGCGTTGCAGTTTTTGCTGGATGTGCTGGTGCAATCGTTTGCGGCGGTGCTGCTGCTGCGCTTTCATCTGCAATGGCTGCGTGTGCCGCTGCGCAATCCAATCGGTGAATTTATTTTTACTGTGACCGATTTCATAGTGCTGCGTGCGCGGCGGTATATTCCTTCCGCCTTCGGTTTCGATACGTCCACCTTGTTGCTTTCCGGGTTAACGGAGTTGTTCTACTTGTATGCCAGCCTGACGTTGCACGGGTTTCCTTTTCAGGGCTTTCCGCTTCCGGGCTTGCTGGCGCTGACGGCGGTCGGATTGCTTCGCCTGAGCATCTATCTTTTGATCGGCGCGACACTGGCGCAGGCAATTCTGTCGTGGGTGAATCCGCATACCCCGATTGCGCCGGTGCTGAACGCGGCGACTTATCCGTTCTTGCAGCCGCTGCGCCGGCTGATTCCGGTAATCGGCAATATCGATTTCAGTGCGCTGGCGCTGTTCATTATCTGCCAGTTGATTCTGATCGTGCCGCTCGGCTGGCTTGATCGCATGGCAATGCAGCTTTTCTGAATGAATTGGTGGCGGCGGGACGGCGAATCCTTGGTTCTGGTTTTGCATGTGCAACCGGGGGCAAAGCGCAGCGAGATTGCCGGATTGCACGGCGAGGCGCTGAAGATCCGGCTGGCTGCGCCGCCGGTCGAAGGGCGGGCAAACGAAGCCTTGCTGCGTTTTATAGCCGATAATTTCAATGTCCCGCTACGCCAAGTCACACTGAAACAGGGCGCGCAATCGCGCCATAAAACGGTACTGATTTCCGGTAGTAAAATTGATCCTGAGTGTTTGCTGAAACAGGCAAAATAGTCGTTTAAACTCAGTCGCATTTCCCCAAAGATTAGGGGGAACCCCGTACTTTGGAAATCGAGTAAATTCCATTACAATGCTTAAAGCTGAATGCAACAGGCAGAGGAGTCCGTTGCGTTGCTGAAACGACGAATTTTTAATAACACTCAGGGGGATTAGGGGTTATGTGGCTGAAGAAAAGTAGTTATCTGATTCTGGCGGCTGGCTTGGGTTTCGGTTCCGCAAATGTGCTGGCATCCGACGATCATGGTCACCATGAACACGGTTCCGGCGAAGTGTGCTCCGGCTTCGGCCCGCAAACTCCGCGCGACATCGACAGCAAGCACGGCGAAAACAAAATCGCCTTCTCGATGGCGCCTGATTACAAGCAAATGAACCTGTGTAACATCCACTTCCATAAGGGTGCGGAACACAAGGGCAAGGACTTCTCCATCGAAGGCGAACACGACGAACACGGTAACGGTACCGGTTTCCAGTGCAACATAGGCAAGAAGCTGACTGCTGCCGAACTGGCACCGACCGCAGCACCGGTTTGCAAGAGCGAACACGGCGAACTGAAGCCGGGCGATACCATCGAAGTGCATTGGGTGCATTCCTCCGCACCGGTTAAGCCGGGCAAAACTCTGGGTGCTTGCTTGACCGACAACGTCAAGAACCCCGATCTGCGCGTAGAAGCTCAAGTATTCGTGCTGGTAAACGACCCGAAAGCTACGGACTTCAACAAGCTGAGCTACAACGGCAAAGTGGTGAACGGTTACCAACAAGCCGACGCAATCCCCAGCAACACCGGCAAGCCTGTGCTGTTCACCGGCTCGACTACCGGCCCGTCCTGGGACGATCAGAAGTGCTCCCCGATGCAAGTGACCTGGAGCGTGCGTCCGCATTGCGCCAAGTTGGATATCAACTCCGTTGCAAAGTGGTGTGCTAACAACGTGTTCGCGGAAGACCACGCACACGGCGTTCGCAAGCTGGTGACTTCGCCGGCCCTGCTGTCCGAAATCAAGGGCGGCAAGCACTAAGAAGATTGCACTGCGTGTTGGCAGTCTGCTGAGTTAGATCGGCAGACTGTTGATTGCAAGGTGTGTAGAAATAAAAAGCCGGTGGAAACACCGGCTTTTTATTTTGTTTGAGATGTCCCTGATCAAACTGATAACAGGGGGCGTGGGTTCTGGCTTAAGCACCAGTATGCGCGCTATATAAATTGCGATATAAATTGCGATATAAACGGCGCAGATATTGAGTGGTGAGCAAATGCTTCCCGGTGTTTTGTTGACAAGGCTATGTGGTTTAGTCAGTATGGCGGCACAATTTTAGGTTGTCTGGTACGTTATCTTCCTCAAACTATTTACTGTCCTCAATAGGTATATGACTTTTAAAAAAGCGCTTGTTCTGATGGTGGGTTGCTTGTTTGCGAACATTGGTTACGCACAATCGGCAGGTCAGGCAGTGACCCCAAAGCAATTTTTTCCAAGTGGAATTTTGAATGTTTACTCGCCAGCTTCAGAGGGCTGGCTGATTACAGGCGCTGGGCGCAATGGAATTGCATTCGGGAAGCGGGGGGTCGAAAGCAGTGAAACGTATGGGGCACAGGCAATCATTTTTGAAATGCCCCCAACAAGTAGCAATGAGGAGTTTGTCGGGTTCGTTAAGAAGCGTATTGCTACCATGAATCCCCCTCCGCGGTTCCTAGAGGTAAGCTCAAGCTTTAAGTACACCGAAATTCGTGGCTATCCGTGTGTAGACGTCAGAATAGACTATGATGATACTGCCGCTCTGACTCCTGCTGGCAAAGAGCAACTCAAACTGCAGGTTGTTTCACTCTACTGCCGGCATCCAGTACAACAGCAGCTCGGTTTTTTTGCTGCATATTCTCACCGCGGAAAGGCGACCGACGATCAAATCGAAGCTGGAGCAAGAAGTTTCATAGAAGGTATCAATGTGCCGAATATGTAAGGCATTCAGCGGTTGAAGCGGTGTTTCTTGAAGAGTCGCTTGGACTCGCCCGGCTTGAGCCGGGCGAGTGGCCAGTTTATTTGGCGGCAGGGGTTTTTCCGGTCAGCGTTTTAATTTCCGCAAGCAGGGCTTCGACCGGGGCTGCGCCGGCCATGATTTTGACTGCGCCGGTTTCGTTGTTGCGCAAAATCATGTAGGGCGTGCCGGTTGCGCCCGCCTCGACGGAGTCGGCGAATTCCGCTTCCAGACGTTTCATGGTCGCATCGGCGCGCTGACAGGTTTGCAGTTTTTTCAGGTCGGTTGCCCCGGCGGTTTTCAGCAGTTTTTCCATCGCTGCTTTGGCGGGTTGGCCTTTGCTGCGCGGCAGGCCTTGACCGTTGCCCCGCGTGGTTTTCAGGTAGCCGTTATAGAAGGCGTAATAGCCGCGCGTGCCAGCCTGATCGGCTACGCACAGGGCGAGCAGCGAGGCGTCCACGGCGATCTGGCCGTGAAAATCGAGCGGGAACAGGCGGATGGCGGCGTTCGCCAGTCCTTCGGACTGATCGACTGCTTTTTCCGGGATGCCGGCGAGGCGCTGACAATACGGACATTCCGGGTCGGACATCACGATAATGCTGATCTTGGCGTTTTCTGCGCCGTAAATGCGATCAGTCTTGCCCAGCGGGCGCACTTTTTTGGCGGCGTCGCGTTGCGCGGCTTCTTGTGCCTTGGTTTCATCCTCGCGTTTTTGTTTTTCTTTGGCGGCGCGGCGTTCTAATGCCCGTTCCAGCGCGGCGTCCAGCTTGCCGCTGGCTTCCAGTTTTTCGATCAGGACATCTTCTTGGGAAAGCGCCCAGACCGGGGCGGCGATCAGGCTGCCCAGCACCAAGGCGATCAGCGATTTTTTCATGGCGGCTCCAGCAAATTCAAAGGGTTTATTATGACACCGAACGGTGCGGCAAGCCCCGTCCGGCTTCGGTTTTACATCAGAATGACGTCGTATTGCTCTTGGTTGTAGAGTGTCTCGACTTGCAGCGAAACCGGCTTGCCGATGAAGTCGGATAGTTGCGCCAGACTTTGCGATTCTTCGTCGAGGAAAAGGTCGATTACTTGCTGCGAGGCGAGAATGCGGTATTCGCGGGCATTGAACTGCCGCGCTTCGCGCACGATTTCGCGTAGTATTTCATAACAAACCGATTGCGCGGTTTTGACTTCGCCGCGCCCCTGGCAAGTCGGGCAAGGCTCGCACAGTACATGCGCCAGACTTTCGCGGGTGCGTTTGCGGGTCATTTCGACCAAGCCCAGTGCGGAAAAACCGTTGACGGTAATGCGGGTGTGGTCGCGCGACAGCGCCTTTTTGAACTCTTCCAGCACGGCGTCGCGGTGTTCCTGCGTGTCCATGTCGATAAAATCGCAGATGATGATGCCGCCCAGATTGCGCAGGCGCAACTGGCGGGCGATGACCTGTGCGGCTTCCAGATTGGTCTTGAAAATGGTGTCGTCGAAATTGCGTCCGCCGACGAACCCGCCGGTGTTGACGTCCACCGTGGTGAGCGCTTCGGTCTGATCGATAATCAGGTAGCCGCCGGATTTTAGATCGACGCGGCGCGACAGCGCACGCTCGATTTCTTCTTCGACGCCGTATAAATCGAATAACGGACGCTCGCCGGTGTAGTGGTCGATTTGCGAGGCAGCAGCACTGATGTAGTTCTCTGCAAATTCGCGCATCCGCGAGTAGGTCTCGCGCGAATCGACCAGAATGCGGGTCGTGTTGCAGTTGACGAAGTCGCGCAGCACGCGCAGGCTGAGATCCAGCTCACGGTAGAGCAGCGCAGGCGCCGTGGTGGTCTTGGTTTGCGCTTGCAGGTGCAGCCAGAGTTTGTCCAGATAGGTCATATCGGCCAAAAATTCTTCGTCGGTGCCGGTTTCCGCCAAGGTGCGGATGATATAGCCGCCGTTGAAGTCGGCGGGCAGCAGGCGTTGCAGCCGGTCACGTAGCGCTTCGCGCTCGTTTTCATTTTCGATGCGCTGCGAGACGCCGATGTGCGATTCCTGCGGCAGATAGACCAGCAGACGGCCTGCGATGCTGATCTGGGTGGACAGCCGCGCGCCCTTGGTGCCGATCGGGTCTTTAATGACTTGCACCAGCAGCGATTGCCCCTCGAAGAGCATTTTCTCGATAGGCTTGGCTTCGTCGCCGTTGGCGCGGTTTTCCCAAATATCCGCCACATGCAGGAAGGCAGAGCGCTCCAGCCCGATGTCGATGAAGGCAGATTGCATGCCGGGGAGGACGCGTTTTACGCGGCCGACATAGACATTGCCGACCAAGCCGCGGTGGCTGCCGCGTTCAATGTGCAATTCTTGTGCGACGCCTTGTTGCATCACGGCAACGCGGGTTTCTTGCGGGGTGACGTTAATCAGAATTTCGTCGTTCATGGGGCGGGGTATCCGAATGCGTGCAGTAATTCGACGGTTTCGCTCAGCGGCAGACCGACGACGCCGGAATAGCTGCCTTCGATGCGCTCGACAAATGCGCCGGCATAGCCTTGAATGCCGTATGCGCCGGCCTTGTCATGCCATTCGCTGGTCAGCAGGTAGCGGTGAATGCGCTCTTCGCTGAGTGTGGCGAAACGAACTTGCGTAACCGACAGCCGTTGTTCGAGCTTGTGTTCGGTGGCGACCGCGACGGCTGTCAGCACTTCGTGCTGGCGACCCGAGAGCATGCGCAAGATTTCAGCGGCGTTGTCGCGGTCGGTCGGTTTGCCGATGATGCGCCCGTCCAGCGTTACCGTGGTATCGGCGGCCAGCACGGGAAAAGATTGTTTGTTGCGGGCGCGCAGCGCGGTACAACCGGCATCGGCCTTGGCGCAACTGATGCGACGGACATAGTCGGCCGGTGCTTCGCCGGGGAGCGGCGTTTCATCGACATCCATGCCGCGTTGCAGGCCGTTGCGCAGCAGCAGCACTTCGAAGTGGATGCCGATTTGCTTGAGCAGCTCGCGGCGGCGCGGGCTTTGCGAGGCGAGATAAATGCGCGGTTGCAGAATAGTCATGGATAGCTGTCCCGTTATTCGCGGTGATAGGGGTGATTGTGCAACAGGCTCCATGCCCGATACAACTGTTCGGCCAGCAGTACGCGCACCATGCCGTGCGGCAGGGTCAGGGCGGAGAGGGCGAGCAGTTGCTGCGCGCTTTGCTTGATCGATTGATGCAGGCCGTCTGCACCGCCGACGATAAAGGCAACATCGCGTCCTTCGCCCAGCCAGAGCTGCATTTTGTCTGCCAGTTGCCGTGTCGTCCAGCTCGCACCGCGTTCGTCCAGCGCAATCCGTAAGCAGTCGGCGGGCAGGGCGGCTTGGATGCGCTGTGCCTCGGCCTCCATGATCTGGGCTGTGGTTTTGCCGGTGGTGCGCGGTTCAGGTTTGAGTTCGAGCAGCTCGATTTTCGCCTCGCGCGGCATGCGCTTGGCGTATTCTTGATAGCCGTCGGCAATCCACTGCGGCATCTTATGTCCGAGGGCGACGATATACAGTTTCATCGTTCGTTTGCGGGACGTCAGGAGGCGCGGCGCGGCAGGTTCTGCGCACCCCACAATTCTTCCAGATTGTAATAGCTGCGTACCGCGGGTTGCATGATATGAACAATTACTTCGCCCAGATCGACCAGAACCCATTCGCCGCTGTCTTCACCTTCGACGCCGTAGACGGTTTCGCCGCGTTCTTTTAGCTTCTCTGCCACATTGTTGGCCAATGCTCGGGTCTGGCGGTTGGAGGTGGCACTGCAAATCACCATGCGTTCGAACAGCGAACTGAGTTTGCTGGTGTCCAGTACTTGAATGTCGTTGCCTTTAATGTCTTCCAGCGCGTCGACGACGGCTTGGGTTTTTTCTTCGATGCCTAGCATGATGCTCCACGGTATAAATGGTTCGATTCGATATATTGGGTCACGCTGTCCGGCGTCAAGTAGCGAATGCTGGCTCCGCTGGCGCAACGCTGGCGGATGTCGCTGGCGGAAATTTCCAGTTGCGGCAGGTCGAGCAGGGTCACGACGCCTGCGGGCGTGCGGTGTAGTGCTTCGATGGGTTGCCGCCGGGCATGGTATTCCAGTCGCAGTGCTTCATCGGCTTGCTCGATGCGTTGATCGATGGAGCTGCCGGGGCGTTGTTTAACTACCAGATGCGCCAGTTCGAATAGTTGCCGCCAGCGGTTCCAAGTGTGCAGCAGCAGGAAGGCGTCGCCGCCTAGCAGCAGACACAGCGGCACGTCCGGGCCGAACTCGGCGCGCAGAGCCTGCAAAGTGTCGACCGTGTAGCACGCATCGGTGCGCCTGCTTTCACGGGCATCCAGCACGAAGGCCGGATTGTCCGCCAGCGCCAGCCGCGCCATTTCCAGCCGCTGTGCGGCGCTAGCATGGGGCGGTGCGCGGTGCGGCGGCGTGCCGCTGGGGATGAAGCGTACCTCAGCCAGCCGGCATTGCTCGTAGGCCTCCTGCGCAAGGCGCAGATGCCCGAAATGGATCGGGTCGAAGGTTCCGCCGAGAATGCCGATGGGCGCGCGGCTCACGGTTTACAGGGCGAGGCGGCGGATATCCGACAGCACTTGGCCGAGGAAAGTGGTAAAGCGCACGCCGGAGGCTCCGTCGATCACGCGGTGATCGTAGGACAGCGACAGCGGCAGCATCAGGCGCGGCACGAACTGTCCATCCTGATACACCGGCTTCATGCTGGCCTTGGAAACGCCGAGGATCGCAACTTCCGGGGCATTGATAATCGGCGTGAATGCAGTCCCGCCGATGCCGCCCAGGCTGGAAATGGTGAAACAGCCGCCTTGCATGTCGGCAGCCGTCAGTTTCAGGTCGCGAGCCTTCGCGCTGATTTCGCCCAGTTCCTTCGCCAGTTGGACGATGCCTTTCTGGTCGACATCGCGGATCACCGGAACTACCAAGCCATTCGGGGTATCGACTGCCACACCGATATGGAAATACTGCTTGCGGATCAGGTTTTCGCCGCTGGCATCCAGCGAGGCGTTGAAATCCGGGTATTGCTGCAAGGCTGCGACCGCCGCTTTCAGCAAGAAGGCGAGCGGGGTGATCTTAATGTTTTGCTTGGCATATTCCGCACCGATCTGCTTGCGGAAGGCTTCCATCTCGCTGATGTCGGCTTCATCGAACTGGGTAACGTGCGGCAGCATGACCCAGTTGCGGTGCAGGTTCGCGCCGGAAATTTTCTTGATGCGCGACAACGGCACAGTTTCCACCGGGCCGAATTTGGCGAAGTCGACCGACGGCATATCCAGCAACTGCAGGCCGCCGACGGCAGCCCCGCCGCGCGGTTGCTGCAACGCGGCTTTGACGAAATTCTGCACATCGTCTTTGGTGACGCGGCCTTTTTCGCCGCTGCCCTTCACCTGCGACAGATCGACGCCCAGTTCGCGGGCGAAACGACGTATCGACGGGCTGGCATGTGCTTTGCCGCCGCTGCTTTGCGTAACGGGAGCAGATGTCGGGGCCGGTGCAGCTGCGGGCGCTGGCGCAACCGGTGCGGGCGCAGCAACGGGCGTGGCCGGCGCGACGGTTTGCGCGGGGGCGGATGCCGGAGCGGCAGCGCTGTCGCTGGTTTCCAGCAACAGGATCAGATCGCCTTCGGAAACCTTATCGCCGACCTTGACCTTCATTTCCTTCACTGTGCCGGCAAAGCTGCTCGGTACGTCCATGGTGGCCTTGTCGGTTTCCAGCGTAATCAGGTTGTCTTCCGCCTGAATGACGTCGCCCACCTTGACGGCGACTTCGATGATGCTGACGCCCTTATAGTTGCCGATGTCCGGCACCAATACTTGCTTGATGTCTGCCATATTTGTTCCTTAAGCGGTTACACCGTGGTCGGGTTCGGCTTGTCCGGGTTAATGTTGTAGAGCTTGATTGCGCGGCTGACTTCGCTTGCGGCAATCGTGCCTTCGTCGGCCAGCGCTTTCAGCGCGGCAACGGCGACGTAGTAGCGATCCACTTCGAAGAAATGGCGCAGCTTTTTGCGGGTATCCGAGCGGCCGAAGCCATCTGTGCCCAATACTTTGTAGTGCTTGGGTACGAACGGGCGAATCTGGTCGCCGTAGCTGCGGATGTAGTCGGTCGCAGCGACCACCGGTCCGGTGCGCTTGGACAGGCAGTGCTCGACATAGCTGACACGCGGTTTAGCTTCCGGATGCAGGGTGTTCCAGCGTTCGCAATCCAAGCCTTCGCGGCGCAGTTCGTTGAAGCTGGTTACGCTCCAGATGTCGGCGGCTACGCCGAAATCGTTTTTCAGCAACTCGCCCGCGGCAATGACTTCGCGCAGGATGGTGCCGCTACCCAACAGTTGCACCTTCGGTTCTTTGGCGGACTTGGTTTTGCTTTCGCTGAACAAGTACATCCCCTTGATGATGCCTTCTTCCGCGCCCTTCGGCATGGCCGGGTGCGTGTAGTTCTCGTTCATCAGTGTCAGGTAGTAGAACACATCTTCTTGTTCGACGTACATGCGGCGCATGCCTTCGCGCACGATTACGGCCAGTTCGTAGGAGAAGGTCGGGTCGTAGGTGACGCAGTTCGGGATGGTGGCGGCCATCAGATGGCTATGGCCATCCTGATGTTGCAAGCCTTCGCCGTTCAGTGTGGTGCGACCGGCAGTCCCGCCCAGCAGGAAGCCGCGTGCACGCAAGTCACCGGCTGCCCAGGCCAAATCGCCAATGCGTTGGAAGCCGAACATCGAGTAGTAGATGTAGAACGGGATCATCGCCACGCCGTGGTTGGCATAGGCGGTAGCAGCAGCGATCCAGTCGGCCATGCCGCCGGCTTCGTTAATGCCTTCCTGCAAAATCTGGCCGGTTTCCGATTCCTTGTAGTACATCAGTTGGTCGGCGTCCTGCGGGGTATAAAGCTGGCCGATTTGCGAGAAGATGCCGAGCTGGCGGAACATGCCTTCCATACCGAAAGTACGGGATTCGTCCGGTACGATAGGTACGATTTGTTTGCCGATATTCTTGTCTTTAACTAAGCCGCCAAGCAGGCGCACGAATGCCATGGTGGTGGAGATTTCGCGTCCTTCGGTACCCTTCAATAGTCCGTCGAAGGCATCGCTCGAGGGCATCGGCAGGGGCTTGGCTTCCGGGCGGCGCGACGGCACCGAACCCATCTCGGCGGTGCGTTCGCGCAAGTATTTCATTTCCAGGCTGTCTTCTGCCGGGCGCACGAACGGCAGCTTCGTCAGGTCGTCGTCGGAAACCGGAATGTTGAAGCGGTCGCGGAATTTGCGCAGCGATTCCCCGTCCATCTTCTTTTGCTGGTGGGTCGGGTTTTGCGCTTCACCGGACGCGCCCATGCCGTAACCCTTCACTGTTTTGGTCAGGATAACGGTCGGCTGCCCCTTGTGTTTGACGGCGGCAGCGTAGGCGGCGAATACTTTGTGCGGATCGTGACCGCCGCGGTTCAGGCGCCAGATTTCGTCATCGGACATGTCGGCAACCAGTTCCAGCAATTCGGGATATTTTCCGAAGAAGTGCTGGCGCACGTAGGCACCGTCCTTGGATTTGTATGTCTGGTACTCGCCGTCGACGACTTCTTCCATGCGCTTGAGCAACAGGCCGCTCTTGTCCTTTGCCAGCAGGCGATCCCACTTGCCGCCCCATACAACCTTGATGACGTTCCAGCCTGCGCCGCGGAAGACGCCTTCCAGTTCCTGAATGATTTTGCCATTGCCGCGCACCGGGCCGTCCAGACGCTGGAGGTTGCAGTTAATGACAAAAATCAGGTTGTCCAGTTGTTCACGACCGGCCATCGAAATCGCGCCGAGGGATTCCGGTTCGTCGGTTTCGCCGTCCCCGAGGAAGGCCCAGACTTTGCGGCCATCGGTGCTCGCCAGTCCGCGATGTTGCAGATAACGCATGAAGCGCGCCTGATAAATCGCCATCAACGGGCCGAGGCCCATCGATACGGTAGGGAATTGCCAGAAATCCGGCATCAACCAGGGGTGTGGGTAGGAGGACAGGCCGTCGCCGTCTACTTCCTGACGGAATTTGCGCAGCTGCGCTTCGCTGATGCGTCCTTCTAAGAAGGCGCGGGCGTAGATGCCGGGCGAAGAGTGGCCTTGGAAATAAACTAAGTCGCCACCGTGGTGGTCAGTGCGGCCATGGAAGAAATGGTTGAAACCGACGTCGTATAACGTGGCTGCGGAAGCAAAGCTGGCGATATGGCCGCCGAGTTCGGACGATTCTTTGTTGGCGTTCAATACGATCGCCATGGCGTTCCAGCGCATGAGCGCGCGGATGCGGTGTTCCAGTTCGTGATTGCCGGCCGAGCGCTGCTCTTTGTCTACCGGAATCGTGTTGATATAAGGCGTAGTGTCGCTGATCGGCACGTCGGCACCGGCCAGACGGGCTTGGTCGATTAGTTGGCTAATCAGGTAATGGGCGCGGTCTGTGCCTTCTTTTTCAATGACGGATTCGAGCGATTCCAGCCACTCGCGGGTTTCTTGCGGGTCGATGTCCGGTGTATTCGTTGCCATCTTTCAGCCTTTCTTCGTTATCGCGAATAATCGCCGCAGGCGATTATTTCGTGTTCGGTGACCAGCCACGCCACGCGCTGGTCTGTTTCTTCTTCCGGTAGTGTTTCCACTACCTGCATTTCATAGGCCGCTGCCGCGCGCACGGCGCGCTGCGGCAGATGCGGCAGCAATTTGTCGTAAAAGCCGCCGCCGTAGCCCAACCGTGCGCCGTAGCGGGTAAATGCCACGCCGGGCAGCAGGATAAAATCCAAAGTATCAACTGTATCGAACCGCGGGCAGTTTGCCAGCGGTTCGGGGATGTTCCATTTTCCGGGGGCGATTTGTGTTCTCAAATCGGTCACCCGGTGTAAAGCCAATTCACGCGTTCCGCTATCGACGCGCGGCAGGATAACTTGTTTGCCATCCGCCAGTGCTTGTTGTACCCAGCGCGCGCTGTGGTATTCACCGCCAAAGTGCAGATAACCCAGCACCGTTTGCGCTTCCCGGTAAGCGGGTAACGCCAGCAAACGGGCGGTAATCGCTTCGCTCAGGACGCACCGTTCCGGCTCGGGAATCGCATCGCGGGCCGTAATTATACGTTGTCTTATGGCCGACTTCATAGTCGGGGGGCGCTCCGGTGTTTTTTGCGGGAATCCGAAAATTTGAAATCGCTGCAAAAAGGCTGCACATTGCGCGAAGTTGTGCCGAAATATCCGGAAAAACGGGGGGCAAGAATTTTCCGCTGCCGGACTTCCCGCAGCGGAAATGCGTCAGGACAAAAACAGCTTGTAAGCCGGGTTTTCACTTTCATCCCAGTAACGATAGCCTAATTTGTCGAGAAATGCGCGCAACGCCCCTTTATCGTGATGCGGAACTTGCATGCCTACGAGTACGCGGCCATAGTCTGCGCCGTGGTTACGGTAATGGAACAGGCTGATATTCCAGCCGTGATTCATGCTGTTCAGGAAGTTCATCAGCGCGCCGGGGCGCTCCGGAAATTCGAAGCGGAACAGGATCTCGTCCGCCACGCCTTGCGCGTGTCCGCCGACAAGATGACGCAAATGTAGCTTCGCCATTTCATTGTCGGTCAGATCCAGAGTCGGCAGCTTATGTCGTTCCAGTGCTTTAACCAGTTTGGCCGTTTCCGACGGGTCGCGCACTTGTACACCGACGAATACCCGTGCTTCCTTCGGGTCGGCATAACGGTAATTGAATTCGGTGATGTTACGGTTGCCGATCTGCGCGCAAAACTGGCGGAAACTGCCGGGTTCTTCCGGGATGGTTACAGCCAGAATGGCTTCGCGTTTCTCGCCGATCTCTGCACGTTCGGCGACGAAGCGCAAACGATCAAAATTCATATTCGCCCCGCAGGCGACCGGAATCAGCGTTTGGCCTTTCAGTTTCTCGCGGGCGGCATACAGCTTGGCGCCAGCTACGGCAATTGCACCGGCGGGTTCCAGAATCGAACGGGTGTCTTCGAATACATCCTTGATGGCGGCGCAAGTGGCGTCGGTGTCGACCAGAATGATTTCATCCACCAGTTTGCGGCACAGGCGGTAAGTTTCTTCTCCGACTTGTTTAACCGCCACGCCGTCGGCGAACAAGCCGACGTGATCGAGCACAACCCGGCGCTTGGCTTGCAGCGAACGTGCCATGGCGTCGGAATCGACCGGTTGTACGCCGATAATTTTGATGTCCGGACGTACTTGCTTCACATAGGCGGCCACGCCTGAGATGAGGCCACCGCCGCCGATGGCGCAGAAAATGGCGTGAATCGGCTGATTGTGCTGACGCAGGATTTCCATGCCGATGGTACCCTGCCCGGCAATCACATCGGGATCGTCATAGGGATGAACGAAAGTCAGTTTGTGCTTCTTTTCCAGGGCTAGCGCATGCTGATAGGCGTCGGAATAGGAATCTCCGAACAGCACGACTTCCGCGCCGCGGCGTTCCACGGCCTGAATTTTAATCTGCGGGGTGGTGGCCGGCATAACGATAACGGCGCGGCAGCCCATTCTCTGAGCGGAAAGTGCGACGCCTTGCGCATGGTTGCCAGCCGAGGCAGCGATCACGCCGCGCTTGAGCTGCGCGGGCGTCAGTTGCGCCATTTTGTTGTAAGCGCCGCGCAGCTTGAATGAAAACACCGGTTGCATGTCTTCGCGCTTCAGTAAAATGGTGTTGCCGGTGCGCGCCGACAGATTAGGAGCGAATTCCAGCGGGCTTTCGATGGCGACGTCATAGACGCGCGCGGTCAGGATGCGTTTCAGGTAGCCTTGCATAACAGGTTTTACGGTCAATTTCGGGTGTTTTTCGCAAGAGTAGCAGGAATTTGCCGCAAGCCCAAAGGGTTTCGTTGCCTTGACGGGCGAATTCCTGCAATAATCGTGAGGCGAGAACAAGTGATTAATCAGGAAAAAGAGCTGAAAAATGGCAATGACACAAGACGATTTGAAACGCGAAGTGGCGAAAGCTGCGATTGAGTATGTGCCGAACGATTGCATCGTGGGCGTGGGAACCGGCTCCACTGCCAATTTCTTTATCGATGAACTGGCCAAAATCAAACACCGCATTCGCGGCGCGGTCGCCAGCTCGGAAGCGTCGGCCAAGCGTTTGCAAGGCCACGGCATCGATGTGATTTCTCTGAACGAGGCTGGCGAATTGCCGGTTTATGTGGACGGGGCCGACGAAATTACCCGTCATATGCATATGACCAAAGGCGGCGGCGGTGCGCTGACCCGTGAAAAAATCGTGGCGGCCGCCAGCAGAAAATTCGTTTGCGTGTGCGACGAAAGCAAGCTGGTGGATGTGCTGGGTAACTTCCCGTTGCCGATCGAAGTGATCCCGATGGCGCGCAGTCTGGTGGCGCGCGAAGTCGTGAAACTGGGTGGTCATCCCCAGCTGCGCGAGGGGTTTACCACCGACAACGGCAACCTGATTCTGGATGTGCATGGCCTGCAAATTCTGAATCCGGTCGAGCTGGAGACCGCGTTGAACCATATTCCCGGCGTGGTGACGAACGGGTTGTTCGCGCGCCGCCCGGCGGACGTGTTGCTGCTGGGTACGGCCGAGGGCGTGAAGACGCTGACCGCGTAATAAAAATTTCACATTGCCGGGGTAGGATTGCGCCCTTGCAGTGCAAGAACATAAGGAATGCACAAGATGGGGACTTCTTCCGAACACACCTCGAAACAGTTCGATGCCGAGCTGGAAGCCGTACGCGCCCGCGTGCTGCAAATGGGCGGTCTGGTGGAAAGCCAGATTCGTCTGGCATTGGAAGCGCTGGCGAACGGCGATATCGCCCTGATGCACCGCGTGATTGCCGACGACCATCGCGTGAATGCGCTGGAAGTGGAAATCGACGAAACCTGTAGCCAGATCATTGCGCGCCGTCAACCGGCCGCCGGCGATTTGCGCATGGTGATGACGGTGATTAAAACCATCACCGATCTGGAACGTATCGGCGACGAGGCGCAAAAGATCGCCCGTATGGCCGAGTTGCTGTCGCAAAAAGAGCGATTCAACTTGCCACGCTATTCTGAAATCAAGCATGCCGCCGAGCTGGCGCTGGAAATGCTGCGTAAGTCACTCGATTCCTTCGCGCGTTTGGATTTGTCGATTGCCGCTCAAGTGGTTCGGCAAGACGATCAGGTGGATGAAGAGTTTCGGGCGATTCTGCGCTATCTGATTACCTTCATGATGGAAGATCCGCGCACGATTTCCACTTCGCTGGAAATTTTGTTCGTGGCGAAGGCCATTGAGCGCATCGGCGATCACGCCAAGAATATGGCGGAATACGTGGTTTACATGGTTAAGGGGCGCGATGTGCGCCACGTAACCGTGGAAGAAATCGAGCGCGAAGCGCTGGAGTAGCCTCCGTGGGTCAGCCCTTCCTTGCCGCGGTTGACCTCGGTTCCAACAGTTTTCGTTTGCAGGTCGCCCGGATCGAGGGCGACCAGCTCTATATGCTGGATGGGCTGCGCGAACCGGTGCGACTGGCCGCCGGGCTGGATGCTAACCGTTGTCTCGACAAAGCGGCCCAGCAGCGTGCTTTGGATTGCCTGCAACGCTTCGGCGAGCGCCTGCGCGGATTTGCGCCGGGTGCGGTGCGGGCGGTTGGCACCAATTCTTTACGGGTGGCGAAAAACGCCCCCGACTTTCTTCCCTTGGCCGAGCAAGCACTCGGCTTCCCCATCGAAGTAATCGCCGGCCATGAAGAGGCGCGCCTGATCTATGCAGGGGTGGCGCACGGTTTGCCGGTAACGCAGGAAAAGCGTTTGGTGATGGACATCGGCGGCGGTTCGACCGAATTCATTATCGGGCGGGGGCTGGAACCGCTTCGGCTGGAAAGCCTGTACATGGGGTGCGTCAGTTTCAGCCGCCGCTTTTTCCCAGATGGGAAGATCGCCAAGACTGCGCTGAAGCAGGCCGAACTGGCTGCGCGCAGCGAATTGCAAAGCATCGTGGCGGAATTCTCGCGCGGACACTGGCAGCTTGCCCTGGGTTCTTCCGGCACGGCGCGCGTGCTGTGCGATGTGCTGGAGCAGAATGGCTTCAGCGACAGCGGTATTACGCGCGATGGGCTGGAACAGTTGCGCTCGGTAATATTGCGCTTGGGCGACGTACGCAAGCTGGAAAGCGTTCCGGGGATGAAGGCAGAGCGGGCATCGGTATTGCCGGGCGGGTTCGCCATTATGGCGGCGGCCTTTCAGGAGCTGGGGATCGAACGCATGCAGCCCGCAATCGGGGCGCTGCGCGAGGGTGTGCTGTACGATATGCTGGGGCGCTTCCAGCACCACGATATGCGTGAACTGACGGTGCAGCAGTTTGCGCGCCGCTATCATGCGAGCAGCCGACAGGCCGAGCGCGTGACCCGGCTGGCCGATTTGCTGGCACGCCAGTTTTTGCAGGGACAGCCCGACAGCGAAGCGCTGCGTATGCTGCACTGGGCGGCGCAGTTGCACGAAATCGGCATCAGCATTGCCCACAGTAGCTATCACAAACACAGTGCCTATATTTTGCGCAATGCCGAGATGCCCGGTTTTTCGCGTAAGGAGCAAGAGCGGCTGAGTATGCTGGCGCTGGCGCAGCGCGGCAAACTGGACAAGATGCGCGAGCAACTGACCGTGCCGCACGATATGGCATTGGTGATGGCGTTACGCTTAGCGGTATTGTTCTACCGCAATCGCTCCGATCAACTTTTGCCCCCGCTCGAAGGGCACTATAGCGGAACCAAATTTCACCTGGCCTTGTCGGCCGATTGGCTGGCGCAGTATCCGCTTACCCAGGCCGCGTTGCTGGAGGAGCAGCAGCGCTGGCGCGAATTCGGCGTATCCTTGCAAATCGTTAAGAATTAGCTTAATCGTCCAGCCTATAGCGGACGGTAAATTGGTAACGGCCGCGTACTGCGCGGCCGTTTTTCATCGGCGGGCTGTAGCGCTGGCCGCGCAGCATCGCCAGTGCCGCTTCTTCGAAGTAACCGCGCGGCTGCGCTTTGATCACGCTGGCCTGATCGATTTCGCCGCGCTCGTTAATCCATAATTCCAGAGTTACACTGCCCTCGATTCCGCCATCGCGTGCGCGCGGCGGATAGGTTTGCCGCATTTTGGTCAGCAGCTTGGGTATGGCGTCGAGCGATTCCGTCGGGTAATACTCCGGTTCGGCGGCTGGCGGCGGGCTGGCAGCGGTTTCCGGCGCGGGGGCTGTCGTTGCGGTAGCGATCGGTGCAGGCTGGGCAGGCGAGGGTATCGCTTCGGTGCGTTGCGTGCTGGCGCGCGTTGCCTTGGCTGGCGTTTCAGGAGCAGCCGGTTCCGTTGCCGGCTGCGGCACGGGGGCTGCGGGAGCGAGGCGGGCGACCAGCGTCAGCGGGGTGCTGGCCGCCGGAATCGCGGTGAAACCCCGGTTTGCGAGCAGCAGTGCGCCGTGCAGAGCGACGGATACGCCGAGCGCGAGGGTCAGCCGTCGATCTGTGCGTGCGATGTCAGCGCGCTGCCGCACCATTCAAGGCTTTTTCCAGTTCGCTGGCGGGCAGGAAACCCGGTACTTGCATTCCATCGGCAAAAATCAGCGTCGGCGTGCCGGTCACGCGCAGGCGGCGACCAAGTTCGACGACTTTGGCGGTCGGCGTCTGGCATTCTGCAGCCGCCGGGGCGATGCCGTTCAGCATCAGATCGTCCCACGCTTTGGCGCGGTCCTTGCTGCACCAAATGTTTTGTACTTTTTCATCTGAGCCGGGGAAAATCGGATACAGGAACAGATACAGCGTGACGTTGTTGACCTTCTGGAGTTCGCGTTCCAGCTTCTTGCAGAATCCGCAGTTCGGATCGGTAAAATAAACCAGCTTGCGGCTGCCGTTGCCCTTGACGCGCTTCATGGCGAGGTCGAGCGGTAAGCTGTCGAAGCGAATGGCGAACAATTCGCGCGAACGTTCCTCGGTCAGGTTGCGGCGCGATTTCAGGTCGTAAATGTTGCCGTCGATCAGATGTTGCACCTTTTCATCGGTGTAGAGTACTTGGCTCGCAGTATCGACTTCGTACAGCCCTGCGACCGGAGCTTTCAGCACCCGCTCGATTTTGCCGAGTTGCGGATAATTTTTTTCCAGCGCGGCCTTGACTTCGGCTTCTCCGGCAATGGCGGGGGAAATGGCGGACAGAAACAGTAAGAGATATTTCAGCATGGTGAACCTTCGGTTTAGTTGAGCGCGTGCTGCGCCAGCATTTTTTTTAGCGGCAAAATGCGGTTGACCGCATTGAGTCCGAGATTGCGCAAGGTGCCGAGCAAGGGATGGTCGTTGACGAACAAGTGCTTCAGCGCATCGGTCGTGAGTTGCATCGACAGAATATCTTCGCGGCGGCTGCGTTCATAGCGGCGCAGCAAGTGCGGATCGCCGCAATCAGTCTGCGCACCGCGTTGCAGTAGCACTTCCGCCAACTTACGCACATCGCGGAAGCCGAGGTTGACGCCTTGCCCGGCGAGCGGATGCACATTGTGTGCGGCATCGCCGATTAGCGCCATGCGCGGCCCGACGATATGCGGCAAATTCAATACCCGCAGCGGGAAACCGGCCGGCGGCGTAACCAGTTCCAGCTCGCCAAGTTGGTGTTGTCCGGCGGCGGCGACCTGAGCGCAGAACTCTTGCGGAGAAAGTTGTTGCAAGGTAGCGGCTTTTTGCGGGCTGACCGACCAGACGATGGAGATCATCTGATCCGGCAAGGGTAGATAGGCCAGAATGCCATCGGGCTGAAACCACTGGTAGGCGATGTCGCGGTGCGGCTTCTCGGTTTTGAAATTGGCGACGACGCCATGTTGTTCGTAAGGCGTGGGAACTTCGTCGATACCTGCCTGACGGCGTACCCACGAATCGCGCCCGTCAGCCCCGACGATCAGTTTGGCTTGCAGGCTGCGACCGTCTTCCAGCGTCAGGCGCGCGCCGTTTTCCTGCCAGCTGAGTGTGCTGCACCGGGCGGGTTGGTAGAGGGTCAGGTTGTCTTGTTGTTGTATGGTTTCCCATAAGGCTTGCAGCATCAGCCGGTTTTCCAGAATGAAGGTCAGTTCCGGTGCGCCAGCCTGATAAGCGGAAAAATCCAGTTCCGCCCCCCTGTCGCCGAATACCCGCATGCGTTCGACGCGTTGTACCCGGCGGCTATCCATGCGCTGCCATGCGCCGCATTCGCGCAAGAAAGCAGCATTGCCGGGGGTAATGGCGTAGATGCGGCTGTCCCAGCCGCTCAGATCGAGCTGGGCGGACTGGCTTTCCACCAGTGCCAGATTCAGGCCGCTCGACTTGAGCGCAGCGGCCAGGCTGGCGCCGACCAGCCCCCCGCCGATGATGAGCACGTCGTAATTCATGTCGGTATGGGTGTGCGAATTGCGCAGCATGATAGCACGCTTAAGGCGATTAATTTATAATCAACGACCTTTCCGGGAATCATCATGCAAATCGGCCCCTATCGCCTCAAAAACAACTTGATCGTCGCCCCGATGGCGGGTGTCACCGATCGTCCGTTCCGCATGCTCTGCAAGCGCATGGGCGCGGGCATGGCCGTCAGCGAGATGGTGGCTTCCAACTCCTTGTTGTACGGCTCAGAAAAAACCAAGCGCCGTGCCAATCACGAGGGCGAAACCGATCCGATTTCGGTGCAGATCGTCGGTGCCGATCCTAAAATGCTGGCGCAGGCCGCACGCTACAATGTCGAGCGCGGGGCGCAGATTATCGACATTAACATGGGCTGCCCGGCCAAGAAAATCTGTAACGTGATGGCCGGCTCTGCCTTGTTGCAGAATGAAACGCTGGTCGGCGAGATTCTGGAATCGGTGGTCGGTGCGGTCGAAGTGCCGGTGACGCTGAAAATTCGTACCGGCTGGGATAAAAACAACCGCAATGCGGTACGGATTGCACAAATTGCCGAGTCCAGCGGCATTCAGGCACTGGCCATTCATGGCCGTACCCGCGCTTGCGGCTATACCGGTGATGCGGAATACGACACCATTGCCGCGGTGAAAGATGCAGTCGGCATCCCGATTATCGCCAACGGCGATATCACCACGCCGGAAAAGGCGCGGTTTGTGTTGCAAAAAACCGGTGCCGATGCGGTGATGATCGGTCGGGCGGCGCAAGGCCGTCCTTGGTTGTTCCGCGAGATTGCGCATTTTCTGGAAACCGGCGAGCGCATGTCCGCTCCCGAGGTTGCCGAGATTCGTACAGTGCTGTTGGCACATCTGGACGATTTGTACGGTTTCTACGGCGAATATTCCGGCGTACGCATGGCGCGGAAACACATCTCTTGGTATACCAAGGGGTTGGCGGGGTCGGCGCATTTCCGCCATCACATGAATCAACTGGAAAGCACAGTCGAGCAGTTGGCGGCGGTGCGCGACTTTTTTGACGAGCAAATGCAACGCGGTGCGCGTTTGCATTACACAGACGAGCTGGCGGCATGACCGAACGGTGCGATTGCATGTTGAACGAAAACGAGATTGCACGCTATGTGCGGCAGGAGCTGACCGAGTATTTCCGCAATCTGGATGGCGAAGCCCCGCCCTGCGCGATTTATGACATGGTGGTGAATTGCGTGGAAAAACCGCTGATCGAAACCGTGCTGCACTATGCGGGCGGCAACCAGACGCGCGCAGCCGATTTGCTGGGTATGAACCGCAACACGCTGCGCAAGAAAATTCAAATTCTCAACATTAAAAACTAGGACTGTTCATGGCTGCTATTCAACAAGCATTAATCAGTGTTTCCGACAAAACCGGCGTGCTCGAATTTGCACGCGGCCTGCACGCGCAGGGCGTCAAGCTGCTTTCTACCGGCGGTACGGCGAAGATGCTGGCTGATGCCGGGATCCCGGTGACCGAGGTTTCCGACTACACCGGATTCCCTGAAATGCTGGATGGTCGCGTTAAGACGCTGCAACCCAAGGTGCATGCCGGGATTCTGGCGCGCCGCGATGTGGCGGAGCATGTTGCGACCTTGGAGAAACACGGTATTCCGACGATTGATCTGGTGGTGGTGAATCTGTACCCGTTCAGCCAGACTGTGGCGAAGCCGGATTGCACGCTGGAAGATGCGATCGAAAACATCGACATCGGCGGACCGACCATGGTGCGCGCGGCAGCGAAAAATCACGCGCATGTCGCGATCGTGACCGATCCGGCCGATTACGATGCGATCCTGAGCGAAATACAGGCCAACGGCGGGGCGGTTTCCGCTGCTACGCGCTTCGATTTGGCGAAGAAAGCGTTCTCCCATACGGCAGCGTACGACAGTGCAATCAGCAACTATCTGACAGCAATTGCCGCCGACGGTAGCCGCAATGCGTATCCGGCGCAAATCAATTTCAACTTCGCCAAAGTGCAGGATATGCGTTACGGCGAAAATCCGCATCAAAGCGCTGCGTTTTATCGCGACCTGAACGCAGTGAGCGGAGGGATTGCCGATTACACGCAGTTGCAAGGCAAGGAGTTGTCTTACAACAACATCGGCGATTCCGATGCGGCATGGGAATGTGTGAAAACGTTCGATCAACCGGCTTGTGTGATCGTGAAACATGCCAACCCGTGCGGCGTAGCGATTGCCGATGGCTCACTGAATGCCTATAAGCTGGCTTACGCGACCGATACGACTTCTGCCTTCGGCGGCATTATCGCTTTCAACCGTGAATTGGATGCGGCGACAGCAGCTGCGATTATCGCAAACCAGTTCGTCGAAGTGATTATTGCACCGTCGGTAACGGCTGAGGCATTGCAAGTGTTGGCACCGAAGCAAAACGTGCGCGTGTTGACTGTTCCGCTGTCCAATGCGGCGAATGCGCTGGATTTCAAGCGCGTCGGCGGCGGGCTGTTGGTGCAAACCCCTGATTCGCTGAATGTGCAGGCAGCACAGCTGCGTGTGGTGACCAAGGCGCAACCGAGCGCTGAGCAATTGCAGGATTTGCTGTTCGCTTGGCGTGTGGCGAAGTATGTTAAGTCGAATGCGATCGTATTCTGCAAGAACGGCCAGACCCTAGGGGTCGGTGCAGGTCAGATGAGTCGCGTGGACAGTACCCGTATTGCGTCGATCAAGGCGCAGAATGCCGGGTTGAGCCTGGCCGGTTCGGTGGTGGCTTCCGATGCATTCTTCCCGTTCCGTGACGGTGTCGATGTGCTGGCGGCAGCCGGCGCGAAGGCGGTTATCCAGCCCGGCGGCAGTATGCGCGACGAAGAAGTCATTGCAGCTGCGGACGAGCACGGCTTGGCGATGGTGTTTACCGGTTACCGTCATTTCCGTCATTAAGCTTTTCGCCCGCCCATTCCGGGCGGGCGCTTTCAAATACAATCTGAGGTCGTTATGAAGTTACTCGTAATCGGTTCCGGCGGGCGCGAGCATGCATTGGCATGGCGTTTGGCACAGTCGCCCAAAGTCCAGAAAGTCTATGTTGCACCGGGCAATGCCGGTACGGCTTTGGAAGACGGCTTGGAGAATTTGCCGATTAACGATATTGCCGAGCTGGTGGCATTCGCTCAGCGCGAGGACATTCATGTGACCGTGGTCGGGCCGGAAGCGCCGCTGGCAGCCGGGGTGGTCAATGCTTTCCGTGCAGCGGGTTTGAAAATCTTCGGCCCCACCAAGGCGGCGGCGCAGCTGGAAAGCTCCAAAGATTTCGCCAAAGCATTTATGGTGCGTCACAACATCCCGACAGCGTTCTACCAAACTTTCAGCGATGTGGCGGGTGCGCGCGCTTATGTGGAGAAGCACGGTGCGCCGATCGTCATTAAGGCCGATGGGCTGGCGGCGGGCAAGGGCGTGGTGGTGGCGATGACGCTAGAGGAAGCTTACGATGCCATCGACATGATGCTGTCCGATAATAAGCTGGGCGATGCCGGTGCGCGCGTAGTGGTCGAAGAGTTTCTCGCAGGCGAAGAGGCTAGTTTCATTGTGATGGTGGACGGCAAGAACGTGTTGCCGCTGGCGACCAGTCAGGATCACAAACGCTTGCTGGACGGCGATGCCGGCCCGAATACCGGCGGGATGGGGGCATACTCCCCGGCGCCGGTGGTGACGCCGCAATTGCATGCTCGCGTACTGCGTGAAGTGATTTACCCGGTGGTCAACGGTATGGAGAAAGAAGGTGTGACATACACCGGTTTCTTGTACGCCGGGCTGATGATCGATGCGCAGGGCAATCCCAAGGTGCTGGAGTTCAACTGCCGCATGGGCGATCCGGAAACCCAGCCGATCATGATGCGTTTGAAGAGCGATTTCCTCACGCTGGTCGAGCACGCTGTCAACGGAACGCTGAATCAAGTCGAGGCCGAATGGGATCGGCGCTCGGCACTCGGTGTGGTGCTGGCGGCGGCGAATTACCCGGATACCCCGCGTAAAGGCGATGCGATTAGCGGTTTGCCTGCCAAGGCCGAGGAAGACGCTCACGTGTTTCATGCCGGTACGGCTATGCAGGACGGGAAGGTGGTCACCAGTGGCGGTCGCGTGCTGTGTGTGGTTGGACTGGGGGACAGCGTCAAAATGGCGCAGCGCCGCGCTTACCAAGTGGCCGAGGGAATCCATTTCGAGGGTTGCCAGATGCGTCACGACATCGGATACCGCGCCATCGCACGGAAGTGATTCGCGTTCCGTTCTCCGGCCTATTGTTATCCGAGATCGCCGCGCATCTCAAGCGCGGCGGATTGATCGCTTATCCGACCGAATCTTGCTACGGCTTGGGTTGCGACCCGCGTAACCGCGCTGCGGTGCGGCGCTTGCTCGTGCTGAAAGGCCGCACGCAACGCAAGGGGCTGATTCTGATTGCCAGCCGCCCTGCGCAGTTATTACCGTACTTAAAACCATTGGATGCCACTGCGCAAACGGCGTTACGGCGCGACGGGGCGCAAGCGGTAACCTATTTGATGCCGGCCAAGGCGGGCTGTCCGCGCTGGTTGCGCGGGGAATTCGATACTTTGGCAGTTCGGGTAACTGCGCATCCGCTGGCGGCCGGCCTGTGCACCGGGTTAAATATGGCGCTGGTATCGACCAGTGCCAACCGCAGCGGTCAGCCTCCGGCGCGTACCGCGGCGCAGTGCCGGCGGTTATTCGGCAATGCGGTACGGGTCATACCCGGAAAAATCGGCAAACGTAAAAAACCGTCTACCATACGCGATTGGGCGAGCGGTCGAATCGTCCGAAGTTAAACGAGGGGAGAAGCATGGATAGCGCAGCAGTCAAAGAATATCTGATCGAATTGCAGGAGCTGATTGTTGATCGTCTGGAGCAGGTGGACGGCAAGACTTTCCGCCGCGACAGTTGGGATCGCCCGGAGGGGGGCGGCGGACGTAGCTGCATTATCGAGGAAGGCAATGTGCTGGAACGGGGCGGTGTAGCGTTTTCGCATGTGAAGGGCGACAAGATGCCGGCTTCGGCTACGGCACATCGTCCGGAGTTGGCCGGTTGCAGCTGGGAGGCAATGGGTGTTTCGCTGGTGTTGCATCCGCGCAATCCGTATGCCCCGACTTCCCACATGAACGTGCGGATGTTTATGGCGAAAAAACCGGACGGCGGGACAGTGTTCTGGTTCGGCGGCGGGATGGATCTGACGCCCTATTACGGCTTTGAGGAAGATGCCGTTCACTTTCATCAGGTTTGTAAGAATGCGCTGGCGCCATTCGATCCGAGCCTGCATCCGAAGTGGAAGAAATGGTGCGACGAGTATTTCTACCTCAAGCACCGTAAGGAACCGCGCGGGGTGGGCGGCATTTTCTTCGATGACTTGTCCGAGCCGGATTTTGAGACTTGCTTCGCGATTCAGCAAAGCGTGGGCGATCATTTCGTATCGGCCTATGTTCCGCTGCTGGAGCGCCGCAAGGATACGCCTTATGGCGAGCGCGAACGCGATTTCCAGTTGTACCGACGGGGCCGTTATGTGGAATTCAATCTGGTGTTTGACCGCGGGACGATTTTTGGCCTGCAAAGCAACGGTCGTACCGAGTCGATTCTGATGTCGATGCCGCCGCTGGTGAAGTGGCGCTACGATTGGCATCCCGAACCTGGCACGCCGGAAGCGGAGTTGTACGAGAAGTTTTTGGTGCCGCGCGACTGGGTGTAAGCTGAATAAGTGCTTGGCAGGCTGCAGAATCAGGCCTGCGAAGCACGCAGCAAATAATCCAGGGCGATGCCGCAGAACACTGCGGCGCCCAGCCAGTTGTTATGCAAGAAGGCCTCGAAACAGCGCGCCCGTTCCCGTGTGCGGATCAACAGATAGTGGTGAACTACAATCGCAATTGCTGCCGTTAGTCCGGCGAAATAGGCCCAACCCATATTGAGATGCAGTCCTACCCCGGCGAGCAATAGCAACGCAGCACCGTAGCACAGCATGACTGCCAGTACGTCGTATTTTCCGAAAAACAGTGCCGAGGAATGGATGCCGAGATGGATGTCGTCATCGCGGTCGACCATCGCATATTCGGTGTCGTAAGCCACGCACCAGAAAATATTCGCCAGCAACAACCACCACGCTACAGCGGGAACCTCGCCCAGTTGTGCCGCAAAGGCCATCGGAATGCCGAAGCCGAATGCGATTCCCAAATAAGCTTGCGGAATCGCAAAGAAGCGTTTGGTGAACGGGTAACTACCGGCCAAAAAGGCAGCGGGTAGCGACAGCAGCAGCGTCAGCGAATTCAACGGCAAAATCAGCAGCAACGAGAGCAGGGTAAGTACGATTGCCACGCCGAGCGCTTCGCGTTCGCTAATGCGTCCGCTGGTAAGCGGACGTTCTTTGGTGCGTTTGACGTGCTTGTCGATGTGGCGATCGGCATAGTCATTGATGGCGCACCCGGCGGACCGCATTAAAACCGTGCCAAGCACGAAAATCAGCACGATGCTCCAGTGCGGGCGACCTTGTGCGGCAATCCATACACCCCAGAGTGTCGGCCATAGCAGCAATAGGATACCGATGGGTCGGTCGAGCCGGACGAGGCGGTAGTACTGTAGGAGTCTGTGTGAAAGCGTCATGGCCGTAATTGTAAAACATTCGGCAGAAAGACTTCTGTAACCAAGAGCGGTGCGCCGTGCAGCGTAAACAGCGAGCGGCGTGCCCATAAGCGCGGCGGCGGGTTATCCAGCACGACAGCGGCGCGCGAATAGAGCGGGTGGCTCGGCGACAATGCTTTGCCGTGCAAAGGGGCACGACGAATCAAGGGGTGGGAGAACAGCAGTGCGCCCAGCGGACGGTTGCCGAGATGCTGGACATCTTGCCAAGCACCCCGCAAATGCTGCGGTGCGACGACACTGTGGGCGAATACCACCGGTTTGCTGTCGGCCAGCAAGAAAACTTCACGCGTGTAGACCATTTGATGTTGCGGTAGCCCGAGCAGCGCGGTCTCATCGCGGGCGGCGCGGGCGAGTCCGCTTTCCAGATTGCGGACAGCAAAATGCGAACAGCGTATCTGGATACGGCGGGTCAGCGAGCCGTGGTCGCGCAGCCAGGGTGCATAAGCGCCGGCAGCCGGTAAGAAGGCGTTCCAGTAAGGGTCAGACATGGAGGTAATCATGCCGGTTAGCCAGCCACCGTTGCAAGTGGGCGTGGGCGTGTTGCGGATAATCGCGCAGTAACTCGTCGGCGATGCAGCGAGCCTGCTCTAATAAGCCGATGTCCCTTTCGAGGTCGGCGAAGCGTAACATCGGCATGCCGCTCTGCCGGGCACCGAGCATTTCTCCCGGGCCGCGCAACTGCAAATCCTGCCGCGCGATTTCAAAGCCGTCGGTATGTTCGTAGATGACCTTCAGGCGGGCGCGCGCCAGTTCGGACAGCGGTTGCGCATACAACAGCACGCACAGGCTTTGTGTCGCACCGCGCCCCACGCGTCCGCGCAGTTGGTGCAATTGCGCCAGTCCCATGCGCTCGGCGTGGTCGATGACCATCAGGCTGGCATTCGGTACGTCGACGCCGACCTCGATTACGGTGGTGGCAACCAGTAGTTGAACTTCCCCGCTTTTGAAGGCGGCCATAACCTGGGCTTTTTCGACAGGAGCCAGTTTGCCGTGTACCAGTCCGATGCGCAGCTCAGGGAAGGCCTCGCTGAGCTGTTGATGGGTTTCCAGCGCGTTTTGCAATTGCAGGGCTTCCGACTCGTCGATCAGCGGGCAGACCCAATAAGCCTGCCGCCCTTCGAGACAAGCCTGCCGCACCCGTTCGTAGACTTCTTCGCGACGGGTATCGCTGACCAGCTTGGTTACGATAGGGGTGCGGCCGGGTGGGAGTTCGTCGATCACCGAGACGTCGAGATCGGCGTAATAACTCATTGCCAGCGTGCGTGGAATGGGGGTGGCACTCATCATGAGCTGATGCGGTGCGATATCTTGTGCTTGTCCTTTGTTGCGCAAGGCTAAGCGCTGCTGTACGCCGAATTTATGCTGCTCATCGACGATGACAATGCCTAAGTTGGCGAACTCGATTTGTTCCTGAAACAATGCGTGCGTGCCGATTGCCAGCGGGGTTGCGCCGGATACGATACGTGCGGCGGCTTCGAGTTTGTCTTTCTTTTTTAAGCTGCCGGAAAGCCAAACCGGCTCGATGCCGAGCGGCTGTAACCATTCGCGCAGTTTCAGATAGTGCTGTTCAGCAAGAATCTCCGTCGGAGACATGAATGCTGTTTGATAGCCGCTTTCAATAGCGTGTAGCGCGGCGAGTGCGGCAACGATGGTCTTGCCGCTGCCGACATCGCCTTGCAGCAGGCGGTGCATCGGGTGTGCTTGCGACAGATCGTGGCGAATTTCATGCCAGACTTTTTGCTGAGCACCGGTGAGGGCAAAGGGTAACCGTTCCAGCAGTGCTGCGCTTAGCTTACCTGCGGCCTTCAGTCGTGGTGCGCTGCGATTACGTCGTTTGCGGTAATGCACGCGCATCGACAGTTGTTGCGAAAGCAATTCGTCGAACTTGATGCGTTGCCATGCCGGATGCGAACGGTCGATTAGCGCTTCTTCGGCAATGTCTGCCGGGGGCTGATGCAATAGCCGAATGGCATCGGCGAAAAGCGGCAACTTTAATCGGTTGAGTACGGTTTCCGGCAAAGTGTCGATCAGGTCGGCTTCATCTAACGCTTGCTGCACCAGTTTTTGCAGCGCGCTTTGCGCCAATCCTGCGGTGGTGGGGTAGACAGGGGTCAGTGCTTGTTTGAGCGGGGTGCGCTCATCGGCGACGCGGCATTTCGGATGCACCATTTCCATGCCGAAATAGCCCATGCGCGCTTCGCCCAAGGCACGGATCCGTTTGCCGACCGCCAGTTGTTTAATCTGGCTGGGATAAAAATGCAGAAACCGCAAATGCAGCAAACCGCTGTCGTCTTCCAGTTGGCACAGCAATGCGCGGCGCGGGCGGAAGACGACCTCGCTGTGTAAGACGGTTCCTTCGACTTGCGCACTGACGCCGGGTGCTAACGCACCGATGCGTTGCAACTGCGTTTCGTCTTCATAGCGCAGCGGCAAATGCAGCAGCAAATCGCGCCGCGCTCGGATGCCTAGTTTGGCGAGCTTGCTGCCCAGTGCTTTGGGAAAATCCGCTGCAGGCTGCGCCACGATCAGGAATTAGTTTTCCAGTACCAGTACGCCGTCAGCTTCCACGAGCGCAGCGCGCGGCAGCGAAGCAACGCCCACGGCAGCACGTGCCGGATAGGGCTGCTGGAAGTATTCCGCCATGATTTCGTTCACGCGGGCAAAATTGCCGAGGTCGGTCAGAAATACGTTGAGCTTCACTACGTCGGCCAAGCTACCGCCGGAAGCTTCTGCGACGGCGCGCAGGTTGCGAAAAACTTGGTGAATCTGCGCGTCGATCCCTTCGACCATTTGCATGGTGGCAGGATCGAGACCGATCTGACCGGAAAGGTAGACGGTGTTGCCGGCGCGTACGGCCTGCGAGTATGTGCCGATTGCGGCCGGGGCATGCGAGGTTTGAATGATCTGTTTGCTGGACATGAGGGATACTCCTGAAATTGAAGCGGGAATTTTACATGCTCGGTGTCGTGCTGTGCGCGTTACGGCATACCGGACAGGATGGATCGCGACTCAGTTTGACGGTGCGGATGCCCATATTTAATGCATCCATCACCAGCAACCGGCCACTCAGCGAATCACCGATATGCATCAGTACTTTCAGTGCCTCGGCGGCTTGTAAGCTGCCGATGATGCCGACCAGCGGCGCGAAAACACCCATGACCGCACAGCGGGTTTCTTCGCTTTCACTTTGTTCCGGATACAGACAGTGATAGCACGGGCTGTCGTCGCGGCGCAGATCGAATACGGCGACTTGGCCGGAAAATCGGGTCGCTGCTCCTGAGACCAAAGGTTTGACGAGTTGTGCACAAACCCGGTTGACGGCGTAGCGGGTGGCGAAGTTGTCGCTGCAGTCGAGTACGATGTCGGCCTCGGCGGCGAGTTCGCTCAGGCGTGCTTCATTGACGCGTTCGGCGAGCGGGCGGATGCGGACATCGGGGTTGATTTCCAGTAAGGCTTCTCTTGCCGATTCGACTTTGGCTTTACCGACATCGGCGGTGCGATGCAGAATCTGGCGCTGTAAGTTGGTCAGGTCAACCGCGTCGCCGTCACACAGTGTTAGCGTGCCGACGCCGCTGGCGGCGAGAAACAAGGCGGCAGGCGAGCCTAAACCGCCTGCACCGATGATCAGCGCATGCGCTTGCAGCAGTTTATCCTGACCTTCGATGCCGATTTCCGGTAGCAGAATGTGCCGGCTATAGCGCAGCAGTTGCGAGTCATCCATGTGTTTTGACGCCGGGCTATTATTTTTGGTGGCGCAATTCTTTCGGCGTGTCGTCGCTGTCGCCGTGCGGATGGGTATCGTAAACCGAGGCGATGGCTTCGTGTTCAAGATTGCGCGCGGGCAGTTCCGGCGTTTTGAGGTTGTGGTACTGCACGTCTTCGCTGTAGTAAATCGCCTCTTTCTTCAGCTTGTCGAGCGCGGCTTCGGAGAAGATAAACCCCTCGCGTTGCAGGGCTTCTTCCAACCCGCGCAGCGAGTAGTGCAGCAGGCTGTAGCGGATGGTCAGACAATCGGGTTCGGGGCCGTATTCGACCTCGAAATTATCCAGACATTTCAGCAGTGCATAGGCGCGTTCGATCTGCCCAGTCAGGTCGGGTGCGAAGCGCAGTTCGCGCTCCTTCAGTAAATCGTGGCTGTCGGTCATGGCTTACCGTCCTTTCAGGATATGCATCCCTTTCAGCAAGTTGAGCGCTTGGTTCAACTGGTAAT
The DNA here is from genome assembly GCA_040757065.1 of Pseudomonadota bacterium. Taxonomy (GTDB): domain Bacteria; phylum Pseudomonadota; class Gammaproteobacteria; order Burkholderiales; family Gallionellaceae; genus JBFLXR01. The sequence continues at coordinate 94,567 of JBFLXR010000005.1, forward strand.
CGTTTTTCGAGCCGAATTCGGTCGGTTCGGGTTTGGTGTCGCCCTTCGATTTCGGCGCGGGCTTGCCTTGCGTCGGCTTGGCTGCCGGTTCGCTCTTTTCTTCCGGTTGTGTGTCGTTGCTCAAGTGGCGCTCCAAATCGGCTTCGCGCAAGCGTAAGGCAGATTCAAGCGCTGCGGTTGACGGATCTTCCACTACGATGTCCGGCACGATGCCCTTGGCTTGAATCGAGCGGCCGCCAGGCGTGTAGTAGCGTGCGGTGGTCAGCTTGATCGCGGTATTGTTGCCCAGCGGCAGGATGGTTTGTACCGAACCCTTGCCGAAGGTTTGCGTGCCCATCACCACGGCGCGCTTATGATCCTGCAATGCGCCGGAAACGATTTCCGAGGCGGAGGCCGAGCCGCCGTTTACCAGCACCACCATCGGCACGGTTTTGATGCCGGCAGGCAATTTTTTCAGGTAATCGTTGGAACCGTGGCCGGCCAGATAGTTCTCGGGCGAGGCTGTCAGGCGCATTTTGGCATCTTCGGTGCGTCCGTCGGTATAAACCACCAGCGCATCTTTCGGCAGGAAGGCGGCAGAAACCCCTACTGCGCCAGTCAGCAAGCCGCCCGGATCGTTGCGCAGATCAAGCACCAAGCCTTGCAGGTCGCCGTTATTTTGCTTGTACAGGTTTTCCAGTGCGGTCGCCAGATTTTCGCCGGTATGTTCCTGGAACTGGGTGATGCGCACATAACCGTAGCCGTTTTCGGCGAGTTTGGATTTGACGCTTTGTACTTTAATAACGGCGCGGGTGATGACGAAGGTCAGCGGCTTGGTTTCGCCCTTGCGAATGACAGTAAGCGTAATTTTGCTGCCTGGTTTGCCGCGCATGCGTTTTACGGCGTCGTTCAGCGTCATGCCTTTAACCACCGCATCGTCTAGCTTGACGATCAAGTCGCCGGATTTGATGCCGGCATGGTAGGCAGGCGTATCTTCAATCGGGGAGACGACCTTAACCAGACCGTCTTCCATCCCGACTTCAATGCCCAGCCCCCCGAATTCGCCTTGCGTGCTGACTTGCAGCTCTTTAAAGGCCTCTGGGTCGAGGTAGGCAGAGTGAGGATCTAAGCCGCTCAGCATGCCGTTGATCGCTTCGGTAATCAGCTTCTTGTCGGAGACCGGCTCGACGTAGTCGGATTTGATTTTGCCGAACACATCGCTGAAAGCGCGCAGCTCTTCCACCGGCAGGGTGGTCGGCATATCTTTCTGGGCGATGGCGGAGAACTGCAGGCTGACCAGCACCCCGGCAACCAGCCCCAACCCGATGAGTCCGACTTTTTCGATACGACTGCGACGCATGTAATTTCCTTAAATGTTAAGCACGTGTTCGGTTACTTTCCTGCGACCCATTTGAGCGGATCGACCGGTTTTCCTTCGTGGCGGAGTTCGAAGTATAAACCGGAATTTTCATTGCCGCCGCTGTTGCCGACGGCAGCGACGGTTTCCCCGCCTTTCAGTACATCTCCGACTTGCTTGTACAGCGTTTCGTTATTGCCGTACAGGCTCATATAGCCTTGCCCGTGATCGACGATTAGCAAATTGCCGAATCCGCGCATCCAGTCGGCGAAAACTACCCGGCCGGCCGCAATGCTCTTGACCGGCTGACCGGAGGCCGTGCGGATAAACAAGCCTTTCCACGGAATGCCGCTTTCCGGACGCGGCATGCCGAAACGGTTCATCAACTGGCCTTTGACCGGCAGGGCGAGTTTGCCATGCAAGCGCTCGAAGGGAGCGCCGTCGAAACGGTCGTCCGGCAGTTTGTCGTTGTTTTGTACCGGCTCGCCGCCGGAAGCCGGTGCGCGCTGCGGTTTCTGTGCCTTGGCTTGCTGCTTCGATTGGGCAAGCATTTTTGCCAATCGTTCCACAAGTTGCGATAAACGTGCCTCGTTTTGCTTCAGACGGTCGATTTCCTGCCGCTGCTGTTTGAGTTGCTGCGAATATTGGGCCAGTAATTGCTGGCGGTTTTGCTTTTCCTTCTCCAGCTTGCGTTTGTGCGATTGCTGCTCGTCTTGCAGGGTGGCGATCTCGGCGGATTTCTGCCGGGTTTGTTCGGCAACCTCATGCAGTTGCGTCAGATTGTTGCGCAGGCGGCCGATCCAGTCTTGCCGGTCGCGGGCAATGTATTCAAGGTAGTGCAGATTGCGGGCAATCTGGTTCGGGTCGCGGTCGGCCAGCATCAGTTGCAGCGACTCTTGTCGTCCGCCCACATATTGGCGATACAGCATTTTACCGAGCAGGGCTTGCTGATTGCGGATTTCGACGTCCAAAGAGCCGGATTTCTGTTGCAGCTCTTGTAGGCTGCGTTTGGCATCGTTTTGTTTTTCCGATAATTCGGACAGGTTGCGGTTGAGTCCGCTGATTGCGCGTTCCGATTCGCGCAGCGCATCGGCAGCTTCCGACTTCGACTCGCTGGTCTTTTCCATGTCCTGCTGCAGGGTTTTGATGCGTTTGCGCAGGTTATCCAGGTCTTCTTGTTTGCCGGCATGCGCCGGCAGTGCGGCGAATAGGCTGCCGCACATCAGCAAGACGAGAAAGCGTTGAGCGATCACCGGAAACGGATCAGGGATTTGCCTGTCATTTCGGCTGGCTGCGCCAGCCCCATCATCGCCAGCAAGGTGGGCGCAACATCTTCCAGCGCGCCGCTGTCGGCAATCTCGATGTTGCGTCCGCCGACATACAGGAAGGGCACCAGATTCATGGTGTGGGCGGTGTGCGCCTGATGCGTGCTGCGGTCGAGCATTTGCTCGGCATTGCCGTGATCGGCGGTAATCAGTACTTCGCCACCCTGTGCACGCATGGCTTCCACCACGCGGCCGATGCAAACATCAAGCGCTTCGATAGCTTTGACGGCGGCCTCCATGTTGCCGCTATGCCCGACCATGTCGCCGTTGGCGTAATTGCATACAATGGCCTGATAGTCCCCGCTCTGAATCGCAGCGACTAGTTTGTCGGTGACTTCGTAGGCGCTCATTTCCGGCTGTAAGTCATAGGTGGCGACTTTGGGCGAGGGGACCAGAATGCGGTCTTCTCCGGCGTAGGGTTGCTCTTTGCCGCCGTTGAAGAAATACGTGACGTGGGCGTATTTCTCGGTTTCCGCAATGCGGAGCTGTTTCAGGCCGAGACCGGACAAGTATTCACCGAAGCCGTTATGAATCGATTCCGGAGCAAAGGCGGACGGCAAGTGGAAGTCCTCGCCGTAGCTGCTCAGCGTAACGAAGCGGGACAGATGCGGGAAGCGGCTGCGCGAGAAGCCGTTGAAGTTTTCGTCGGTCAGTGCGCGGGTCATTTGGCGGGCACGGTCGGCGCGGAAATTCATGAATACGGCAGCATCTCCGTCTTGCATGCCTGAATAAGCGCCAATCGACGTCGCATGCACGAATTCATCGTTCTCGCCGCGCGCATAAGCCGCTTCCAGTGCGGCTGCAGCCGTTTCGGCATGAAGGGCGGCGCGACCCTGAGTCATCAGGTCATAAGCTTGTTGTACACGATCCCAGCGGTTGTCGCGGTCCATCGCGAAATAGCGGCCGACCACGCCAGCGATGCGGGCGTTGCCCAACGCGTCGCATTTGGCTTGCAGGCGCGCCAGCGAAGCTGCGGCGCTGCGCGGCGGAGTGTCGCGACCGTCGAGGAAGGCATGCACATAAACTTGTTGCACACCCGCGCGTGCTGCCATATCCAGCATAGCGAAAATGTGATCTTCGTGGCTATGCACACCGCCCGGCGACAGCAGGCCGAGGATATGCAGCGCAGTGTTGCGCTGTTTAACTTGCCCGATCGCGTCGGTTAAAGCGGGGTTGCTGTAGAAGCTGCCATTCTGGATGGCGACATCGACGCGCGTTAATTCCTGATACACCACGCGACCCGCGCCGATGTTCAGATGCCCGACTTCGGAATTGCCCATCTGGTCGTGCGGGAGTCCCACGGCCATTTCGGAGGCGTGGATCAGCGTGTGCGGACAGGTTTGCCACAGGCGATCCCAATTGGGTTTGCGCGCTTGGACGATAGCGTTGAAATCGGGATCTTCCCGGTAGCCGAAGCCGTCCAAAATGAGTAAAAGAACAGGAGTAACTTTCATGCTGGCTTTTTCTGTATCAAAATAAGACAATACGCACTTGAAGCGAGGTTGTGCGATGCGCAGGGGCGCGTTGCAATAGTTAAGCGATTTTATCTGATTTTGCCGCATCTTACGATGGCGGCGCGTGGTTTGTACTGGAAATATGATGGTTAAGAAGTTGATCGACAAAGAAGAAGACGTCGTGCAGGCCGCGCAGGCGATGAAGGCGATCGCGCATCCGCTGCGCCTGAAAATTTTATGCGTGCTGGGCGAGCGCGAGGTCAGTGTGCAGGATATTGTGGATCAGGTCGGCACCTCGCAGAGCAATATCTCCCAGCATTTGTCGATTTTGCGCGAAAAAGGCGTACTACTGACGCGCAAGGATGCGAACCGCGTGTACTACCGAATCGGAGATCCGCGCACCCTGAAGTTGGTGGGGATGATGCGGGATGTGTTCTGTTCCGTCTGAGGGCGGACTTGATTTATTTTAAATATTAGAATATTCTAATATAGTCAACTATTAAATATGCGGGTAAGTAAATGAAATATATCGGTTTTGCGTTTTCTGTTCTGTTGGCGTCGCCTACGATTTTCGCGGCGGAGCAGCTGGCGACCGTGCCGGTACAGAGCCGCGAAGTGGCGCAGACCTATGTCGCGGAAGGTGTGATGGAGGCTGTGCGCCAATCTACCGTGTCGGCCCAAATTTCCGGTCGGGTGAAGGAAATTAATTTCGATGTCGGCGACACCGTCAAGCAAGGGCAGGTGATTTTGCGTATCGACGAACGCGAAGCCGTACAGGCTCAGGCCGGTAGTCAGGCGCAAGTGATGCAGGCGCAGGCTGCGCTGGCGAATGCCAAGGCCAATTATGAACGTTCGCGCCAGTTGTTCGCTCAGAAGTTTATTAGTCAGGCTGCGCTGGATAAGGCGCAGGCCGATTATCAGGTGGCGCTGGCACAGGCGGCGGCCAGTCAGGCCGGCGCCGGGCAATCCGCACTGGCGCGCGGTTATACCGCCGTGGTTGCGCCTTATGGCGGTGTGGTGGCGACCCGGCATGTGGAAATGGGCGAGCTGGTGACAGTGGGCAAACCGCTGATGACTGGGTTCGATCCGTCGCAAATGCGGGTGGTGGTTAGTGTGCCGCAATACAAGGTGCAAGAGATCGGTTTGCATCCGGAGGTGTCGGTGGAAATTCCTTCCCTGATGCGTTGGGTCAAAGCTGCCTCTGTGGTGGTGCAGCCTGCTGCCGATGCGCGTACCCACAGCACTCAAGTGCGTGTGAATTTGCCTGCCAATGAAACTGGCATTTATCCGGGTATGTTCGTGCGTGCGCATTTCGTCACCGGCAAGACCAGCAAAGTGCTGGTGCCGCACTCTGCTGTGCTGCGCCGTAGCGAGGTCGTTGCGGTTTACGTGGTGGACGAAAAGGGAGTCATTAAGCTGCGTCAGGTGCGCTTGGGCGAGAGTGGCGGACAAGAGGGAATCGAGGTGCTGGCCGGATTGAATCCGGGCGAGCGCGTCGCGGTGGATGCGGTCAAGGCCGGCATGGCATTGTCGCAACAAGGGAAGAAGTAAGTACAAACTTATTGACTAACGAGGGAGGTAAGGCATGGCACACATTGTGATTCTGGGGGCCGGTATCGGCGGGATGCCGATGGCGTACGAAATGCAGGAAAAAATTCGCAAGGGCGATAAGGTGACGGTGATTTCCAATACCGACAGCTTTCAGTTCGTCCCCTCGAACCCGTGGGTAGCTGTGAACTGGCGCACACGTGACGATATTACCTTCCCGATTCGTCCGTATCTGGAGCGCAAAGGGATTAACTTTATTCCGGTCGCTGCCAAGCGCCTGCATCCGGAAAAGAACCAGATCGAACTGGTGGACGGGCAAACCGTCGATTACGATTTTCTGGTGATTGCGACCGGCCCGAAGCTGGCATTCGAGGAGGTGGAAGGAATGGGTCCGCACGGCGGATTTACGCATTCCATTTGTCACGTGGATCACGCACTGAAGTCCGGTCAGGTATGGGAAGACTTCGTGAAGAAGCCCGGCCCGATCATTGTCGGTGCAGTACAGGGTGCTTCTTGCTTCGGCCCGGCCTATGAGTTCGCGTTCATTATGGAAACCGATTTGCGTCGCCGCCGTATTCGCGACAAAGTGCCGATGACCTTTGTGACTTCCGAGCCGTACATCGGGCATTTAGGGTTGGGCGGCGTGGGCGATTCCAAGGGGCTGCTGGAAGCCGCGATGCGCGATAAGCACATTAAGTGGATTTGCAATGCAAAAACCACCAAGATCGAAGACGGCAAGATGTATGTGACCGAGCATGACGATCTGGGTAATCCGAAAAAAGAACACGTGTTGCCGTTCAGCTATTCGATGATGCTGCCGGCCTTCAAGGGCATCGACGCGGTGTTCGGCATCGAAGGGTTGACCAACCCGCGCGGCTTCATTATTGCGGATGAACATCAGCGCAATCCGAAGTACAAGAACATCTACTCGGTTGGCGTGTGCGTGGCGATTCCGCCGGTCGAAGCGACGCCGATTCCGGTTGGTACGCCCAAGACCGGCTACATGATCGAGTCGATGGTGACGGCGGTGGCGCATAACATCCATGCCGAGCTGACCGGCAATCCGCCAGCCAGTAAAGGTAGCTGGAATGCGGTTTGTCTGGCCGACTTCGGCGACGGCGGTGCGGCATTTGTCGCGCTGCCACAGATTCCGCCCCGCAACGTGAACTGGTTTGCTGAAGGTAAATGGGTGCATGTGGCTAAAGTGGCTTTCGAAAAATATTTCATCCGCAAGATGAAAAAAGGTTCCTCCGAACCCATCTACGAAAAGCTGATTCTGAAAGCGATGGGCATCGAGAAGTTGAAGTAAGGTTCCTCCCCCCGCCGCCGTGCGGCCGGAGGAATCCGGCAAAGTACGGCGGCATTTTATTTTCCGGGCGACCGGGTGAAGGATGATGCAATGGGTATTTCAGGACGTATCGCAAGAGTTTTTCTGCATTCGCAAATGACGCCGCTGCTGGCGCTGGTGGCGGTGCTGCTCGGCATTTTTGCCGTGGCGGTCACGCCGCGCGAAGAAGAGCCGCAGATCAATGTGACGATGGCAAACGTGCTGATCGCCTATCCCGGCGCGTCTTCCGAAGAGGTGGCACGCACCGTTTCCACGCCTGCCGAGCAGGTGCTGGAGCAAATTTCCGGGGTAGATCATGTCTATTCCGTTTCTCAGCCCGGCATGGCGGTGCTGACCGTGCAGTTCAAAGTGGGCGAGCAGCATATCCCCTCGCTGGTGAAGCTGTACGATGTAATTCATTCGCACAGCGACTGGCTGCCGCCGACCTTGGGCGTATCGCAGCCGATTATCAAAGCCAAGGGCATCGACGATGTGCCGGTGGTGGCCTTCACCTTGTGGCGCGATCAGGCAGTTGGCGGCGGGCTTGAGCTGACCCATGTGGCGCACGCGATTGAAACCGAACTGAAGCGTGTGAACGGCACGCGCGAAGTTTATACGCTGGGTGGTATGCAGCGCGCTGTGCGCGTGTTGCTTAGCCCGGAAGCACTGAATGCGCACCAACTTTCTGCGCAGGAAGTGCGTGCGGCATTGCAGGTCTCCAATTTGTCGCAGAATGCCGGGACGCTGGTACAGGACAACAAGGAGATTCTGGTGCAAACCGGCAATTTCCTGAACGATGCGGGCGAGGTTGGGCGCTTGGTGGTCGGCATGTCCGGCGGCAAACCGGTGTTCCTGCACGATGTAGCCGAAGTACGCGACGAGGCCGAGCAGCCTTCCAGCTACGTTTGGATGGGTGCAGGCCCGGCCGGAGCGGACAAAGGTATTCAGGCCAAGGGCGAATTCACTTCAGTAACTGTGGCGGTGACCAAAAAGCCGGGCGAAAACGCGGTGGCGATTGCCGATAAGTTAATGCGCCGCATTGGCGAACTGAAGGGCAGCGTGATTCCGTCCGACGTGCAGGTGACGACAACCCGCAACTACGGTGAAACCGCCAACGACAAGGCGATGAAGCTGATTAAGAAGCTGATTTTTGCCACGGCGGCCGTGGTGGCGCTGGTCTGGTTTGCGCTGGGTCGTCGCGAGGCATTCATCGTCGGGGTGGCCGTGTTGCTGACGCTGGCGGTGACGTTGTTCGCTTCGTGGGCATGGGGCTTTACGCTGAATCGCGTGTCGCTGTTCGCCTTGATTTTTTCTATCGGGATATTGGTGGACGATGCGATCGTGGTGGTGGAAAACATTCACCGACGCCGCGAGTTGTCGCACAACCAGCCGTTGTCGGAAATCATTCCGGAAGCGGTGGATGAAGTGGGCAGTCCGACTATTCTGGCGACGTTGACGGTGATTGCTGCCCTGCTGCCAATGGCTTTCGTCAGCGGGTTGATGGGGCCGTATATGAGTCCGATCCCGATCAACGCCAGCATGGGGATGCTGATCTCGCTGGTGATTGCCTTCGTGATTACGCCGTGGTTGGCCCACAAATTTGCCGGGCCGCACCATGCCAACGTTAAGGACGAGCGGGATACTGCCCTCAGCAAATTCTTCCGCACGCGTCTGACGCCGTTCCTGAATCGCGAACACGGCAAGGCGGCACGTCGCAAGCTGTGGCTGGCTATCTTGGCGGGGCTGCTGTTCGCGGTTTCGCTGGCGGTGGTGAAGCTGGTGGTGCTGAAGATGTTGCCGTTCGACAATAAGTCCGAGTTTCAGGTGGTGGTGGATATGCCGAGCGGTACCGCGCTGGAAAAAACGGCGGGCGTGCTGCATGAAATTGGCGCCTATCTGGCGACCGTGCCCGAAGTGACGGATTATGAGGCCTATGCCGGTACGGCTTCGCCGATTAACTTCAACGGCTTGGTGCGTCAGTACTATTTGCGCAGCGCCGCTGAGCAGGGCGATATTCAGGTGAACCTGAAAGACAAGCATGACCGCTCGCGCAGCAGCCACCAAATTGCCGGATCGGTACGCGAGCCGATCGAGAAAATCGCCAAGGCGTGGGGGGCGAAAGTGAAAGTCGTCGAAGTGCCGCCCGGCCCGCCGGTGATGTCGCCCATCGTGGCCGAAATCTACGGCCCGGATTATGAGGGGGCGCGCAAAGTGGCCGGTAAGGTGCGCGAGCAATTCGGCAAGACCGAAGGCATCGTTGCGATCGACGATACCGTGACCGAGGCTGCACCGAAGTTGGTGCTGCATGTGTTGCAAAGTAAGGCCGCCATGCTGGGGGTTTCGCAGCGCGATATTGTGGATACCATCCAAATGGCATTGGCCGGTCAGGATGTGAGCGCTCTGCACGATGAAAGCTCGAAGTATGTACCGCCGCTACGTCTGGAATTGCCGGCCGAACGTCGCGGCAAGATCGATGACGTGCTGAATCTGAAAGTCCGCGCCCGTGACGGTGCATTGGTGCCGTTGTCGGAAGTGGTGCAAATGGTGCCGTCGCAGCGCGATTACCCCATTTACCACAAGGATTTGCTGCCGGTGGTGTATGTGGTCGGCGATATGGCGGGCAAGCTGGACAGCCCGTTGTATGGCATGTTCGGTATCAACGGCAAGCTGAACGGTATGGCGCTGGATGAGGGCGGCAAGCTGGAGTCGTATTTCTTCAAGCAACCTTCCGATCCCTATGCCAACTATGCGATGAAGTGGGACGGTGAATGGCAGGTGACCTACGAAACCTTCCGCGATATGGGGATTGCCTATGCGGTGGGCTTGGTGTTGATTTATCTGCTGGTGGTGGCGCAGTTCAAGAGCTATCTGGTGCCGCTGATTATCATGGCGCCGATTCCGCTGACCGTGATCGGCGTAATGCCCGGTCATGCTTTGTTCGGCTCGCAATTCACCGCAACTTCGATGATCGGCATGATCGCGCTGGCGGGGATTATCGTGCGCAACTCGATTCTGCTGGTGGACTTTGTGAATCAGCAGTTGCGGGACGGTGTCGATTTGCAGCATGCGGTGATTGCCGCGGCCAGTGCGCGCGCCAAGCCGATCTTGCTGACCGGTCTGGCGGCCATGTTGGGTGCGCTGTTTATTCTGGATGACCCGATTTTCAACGGCCTTGCGCTGGCTTTGATCTTCGGTATTTTGGTTTCCACCTTGCTGACGCTAGTGGTAATCCCGGTGCTGTATTACGCAGCGCTGTATAAGAAATTCGAGTAAAATTTTTATTAGTGAAGGAGTAGTACTATGAACGCAGAGCGTATCGTCCGCATCGTGGCCGGTTTCTTTATCCTGTTATCGTTGTCGCTGGGCGCGGAAGCCAGCCCGCTGTTCGTTAGCAAATACTTTTTGTTTTTCACGGCATTCGTCGGACTGAATCTGTTCCAGAGCGGATTTACCAACTTTTGCCCGTTAACCGGCATTTTGGCCAAATTCGGCATTCGAGGCAGTTGCTAAACTTAAATCGACTTTCATCGAACCAACCGGCCCACATCAGTCTGACACTTGTCGGGTTGATGTGGGTTTTGCCTTTTCTCGTCTATTACCACGCATATCCGCTGACGTCGTTCTATAACGAATGGCTGGCGGTGTTACTCGGTCTGTGCGCTGCATGCTGGCTGCCTGCGGAAGTACGTAGCGGCGAACCGGTGCTGCCCCGCATTGCACTGCTGCCGCTGGCTTTGCTGGTGGTATTGTTATTGCAGGTTGCGCTTGGGCGCGTCGAGTATGCGGGGCAGACTCTGCTGTATGCCGCTTACTGGTTGTGGGCTGCCGTGCTGATGGCGCTGGGCCACCGGTTGCGCGAGCGATTGGGCTTGGGCCGACTGGCATTGATGCTGTCGGCATTTTTGCTGGTCGGTGCCGAACTGAGTGCGCTCGCCGGGTTGGTGCAGCAGTATCAATGGGATGTGCTGCTGCGTCAGTATGTAACGGTTAAGACGAGTTCGGCAGTATATGGCAATTTGGCACAGCCGAACCATTATGCCGATTACACCGGATTGGGGCTGGTGTCGCTGGCACTGTTGCTGGTGCGCGGCAAGTTGCGCGTCTGGCAGGCTGTGCTGCTGGCGGTGCCGTTGCTGTTCGTGCTGACGCTGAGCGGTTCGCGTACTTCGTGGATATTTCTGCTGGCACTTACAGCGATGAGTTTGGTTTACTGGAAGCGCGATCGGGCCATGCTGCCGTTCTTGCAGTTCAGTTGCGGCATGTTGATCGGTTTTGCTGTCATGCATGGCGTGGTGCAGCTGCCTTGGCTGGCGGGTACGGAGGAGGTGACTGCCTGGGAACGGTTGTTCAACGATGCCGGTAGTGGCGGTATTCGCCTGATTCTCTGGCGCGAGGCCTTGATGGTATTCGCGCAGTATCCGGTGTTCGGTGCGGGCTTCGGACAGTTCGCCTGGCAGCACTTCCAATTGGGACCGATATTGCAGAATCCACAGATTGCCGGGCTGTATAACAACGCGCATAACACGCTGCTGCAACTCGCTGCAGAGGGCGGGTTAGCTAGTTTGCTGCCGGCGCTGGCGCTGGCGGCGCTCTGGTGGCGCGGTTCCCGGCGCTTGCCGATGCGGCCGGAACGTTGGTGGGGTTATGCGGTGCTGCTGGTGCTTCTGACGCACAGCCTCTTGGAATATCCCTTGTGGTATGCCTATTTTCTCGGTATTGCCGCCTTTATGCTCGGGGCGCTGGAGACGCGGGCGTGGCGTATCCCGGCCCGAAATTTGTCTACCGTCGGTTCGGCGTTTGTACTGCTGGCCGCGATATTTGTTGCGGGCTTGTTTTTGCGCGATTACCGCGCGCTGGAGCAAACGTACGCGGCCAGCACGACGACATCTGACCGCGCGAAGCTGCAAGCGGCTTATGCGCATTTCGGGGAAATCGGACGGAATGTATTGCTGACACCTTACACCGACCTGTTCATGAATTCCATGCTGGGGCGCGATCTGCATGGTTGGGAAACGCGGCAGCGGTGGAACGAGAAAGTGCTGCACTTCGTGCCGCTGGCGTCGTCGGCGTACCGGCAATCCTTGCTGTGGGCGCAAAACGGCAAGGCAGCGTTGGCCGGGCAGTGCATGGCACAGGCGATCTGGGCTTACCCCGACGACTTCCCTGCCGTGTGGAACGAGTTGGAGGCACTGGCGCGGAAAGACCCCGATCGGTATGCGGCTCTGTTAAAATCGGCGGTTCAGATTAATGAGGAGCGTCAGCGTGCAGTTCGTATTAGATAATATTTGGCCGATTTTTATTGCAGTACTCAGCGGGGCGATGCTGGTGTGGTCGATGATCGGTAACCGTTTGCGCGGAATTAACGAAGTCGATGTCAATGGCGCGTTGCAACTGATCAATCATAAGGGAGCCATCATTCTGGATGTGCGCCAGCCGGAAGAGTTTAAATCCGGTCATGTGCTGAATGCCAGAGCGATTCCGCTGGGAGAATTGGAAAAGCGGATCGGTGAATTGGAAAAATTCCGCGATGCGCCGATGGTGGTGGTATGCCGCAGCGGTCAGCGCTCGTCGAACGCTTCCGCATTGCTGGTTAAGCAAGGATTCAAACAGGTATACAACATGGCGGGCGGCATGATGGCCTGGCAAAAGGCCAGTCTGCCGGTGGAGCGCAAGTGAAACCGGTGGTGATGTACTGCACGGCGGTTTGTCCGTATTGCGTGCGTGCGGAACATTTGCTGCATGCCAGAGGTGTGAAAGAGATTCAGAAAATCCGCGTGGACTTGCAACCGGAATTACGCACGGTCATGATGGAAAAAACCGGTCGTCGCACCGTGCCGCAAATTTACATCGGCGACGAGCATGTCGGCGGTTACGACGATCTCGCGTCGCTGGATCATGCAGGCGAACTGGAAGCAATGCTGAACGAATAACTTAGGAAGGATGAGGAAATGAGCGAAGCCAATACCAACGATCAACAAAACCTGCCGGCATTCGGTATCGAAAAATTCTATGTGAAGGATATTTCGCTGGAAATCCCGCATGCGCCGGCGATTTTTATGGAACGCGAAAATCCTCAGATGGATATGCAACTGCACACGCAGGCGACACCGCTGGGCGAGGGCTATTTCGAAGTGGTGCTGACCATTACCGCGACTACCAAGCTGCCGGAAAAGGATCAGGTGATGTATCTGATCGAAGTTAAACAAGCCGGGATTTTCCTGGTACGCAACGTACCGGAAAGCGAATTGGAAGGCATTCTGGCGGTGATGTGCCCGAATATTCTGTATCCCTACGCGCGCGAAGTCGTGTCCGATATTTCGGTGCGCGCAGGTTTCGCGCCGCTGGTGCTGCAACCTGTGAATTTCGAGGCGCTGTACGCTCAGCAACAGCAGCAAGCACAGGCCGCAACCCACTAATGTTTTTGCTGCGCGCCCTGCTTATGTCGGTTCCTCTTGCGTTGGCAAGCGGGGCAGCCTGCGCGGTCGATTATGCGTCGGTGGAAGAGTCTGCTGCCGTGCTGTACGACGCGCCGTCGCAGAAAGCGAAAAAATTATTTGTTCTCAGCCGCTACACCCCGTTGGAAATCATCGTGAGTGTGGAAGGTTGGCTCAAAGTGCGCGATAGCAGCGGCGCCTTAGCTTGGGTGGAGAAAAAGTCGGTCGGCAGCAAACGGTACGTGATGGTGAATGTGCCGCAAGCGGCGGTGCATCAGCAGCCGGATGAGAAAGCACCGACGGTGTTTCAGGCTAAGCAGCAGGTGGCGCTGGAGTGGCTGGAAGAAGCCGACGGCGGCTGGCTGAAAGTGCGCCATGCCGATGGTGAAACCGGCTACCTGCGCTTCAGCGAAGTCTGGGGGCATTGATGCGAATTGCCTTGTTGGGGGCGGGCGCATGGGGCACGGCACTGGCGATTAGTTTATCCCGCCAGCACCAAGTGACCTTGTGGGCGCGCGATGCATCGCAGATTGAGGCTATGCGTGCGGCACGGCGCAATGTGCGCTATCTGCCGGAAGTGGAATTGCCAAAAATGCTGGCACTGACTGCCGATTTAGGTGCGGCGCTGGCGGAGGCCGAATTGGCTTTGGTCGTGGTGCCGATTGCAGGGCTGCGCGCTGCGCTGGAGGCGATTGTGCGCTTGCGTCCCAACCCGATCCCGGTGGTATGGGCGTGCAAAGGTTTCGAGCCGGAGACGGCTAAACTACCGCATCAGGTGGTGGCGGAAACTTTGCCGGAATCGTTTCCCAGCGGCGTACTGTCCGGCCCTAGTTTCGCGGTCGAAGTGGCGCGCGGGCTGCCGACGGCACTGACGCTGGCCTCGTCGAATGAAACCTTTGTCCGCACGATGGCGAGTGCGCTGCATCACGAACGTTTGCGTATTTACGCCAGCAACGACCTGATCGGGGTGGAAGTCGGCGGTGCGGTGAAAAACGTGATGGCGATTGCGACCGGCGTTTCCGATGGCCTGGGGTTCGGCTATAACGCCAGGGCGGCGCTGATTAGCCGCGGGTTGGCGGAAATGACCCGGCTCGGTGTCAGCCTCGGCGGGTGCGCCGAAACGCTCGGCGGCTTGTCCGGCGCGGGCGATCTGATTCTGACCTGCACCGGCGACTTGTCGCGCAACCGCAGGGTTGGCATGCTGCTGGCGCAAGGCCGCGCCTTGCCGGAAATTTTACAGGAGCTGGGGCATGTCGCCGAGGGGGTGTATACCGCCCGCGAAATTCACCGTATCTCGCTCGAATTGCAGGTCGAAATGCCGATCTGCGAGGCAGTCTACCAGCTGCTGTACGGCGGCGCGACGGTCGCTCAAGTCGTGGACGGTTTGCTCAGTCGTGCGCCGAACAGCGAGTTCGGAACCTTATAGCGCGCCTTCGAAACCGCACTGCCGCCACGCCTCGTACACAGCGACTGCCACCGTATTCGATAAATTCAAACTCCGGTTATCCGGCAGCATCGGCAGACGCAAGCGCTGCTCCGGCGCAAACTGTTCCAAAATTTCCGCCGGCAATCCCCGGCTTTCCGGGCCGAACAGGAAAGCGTCGCCCGGCTGAAACCGTTCCGTGTGGAAATGCCGTGCGCCCTTAGTGGTGAAGGCGAACACGCGTCCTGTATTCAGGCTTGCCAGACAGTCGGTCAGATGGTCATGTACCTGCATCCGGGCGTATTCGTGGTAGTCCAGCCCGGCGCGTTTCATCTGCTTATCGTCGAGATCGAATCCCAGCGGGCGTACCAGATGCAGTTGCGCGCCGGTGTTGGCGCACAGGCGAATGACATTGCCGGTATTGGGCGGGATTTCCGGTTGGAACAGAATGACGTGAAACATGGCAGCATAACGTAATAAAGAAGCGCATTGTCGGCGAAGATGCGCCGGTCTTCAACTATGCGGAAGCGTGCGCGCCACCACATAGGTGCTGATGCGCTGCGCTCCCGCGCGGCGAACGGCCTGTGCGAGTTCGTTCAGCGAAGCGCCGGTGGTCATCACGTCGTCCACCAGTGCGACATGCTTCCCGGTGAAATCGGTTTCGCAGACGAAGGCCTTGTGCAGGTTCCGGTCGCGTTCTTTCCACGGCAGGCTGGATTGCGGCACGGTGTCGCGGATGCGTTTGCATGCGTGCGGCAGCAGCGGACATTGCCAGTGCTTCGCCAGATGGCGCGCCAGTTCGTGCGACTGGTTGAAACCGCGCTCGCGCAAACGGGCCGGATGCAGCGGCATCGGTACGATGCAGTCAGGCAATTCGGCGGTACGGGAGGCCAATTTGCCTGCCAACCAATGAGCGAGTTGCAGTTGCGCTTGGAATTTGAAAGCCTGGATCAGGCGGTCGGCAGGAAATGCGTAGTGCAGCACGGCGACCGTGCGGTCGAAGTAAGGCGAATCCCGCAGACAGCTTCCGCAGACTTCGCCTTGTGGCGTCGGCAGGGCGCAAACCGGGCAGCGGTTGGCCGTCAGATACGGCAATGCATGGTCGCAGGCGGCGCAGCACAGTCCATCTCGGCTTAAGCTGCCGCACAGCAGGCAGGGTTGTGGGGGGAGTGCTCGCCTAAAATTTAATCGGATGTTGAAATCCTGTTTTCTGAAAATTGACAAGCGGTCGGCCTTTCCCGGATCATCGCGGTTTTGCAATTTACCGGGATTTTCGCACCATGCAAACCCAACCGATTCATTTATACCGTCCGGCGCAAGCTGAACAATCCGCTGAAGGCGCACGCTGGAGTGTAGCCGATGTGGAAGCGCTGTTTAAACTGCCCTTTGCCGATTTGATGTTCCGCGCTCAGCAGGTACACCGCGAGCATTTCGATCCGAATGCGGTGCAGTTGTCCACCTTGCTGTCGATCAAGACCGGCGGCTGTTCGGAAGATTGTGGGTATTGTCCGCAGTCGGCTTTTCATTCGACCAGCGTGGAAAACCGCAAAATGCTCGATGTCGAGGCGGTGGTACAGGCGGCGCGGATGGCGCAGCAGAACGGTGCGGGACGCTTCTGCATGGGGGCGGCGTGGCGCGAACCGAGCGACGAGGATATGGCCGATGTGGTCGAGATGGTGAAAGCAGTGCGCGCACTGGGTATGGAAACCTGTGCGACGCTGGGCATGCTGAACGATGCGCACGTCGATATGCTGCGCGAAGCCGGGCTGGATTACTACAACCACAATCTGGATACTGCGCCGGAATTCTACGGCGAGATTATCAGCACCCGCGATTATCAGGATCGTCTGGATACACTGGAACGTGTGCGTAAGGCGGGGATGCATGTATGCAGCGGCGGCATAGTCGGCATGGGCGAGAATCTGACGCAGCGTGCCGGCTTGATTGCACAACTCGCGAACATGGAGCCTTATCCCGAGAGTGTGCCGATCAATAATTTGGTTAAGGTCGAAGGGACACCGCTGGAGGCGATGGAAGACCTCGATCCCTTGGATTTCGTCCGCACGATTGCCGTAGCGCGTATCACCATGCCGAAGGCCCGGGTGCGCTTGTCCGCCGGACGCGAGCAGATGTCCGAGGCGATTCAGGCTTTGTGCTTCCTGGCCGGGGCGAATTCGATTTTCTACGGTAGCCAACTGCTGACCACGGGCAATCCCGATGTAACGCGCGACCGTGCCTTGATGGATAAGCTTGGCATGTATCCCTTTACCGAGCACGAACACTAATGCCGTTTCAGGCGCTGCAACGCGATCTGGATGCGCGCGCCGCGCAGGGTTTGCTGCGCAGGCGACGGACATTGAACACGCCGCAGGGGGGGCGCATCGAGGTGGATGGGCAGCCGTTGTTGTCGTTTTGCAGCAACGATTATCTTGGGTTGGCCAATCGTCCGGAGATTGTTGCCGCTTTGCAACAGGGGGCGCAGCGCTACGGTGCGGGGGCAGGGGCATCGCATTTGGTGAGCGGTCATCTGGAGGTGCATGAAACTCTGGAGTGCGAATTGGCGGCCTTCGTCGGCAAACCGGCTGCGCTGACCTTCTCGACTGGTTATATGGCGAACCTCGGTGTCGTACAGGCGCTGGTCGGGCGGGGCGATACCGTGTTCGCGGATAAGCTGAATCATGCCTCGTTGAACGACGCGATGCTGTTGTCGCGTGCCGAGGTGAAGCGTTACCGCCATAACGATATGGCCCAGTTGGAACAATTACTGAGTGAGGCAACAAGCGGACGCAAGTTGGTGATTGCCGATGCGGTGTTTAGTATGGACGGCGATCTGGCACCGCTGCCGGAAATGCTGGCGCTCTGCGAGCGCTACGACGCTTGGCTGCTGATCGACGATGCGCACGGTTTCGGAGTGTTGGGTGCTGAAGGGCGAGGAAGTGCGGCGCATTTCGGTGCGGATGCGCCGCGCCTGATTTATATGGCAACGCTGGGTAAGGCTGCCGGTGTTGCCGGTGCGTTTGTGGCTGCCGAGAAGGTCGTCATCGAAACCTTGGTGCAGCAGGCAAGAAGCTATGTCTATACCACAGCCGCACCGCCTGCATTGGCTGCAGCATTACAAGCTAGTTTGCGGTTGATGCGTACCGGTGATGCGTTGCGGGATCATCTGCGCGCCTTGGTGGCGCAATTACGCGCCGGGCTGCAAGGGCTGCCGTGGCAATTGATGGCGTCGGAAACGCCGATTCAGCCGCTGCTGGTCGGTGGTAACGAAGCGGCGCTCGCGTTGAGTGAAGGGCTGCGTGCACGCGGCATTTGGGTGCCGGCAATTCGCCCTCCGACTGTGCCGCAGGGAACCGCACGTTTGCGGATGACTTTGTCGGCGGCGCATGCCGCGGATGACGTGGCTCAATTAATCGAGGCATTGCATGACCTTGCACGTTGAACGACAGGGTGCGGGCGAACCGTTGCTGCTGGTCCACGGGTGGGGAATGCACGGCGGGCTGTGGGGGCCGGCGGTTGAGCAGTTGGCCATGCGTTACACCGTATTGCGGGTGGATTTGCCCGGACACGGCGCGAGTGCGCCGCAAGCCGATTACAGTCTCGATGCGCTGGTAGACCGATTGGCAACACAATTTACTTCCCCTCTGGCAGTGTGCGGTTGGTCGCTGGGCGGACAGGTGGCCTTGCGCTGGGCGCAACGTGCGCCGGAGATTGTGCGTAAACTGCTGTTGGTATCCAGTACGCCGCGTTTTGTGCAGGCCGAGGGCTGGAAGTGCGCAATGGCACCGGATGTTTTACAAGCCTTTGCAGCCTCTCTGCTGGAAAACCGGGCGCAGACGTTGAAGCGTTTCCTGGCATTGCAAGTGCGCGGCGGCGAGAATGAGCGCGAATTATTGACGGTGTTGCGCGCGCAATTATTCAGCCGGGGTGAGCCGGAGGCAGTGGCTTTGCGGGGCGGGCTGGAAATTCTGCGCGACAGCGATCAGCGAGCAGACTTGTCGGAGGTGGTACAGCCGACTTTGATAATAGCCGGTGCGCGCGATACGCTGACCCCGGCTGCCGCCTCGGAATATATGGCGGCGCAGATGCCGCAAGCGCGCTTGCGCGTCATGGAGGGGGCGGCACATGCACCGTTTTTGTCGCATCCCAAAATTTTTACGGATGAGTTGGTGAAGTTTCTCGATGAATGAATTTTTGATCGATAAGCGGCAAGTGCGCCGCGCATTTAGTCGTGCTGCGGAACATTACGATGCGGCGGCGGTGCTGCAACGCGAAGTGTGTACGCGCATGCTGGAACGTTTGGATTGCATCAAGCTTCAGCCGGGGCGGATTGTGGATGTCGGGTGCGGCACAGGCTGGGGGACGCGCCAGTTGATGCAGCGCTATCCGGCATCGCAAATGATCGCGTTGGATATCGCGATAGGTATGTTGCAACTAACCCGGGGACAGACGGGCTGGTGGCAAAAGCTATTCGGTGGCAGCAAGCAGCCGATGCCGCTGTGCGCTGATGTGGAGGCGTTGCCGCTGGCGGCGCAAAGCACCGACATGATTTGGTCGAATCTTACCGTGCAATGGTGCAATGATTTACCGGCCGCTTTCCGGGAGTTGCATCGTGCACTGAAGGTGGGCGGCCTGCTGATGTTCAGCACCTTCGGCCCCGATACGCTGAAAGAGTTGCGTTACGCCTTTCAGGGCGTGGACGGCTATAACCATGTGAACCGTTTTGCGGATATGCACGATGTCGGCGATATGCTGGTAGGGGCCGGTTTTGCAGATCCCGTGATGGAAATGGAAATTCTGACGCTTACTTACGACGATGTGCGCGCAGTGTTGCAGGATCTGAAAAGCATCGGGGCGCACAACGTTACTGCAGGTCGGCAGCCCGGCCTGATGGGTAAGCAGGTCTGGCAGCGCATGACGGCGCAATACGAGACTTTACGGCGCGATGGCAAATTGCCGGCTACGTTTGAAATCGTCTATGGGCATGCTTGGAAGGTGCCGCCGAAAAAAACTGCCGGCGGTGCGCAGATTATTCAAACGCCTTTCAAATTATGAGCTATTTCGTGACCGGCACCGACACAGGCGTCGGCAAGACGCTAGTGAGCTGTGCATTGCTGCATGCCTTACGGGTGCGCGGCAAGCGTGCGGTCGGAATGAAGCCAGTGGCCGCCGGGTTAGACGAACGCGGCAGGAACGAGGATGTAGAAGCCTTATGCGCCGCCAGTAGTTTCCGGGCGGCGAACGGGCAAGTGAACCCGTATGCTTTTTACCCGCCTGCGGCACCGCATATAGCAGCCCGCTGGGCGGGCGCGGAGATCGGTCTGAACCGGATCGTCGAATCGTACCGCGAACTGGCCGGGCAGGCCGACAGTGTGATCGTGGAGGGGGCTGGCGGTTTTTGCGTGCCGTTGAATGAAACGGAAGATACCGCCGATTTGGCAGTGCGGCTCGGCTTGCCGGTGATTTTGGTGGTGGGCATGCGGCTGGGGTGTTTGAATCATGCCTTGCTGACGGCGCGCGCAATCGAAGCGAGCGGGCTACAATGCGCGGGTTGGGTGGCGAATGCCTGCACGCCAGATATGTTGTATTTGCAGGAAAATATCGATGCACTGCGGCAGCGACTGGCTGCACCCTTGCTGGGGGTGATCGAATACCAGCCGACGCCCGATGCGGAGCGGGCATCGGCGCAATTGGATATGAGTAAACTGGAAAAAACGGATGGCTGAGTTCGGCTTGTTGGCGGTGTTTTTGACTGGACTGCTGGGCGGCGTACATTGCCTCGGCATGTGCGGCAGCATCGTCGGCGTATTTACGGCGCAACTGCCTCAGTCGGGCGGGCGCTGGCCGTTTCATTTGGCCTATAGCGCGGGGCGCATCGCCAGTTATGCCGCTGCCGGGGCGCTGGTCGGTCTTTTGGGGCAGGCGGGGTTGCTGTTCCGCGATGCGGTGCCGGTGCAGCATTTGCTGTTTGCGCTGTCGAGTTTGATGCTGATGGCGCTGGGGCTCTATCTGGCCGGTATCTGGGGGATGGTGCGGCGCATCGAACAACTGGGCGGCGGGCTGTGGCGGCGCATTCAACCGTGGACGATCCGGCTGCTGCCGGTGAATACATTGCCGCGCGCCTTCGGTTTGGGCGCGCTGTGGGGCTGGCTGCCGTGCGGGCTGGTCTACAGCGTGCTGATCGCCGCACTTGCCAGCGGCAGCGCCGGACAGGGCGCGTTGACCATGCTGGCGTTTGGTCTCGGTACATTGCCGAATCTGTTGGCGATCGGGTTGTTTTGGGAGCGTTGCCGCAACTGGGTGCAGTCCGAGCCGGTGCGGCTTGCAGCGGGCGGGCTGGTGGCGACGTTCGGTTTGTATGGTCTGGCTAAGGTGGCCTATACCTTTACGGTATACGGCTGGGCGGGGAGTTGTCATGTGCCTGCGTAAATGCCTGTCCGTTCTGCTGCTGGTTGTTTTGCTGGCGGGGTGCGAAGAGAAATTGCCTTCCCCCTTTAAAGCCAGCGAGGTGACTACGCAGTATGCGGGGGCGGATTTCCGCCTGCGCGACGCGCAAGGGGTCAGCCGAACATTGGCCGATTTCCGCGGCAAGGTCACGGTTTTATTTTTCGGCTATACTCATTGCCCGGATGTATGTCCCACCACGCTGGCCGATCTGGCGCAGGCGATGCAGTTGTTAGGCGCGGATGCGGCGAAGGTGCAGGTGGTGTTTGTTACGCTCGATCCCGTGCGGGATACGCCGGAAATGCTCGGACAATATGTGCCGGCGTTTCATCCTGCATTCATTGGATTATCCGGCGATGCGGCTGCGACCGATGCGGCGGCTAAGGCATTCGGCGTAAGTTACAAAAAACAACCCGGCAAGAACGGCAGTTATACGCTGGATCATTTCGCCGGAACGTATCTGATTGGCCCTGCAGGGCGTCCGGTGTTGCTGGCACCTTACGGGCAGCGCGCGGAATTGCTGGCGCAGGATATACAACTACTGTTGCGCATGTCGCGCTGAGTGAGGATGGACGGTAAAACGCCCCTGCCCCTGTTCGGTCAACTGTTCCCCGCAGTTACGCAGGAGAATCTTCCTGTGGTGGAGGAGCAGGTACACACACGCCTAAGAAGCTATCCCGCGATTATCTTTACCCACAGCGTGCTGGGGTTGCTGATCGTGCGGATGGCAACGGTCGGCGATGTCGTGCATTCCGTGCTGGCGGTG
This sequence comes from Pseudomonadota bacterium, assembly GCA_040757065.1. Taxonomy (GTDB): domain Bacteria; phylum Pseudomonadota; class Gammaproteobacteria; order Burkholderiales; family Gallionellaceae; genus JBFLXR01. The sequence goes on from JBFLXR010000005.1 coordinate 116,621, forward strand.
ATGTTGGTGCTGTATGCCGCATTCATCTTAGGAGCCGGGCGTAATTTGAGCGCGACGTTTTTACTGGCGTTGCAACGCGGTTGGGAGCGACATGTGCTGCTAGAGGCGTTGGTGAAGCAAAACGAGTTGGCCGAAACGGCGCGTCGTCAGGCCGAAACGGCTAACCGCGAAAAATCGCGTTTTCTGGCGACGGCCAGCCACGATTTGCGGCAACCCTTGCAGGCATTGATTTTGTTCAGCGAAGCGTTGAAGGATGCGGCTAAGGAGCCGACGGTCGAGCGTCTGGCCGGGCAGATTGAAAGTTCGGTGCATGCTTTGTCGGGCATGTTCAATGCGTTGCTCGATGTTTCGCGTCTGGATGCCGGAGTGATCGAGCCGAATTGGCAGCATTTCAGTCTTCAATCCTTGTTCGATCGTTTGTACGTCGAATTTCTGCCTCTGGCGCAAGTGAAAGGTTTGCAGTTCGATATGCCGTTCGAGCGCGGCGAGGGATGCAGCGGCGCCGATGGAGAATGCGCTGCGATGGCCTACAGTGATCCGCTGCTGCTAGAGCGAATTTTGCGGAACCTGCTGTCAAATGCGATTCGTTATACCGATAGCGGCAGTGTCAAATTGTCTTGTCGGTGTCTGGCGGGCGAAGTGCTGTTGGAGATACAAGACACTGGTTGTGGGATCAGCGCAGCCTCTTTGCCGCATATTTTCGAGGAGTACTATCAGGAAGACAACCCGAGCCGCAATCGGCGTCTTGGCCTGGGACTCGGGTTGGCCATCGTTCGACGCATGGCCGATTTGCTGGGTTACAAGATTCAGGTGCGCTCTGCTCTGGGGGCGGGAACGACTTTCAGTTTCCGCGTCAAAATGGGCGATGAGGCGCATCAGACTGAACCATATCAGGTGACCCATTCCGCACATGATTTATTCGGCGCAGCGGTAGCACTGGTAGAGGACGATCCGGATATTCGTGAGGCAACGGCCGAGTTAATGGGGCAGTGGGGCTGTAAGGTTTATGCCGGTGAAACGGTTGAAGAAGTCATCAGGAAATTGGAGGCTGAAGATGAACGTCCGGCGTTGCTGATTTCCGATTACCGTTTGCCGGACAAAATGACGGCGATTCAGGTGATAAAAACCTTGCGGTTGCGATATAACGCAGACATCCCGGCTTTGATCGTGACGGGCGATACTGCGCCCGATACGTTGTATGAAATTCACTCCAGCGGAGCAATGCTGTTGCACAAACCGATTGTGCCCGGACGGTTGCGTTTCATGATGCACCGGATGCTGAGCAACGAACACTAGCGCGTCTGGTTCATCTTCCTTGCCGGAACTATAATTCAACCTCTCTCGATTATCCGTTCGCCGAAATGAAAATCTGGTTTGCATTCCTGTTGTTGCTGCAATCGGCCTGGGCGTACGCGCAGCAAGCGCCGTTGCCCTCGCCGCCCGTGCTGGCGGCGAAAGCCTATGTACTGTATGACTTTACCAGCAATCAGATGCTGGTGAATCAGGGCGGAGCGGAACGCAACGAGCCGGCCTCGCTGACTAAGATGATGACTGCGTACCTGACTTTTTCCGCCCTCAAGCAGAAAAAGCTGGAACTGACGCAAGCGGTCAAACCTTCGCCTGCCGCGACTGCTCCGCAGGGCGAGGAATCACGTATGTTTCTCGATCCGTTAAAGCCGGCGACCATCGACGAGTTGTTGCGTGGGCTGATCGTACAATCCGGCAACGATGCGGCGCGGGTATTGGCGGAAACGCTGGCCGGCAGCGAGGCGGCGTTCGCCGAGTCGATGAACAAAGAGGCGCAGCGTCTGGGTATGAAAGATACGCATTTCATGAACGCGACCGGGCTGCCACATCCGCAGCATTACAGCACGGCCTACGATATGGCACTGCTGGCGGCGGCGATTGTGCGCGATCATCCCGATTATTACGCGCTCTACCATATTCGCGAGTACCAGTATAACGGCATCAATCAGGCCAATCGCAACCGCTTGCTGTGGATGGATCCGTATGTGGACGGCATTAAAACCGGCCATACCGAACGTGCCGGGTTCTGTCTGGTGGCATCGGCGCGGCGCGACTCGCGCCGGCTGATTTCGGTGGTGCTCGGCACGGCTTCTGACAGCGCGCGCGCGAGCGAAAGCCAGAAATTGCTGAATTACGGTTTTCAGTATTACGAGGCTGTACCTTTGTACAAGGCCGATCAGCCGGTAACCAGCGTGCGCTTGTGGAAAGGCACGGAGCATCAGTTGAAGGTCGGTTTCCGCAGCGACCGCATGGTAACGATCCCGCGCGGGATGCGCGCTCAGTTGAAGGCGGCGGTAGAAACCCGCCAGCCCTTGCTGGCGCCGATCGAATCGGGGCAAGCGGTCGGCACGCTGAAGATTAGCCTGAACGGTAAGCCGTATGTGTCGTTTCCGCTGATGGCGCTGGAGACTGTGCCGCAGGCCAACGTATTTGCGCGCGGGTGGGATACCATTCGCTTGTTCTTCCAGTAGGGGGGCGTATGACGGTGTATCTGAACGGCGCATTTATGCCGATCGAAGAAGCCCGTATTCCGGTGCTGGATCGCGGTTTCATTTTCGGCGACGGTGTGTACGAAGTGATTCCGGTGTATTCGCAACGTCCGTTCCGGTTGGAGGAGCATTTGAAGCGCTTGCAGCACAGTCTGGACGGCATCCGGCTTGCGAATCCGCATACCCCGCAGGAATGGGCGGTCTTGATTCAAGAGTTGGTTGCGCGCAACGGACACGACGATCAATATCTGTATCTGCACATCACCCGCGGCGTCGCCAAGCGCGACCATGCTTTCCCCAACCCGCCGGTGCCGCCAACGGTATTTATGATGAGCAATCCGCTGGTTCCGCCTCCCGCCGTGTTGCTGGAGAGCGGGATTGCAGCCGTGACCGCGCAAGACAATCGCTGGTTGCGCTGCGACATCAAAGCGATTTCGTTGTTGCCGAACGTGTTGTTGCGGCAAGCTGCTGTGGATGCTGGCTGCATGGAGACCGTGCTGATTCGCGACGAAGGATTTATGACCGAGGGGGCGGCGAGCAACATTTTTGTGGTGAAAAACGGCGTGCTGCTTGCACCGCCGAAAGACCAGCTGATGTTGCCGGGGATTACCTACGATGTGGTGCTGGAGCTGGCGCAAGCCAACCGGATTCCATGCGAGGTGCGGCGGATCGGCGTGGAAGAGGTGCGCAGTGCCGATGAGTTGTTGCTGACCTCTTCGACCAAGGAGGTATTGCCGATCACCCGTCTCGACGGTCGGCCGGTGGGCGAAGGCAAGCCGGGCGCGATGTTCGCCCGCTTGCATGCCTTGTATCAGAATTTTAAACAGGATGTGATGCGTCAGGCATGAGTACGGATAAAGAAACATTGCTGGAATTTCCCTGTGACTTTCCGATTAAAGTGTTCGGGCTGGCGCAGCAGGGTTTTGCGCAGGCGGTGGCCGAAGTAGTGCAGCGGCACGACCGCGGTTTCGATGCCGCCACGCTGGAAATGCGTAGCAGTAGCGGGGCGCGTTATCTGAGTCTGACCTGCACCGTTCGTGCGACCTCGCGTGCGCAGTTGGATGCGTTGTATCAGGAGCTGAGCGCGCACCCGATGGTTAAGATGGTGCTGTGATTCCGCAGATTAAGCTTTTGGGGCTGGCGGACTACCAGCCGACTTGGGAAGCGATGCGGGCTTTTGCCGCAGCGCGGACCGCGGATACGCCGGACGAAATTTGGCTGGTGCAGCACCCGCCCACCTACACACAGGGGCAGGCCGGCAAGCCCGAGCATATTCTTAATCCGCAGGGGATTCCGGTGGTGCAGATCGATCGCGGCGGGCAAGTGACCTACCACGGGCCGGGGCAAATCGTGATGTATCTGTTGCTCGATTTGCGGCGCTGGAAAATCAACGTGCGCGACTTGGTGCGTTTGATGGAGCAATCGGTAATCGAGGTGCTCGCCCAGTCGGGTGTGGTGGCGCGCGGGCGCGAAGATGCGCCGGGCGTATATGTCGGCGAAGCGAAAATCGCATCGCTTGGTTTGAAAATCCGCAACGGCTGCTGTTATCACGGCTTGGCCTTTAACGTGGATATGGATTTAACACCGTTCGCCTGCATCAATCCCTGCGGTTATGCCGGGTTGCAGGTGACGCAGGCGCGCGATGTCGGGGTGACGGCATCGTTGCAAGAATTGGAACAACAACTGGCGCAGCATCTGGTAACCGGATTGCAGCGTCATCTGGAAAGAAAGCAAGCCAATGAGCAGTAATTCGGAAAAGCAAACCGGGGCGGCGAAAACCGCACGCAACCCGATCAAAATCGTGCCTTTGCAGCAACGCCTGCGCAAGCCGGAGTGGATACGCGTCAAATCCGGCAGCGGGCAGGGGTACCACGATGTGAAGCGGTTGTTGCGCGAGCACAAACTGCATACGGTGTGCGAAGAGGCTTCCTGCCCGAATATCGGTGAATGTTTCGGCAAGGGAACAGCCAGCTTCATGATTCTGGGCGATGTTTGCACCCGCCGCTGCCCGTTCTGCGACGTGGCGCACGGCAAGCCGCAACCGCCCGATCCGAACGAACCGAAACAACTGGCGGAATCGATTGCGCTGCTGAATTTGCGTTATGTCGTGATTACCAGTGTGGATCGCGACGATCTGCGCGATGGCGGCGCACAGCATTTCGTTGATTGTCTGGCGGCGATACGTACCAGCTCTCCGACCACCAAGCTGGAAACGCTGGTGCCTGACTTCCGCGGGCGGCTCGACTTGGCGCTGGAGGTGCTCGGCGGCAGCTTGCCGGACGTGCTGAACCACAATCTGGAAACCGTGCCGCGCCTCTATCCGCTGGCGCGACCGGGAGCAGATTATGCGCATTCGCTGCAATTGCTGAAAGCCTTCAAAGCGCGCTATCCGGACGTGATGACCAAATCCGGCCTGATGCTCGGGTTAGGCGAAACCGACGAAGAAGTATTACAAGTAATGCGCGATTTGCGTGCGCACGATGTCGAGATGCTGACCTTGGGGCAATACTTGCAACCATCCGACGGCCATTTGCCCGTGCTGCGTTATGTGCCGCCGGAAACATTCAAAATGTTCGAAGAGGCCGCAAAGGAAATGGGCTTTACGCATGCCGCCTGTGCCCCGATGGTACGCAGCAGCTACTTTGCTGATTTGCAGGCCGAGCAGGCCGGAGTGGTCTGAGTTTCAACGATAATCGCTACCGAATATCGGGAATCGGTAGTGCATGCTGCTAGATGTTCATGTACACAGTTCACCTATCATCCCGACATGGTGTGCGAAAAAATTGCGCCAAAGCGGTGTATCGGTTTTACAGGGCAAGGTCGTTGTGTAACACTATCGAAGGGCGGATGCCGATTCGGCGTCTAGTGGGGGATTTGCTGATAAAGTCGGTAGATGGATAAGTCGCAAGAGTCATACGCATCGGTCGGGCTGAAACTCGGTATGTTGGTGACCGGCATGCTGACGCTGGTGTTTGTGGTTGCGGCTGTCTGGTTTAATAAATACGCGCAAAAAAATCTCGAAGAATTGATGCATCGCCAGGCGGGGGCGATGATTCAGCAAATCGTGCTGATGCGTCACTGGAATGCTTCCTACCGTGGGGTTTATGTTTTGAAACGCCCCGGCATTGAGACAAATTCATATCTTTATCAAGTAGGCCCCGGCGAAGGCAAGCCACGGACATTCGAGCCGGAAATCACCGATACGGCAGGGAATGTGTATACCCTGAAAAATCCGGCTCTGATGACGCGCGAATTGTCCGAGTTGACGGCCAAGAATGCGGAAATCCGCTTTCACTTAACCAGTTTGAAGTTAATCAACCCGAATAACCGGCCGGATGGTTTCGAGGAAAGAAGCCTGCTGCGTTTCGAACAAGGGATCGATGAGGCCAGTGTAACCGAGCAGAATGACGGTAAGACGTATTACCGGCTGATGAAGCCGCTGCGTATCGAAGAAGGGTGCTTGGGGTGTCACGGTTTTCAGGGGTACAAGGTCGGCGATATTCGCGGGGGAATCAGTCTGTCGATTCCTGTCGATCAGGAACTGTCGGTGCTGATGCATGCGCGCCAGAATTTTGCATTGGCGGCCGCTGTCCTGCTGATTCTGGTTGCCTTGTTGATCGTATGGGGAATGCGTCGAATTGTGACGGCTCCGGTTCGGACGTTACAGGAATTCGCTGCCGAGATCGGGCAAGGCGATAAGTCTATTCCGGCATCTGTTTTGTCGCGTAACGATGAGGTCGGTTTGCTGGCACGCGAGTTGAAGACAACTAATGGGATTCTGCTGGCGCAGCATCGGCTCTTGAATCAGCGCAATCAAGAGTTGGAGATGGAGAGTCGTACCGATGTGCTAACCGGTTTGTTCAACCGGCGACATTTTTTTACAGAGGGTGCGCAACTTTTCGAATATTGGCAGAAACAGCAAGTGCCGACGGCGATACTGATGATCGACATCGATTACTTTAAATCGGTTAATGATACTTATGGTCATCAGGTCGGCGACCAAGTGTTGCAGGAGGTCGCACAGGTGATCCGGTCTGAATGCCGACCGCACGACATGGTGGTGCGCTATGGCGGGGAGGAATTCGCCGTGATGTTGCAGGCAAGCGCCCCCGGCAGCGGAGCGACAACGGCGGAACGCATCAAGCAGGCGATCGGGGCGCATCCGGTGGATTCCGAGCGCGGCGAAATTCTTCTGACGGCCAGTTTCGGCGTGCTGGAAGGTAATGCGCTGGGAAATTTTGAGTCGGCAATCAGCAAGGCCGACCGGGCGCTGTACGAGGCGAAGCATGCAGGGCGCAACCGGGTGGTGGTGTATACGGAGAATTTCGTTTAGGGCGCTGTTTGTGCGTTCGACTTCAAAGCGTTGCTTTCTTTTCCGGCGAGACAGGAATATGATGTGATTATGGTTTCTGGTTAGGCTGCTTCAGTTTAATTGGAGGTAATCATGGTCTCGACAGTTCAAGGTAATACATCTCCGGTCGGCGTCGATTGGCGTTCGACTCAAGGTCTGCATGCGGACAAAGCGGAAGGCGGCAGGCGGGTCGGTCAGGCCGATCAGCGTGCCGAGGCGAATGCTTCGATCATGCAGGTTTCTATGCAAGTCAGCATTACCGCGAAGAACGAAACGATGCGGTTGTTGCTGCAAAGCGTCATGACCAATCTGAACGAATCGATCAAGCCCTATCTGGAGTCGGCTGTCGGTACGGCGGAGAGCGGGCAGGCTCCGGCGGCGCAGGCCGCAGCCCCGGCGGATCCAGCGGCGACAGCGGGTGGCGTCGATTACTCGCCGGAAGCGACTGCACAGCGGATTTTTCAGTTTGCGACAGGTTTCTTCGAAGCCTTCAAGCAGCAGCACGGCGATATGGGAGACGAAGCGACGGTCAATCATTTTCTCGACGTGATCAAGAGCGGGATCGATCAGGGCTTTAAGGAGGCGCGCGAAATCCTGAAAGGCTTAGGCGTGCTGCAAGGCGATATTGCTGCCAATGTCGATAAAACCTACGAGTTGATTCAAACCAAGCTGGGCGACTGGCAGAAGCAGATGCTGGATAGCCTGAAGGGCGGTCAGCCGAGCGCGCAAGCGGAGAGCAGCGCTATAAAAACCGGTTGAGCAGTTTACGGCTCGGCTTGTCCAGCGTGGCGAGGTCGCGGATCAAGAACTGAACGCCGTGACTGTCGGCGATCATCAGTGCATTGTCGCCGAGTCGGCGGATGTCTTCCTCGCCTTTCAGCGTCAGGGTAGTGGCACCCCGGTCGGTTTCTACTTGCCACATGCTGGGTGTAGTGAAGCTGGAAACATGCGTAATGCGCTGTAATTCCGGCATGAATTCGCGTGCGGTCAGTTCTTCATGCAGTAATGCACGGGTTGCTTCCGGCAGGTCGGTCAGGCAGTCTATCCAGAGCGCTTCGTGGCCGTCTGCGCTCATCAGCGCCAGCCCTTCCTGCGGGGCGGTGATCGGGAAGGCGCGGGTCGGGATCACGCCTTCGTAAATGCGTCCTTCGATCGTCAAGACCAGTTTGCCGAAGGCATTGCGGGTCAGCGCGAAGTTATTCATCCCATTTTTCCTTTTCGGCGAGCTGCTCGTCCAGTTGTTTGGTTTGCGCCTGATACAGGCGGAAATAGGCGCCTTCACGGGCAATCAGATCGTCGTGCTGGCCGATTTCAACGATTTTCCCGTGATCCATTACCACTAAGCGGTCTGCGCGACGCAGTGTGCTCAGGCGGTGCGCGATGGCAATCGTGGTGCGGCCGCGAATCAGGTTTTCCAGTGCGCCCTGAATTTCCAGTTCGGTTTCGGTGTCGACCGCCGAGGTCGCTTCGTCGAGAATCAGAATGCGCGGGTCGATCAGCAAGGCGCGAGCGATGGAAATGCGCTGGCGTTCCCCGCCGGAGAGCGCTTGGCCACGCTCGCCGACCAGTGAGTCGTAGCCCTGCGGTAGGCGCAGAATAAAGTCGTGCGCATGCGCGGCGCGGGCGGCGGCGATAATTTCTTCGCGGCTGGCATCGGGTTTGCCGTAGGCGATGTTTTCGGCAATGGTGCCGAAAAACAGGAAAGGTTCTTGCAGCACCAACCCGATGTGCTTGCGGTATTCTGCAACCGGCAGTGAGCGAATGTCCGTGCCATCGATGCGTATGCTGCCTTCGGCGACATCGTAGAAGCGGCAAATCAGGTTGACCAGTGTGCTTTTGCCGGAGCCGCTGTGGCCGACCAGCCCGATCATTTCACCGGGGGCGATGCTCAGATCGACACCGCGCAGAATGGTTCGGTTGCCGTAGCGGAAGCCGACTTTGCTGACTTGGATAGCGCCCTCGACGCGGGGAAGATGTACCGGGTTGGCCGGTTCCGGTACGCTGGAAACATGGTCGAGAATATCAAATAAGCGCTTGGCGCCGGCCGCGGCCTTTTGCGTTACCGAAACAATTCGGCTCATCGAGTCGAGGCGGGTGTAAAAACGACTGATGTAGGATAAGAAGGCGACCAGCACCCCGACGGTAATGGCGCTGTGCGAGACTTGCCAAATCCCGAAAATCCACACTACCAGCAGCCCGAGTTCGGTCAGGAAGGTCACGGTCGGGGTAAACAGCGACCAGACCTGATTGACGCGGTCGTTAATGACCAGTACGTGATCGTTGGCTTTGCGGAAGCGGGCAACTTCGCGCTTTTCTTGTGCGAAAGCCTTCACCACGCGGATGCCAGGAATGGTGTCGGCCAGCACGTTGGTGATTTCCGACCAGCTTCGGTCGATTTGTTCGAAACCGTGGCGCAGTTTGTCGCGCACGACGTGGATCATCCATGCGATCAATGGCAGAGGCGCCAGCGTAACGAGGGCCAGCCAAGGGTTAATCGAGAACAGAATGGCGGCAGTCATGCCGATCATCAGCACATCGGTCGCGAAATCCAGCAAATGCAGCGAGAGGAATACGCAAATACGGTCGGTTTCGGTGCCGATGCGGGAAATCAGGTCGCCGGTGCGTTTGCCGCCGAAATATTCCAGCGATAGTGTTTGCAGGTGTTCGTAGGTGACGGTGCGTAAGTCCGCACCGATGCGCTCGCTGACCAAGGCCAGAATATACGTGCGCGCCCAGCCGAGCAGCCAGGCGACCAGTGCTGCGCCGAGCAGGCCACTGAGGTAGAGTTTGACCAGTTCGTAGTCGATCGGGACGCCGTTCTGGTAGGGAATCAGTACCTTGTCCAGCAGCGGCATGGTCAGGTAGGGCGGAATCATGGACGCGCCGGTGGAAGCCAGCGTCAGCAGAAAACCGGTCAGTAGCTGACGCTTGTAAGGTTTGGCGAAACGCCATAAACGGAACAACGCCCAAGTCGACGGGGCGGAGTGCAATTTTTTGGCGCAGACCGGACACTCTTCCTGATCCGGTTCCAGAGGCGTTTTGCAGACTTCGCACACGTTTTCCGCTTCCGGTTGCGGGGGTTGGCCGCTGACATGTGCGGTCAGTTGGCGCTGAAAGGCTTCGATGAATTGCCCGGCGGCGAGATCGTGGGTCAGGGTGTAACGCCAGCGCGCCAGCAGGCCGTCGGTATCGGAGAGTTCCAGCGTGCCGACACCCGCGTGATCCCGGCGCAGCAATTGCATGCCGGCGCGGTAGGGCCAGCCTTGCCAGTCGGTTTCGCCGGCAGCGCGCGCCATCAGGCGCTGGCTGGTGACGGCGAGCGTGCCGCGGGCGTAGTGCAGTTGCGGATCGAGGTCGTTTTCAAAGGCGTTCAGCAAGGTTTCGCCTGCAGCCAGCGGTGGTTGTGCGGCCGTTGCAGGGGAGGGCGAAGAAGACGGAATGGATGTGGTCACGTGGTCTCGTCTGCAAAATTTTCAAGTTTTTATGTTTTAAGTATACCTGAGCGGGGGGTTGTATTGACCCAGTGAAAACCTGCTCAGGTGATAAACTCGAAAGGAGACAACGTGAGCACGGTAATGGAAGAGGAAATCAAACGGTGGACGGCCAAGCGTAAGAGCGCGTTGGTTGTTGAGATAAT
>JBFLXR010000006.1:0-124052 GCA_040757065.1 Pseudomonadota bacterium
AGTAATCGGCGACTGGATTATGTTCTACAACAATCGGCGACCGCATCAATCGCTGAAAATGAAAACGCCTGCTGAGGCTTATGCTTTAGCGGCTTGAGTTGAGCAGGTTCCGCTGGGTCAATACAAGGGCGGCTAAGCCACAACCGTGCATGCGGAGGCTGATTTCCATAATGCATCCGGCGCAATTCATTGCGCTCTACGCAGGCTATTTATGTTGGCCAGTTAATGGGCACTCCAGAACATTTTCCAAAAACTCTTTCCGGATGTAATCCGATCTCAATTTATAGCTTGATTCTTCAGCAAGATTTCCGCTTGTTACATCATACGCAGTAACTACAACAATTTTTCGTTCTGGAATATTTGCCGCGCATCTCAAAACATTATCTACCATGTTAGAGTACCGTCTACAGCTAATGGCTTTATTTTGCTGCAAATCATACATAACCCAAATATATTTAACATCGTCAAATGCAAATTCTTTAGTATTACTCGGTCGACTGATAGAAACAAAATCAACTAATTTCCGATTACCACCATCCCCTGCGGGACCTGAACCCAAGACGCGTGAAGATAAAAATTTATATTCCCCCGTTCCCACTATTGTTAGTACTGTACATTCAGAAGAGCTGACACTCCCGCACACAAATAACAAAGGCAGGCAAAATAGCACAACCCACTTAGAATTCACTAACATTTCCCTCCGCATAAATAATGCCACTTATGCCAATCAGCCTGTTGTTATGGTAATTCAGGCTTGGGAACCGATCGTCACGTCGAATAAACCAACCGACGACGATCTGAAAAAAGACCTTTTTTCTTGGGCGCATTTTTAATTCTCCTTACTATTGATTCGGCATCGGCGCACCAAGGTGCGCCCTCAAACTTAACCTCATTATTTCTTCCGTTAAAGAGGTGCTAGTTTCCGCAAAATGAGCCGGAAGAAAAAATCCTGCTCTCGATTACGCCATGCCGACAGGAGCTCTTCCTCAAGGGCAGTTATCAAGATCGATTTCGTCGGAATCGAGATATCGAAACCATCAACCACATACAGATCAACACGCTGAACGTGATCTTCATCGGCGAGACTCCTGAAGAACGTGGTCATCGCTTTGGCATGCTGCCGAAACCGTGCTTCGCCTTCTGGCCCCACAAGCGCGTAAGGCGACACCAGATCATCCGATGTGTCACCAAGCGGTGACGCCGTCACCAAGAACGGCAGCGCCGACGGGTTGTCAGAACGCGCTACGATTTCAGACACCAAAGGCTGGACAATATTGCAGCCGAGTTGTAACGCCATACCAACTTGCAATGCCTGGCTGGATGCGCGCCGAGCCACCCTCTCCCGCTCTTGAGGAGATGCCTCGACTAATGTGATCGACCCACAAACAAGGTAACTCATCTCGTGCGCCTATTCGGATACATTCGTTGAATATGCCAGTGAAATTGAAGACGATTTTTCTGGGGAAGGTCAGTGCACCTGAATTCTAATTCCCGGCGACAAAACCCCCAACCTTCTACTCCCCTCCACATTTAAACGGATTACACGTTTCCGCTCCAAAGCCACCGGATAGCTTTGCTTTACCCCGCAACGAAGCACCAAGGGCAACCGCCCTACGCCAGCTTAAACAGTTAAAATTCATAAACCATGATGCCAACACACAAAACATAAATCATTGCTGCAGCGGCATCTGACATTAAAATTTGCCCCGTGGATGATGGCCTCAATCCTGCCGGCGCAAATAACCGATTATCCCCTTTTGCGCGGCAAGCAAAATAATAGGTCGCATACAGCAACGGAAACAGTGGAGCTAGCCTTTCTCCATCATCTCTAAGTTTCGTTATATCCTTTTGCAGCAACAACTCAACAATGACAAATCCAAGATAAACGCTCCAGAGTATCTGCACAAACCTCTTCCGTTTCTCTGCATCTTCGATCAATGGTGCGTCAATCGCCTTACTCATTCAGTTTGCCTATTGATTTATCGCCGAATCCACACGCCTTTGGGCTGTTCATCTCAGACCTCGCGCACACAATAAACCTGACAGGCGCATTCTTAACCATGAATTAATCACTTATTGAAAATTTCATGTATTTCCCCGCTCCCCAACTTAGAACAAGGAACGCAGATTGAGCCCCCCTCCAAGCCCGCTGGCTCAATCTCAGGGGGGCGGGTTATCAAGCCACACATGGGTGCGGTTCGGTTGTTAATTTCTATGATGCCTCCGGTGCAATGAATTGCGCCCTACGCGGGCTGTTCAACAAATCTTACTGCGTATCACTAGATAACAATTTCTGCCCACTGTTTGAATGAATATCTGCAGCCACGTTCTGATTACCAAATCTTGTGTCGAGGTTCCGAACTAGTTCGTTATACATCCGCATCTGGTAATCTGAGAAATGCGAATTCCCCGCAATCACCACTTTCAATTTCCACGGTCTCTGATGCAAGGGCGGAATAAAAACATTAAAGTGGCTGTTCATATTGTTCGAACTAGCGAAATATAAACCTTCTCTAGCAGAGTCTGTGTTCGAACGAATCTCATCAAGCCCCATTTGCTTCAAAATCGCTTTAACTTCTTTGAGTGCATCAGCAGAAATTGCGGTGTCGGACATGGTGATATTGGCCTCATCATGCGCAAGGCATCCAACCAAACACACCACCAAGATAAACCTGTAAATTATTAAGAACGTGAGCCACTTAGTCCGCTTGCAGGAACAGAAATCCATGAGTGCTCCAATAAATTTTAGCGACCATGAGCGGCACCGCCACTCACTCCTACACTACGCCGACCGCCTGTCAGGTGTATTTCGTGCGCTGCATCTGCGCCACGCTCGCCTTGCGTCCTTTACGCAAACTCGCCTATAGTGCGCAACGCATTTTACATCTAAAGGAAATACCATGATTTACAAAGGCAGTTGCCATTGCGGCAAAATCGCTTTCGAAGTGGAGGGCGAACTGACTCAGGTTGCCGACTGTAATTGCTCGATTTGCACCAAGATGGGGTCGCTGCACTGGTTTCTGCCGCGCGAGAAGTTGCGCTTGCTGACGCCGGAGGCGGATCTCGCCACCTACACGTTCGGCAAGCAAATCATCAAACATCATTTTTGCCCGCGCTGCGGCATTCATCCTTTCGGCGAGGGTGTCGATCCGGCAGGCAACCGCAAAGCGGCCGTCAATGCGCGCTGCTTAGAAGGGGTCGATCTGGCCTCGCTCACTGTGGTTCATGTCGATGGTCGCTCCCGCTAGCGCAGCAATCAAGATCCATTAACTTATTATCATCTTCTAATATTCATCCGTACACAAACCCGCTAGAATGCCGCCATCGCAGTGCGCATCGCGCGCCTGTCCTTTAAGGTTGCCGGATATGGATGAATATATTTTTTTCGATGCAGGTCTGCGCGACCGCTTTGTGCAGTTTCTCGAGACGCTGAGCATTCCCTGCGAGCTAAAAGACGATACGATGGGCATGATCGTGGCCGTGCCGGAGGACTTGCCGGAAGAAACCGCCGATGCCATCGAAGCGCATTACGAGTCGCTGGAAGAGGCGCAATCCGAACTGATGGCCGAGAGCGGCGATCTGAAACAACTCGCGGGCGTGCGCGTCGCGCTGCCGGACGGTCGTCAAATCATGGTGCCGGTGCAAGCCGACATTGCCAAACGCCTGTTCGCCGCCTTCAGCATCGAAGAGGTGCAAGCACTGTTCGACACTGTCGCACGCCACACCCTCACCCCGCCGGAAACCGACCACCTCTGCCGCATATTACGCGCCGAAGCTCAGAAAGCCTAACCGCCAACGCAGCGCGGTGTGCCTCTCCGCTTCCATACGAATAACGCTGCGTGAACGCACCCTATGCAGAGGGACACTGCCCGCAGCCGGGCGCATGGTGCGGCCAACCGCAAGTTCGCAACGCAGCCTTAACCGGCCGACCGGTTTTGCTCTTCACCGCACACCAGATTGCGTCCGCCCTGTTTGGCGCGGTAGAGCGCTTCGTCGGCGCGTTTAACGAACAGGTCTTCGCGCTCGCCGTCGCGCCAGCTTGCCACGCCGAAGCTGCATGTAATCTGCCCGACTTGCGGCAACACATGCGTTTCGATCATCTGCCGCAGTTTTTCCGCCAGCACGACACCGGCCTCTTGCCCATCGTCGCGCAGCAGCAGTACGAATTCTTCTCCGCCCCAGCGACCGACAAAATCGATGTTGCGCACTGCGCCCTCCACCAGCCGGGCAATGGATTTCAGCACCTCGTCGCCGGTATCGTGTCCGTAGGTGTCGTTAATGCGCTTGAACAGATCGATGTCGAACAGTATCAGCGTCATCGTGCCGCTGTTGCGCCGCTTGCGTTCGACTTCCTGAGCCAGTGCATGCGCGAAACTGCGCCGGTTGTGCAAGCCAGTCAACGGATCGTGCGTCGCGAGATAATCTTTCTCGCCCAGCAAGCGGTCGGCAATTTCCAGCAGGTTGTTGAAGCTGCGGGAAATGCGGCGGATTTCGTCCTCGCCGTCCACGGGAATGCGCACGGCAAAATCCTGCGTAGCCGCGATTTGCTCCATGCTGGCGAGCATGCGATCCAGCGCACGCAACAGACCGGCGATCGATGAAACCGTCAGTATCAGTACAACTGTACTCAGCAACAATGTCAGCACAACACCGACGAGCATATTGCGGCGGATTTCAGTCAGTTTATCGCCGGATTCCTGCACGATATGCAGCAAGGCTTGGTCTTCCGCATCTTTCATGCGGTCGATTGCGGCGGTCGCAGTTGCCCACCACGCCGTCGGCGTTAATCTGACCGAGCGCGATTCCAGCGCCGAAAACGCTTCGATCGTATTCAGCGTACGCGCCACGTCCGCCCCGAAAAAATGCGCCGACAATGCATCGGCGATTTCCGGCGTTGCTTCCAGCGCGAATTTGCGCAATTCTTCGTCGAACAGCCCTTTCAGACGCATCAAGCTTTGCAACGCCTGCGCATCGTCCCGGCTGCTTTCCAGCAGATAGCCGACCGTAGCGCGCATCTGACCGAGATATTCCTTCGCCAGCACCAGCCGTGCATGCGCGGAAATATCGTCCTTGGCAAACGGCGGTTCGACCGGATTGGTCAGGCTGCCCATGCGGTCGGTCAGTTGCTGTATCAGCCGCGTATAGTCATCGCGCGCTTCCAAAGGCGCAATGCCGCCAGCCAAAACCGTTGCGCGCAAAGCAGACACTTCTTTTTGTAAAACCTCATCCGCCGCATGTACGGTCGCAAGTGCGCGCATTGCCGAATCGGTTGCGTCGCGCTGCGCCAGCACGGCCTGCGTATCCAACCCGGCCAGCGTCATGGTGCTCAGTCCGCGCTCTTTTTGCAGCTCGTGTACGGCTTGCGAAAGCGCATTGATGCGTTGCACATTGGAGGAAATCGTATCGAATTTGCGCTGCTGAATATCGTAACGGTCGTACTGGTTCCACAATACGATGGCGAGCGATGCCAGTGCGGCAAAGCCGAGCAGCAGAATTTTATGTTTGAGCGTCATGGTCGGGCCGATCGTTGGTCGATAGCCGGGCAGCGCAAGGCGCTGTCCCGTCTGTTTTCGCCAGCCGCCGGAATTCCCCGTCCCGTCGCCGATCTATTATTTATCTATTACTTTTTATATAGGCACTATTATACGCCCCCATCTCTAAAGGCGCACCTCCAGCCGGGTGCGGCAATATGTCGCAGGGTCGCGCAGGCAACTTCCGGGATAATGCGAGCCTCGCAAAATTGGATTCAATCAGGGAGAGCATCGATGAAATACCGGAACAAACAAGGCGGCGTATTCGCGCTGAGCCTGATCGCAGCAGCACTAAGCCAATCCGTTTACGCACAAGAAGCCCCGGTGGCCGAAGTCGCCCCTGCCGCAGCCGCACCGGCAGCCCCGGTCGCGCAAACTGCACCGGCCCCTGCAGCCTCTGCGCTGGAAGAAGTGGTGGTAACCGCGCCGCGCATGCAAGAGCCGCTGAAGGTGGTGACGAACCCCCGCGCGCCGCGCCAGCCGATTCCCGCGCACGACGGCGCCGACTATCTGAAAACTATCCCCGGCTTCTCGGTGATTACCAAGGGCGGTACGGACGGCGATCCGGTGTTCCGCGGCATGGCCGCTTCGCGCGTGAACATTCTGGTGGACAACCAGACCGTGCTGGGTGGCTGTAACGGCCGCATGGATGCACCGACCGCGTATATTTTCCCGGAAGTGTTCAACAAGCTGACCGTCATCAAAGGCCCGCAAACCGTTTCGCACGGCCCGGGCAACTCTGCCGCGACCGCGATGTTCGAACGCCAGCAGCCGCGGTTCAGCGAATTCGGCTACAAGATGCACACCGGCGTGATGGTGGGCAGCGCCAACCGTCACGATGAAGTGGTGGATGCGCAAGTCGGCAGCGCGGGCGGCTACGTGCAAGCCATCGCCACCAACTCGCAGGCAGGCGACTACAAAGACGGCAAGAATAACCGCGTGCACTCGGCTTACCACCGCTACAGCGCCAACGCTGCCGTGGGTCTGACTCCGGATGCCGATACCCGCGTCGAACTGTCCGCCGCCACCAGCGACGGCCGCGCCGCTTATGCCGACCGCAGCATGGACGGTACCAAGTTCCTGCGCAACAACGTCGCGCTGAGCTTCAACCGTAAGCACCTGACTTCCACCGTGGAAGAAATCGATGCCGTGGTCGCCGCCAACAACGTCGATCACATCATGGACGACCAAACCCTGCGCACACCGGGCATGATGGGTTACGCCAACCTGAAGCGCGACACCAGCGATCTGCGCGCCTCGACCAAGCTGCGTGTGGCCGATCCTACGCTGCTGACGATCGGCGTGGATGCCCAGCGCAACAACCACAAATCCCGCTCCGCAATGCCCGGCATGCCTTACAGCGCCTGGCAGAACGACGCCTCGATCGCCCAGCAAGGCCTGTTCACCGAACTGGATCACCACCTGAGCGAACAGCAGAAAGTGGTGGCGGGCTACCGCGCCGACTGGTGGAAAGCACAGGACAACCGCCCCGCGATGATTATGGACTGGAACGCCATGGGCATGGGCGGCATGATGGGCGCGATGGCAATGAACCCGACCTCCGGCAAGCAGCGCACGCAAACCCTGCACAGCGGCTTTGCGCGCTATGAGCAACGCCTGAGCGAACCGACCACCCTGTTCGTCGGCCTCGGCCACACCAGCCGCTTCCCCGACTACTGGGAACTGATCGCCAAGCAAAGCACGAACAGCGTCAGCTCGTTCAACGTCCGCCCGGAAAAGACCAATCAGTTGGATACCGGCGTGATCTACAAGACGGCTGAAACCGAGTTCAACCTGTCTGCCTTCTACAGCAAGGTCACCGACTTCATCCTGATCGACTCCACCATGAAAATGGTGACCGGCGCAGCCCGCAACGTCAACGCCACCACCTTCGGCGGCGAAGCCGGCTTTGCGCAAGCGCTGAACAGCGACTGGAAGCTGCACTCCTCGCTGGCCTACGTGCACGGCACCAACGACACCGACGGCACACCGCTGGCACAACTGCCGCCGCTGGAGGGCTTGATGAGTCTGGGTTACGACGACAAGACCTGGTCGTTCACCGCGCTGACCCGCGTGGTTGCCGCACAAACACGCTTCGACAAGAACAAGGGCAACATCGTCGGCAAGGACATCGGTGCATCCAGCGGCTTCGCCGTCTTCTCGATGAATGCCGGCTGGCGTCCGTCGAAGAATTCGCTGATTACCGCCGGTGTGGACAACCTGTTCAACCGCACCTATGCGGAATTCATCAGCCGCGCAGGCACGGCCATTACCGGCTACACGCAAACCACCCGCGTGAACCAGCCGGGCCGTACCCTGTGGCTGAAGGCTACCCTCGACCTGTAAATCCCCTTATTGCAGGTCGCACTGACGCCATCCCGTTTACTGCGGGGTGGCGTTTTTTTCGCTATCCTGCACACTCCCGACTGAAAGGAAACCGCATGACACCGTTACGCATCCTGCTTGCCCTGTGTCTGACCACCCTTGCTCCGCTTGCCGCTGCCGCCGATGATGCGCAGGCCGTGCGCGACCTGATCGGCGCGACCTTCGACACCCCGCACGCCAAAGTCGCCAGCGACCCCGTCATTGTCGAACAGGACTATGCCATCGCCAACTGGGTGCAAGGAGAAAAAGGCGGGCGCGCGTTACTGCGCAGGAAAGACGGCAAGTGGAATATCACCCTCTGCGCCGGCGACTGGCTGAAACAGGCCGACAACATGGGCAAAGCGGGCGTCCCCGCCGACGCAGCCGCCAAACTGGCGCAACGCCTGAACGAAGCCGAAAGCCGCCTGACGCCAGAACAACGCGCACAGTTCAGCCGGTTCAAACCGGAACAGGCCGCCGCAAACCACGCGGGGCACACAGACCGCCACGGGTCGCACCACTAAATCGGGAAATTACTTCAGCAGTCCGCGCGGCTTATGCTGCGCCTTGGCGAACAGGCGGTCGTACAGCCAATTGGGCAGAAGTTTGAGCATGCGTCCGACCAGCCCCATTTGCCACGGCACCACGGCGAAGCTGCACCCCTTGGCGATGACGCGCGCCATGCGGCGGGCGGCCTCGTCGGCGGGCAGGATAAAAGGCATCGGATAGGGATTGATGTCGGTCATCGGCGTCTTGATGTAGCCGGGGCAAAGCGTCACCACGCGCACGCCGCTGCCATGCAACTCGACGCGTAAGCTTTCCATATACCTGATCGCTGCGGCCTTAGAGGCGGAGTAAGCACCCGCTCCGGGCAGACCGCGAAACCCCGCCACGCTGGCAATGCCGACCAATGTCCCGCGCCCGGCGGCGCGCAACGGCGCGACAAACGGCTGAAAGGTTTTCACCATGCCGAGCACGTTGATATCCATGACCTGCTGAAATGCATCGAGGTCTTCGGCGTATTCGGTCAGGGTGCCGACGCTGACGCCGGCATTGGCGATCACGATGTCGGGCAGACCGCCGCGCATGAAATCGTCCGCCGCGGCTTGCAGGGCCGCGCTATCGCGCACATCCAGCGTATAGACTTGCACCCGGCCGGGATAACGCCCGGCGAGGTCTTGCAGGGGCGCGGCGCGGCGGGCGAACACCGCCACCGTCGCGCCTTGCTCAAGATAGGTTTGCGCCAGCGCATGTCCCAGCCCGCTGGACGCGCCGCTGACGACAACGCGCAGCGCCATTAGCGCTTGCCGCCGCGATCCTTGCGCGCCAGTTCGATGACGCCGTTCAATGCGCGAATGGTTTCTTCCGGGCCGAGGCCGGTAATGGCGTATTTGCCGTCCACCACCAGCGTGGGCGTGCCGCGAATCTGATAGCCCTCCAGCATCTGCACGCTGCGGTTCACCTTGGATTGCACCGCGAAGGAGTGCAGCGCCGCGCTGAATTTGGCGCGATCGACCCCGCGCTGCGCGACGTAAGCGGTCACTTTCGCTTCATCGCTCAGATCGGTGTTGGTTACATGCCAAGCCTTGAACAACTCGTCGTGCAGTTTTTTGTGCTGACCGAGCGCTTCCAGCGCGTAGAAGGTTTGCGCCATCAGCGTCCACGAATCGCGGAAAATTACCGGCACATAGGAAAACTGCACGTCGTTCGGCGCTTTGGCTTCCCATGCCGCCAGCAGCGGGGCCAGATGGAAGCAATGCCCGCAGGGATACGCGAAGAATTCCAGCACTTCGATTTTCTTCCCGCTGGCGACCGGCTGCGCCGGGTTCAGCAATTTGTAATCTTTACCCAGTTCGACGCCCGCAAACGCTTGCGTTGCGCACAGCATCGTCAGACCAGCCAGCAGTTGCTTGAAAAACTTCATGCGAAATCTCCCGAAAGTTATTGCCCACGCATTGGAGTGCTGTCCACGCCGTTTTGTTTCAGCGAGGCGCGCATTTTATTCATCTCTTCCATATTTTTGTAAGGGCCGAGCCGCACGCGGTGACGCACGCCCTTTTCCGGCAGGTCCACGGTCTGAATGCGTGCTTCCACGCCCTGCATCGCCAGACCGGCCTTCTTCTTCTCGGCTTCTTCCATCGAAGTGTAAGAGCCCACTTGCAGATAGTATTCCTGCTTATCCGGCACCGCATCGGCCGGCTTGCTCTCTGTCGCGCCCTTCTTCACCGGCACCGTCGCTTCTTGCTTATCGGTCAGCACCTTGTAGAACTCGAAGCGCGGCTTATCGTCGCCAGCAGGTGCCGAGGCCGCTTGCGCGGGTGTCGGCGCTTGCTCGGGCGGCAGCACGGTCTTGCCGGATTCCGGTGCCTTTTTCGCTTCCGGTTTGGCGGCAGCCTTGGCATCCTTGCCTTCGGCGGGGGTGGTCTCTTTTGCCTGATCCTTGTTCACGAACGGGCTGGGCGACTTCATCACGAACCACGCCACCGCACCGGCGACGATCAGCCCCAGCACCATCCCGCTCAGCAATACCGCCAGCAGGGAACTGATGCCGGACTTTTTCTTCTTCGGCGGGGGATTGCGGCTGCTCAGGTTCTTACTCATGCATCATCCTTACATTTTTTCCGGTGCGGAAACGCCCAGCAGCGCCAGCCCGTTACGCATCACTTGCGCGGCAGCGGCGATCAAGGCCAGACGCGCGCGTTTCACGCGTTCGTCGTCCACCAGAAAGCGGGTGCTGTTGTAGTAGCTGTGGAAATCGCTCGCCACATCCTTCAGATAGAAGGCGATCAAATGCGGTGCAAGATCGGCAGCGGCATTTTCGATCACTTGCGGGTAATCGATCAGGCGTTGCAGCAAAATCTTTTCGTTCTCGCTGTCCAGCGCGCCGGTGTCGGCCGCCGCCAGCTCCGCCGCCTCGCCGCCCCACTGCGCCAGCACGCTGTGCACGCGGGCGTGGGCGTACTGGATGTAGTACATCGGGTTTTCGTTGCTTTGCGACTTCGCCAGATCCATATCGAAATCGAGGTGCTGGTCGCTCTTGCGCAGCACATAGAAGAAACGGGTCGCTTCGTTGCCCACTTCCTTGCGCAGGTCGCGCAGCGTCACGAATTCGCCGCTGCGGGTGGACATGGAAGCCTTCTGCCCGTCGCGGTACAGCACGGCGAATTGCACCAGTGCCACGGTCAGCTTGTCGCTGTCCAGCCCCAGCGCCTTCAGCGCGCCGGTCACACGCGGAATGTAGCCGTGGTGATCCGCGCCCCAGATGTTGATGATGCGGTCGAAACCGCGCTCGAACTTATTCAGATGGTAGGCAATGTCGGAAGCGAAATAGGTGTACAACCCGTTTTCGCGCTGCACCACGCGGTCTTTTTCGTCGCCGAAGTCGGTCGAACGGAACCACAGCGCGCCGTCCTGACGATACAAATGCCCGTTGGCTTGCAAAGTATCGACTGCCCGCGCCACCAGCCCGGTGTCGAACAGCGATTGCTCGGAGAACCATTCGTCGAACTCGACGCGGAACTCTTGCAGGTCATCGCGGCAATCTTCCAGTTGTTCGTTCAGCGCGTGGCGGTGAATGTATGTGTAATCGCCGCCCAGCAAAGTCTTGGCATTGGCGATCAGCGCGTCCAGATGCGCGTCGGCATCGTCGTCCGCCGAAGGTACGTTTTGCATCACTGCCGCCGCTTCGCACACAAACTTTGCGCCGTGTGCGCCGTTCACTTGCTGCGCCATATCCTTCACGTAGCCGCCCTGATAAGCATTGCGCGGGAACGGCACTTCGACCTGATGCAAGGCCAGATAGCGCAACCAGGTTGAGAGCGCCAGAATATCCATCTGCCGGCCGGCATCGTTCACATAATATTCGCGTGTTACGTTGTAACCGGCGGCAGCCAGCACGCTGGACAGGCTCGCGCCATACGCCGCGCCGCGCCCGTGTCCGACATGCAGCGGGCCGGTCGGGTTGGCAGAAACGAACTCGACCTGCACTTTGCGGCCGCCGCCCGCCTTGCCGCGCCCGTAGGCTTCCTTAGCGGACAGAATGGTCTGCACGACCGCCTGCTTGGCCGCATCGGCCAAAAAAACGTTGACAAACCCGGCACCGGCGATTTCCACCTTGCCGACTGCGACAGAGGCGGGCAGCGCGTCGATCAGCGCCTGCGCGATATCGCGCGGACTGCGGCGCAGAGGTTTAGCCAGTTGCATCGCCAGATTGCAGGCGTAATCGCCGTGCTGCGCCTGCTTGGGACGTTCCAGCACAATATCCAGCCCGGCATGCTCGGGCGCCACGGTGCGCAAAGCTTGCGCAAACAGCTCGGAGAGATGAAGTTTGAAATTGGTCACTGCGGTCATGGTTACACCTATGGGGAAGCCCCCGGAATCAAGACGCGGATTATATCACCTTGCCCGGATTCATCCGATTATGCGGATCGAGTGCGCGCTTCAGGCTACGCATCAGCTCCAGTTCGAGTGCGCTCTTGTAATGCGTAATCTCTTCGCGCTTGAGCTGCCCCAAGCCGTGCTCGGCGCTGATACTGCCGTTCAGCCGGGCAACAATCTCGTACACAATGCGGTTGGCAGCCAGACTCCGATACTCGATAAACTCGAAATTTTGCGCTGGATCGGGCATCGAAGCGTTGTAATGAATATTGCCGTCGCCGATGTGCCCGAAGGCCACGATGCGGATACCGGGATAAGCTGTACGCAAGGCCGCTGTAGCCGATTCGATGAATTCCGCCACCCGGCTGATCGGCACCGCCACATCGTGTTTGAGGCTAATCCCCTCGCACTTTTGCGCCTCGCTGATATTTTTGCGCAACCGCCACCAGGTTTCGGCATGCGCCTTATCGGTCGTCACCTGATACTCGAGAATGCCGCTGCCGAATGCCTGCAACGCCGCACGCAGCGGGGCATCCAGCGCCACCGGCAGCACATCCGATAGCTCGGTCAGCACCAGCCAGTCGTGCCGGGTAGCAAACGGCTCGCGCACATCCTCGATATGCTTGAACACCAGATCGAGACAGGAACGGGAAATAATCTCGAAACTGCCGATGGCATCGCCGCAGTTTGCACGCAAATGCGCCAGCAACTTCACGGCTTCGGCCGGATCGCGCACAGCGATACAGGCCGTCGCCGTAGACTGCGGACGCGGCCACAGCTTCAGCACGGCAGCGGTAATAATGCCCAGCGTACCTTCCGCACCGATAAACCAGTGCTTCAGATCGTAGCCGGTATTATCCTTGCGCAACGCGCGCAGGCCATTCCAGATTTGCCCGTCCGGCAGCACCACCTCCAACCCCAGCACCATGTCGCGCGCATTGCCGTAGCGCAGCACCCCCAACCCGCCGGCATTGGTCGAAAGATTGCCGCCGATTTCGCAATGCGGCGCAATCGCCGTCAAGCCGAGCGGAAACAGCCGTCCGGCTCGCTCGGCCGCTTCGCGCACCGCAGCCAGCTTGCAGCCGGCCTGCACGGTCAGGGTATAGTTGGTGGCATCCAATGCCAGAATACGGTTCATGCGCGACAGGTTCACCACCAGTTGCGGCGTACCGTCGGCCAGCGGCACCGATGCACCGCACAAGCTGGTATTGCCGCCCTGCGGCACAACAGCGACGCCTGCCTGCGCGCACAACTGCACCACAGCGGCCACCTCTTCGGTGCTGCCCGGCAACGCAACGGCCAGCGCTGCGCCGTGATAGCGCCCGCGCCAGTCGGAGGTATGCGCGGCAGCGGCTTCTCCGCACAACACCTGCTCTGCGCCGATCAAACGGCGCAACTCGGCGATAAAAGTGTCGCGCTCCACCTCAGGCAGCCTCTTTCGGCGCTTTCAGCATCCAGATTTGATACAGCGAAATCAGAATTTGCATGGCCATCGAAAAGCCGAGTACCGCACCGGCAACCACCACGGTATAGGCGTACACCGGATCCCATTTGGTGAGGAACCACGACAAAATATCGACGAATACCGCCAGCATCGGCGACACCACCAAAAAGCGCTTGAAGTGCACATTGATTTCGCACTGAATGAAAATCCAGCCGAGTGCAAACAGCAACAGGCTGATGCCGAACAAGTGAATGTGCGACAGTTTCAGCAAGCTGGCCAGCGACATGCCGGTATCCACTTCGGCGAACTTGTGCAACCCTTCGTACGTGGAAAAATCGGGCAGGTTCATACCGGAAGACTGCACGTGGCAGCCGAGACAGGTTTTTTGCAGAATCGGTTTGATCTTAGGCTCGAAGTCGGCCTGCGGCGCAGCATCTTTCAGCCATGCCACCACCTCGTGGCGGTCGTCTTCCTGAATATAGCCGGCCATCGGGCCGCGAATCGCCGCCTCCAGCCGCGTCCCGCTGCGGTTGCCGTAATAGCTGGTCGCCACGTCGGCCACCGACAGCCCGGGCTTGCCGTCGTTATTGACGTGGGTGACCCACAAATAGGCCGTTGCCATCAGATAGCCCATGCCGACCAACAACAAAAACGAGGTGTACAACAACTTCTCGCTCAGCGTGAGCGTGTAAAAACGGTGCTTGGACATACGATTCTCCGGTCAATAAGCGAACTCTAAAACGCCGGCGAAGCGATGTCCAGCACCGCGCGCAATTTTGCGCGTTTCTGCACTACTCGATCGGCGGCTGACTATCGATGCGCCGCCAGATGCGGCGTTTCCACACATATAGCAGCATGGTCAGCACAGCCAGATAGCCAATGACATATTTCCCCAGCCGCCTGCGCTCGTCGGCATGCGGATCCGCCGCCCAGGTCAGAAAGGCCGTGACCTCCTTGGTGTGCTCGGCGATTTCCGCCCGCTTTTGCATGTCGGTTTCTGCAGCGATGCCCAGCACATCCGGCATACGCGTTTCCGGGAACACGGTATTCACCGTTCCGCCCTTCGCATCGGTACGATAGCCGGTCAGGTAGGAATACAAATAATGCGCCCCGCCTTCGCGCGCTGCCGCCATCAGGCTCAAATCGGGTGGCACCACCCCACCGAACGATTCGCGCGCATCGTTTTCCGACAATTGCGCCGACAGCGGCGCATCCAGCGGCTTATCGCCGCGCCAGCCGTCTACTTTGGCGGGGGCCGCGCCCAGCTTCACCAAATCGCGGTATTTGATGTATTTCAAACTGTGGCAGCCGTTGCAGTTGGTCACTACGGTATCCATCCCGCGCAGGCGCGCCGCCAAATCGTCCGGGAGCGAACTCATGTCCAGCTTGGTTTCTTCCGCACCGGCTGTGCCGCTCAGCAGCGCCAGCAACAGGGCGCTCAACAAGGTATTACGCATGTTTGCCTCCCTTGCGCGGTTGATGCTGCCGGTGCTGTGCATCGAGCAGGGTTTGCAGGTGCGGCGGCAAACCGCGTTTGCGCATCATGCGCTCTTCGGCCTTGGACACGAAAGGCAGACTGAGGAACAAGGCAAAATACAAGAACGAGGCAACCCGGCCGACGATCACCGTGGCATCGGTCACCGGCTGTGCGCCGACATAACCCAGCACCAGTATGTCGATCATAAAACCGTAAAACATAATGCGGTAATACGGGCGGTAATGCGCGCCGCCGGGGATATGCGAGCGATCCATGAACGGCATCGCGGCAAAGATCATGACCGACAGCGCAATCGCCACCACCCCGCCCAGCAAATCGGGCACGGCGCGCAAAATGGCATAGAACGGCAGGAAATACCATTCCGGCACAATGTGCGGCGGCGTCTGCATGGGATTGGCCGGCACGTTGTTGGCGGCCTCGATAAAGGTGTTCGGGATAAAGAACACGAAGAAGCAGAACACGATGAGATACACCCCCAGCCCGAACATGTCCTTGATCGTGAAATACGGATGGAACGGGATATTGTCCTTCGCTGCGAGATTGATGCCGGAAGGGTTGCTGCTCTTCACCTTGTGCAGCGCAATCAAATGGATCACCACGGCCGCGCTGATGATGAACGGAAACAGGTAATGCAGCGCAAAAAAACGGGTCAGCGTCGCATCGCCGACACCGTAATCGCCGCGCAACCATACCACCACCTGTTCGCCGATAAACGGCGTAGCGCGGAACAGATTGGTAATCACCGCCGCGCCCCAGTAGGACATCTGCCCCCACGGCAGCAGATAGCCCATAAAAGAAATCGCCATCAGCAGCAGCAACAGCGCCTGCCCGGTCCACCACAACAGCTCGCGCGGCTTGCGGTAGGAGCCGTAGTACAACGTACGCGCCATGTGGATATACACCACCACAAAGAATGCCGACGCACCGGTAGAATGCAAATACCGCAGCAGCCAGCCGTAATTCACATCGCGCATGATGTGCTGGATGGAATCGAACGCCATCGCCGCATCGGCCTTGTAGTGCATGGCGAGAAAAATGCCGGTAGCCAGTTGCAACACCAGCACGAACCCGGCCAGAAAGCCGAAATTCCACCAGTAGCTGAGATTGCGGGGCGTCGGATACTCGGTCAGCTCGTGTTTGACGAAACTGGTCAGCGGAAAGCGCCGGTCGATCCAGTGGATAGTCTGTTTCAGCATCGCCGCCTCCCTATGCCTTGCCGATCAGAATCTTGTCCGGCGCAATGAAGCTGTAAACCGGCACCTCCAGATTCTTCGGTGCAGGGCCGCGCACAACGCGACCGCTGCTGTCGTACATACTGCCGTGGCAAGCGCACAACCAGCCGCCCTCTTCGTTGCGGTTCGGGACACACCCCAGATGGGTGCACACGCCGACCACCACCAACCACTCCGGTTTCTGTACGCGCTTGCCGTCTTCCTCCGGCGCCAGCTTGCCGGGGGTGGATTGCGCCAGCCTGATCTGTTCTTCGGTGCGATGCACCACGAATACCGGCTTGCCCTGCCATGCTACGGTATGCACCCCGCCGGGCGGAATATCGGACAGATTGACCTCGGTCACCGATTTCGCCAATACATCGTCGCTAGGATTCATACTGCTGACGAACGGCCAGCACGCCGCCGCCGCACCGGATACGCCCATCGCCGTGGTGACTTTGCTCAAGAAATCGCGTCGTTCCGGATTTTCGATTGTTTCGCTGTCCGCCATACCGCCTCCCCGCATCAAACATATTAGAAAGTGCTGATACTATGCCGATTGGCGGGGCAGACAATCCCCCGGAAGGATTAATGCAACTTGCTGATTGTATAGCCCGTTCGGGCTAGCGCACCGTATGGAAAGCTAGAACTCCAGCGGATCGATGTCCAGCGACCAGCGCAAATTTTTAGCGGGCAAGTCGTCCAGCACCGGCTGCCATTGTTGCAAGAAGTGTTGCAACGCCTTGCGGGAAGCGGCCTGCACCAGCAACTGGACGCGGATATGGTTCGCGCGGCGCGGCATGGCAGCCGGCACCACGCCGTAGACCTCAACCTCGCCGCCGAATTGCAGCGCCGCGTCGCGCGCCTGCCGCAGAAATCCATAGGATGCTTCGCCCTGTTTGGCTTCGGCGCGCAGCATCGCCTGATAAACGAAGGGCGGAAATCCGGCCGCCTGCCGTTCGCCCAGCAAGGTATCGGCCCAGCCGGGGAAATCGTGCGCGGCCAGCGCGCGGAATAAGGGATGATCGGGGAATGCCGTTTGCACCAGCACTTCGCCCGGCTTATCCGCCCGGCCGGCGCGGCCCGCCACTTGCGCCAGTTGCGCATAGAGCCGTTCCGGCGCGCGAAAATCGCTGCTGTACAACGCGCCGTCCGGATTCAGCACACCAACCAGTGTCAGGTTGGGGAAGTCGTGCCCTTTCGCCAGCATTTGCGTGCCGACCAGCACATCCACCTCGCCCGCTTCGATCTGCCGCCGCATATCGCTCCACGCGCCCTTGTTGCGGGTGCTGTCGCGGTCGATACGCAGAATGCGCGCCTGCGGCAGCCGCACTTGCAGCACGCTTTCGATGCGCTGCGTACCGCTGCCGACCGGGTGCAGATCGACGTTGCCGCACGAGGGGCAGCTATGCGGCACGCGCTGCTGATGGCCGCAATGGTGGCAGCGCAGGCGGCGCTCCTGCAAGTGCAGCACCAGCTTGCCCGCGCAATGCGGACAGGCCGACAGCCAGCCGCAGGCCGTGCACATCAGCACCGGCGCATAGCCGCGGCGGTTGATAAACAACAGACTTTGTTCCCCGCGCGCCATGCGCGCTTCGATCGCAGTCAGCAGCGGCGCACTCACCCCCTCTTCCACCGCAACCTGATTCAGATTGATGCAGCGCACCGCGGGCAATTGCGCCTGCGCATTGGCACGTTCGGGCAGCGACAACAGTCGGTAGCGGCCGGTTTGCGCGTTGTGCCAACTTTCCAGCGACGGGGTAGCCGAACCGAGCACGATAGCCACGCCGCGCTGACTGGCGCGAATGACCGCCATATCGCGCGCCGAGTAGCGCAGCCCGTCCTGTTGCTTGAACGAAGCATCGTGCTCTTCGTCCACGATCATCAGCGCCAGTTGCGGCAGCGGGGTAAAGACGGCCAATCGGGTACCCAGCACGATGCGCGCCGTGCCATCCGCCGCCTTCAGCCAGTTTTCTGCGCGCAGGCCATCGGCCAGCCCGCTGTGCAGACTAACCAACTCGGTATCGGGAAAGCGGCTGCGGAAATACTGTTCCAGTTGCGGGGTCAGATTGATTTCCGGCACCAGCAGCAACACCTGCCCGCCGCGTTGCAACACGGCATGCATCAAATGCACATACACCTCGGTCTTGCCGCTGCCGGTCACGCCGTGCAACAAAAATGCGCCGAACCCAGCCTGCTGGACAACCGCGCTTACCGCGGTTTGCTGCGCCGGAGTCAGATCGTGCGCACCGCACAGCCGGTGCGCCGCCGGTACGTGTTGTTGCACGGTCTGCGCCACCCAACCGGCGTCGATCAGTTCGCGCAGTTGCGGCAGCGCGCTCGCCGACAGTCCGCGTGCTTGCGCCTCGCTCAACACTCCGCTCTGCATCGCCTGCAGCAAGCGGCGTTGCACTTGCTTGCGCTTGGGAAGCGTTTCCAGATCGAGCGTCTGTCCGGCCGGCGTCAGCGCAAATTGCCGCACCTGGGGCACAGTAAATGGCTCGGCGCTGCGCAAGCGGGTCGGCAAGGCGGCCAATACTGTGGGGCCGATCGGGTAGCGGTAGTATTCGTTGCAGAATTGCAACAGTCGCAGCACCTCGGCGGGCAACGCGCCTTCCGGCAAGACGGCATGCAGCGGCTTCACTTGTTCCGGCGGCATTTCGCTCTGCGCGGCGCATTCCAGCACGATTCCGACCAGCGTGCGGCGGCCGAAGGGGACGCAAACGCGCTGCCCCGGCGCGACCGCCATTCCTTGCGGAACGGCATAGTCGAACAAACCGTGCAACGGAACATCGAGCGCAACGCGGGCGACAGTCATTTAAATTCGAGGTTAGCGTGTTTTGTTACGAAATATTCTTACATTCTTGCTTAACCACGCGCTTCGTAAGGCATTTTTAATCTACTCACAATACCTGTGGATAACTTTGTGGGCAACCTTGCAACAAGTCTGTTAAGTCCCAATTTTATATAGCTTTTTCAGCCCTTGCTTAATTTTCGAGCGGCACAATAACTTATTTAAAAACAAGCGCTTATGAAAAAACATTGGGGCTGCAAGGACTTATCCCCTGCAACCCCAATATCGATGCGGGCATTGTGCATAACCGCCGCTTGTCAAGCGGGGAAACCCGCTTTTTTTGCAAAACTTATACGTGGTACTGACGGCTCAGTTGATGCACGGCCTGCACCAGTGCCGCCGCATTTTCCGGGTTGGTGTATTGCGAAATACCATGCCCCAGATTGAACACATGCCCGTTGCCCTGACCGTAGCTGGCCAGAATCTTACCGGCCTCGGCACGCACCACATCCGGGTTAGAGAACAGCACAGCCGGGTCAAGGTTGCCTTGCAGCGCCACTTTGTCGCCGACGCGGCGGCGCGCTTCACCGATGTCCATCGTCCAGTCCAGACCGACCGCATCGCAGCCGATGTCGGCAATGCTTTCGATCCAAATACCACCGCCCTTGGTGAACACGATCACCGGCACTTTTTCGCCGTCTTGCTCGCGCTTCAGCCCGGCCACGATTTGGCGCATATAGTTCAGGGAGAACTCTTGGTAAGCCGCGTGTGCCAGCGTCCCGCCCCACGAATCGAAAATCATCACGGCTTGCGCGCCTGCTTCGATCTGCGCGTTCAGATAGGCTGTCACCGCCTGCGCCGTCACATTCAGAATGTGGTGCATCAGCTTCGGCTCTTTGTACATCAGCGTCTTCACGCGGGCATAGTCGTCGCTGCCGCCGCCTTCCACCATGTAGCAAGCCAGCGTCCACGGGCTGCCGGAGAAGCCGATCAGCGGTACGCGGCCATCCAGCGCCTTGCGGATTTGCGACACCGCATCGGTCACGTAACCGAGGGTGCTGCCGATGTCCGGCACGGCCAGCGCCTTGATTGCCGCTTCGTCGCGCAGCGGGCGTTCGAATTTCGGGCCTTCGCCTTCGGCAAAATACAGCCCCAGACCCATCGCATCCGGCACAGTCAGAATATCGGAGAACAGAATCGCCGCATCCAGCGGGAAACGATCCAGCGGTTGCAGCGTCACTTCGGTCGCCATATCCGGGCTCTTGCACAGATTCAGGAAACTGCCGGCGCGCTTGCGGGTCGCGCAGTATTCCGGCAAATAGCGGCCGGCCTGACGCATCATCCAGATCGGTGTGTATTCGGTAGGCTGGCGCAGCAGCGCGCGCAGGAAAGTATCGTTCTTCAACTTAGAGCTCATCGTGGCATCCCTGTTTGATTCGTTATGCTGGCCGTGCATTGCGCACCGGCCGGAAAAGTAAAAACCGCCCCGGGCCGGGGCGGTTTCGGAACGGTTAGCGCGGCAGAACCGAGCTGCCCATCAGGTAGGCATCCACCTCGCGGGCACACTGGCGACCTTCGCGAATCGCCCACACCACCAGCGACTGGCCGCGGCGGATATCGCCGGCCGCGAACACTTTGTCCTGCGAAGTGCGATAACAGCCTGCACCGTCGGTGCTTGCTTTGACGTTGTTGCGCGCGTCTTTTTCCACGCCGAACGCGTCCAGCAGCTTTTGCACCGGATTGGTAAAGCCCATCGCCAGGAATACCAGATCGGCCTTGATGACGAACTCGCTGCCTGCGACTTCAACCATCTTGCCGCCCTGCCATTCCACGCGCACCGCGCGCACGCCGGTCAGCTTACCGTTCTCGCCGATGAATTCCTTGGTAGCAATCGCCCAATCGCGGTTACAGCCTTCATCGTGCGAGCTGGAAGTGCGCAGCTTCATCGGCCAGTAGGGCCAGGTCAGCGGGCCGTTTTCCAATTCGGGCGGACGCGGCATCACTTCGATTTGCGTTACCGAAGCCGCACCGTGACGGTTGGAAGTCCCGACGCAATCGGAGCCGGTATCGCCGCCGCCGATGACCAGCACATGCTTGCCGTCGGCGCGGATCGGGTTCGGGCCGTCGCCCGCCACTTCCTTATTCTGCGGAATCAGGAATTCCAGTGCGAAATGCACGCCGGACAACTCGCGTCCCGGCACCGGCAAATCGCGCGGAGTTTCCGAACCGCCGGACAAGATCACCGCATCGAATTCCTTCTTCAGGGCGTCCGGGCTGACGGTTTCCTTGGCGTCGTTGACGATCCCTGCGGGCGGCATTTCTGCCCCGACCCACGCATTGGTACGGAATGTCACGCCTTCCGCGCGCATTTGTTCCATGCGGCGGTCGATGTGCGATTTTTCGAACTTAAAGTCGGGAATGCCGTAGCGCAGCAAACCGCCTACGCGGCTATTCTTTTCGAATACGGTCACATCGTGACCGGCGCGCGCCAGTTGTTGTGCAGCCGCCATGCCTGCGGGGCCG
Organism: Pseudomonadota bacterium; assembly: GCA_040757065.1. Lineage (GTDB taxonomy): Bacteria > Pseudomonadota > Gammaproteobacteria > Burkholderiales > Gallionellaceae > JBFLXR01. The sequence continues at coordinate 21,743 of JBFLXR010000006.1, forward strand.
GAACCGACCACCGCCACCTTCTTGCCGGTCTTTTTAGCCGGCGGTTGCGGGACGACCCAGCCGTTTTCCCAGCCCTTGTCGATAATGGCGTGCTCGATGGACTTAATGCCCACCGCAGCCTGATCGATGTTCAGCGTACAGGCTGCCTCGCACGGCGCGGGGCAAATGCGGCCGGTGAATTCCGGGAAGTTATTGGTGGAATGCAGCACTGCCAGCGCTTCTTGCCAGCGACCGCGGTACACCAGATCGTTCCAGTCCGGAATGATGTTATTGACCGGGCAGCCGTTGTTGCAGAACGGAATGCCGCAATCCATGCAGCGCGCGCCCTGAACCTTGGCTTGTTCGTCGGTCAGATGCAGCACGAACTCGTTGTAGTTTTTCAGGCGGTCGGCAACCGGCAGGTATTCCTCCGACAGACGCTGATATTCCATGAAACCGGTTGGCTTACCCATTATGCCACCTCCCCTTGCTTGGCTTGTTGCGCCGCGATTTCCAGCAGGGCGCGACGGTATTCGGTCGGCATCACCTTCACGAATTTCGGCAGGTAGCTCGACCAGTTATCCAGAATGCGCTTCGCGCGCGGGCTGCCGGTGTGGCGCAGATGCTTTTCGATCTTGGTGCGCAGCACGGCTTCGTCGGCGCGACCCAGATGATTCAGATGTACGCGACCATGCGCGTCCACCGCCCCCATCTCGCTGGCTGCGGCTTCGCTCGGAATCGGCTCGAGCTGGACCATCGCCATGTTGCAGCGTTGCGCAAAGCTACCGTCTTCATCCAGCACATAGGCCACGCCTCCGGACATCCCCGCCGCGAAGTTGCGGCCGGTTGCGCCCAGCACCACGATCAGGCCGCCGGTCATGTATTCGCAGCCGTGGTCGCCCACGCCTTCGACCACGGCCACCGCGCCGGAGTTACGCACCGCGAAACGTTCGCCCGCCACGCCGCTGAAGTAGCATTCGCCGCCGGTGGCACCATATAACACGGTATTGCCGACGATGATGTTGTCTTCGGCGTTAATCGGGCAATCGCTCGGCGGCATGATGGCGATACGGCCACCGCACAGACCCTTGCCGACGTAGTCGTTACCTTCGCCGCGCAACTCGAATGTCACGCCGTGCGCCAGGAACGCGCCGAAGCTCTGACCGGCAGTACCGGTGAACTTAACGGTAATGGTGTCGTTCGGCAGACCGGCATTGCCGTAGCGCTTCGCGACCTCGTGCGACAACATGGTACCGACGGTACGGTTCACGCTGCCGATTGTGCTGTCGAGCACCACGGGATGCTTCAGGTTCAGTGCATCCTGCGCGCGGGCGATCAGCTTGTTGTCCAGCGCCTTTTCCAGCTCGTGATCCTGCGCTTCGGCCTGACGGCGTGCCACGCTGGCATCCACTTCAGGCTGATGGAAGATCTTGCTGAAATCCAGCCCCTTAGCCTTCCAGTGCTCCACACCCTTCTGCACATCGAGCAGGTCGCTGCGACCGATCAGATCGTCGAACTTGCGGATACCCATTTGCGCCATGTATTCGCGCACTTCTTCGGCCACGAAGAAGAAATAGTTCACCACGTGTTCCGGCTGGCCGGTAAATTTCTTACGCAGTTCGGGGTCTTGCGTCGCCACGCCCACCGGACAGGTGTTCAAGTGGCACTTGCGCATCATGATACAGCCCTCGACCACCAGCGGTGCGGTCGCAAAACCGAACTCGTCTGCGCCCAGCAGCGCGCCGATCAGCACGTCGCGGCCGGTCTTGATCTGACCGTCCACTTGCAGACCGATACGGCCGCGCAGCTTGTTCAGCACCAGCGTTTGCTGCGCTTCGGCCAAGCCCAGTTCCCACGGGCCGCCGGCATGCTTGATGGAGGACAGCGGCGAAGCGCCGGTACCGCCATCGTAGCCGGAGATCACAATGTGATCGGCCTTGGCTTTAGATACGCCGGCCGCCACGGTACCCACGCCGACTTCCGCCACCAGCTTCACCGAAATCGAAGCGGAGGGGTTCGCGTTCTTCAGATCGTGAATCAGCTGCGCCAAGTCTTCGATCGAGTAAATATCGTGGTGCGGAGGCGGCGAAATCAGACCGACACCCGGCACCGAATGGCGCAGCTTGCCGATGTATTCCGACACCTTGCCGCCCGGCAACTGACCGCCTTCGCCCGGCTTCGCGCCTTGCGCCATCTTGATCTGAATCTGGTCGGCATTGCTCAGGTACTCGATGGTGACACCGAAACGGCCGGAAGCCACTTGCTTAATCGCCGAACGCAGCGAATCGCCTTCCGCCATCACGCGGTCAGCCTCAATGCGGTTCTTGCCGATGATGTCGGACAGCTTTTCGCCCGCCTTCAGCGGACGGAAACGGTTCGCATCTTCGCCGCCTTCGCCGGTATTCGATTTGCCGCCGATACGGTTCATCGCCTGCGCCAGCACAGTGTGCGCTTCGGTGGAAATGGAACCCAGCGACATCGCGCCGGTCGCAAAACGCTTGACGATTTCCTTGGCGGATTCGACTTCTTCCAGCGGCACGGCAGGGCCGACGGACTTAATGTCGAACAAACCGCGCAATGTCTTCAGACGGGTGCTTTGCTCGTTGATGAGCTTGGCGTATTCCTTGTAGGTCTGGAAGTTATTGGCACGGGTCGCGTGTTGCAGCTTCGCGATCGAATCCGGCGTCCACATGTGTTCTTCACCGCGGATACGGAAGGCGTATTCACCGCCCGCCTCCAGCGCGTTCGACAACACCGGGTCGGCACCGAAGGCATCGCGGTGCGTGCGCACGGCCTCTTCCGCCACTTCGTGCAGGCCGATGCCTTCCACTTGCGTGGCTGTACCGGTGAAATATTTTTCCACGAAGGCGGAATTCAGCCCCAGCGCTTCGAAAATCTGCGCGCCGCAGTAGGATTGGTAAGTGGAAATGCCCATCTTGGACATCACCTTCATCAAGCCCTTGTTCACAGCCTTAATGAAACGCTTGTGCGCTTCCTTGGCGGTCACGCCTGCGGGCAACTGGTCGCCCAGCGCAGTAATCGACTCGAAGGCCAGCCACGGACAGACCGCTTCTGCACCGTAGCCTGCCAGCAGAGCGAAGTGATGCACTTCGCGCGCCGAGCCGGTGTCTACCACCAGACCGGTGCTGGTGCGCAAGCCTTCGCGCACCAAGTGATGGTGTACGCCGGCACAAGCCAGCAGCGCCGGAATCGCCACGCGGTCGGCAGACACAGCGCGGTCGGACAGAATCAGCACGTTGTAGCCGTCGGCCACCGCCTTGTCGGCCGCAGCGTTCAACGCCACCAGCGCCGCTTCGCAACCGGCAGCGCCGTCGGCGGCAGGATAAGTCATATCCAACACCAGCGACTTGTAGCGGCCATCGGTCAGCTTGGCGATGTCGCGCAACTTATCCAGATCGTACTGTGTCAGCACCGGCTGATGCACTTCCAGACGCAGCGGCGGATTGGTTTCGTCGATACCCAGCAGGTTCGGCTTGGGGCCGATGAACGAAGTCAGCGACATGACGATTTCTTCGCGGATCGGGTCGATCGGCGGATTGGTCACTTGCGCGAACAACTGGTGGAAATAGTTGTACAGGCTCTTGTTCTTGTTCGAGAGCACCGGCAGCGCGGCATCGTTACCCATCGAGCCGGTGGCTTCTTCCCCGGCCGATGCCATCGGGGTCAGAATGAACTTGATGTCTTCCTGCGAGTAACCGAAGGCTTGCTGGGTATCCAGCAGCGCAGCGGGAACCGGAGCATGGCTGTCCACTTCCGGCAGATCGCCGAGGAAGTAGCGCGATTGCTCGATCCACTGGCGGTAGGGCTTGGCCGTCGCCAGTTGCTTCTTCAGCTCGGCGTCGTCCACAATGCGGCCGGCTTGCATGTCGATCAGGAACATCTTGCCCGGCTGCAAACGCCACTTCTTCACAATCTTGTGTTGCGGAATCGGCAGCACGCCCATTTCCGAAGCCATCAGCACCACATCGTCTTCGGTAATCAGGTAGCGTGCCGGACGCAGACCGTTACGATCCAGCGTTGCACCGATCTGGCGACCGTCGGTGAAAGCCACCGCAGCGGGGCCGTCCCACGGCTCCATCAGCGCAGCATGGTATTCGTAGAATGCGCGACGCTCTTCGTCCATCAGCGGATTGCCCGCCCAGGCTTCGGGGATCAGCAGCATCATGGCGTGCGGCAGCGCGTATCCGCCCGCCACCAGCAATTCCAGCGCGTTATCGAAGCAAGCGGAGTCGGACTGACCTTCGACGATCAGCGGCCACAGCTTTTCGAGGTCTTCGCCCAGCAGTTTGGAAGACATCGCGGCATGGCGCGCCGTCATCCAGTTTACATTGCCGCGCACGGTGTTGATTTCGCCGTTGTGCGCAATCATGCGGAACGGGTGCGCCAAATCCCAAGTCGGGAAGGTGTTGGTGGAGAAACGCTGATGCACCAGCGCCAGAGCGCTGACCACACGCGGGTCTTGCAAGTCGAAGTAGTATTTACCGACCTGATCCGCCAGCAGCATGCCCTTGTACACGATGGTGCGCGAGGACAGCGACGGAATGTAGAAACCCTGACCCTGATTATCCGGCAGCGCGCGCACGGCATGCTCGGCAATCTTGCGGATCACGAACAGTTTGCGCTCGAAGGCATCCTGGTCGGCGCAATTTGCGCCGCGACCGATAAACACTTGACGCACGCAAGGCTCAACCAGCTTAACGCTTTCGCCCAGAATCGCGCTATCGACCGGCACATCGCGGAAGCCCAGCAACGTTTGGCCTTCGGCGGCAATCTTGTCGGCCACCGCTTTTTCGCAGGCGGCACGGGCAGCAGCATCGCGCGGCAGGAACAACATCCCCACGCCGAAATCGCCCGCTTGCGGCAGCGCGATGCCTTGGGCGGCACACACTTCGCGCAGGAACGCATCCGGCACTTGCAACAGAATACCCGCGCCGTCGCCAGCCAGCGGATCGGCCCCGACCGCGCCGCGGTGCGTCAGATTCTCCAGAATCTGCAGCCCTTCACGGACTCGGTCATGGCTCTTGATTCCCTTGATATGGGCGACAAAACCCACACCGCACGCGTCGCGCTCATTGCGCGGATCGTACAACCCCTGTTGTACGGGCATCGAAGGATGGCTCACGTTGTTCCTCATTAAAATCTTATAGCCAAAAAAGCGGCGATATGTACCGCCACGTTATCAAAAACTTAAGCGAAAGGGCGGGAATGTTACCTTGTCTGGCGACGGAGGGCAACTTTCCAGCATCGACGCGGGATTGCGGGGCGCTATCCGGTTCAGATAGGAATTTCTTCGACGGCGAAAATGCGGCGGTGTTCGCGGATGGCGTAGCGGTCGGTCATGCCGGCCACATAATCGGCCACGGCGCGGGCGCGGTCGGCTTCGGCCTGACGCTGATATTGCGGCGGCAGCAGGCGGCTGTCATCCATAAAGGCACGGAACAGATCCTGAATAATATGCCGCGCCTTGGCGCTCATGCGCATCACTTTGTAATGCCGGTACAAATTGGCGCGCAAAAAGGCTTTCAGCTCGCGGTTTTTCTCCAGCGTTTCCGGACTGAAGGCCACCACCGGCGGTGCCTGCCGCACGTCGCCCGGCTCGCGCAGGGCATGCAGACGGATATTCGCTTCGGTTTGCTCCAGCAGATCGACCACCAGCGTGTTAATCATGCGGCGGATGGTTTCATGCACGATGCGTCGCTCGACCAGCCCCGGGTATTGCGCACGCACCGCTTGCAGATGCTCGGCAAACAAACGCACTTCGGATAATTGCTCCAACGTCAGCAGACCGGAACGCAAGCCGTCGTCCACATCGTGGTTGTTGTAAGCGATTTCGTCGGCCAGATTGGCGATCTGCGCTTCCAGCGTCGGCCGCTGGTTATTCGAAAAGCGTTCGCCGACATCGCCGAGCTTAGCGGCATTTTCCAGCGAACAATGTTTAAGTATCCCTTCGCGGGTTTCGAAACAGAGATTCAGCCCGTCGAACGCGGCATACCGCTCTTCCAGCAGATCGACCACGCGCAGCGATTGCAGGTTGTGTTCGAACCCGCCGTAATCTTTCATGCAGTCGTTCAGCGCATCCTGTCCCGCGTGACCGAACGGGGTGTGGCCGAGATCGTGCGCCAGCGACAATGCCTCCACCAAATCTTCGTTCACTTGCAGACGCCGTGCAATGGAGCGCCCGATTTGCGCCACCTCGATACTATGCGTCAGCCGGGTGCGGAACAAATCGCCTTCATGGTTCACGAATACCTGTGTTTTGTATTCGAGGCGGCGGAAGGCTGTCGAATGAATAATGCGGTCGCGGTCGCGCTGAAATTCGCCGCGCCCTTCCGGACGGGTTTCCGCCACGCGGCGACCGCGCGAAGCGCGCTCGGTGACTGCGTACGGTGCCAGATCATGCGGCACAGCAAGCCTCCAGCGTCTGGCGCAGCAAGTCTTGCGGCGCTTCGTCGGTCACCACGGCATGGCCCAGCGCTTTCAGCAGCACGAAACGCAGCTTGCCGTCCTGTACTTTTTTATCCAGCCCCATTAGATCGAGGTATTTCTCGACCCCCAGCGCAGGTGCCACCATCGGCAATCCGGCGCGCTGGAAAATGGCACGCACGCGCGCTACGTCGTCCGCACTGATCCAGCCCATGCGCTGCGACAAATCCGCCGCCATGACCGTCCCCGCCGCGACGGCCTCGCCGTGCAGCCATTCGCCATAGCCCATGCCGTTTTCGATGGCATGGCCGAAGGTATGCCCCAGATTCAGCAGGGCGCGCTCGCCGCTTTCGAGCTCGTCCGCCCCGACCACTTCGGCCTTGTTCCGGCAACTGCGGGCAATAGCGTATTGCAGGGCTTCCGGGTCGCGCGCCAGCAGCTTTTCCATGTTCTGTTCCAGCCACGCCAAAAACGGCAAATCGCGAATCAGACCGTACTTGATTACCTCGGCGATGCCTGCGCGCAGTTCGTTATCGGGCAGAGTATTCAAAGTCGTGGTATCGGCCAGCACCACTTTCGGCTGATAAAACGCGCCGATCATATTTTTGCCGAGCGGGTGGTTGATGCCGGTTTTGCCGCCCACCGACGAATCGACCTGCGACAACAGCGTGGTCGGAATCTGAATGAACGGCACGCCGCGCAAATAGGTTGCGGCAGCGAAGCCGGTCATATCGCCGATCACCCCGCCGCCCAGCGCAATCAGCGGCGTGCTGCGTTCGCAGCGGTGGGTCAGCAGCGCGTCGTAAATCAGATTCAGCGTCTCGCTGGTTTTATACGCCTCGCCGTCCGGCAAGATCACCGGCACCACGCTGACGCCGTGGCACTCCAGCAATTGCTGTACGGCCTCCAGATACAGCGGCGCGACGGTGGTGTTCGTGACAATCGCCGTACGCTTTTTCGGCAGATGCGGCAGCAACAATTCCGCGTGCGACAGCAGATGGCTGCCGATGTGGATGGGATAGCTGCGCTCGGCCAGCCCGACGGTCAGGGTTTGCAAAGTATCGGCAGAGTTTTCGGTATTCATCAAAGCTTCCAGTTTCCGGCGCAACCCGTTTACCAGACAATGCACGCCCTGCTTGCCGGTATGCACCGTCAAGTCGGCGGCCTCGGTGTAGAACGGGTCGCGCTGTTCGAATAATTGTTGCAGCTTGCCGCGCGGATCGGCGGTTTGCAGCAGCGGGCGACTGCGGTCGTGCCGGGTGCGCTGCCATAAATCGTGCACCGTGCTTTTCAGGTAGACCACCACGCCGTTGCGCTTCAGCACTTCGCGGTTCTCGGCTTTGATGACCGCGCCGCCGCCCGTCGCCAGCACGATGTTGTCGCGCTGTGCCAGCTCCTGAATCATGGCGCTTTCGCGCTGACGGAATCCCGCTTCGCCCTCGACGTCGAAAATATGCGCAATTGTCACGCCGGTGCGGCGCTGAATTTCCTCGTCGCTATCCACGAAAGTTTTGCCGAGCTGGCGCGCCAGCAGCTTGCCCACGGTAGTTTTGCCTGCGCCCATCATGCCGACCAGCACAATGTTGCCGGAGGGGCGTTTGGCTTGTATGCGATCTGCGTTTTCCATAACGCGCATTGTAGCGGAAACTGCCTGAAGCTTCCTCGCCAAACGAAAAAGCCCGGTCGAAACCGGGCTTTTTCGAGAACGATCCGTTTAGCGGATGTTGAATTGGTCGCGCAGAATCTTCGGCGAAATAAAGATCAGCAACTCGGTTTTATTGTCGATATTTTGTCTCGACTTAAACAGGTTCCCGACGATCGGCACATCGCCCAGCAACGGCACCTTATTGACCGACTCACTGAGGTCTTGCACGTAAATGCCGCCGATCACCACCGTGCCGCCGTCTTCCACCAGCACCTGCGTATCGATACGGTTGGTGTTGATGCTCGGCACGCCGTTATAGATCGTTCCCACGCTATCCTTAGTAACGTTCACCTTCAGGTTCACGTTTTCATCCGGCGTAATTTGCGGGGTCACCTTCAGGCTGAGCGTCGCTTTCTTAAAGGAGGTGGTCGGAATCGCACCCACCGCCGCCGGGGTGGTATAGGGAATTTCCGCACCGGATTCGATCACTGCCTCGGCCTTATCCGCAGTCACCACGCGCGGTGCGGAAATCGTCTTGGTATTGCCGTCGGTTTCGTTGGCCTGCAATTCCAGCGTCAGCAGCTTGCTCGCGCCGGCATTGAACAACTGCAAGGCAAAGTTGCCGGCATTGCCCGGGTTGTTGGGCAAGCTGACGTTTCCGATACTTACCATGCCATGTTGCTGGGTTGGCCCGAAAATCGTCCCGGTCGTCACAGCGGGCGGTGTCGGCGTGCCGGGCAGCGTATTCAGCGCCGTACCGGCCAGATTGTTGTTGGTAATACCCAAACGCGCACCCAGATTGCGACTGAATGTATTGGCAGCATTCACCACACGTGCTTCGATCATCACCTGACGCACCGGCACATCGATCTGCTTAATCAGCTTGCGCACTTCTTCCAGACGGGTCGGCGTATCCTGCACGAACAGGGTATTGGTGCGGGCATCCACCACCGCGCTGCCGCGCTTGGACAGAATACGTTGCTTGTCGTTGGAAAGCAGCGCCGCCATATCGGCCCCCTTCTGATAGCTGAGCTGGAAGCTTTCGGTCCGCACCTCTTCCATGTCCATCATTTCCTGACGGGCCGCCATTTCGTTCTTATCGCGTGTGGTCATTTCATCGCGCGGCGCCACCTGAATCACGTTACCGCTGCGGCGCATATCCAGCCCCTTGCTTTGCAGGATGATGTCCAGTGCCTGATCCCACGGCACATCCTTCAGACGCAAGGTCAGGCTACCGCCGACCGTATCGCTGATGACCATGTTCAGGTTGGTGAAATCAGCGATCACGTTCAGCGCTTCGCGCACAGTGATGTTCTGAAAACTCAGTGTCAGCTTCTCTCCGCTGTAGCCCTTCGCGGCCTTGGCGTCGTCGCTGGCCGGTTTAATCTCGACGATAAAACGGTTATCGGTCTGGTAGGCCGCATTCTCCCACTTGCCCTTGGAGTCGATCACCATGCGTACCGCATCGCCCTGCGCATAGGTATCGATCATTTGCACCGGCGTCCCGAAGTCCACCACATCCAGCTTGCGCTGCAGCTCGCGCGGCAACCCGGCGTGTGCGAAATCCACAATCAGCTTGCTGCCTTGCTGCTTAATATCGATGCCGATGTTGGTATCGGACAAATCGACGATCACACGACCCTCGCCGTTCTTGCCGCGGCGGAAATCGACACCCTTCACGCGATGCACGGCCTTATCCGGCGTGGCCTCGGCAAAACGCGCCGCCACGCCGTCGGGTGCGGACACACTCGGCTTGGCATGCAGCAACACTACGAAATCCTTGCCCTCGGTACGGGTTTCATAGGCCAGCATCCGCCCGAGATTCAGCACCACGCGGGTACGACCGCCTGCCTGCGCCAGACTGACGCTGCGTACATCGCCGCGATTGATTTCCCAGTTGCTCTTGCCGCTCTCATTCGAGACAGCGGGAAAATCAAACGCCACGCGCGGCGGCGTATTCACGGAAAACCCGGTCGGTGCGGCAGCCGGCGCTTCTTTCAGGGTCAGGCGCAGCACCACGCCGTCGCCAGTTTCGCTGACATTCAGGCCGGTAATGGCGTTCGAGCCAGAGGATTGCGCATGCGCCGACAGGGCGCACACTGCCAGCATCATCCCCATCCATCCGAACAGGCGGCGAACCGCTAAATTGAATTGTTTCATGAATGCTCCCCGCTCATTCCATCATCGTCAGCGTGCTCATGCGTTCCGACCAATCGCCGGCGCTATCCTGCACCACTTCCTTAATTTTCATCTCGGTTTCGCCGATCTCCCGGATCAGACCGAAATTCTGCCCGATGTAATTACCCGCTTTAACATGGTACAACTTACTATCAGGCGCACGTACCACGCCGTACGGAACACCGCCGCGCTTCAGGTAACCAACCATCTTCAGACTATCGAGCGGAAACTCTTCCAGCGCCTCGCGCGGACGGTCGAAATCCGGCTCATTCAGACCGCGCTTGCCGCCCTTGCGCAACTCCGGCTTGCGCGGCTTGAACGGGTCCGGCAAACCAGCCGTATTATCGTAGGTGAACGGCTCGTAAGGCTTGATTTCCGGCAAGGGATCGACCTTGCCGCGCATATCCGCCCCGGCGGTTTTCACGAATTCCTGCAAGTCGGCGAATTCGCCGCTGCCGCATCCGGCCAGCAACGCCCCGCTCAGCAACACGGCGAATACTCTCATTTCTTCGCCCCCTCTGCCGGTTTTTCGCCGCCCTTCTGCTGCGCGGCCAGTTCAGCCTCGTCCAGATAGCGGTAAGTCTTCGCCGTCGCTTCCATCATCAGAATGCCGCTGCTTTGCTGGCTGACCGAAATCTCATTCAGCGTCACAATCCGCGGCAGTTGCGAAATATCGCTGGCGAATTTACCGAGGTCGTCGTAATTGCCGGTCACCTTGATCGCAATCGGCTGCTCGGCGAACACGCCGGTCGGCACTTCCGCGCCCGGGCGGAACAACTCGAACTGCAAACCGCGCCCCAGCCCCGCCTGATTGATATCGGTCAGCAAGGCATCCATTTCCGACTTGTTCGGCAGCTGTTTCAACAGCGCCCCGAACGACTGCTGGGTTTCCAGCAACTGGCGCTTGATGATTTCCAGATTGACCGCCTGACGTTTTTTGCTCAGGAAGGTTTCTTTCAGCTGCACCTCTTCCTGCCGCCGGGCGCTCAGGGCATCCCACTGATCCTGCCAGTCGAACAACGCTCCCAAGAACAACACCGCGAAGAACAACACTCCCAACACCGTGATTTTCACCGACCACGGCCAGTTGCCCGGAGTGCGCAGATCGACGCTTCTCAGTTCGTCTAATAGCTTCATGACCGGCTACCCCTTAACGTCCGCCGGTTGCGCGGGGGCGGGAGCCGCCTCCTGCCGGGTGATGTTGAAATTCAGCGAGAATTCGTTCATCCGCGCGCCATTAGCCGTTGTGGAATGAATTTCCACCAGCGCGGGCGAATCCAGCCAGGGCGAATCTTCCAGACTGCGCATCAGCGAAGAAACGCGGGCATTCGACTGCGCATAGCCGACCAGACTGATGCGGTTGCCGGTTTGCTTAATGGATTTCAGGTAGACGCCGTCCGGCAAAATGCGCAGCATCTGATCGAGCAAATGCACCACATCGGAACGGGTACCCTGCAAACTTTCCACCACCGTCTTGCGCGCCATCAGCATCTTGTTTTGCTCGCGCAGCGCACGAATCTCGGCGATTTGCTTGTCCAGCACCGCGATTTCTTGCCGCAAATAATCGTTGCGGCGCTCCTGATAGGCGATTTGCGTGCTGATGACGACATGCACCGCGCCCACAGTAAACACCGCCAGCACCAGCGTCAGCAGCGTCAGCGCAATAAACTGCGTCTGCCGCGCACGGCGCTTTTCGGCACGATGGGGAAGCAGATTGATGCGGATCATGACGGGTCGAACCTCCGCAAAGCCAAACCGCAGGCTGTCAGCAGCGCCGGGGCATCCGTCGCCAGATGGCGGCCCTTCAGATGAGAACTGATACCCATGCGGGCGAAGGGGTTCGCCACCACGGTACTCACCTGCGTACGCGAAGCCACGGCGCTGTCCAGCCCCGGCAGCGCGGCGCAGCCGCCCGCCAGCACGATGTAATTCACCTCGTTGTACGGCGTGGAAGCAAAAAAGAACTGGATCGCGCGGGTGATTTCCGCCGCAATCGTTTCGCGGAACGGCTCCAGCACACTGGTTTCGTAGGACTCCGGCAGATTCCCGCTGCGCTTACCCAGCTCGGCCTCTTCCAGCGACACGCCCAGTTGCACATGAATCTGCTGCGTCAGCTGGTCGCCGCCGATCTGCTGATCGCGGGTATAGACCGACTGCCCGTTGCGCAGAATATTCACACTCATCACGTTCGCGCCGATGTCCACCAGCGCCACGCACTCGTTTTCCGCATGGTCGGGAAACTGTTCGCAAATCAGCTCGACCGCATGCGCCGCTGCAAAGGTTTCGACATCCATCACGACGGCTTTCAGCCCGGCAGATTGTGCAGCAGCCACGCGGTCTTCCACATTGGCCTTACGCGACACTGCCAGCAGCACTTCGACTTCATCGGGATTGTTTTCGACCTCGCGCACAACCTGAAAATCGAGATTCACCTCGTCCAGCGCAAACGGAATATATTGGTTGGCCTCGGCTTCGACCTGCGCTTCCATATCTTCTTCGCGCAACCCGGCGGGCAGAAAAATCTTTTTGGTAATCACCGCCGCAGCCGGCAAGGCCAGGCAGACATTTCTGACGCGGGAACCCAGCTTGCCGCAGGCGCGAAGCAAGGTCGCCGTCACAGCATCGAGGTTGTTGATATTGCCGTCCACCACGGCATCTTTCGGAAGCGACTCAATCGCGTAGGCTTCCAGCACATAGCCACCCTTCTGCCCCGCGCTGAGCTCCACCATCTTGACCGAAGACGAACTGATGTCCACCCCGATCATCGGTGGCGTACCCAACTGGAGGAAGCTCCCTAAAGGAATATTGAATTTCCCTTTTAGCATCGCCGGTTAGCCGCTTTTTTAATAGTATGTCTCAGATGCTAGCAACAACTGTGGGACGTGTAAAGTTTCGTGCGGTTTATTTTATGGCGTAAGAGCCTATATAATCCGCCGTCGCCCGTAAACGGAAATGAAGCCCTTATGACCTCCCGCCGCTGGTTCTACCCTGCGCTCGCTGCTATCACCCTGATTCTGCTGCCTTTGCTGCTGCTCTTGTTTGCAGCTATGCTGACCTATCCTTCGCTGCCCTCGCTGGAAGCGCTGACCGACTACAAGCCGAAGATTCCGCTGCGCATCTACAGCGCCGAAGGCGTGCTGCTCGGCGAATTCGGCGAAGAACGCCGTGCGCTGGTCAAAATCGGCGATGTGCCCGACCTGATGAAGAAGGCGATTCTGGCCGCCGAAGACGAACGCTTCTACGAACACGGCGGCATCGATTACATGGGCGTCATGCGCGCCGCGCTGTCCAACTTCACCTCCGGCGGAGCCAAGCAGGGCGCCAGCACCATTACCATGCAGGTCGCCCGCAACTTCTTCCTGTCCAAAGAAAAGACCTTCACCCGCAAGTTCAACGAAATGCTGCTGGCGTTCAAAATCGAACACAGCCTATCCAAAGACGAAATTCTCCAGCTCTACATCAACCAGATTTATCTGGGTCAGCGCGCCTACGGCTTCGCTTCGGCCGCGCAGATTTACTACGGCAAGCCGCTCGGCCAGCTCACCGTAGCCGAATACGCCATGCTAGCCGGACTGCCGAAAGCGCCTTCGGCCTACAATCCGGTGGTCAACCCCAAGCGCGCCAAGCTGCGCCAGCAATACGTGCTGCGCCGCATGCACGAACTCAATTTCATCGATGATGCGCAATACGAAGCCGCGCAAAACGAGCAACTGCACGTCAAGCACAGCGCACAGGAATTCGCCGTGCCCGCCGACCACCTGACCGAACTGGTACGGCAAGAAATCTACGAAAAATATCAGGATGCAACCTACACCGAAGGCTTTAAGGTTTACACCACCATTCGTCAGGCGGATCAGCAAGCCGCTTACGATGCGGTGCGCAAAGGCGTGCTGGAATACGACCGCCGCCACGGCTACCGCGGCCCGGAAAGCTTCATCGACCTCGGCACGCACAGCGGCGAAGAAGCACTGGACGATGCGTTGCAAGACATTTCCGACAGCGGCGACCTACTGCCTGCCGTGGTGCTGGAAGCCAACACCAAGCGGGTGCGCGCCTACGTCAAGGGCGGCCAGAGCGCCGAGATCACCGGCGACGGCCTGAAATTCGCCCAGAATGCCCTGACCGAAAAACCGGCTCCGAACCAGCGCATTCGCCCCGGCTCGGTAATCCGCGTACAGCGCACTGAAAAAGGCCAATGGCAAATTCTGCAACTGCCGCAGGTAGAAGCCGCCTTCGTCTCCGGCGACCCAAGCAACGGCGCAATCCATGCCATGATCGGCGGCTTCGACTTCAACCGCAACAAGTTCAACCACGTCACGCAGGCATGGCGTCAGCCCGGCTCCAGCTTCAAGCCATTCATCTACTCGGCTGCACTGGAAAAAGGCTTCACCCCGGCCTCGGTGATTAACGACGCACCGCTGGTCTTCGACGCCGCGCAAACCGGCAGCGAAGCCTGGCAACCGAAGAACTTCGACGGCAAATTCGAAGGCCCGATGCGCATGCGCCAAGCCCTCACCAAATCGAAGAACCTCGTGTCCATTCGTATTCTGCAAGCCATCACCCCGGAATACGCGCAAGACTACGTCACCAAATTCGGCTTCGATGCCGCCAAGCACCCGCCCTACCTCACCATGGCGCTCGGTGCAGGCTCGGTTACACCGATGCAAATGCTCGCCGGCTACTCCATCTTCGCCAACGGCGGCGCGCGCGTGAAACCCTACTATATCGAGCGCATCGAAGCCGCCAACGGCACCGTGCTGAGCAAAGCCAACCCGGTTATCGCCGGCATGAATGCCGAACAAGCCATCGACGTGCGCAACGCCTTCACCATGGTCAGCATGATGCAAGACGTGGTGCGCCGCGGCACCGCCACCCGCGCCATGCAACTCGGCCGACAAGATCTGGCGGGCAAAACCGGCACCACCAGCGAATCGGTCGACGCGTGGTTCTGCGGCTTCCAACCCACTCTGGTCGGTATCGCATGGATCGGCTTCGACACCCCGCGCAGCCTCGGCGGTGCAGAAACCGGCGGACAAGCCGCCCTGCCGATCTGGATTTACTACATGGGCAAAGCGCTGAAGGGCGTGCCGGAAGCCACCTACAGCATGCCGCCGCGCATGAACGCCGTCCGCATCAACGACAGCGGCCATGCCGACCCGAGCGGCCCGCTGACCGAATACTTCTACGAGGAGAACGTACCGGGTGCGGGCGGCAATGCCCCGGCGACCGCCCCGGCAGCAGGCGCCCCCGCAGCGCCGCCTGCACCGAAAAAACCGGGCGAATCCTTCCTAGACCAACTGTTCTAGGCGGCAGCGCGGGATATGGATCGGCAATGAGCAGAGACCACAGCTCCCGGCGCGACCTGATGCGCGAAGAACTCGCGCATCTCGCCGCCCGCCTGATGGCCGAAAGCGGCATTACCGACTACGCCTACGCCAAGCGCAAAGCCGCCAAACAAATGGGCGTGCCGGACTCGCACCACCTGCCCAGCAATCAGGAAGTCGAAGCCGCCCTGCGCAGCTTCCGCGCCCTTTACCAGCGCGACAGCCACCCCGCCGTATTGCGCCAACTGCGCGAAGAAGCGCTGGACACCATGCGCCTGCTCGCACCGTTCGGCCCCTACCTCACCGGCTCGGTACTCGACGGCACCGCCGGCGAACAATCCGACATCAACCTCACCGTCTATTCCGACGACGAAAAATCCGTACTGATGTTCCTGCTGAAACACAACCTCCCCTTCGCAGGCGGAGAATGGCGCACCCACTTCGGCGGAAGAACGCAGACCGTCCCCAGCTTCACCCTCGAAACCCCCTCCGGCGTACCCGTACACATCGTCGTCCTGCCGGAAAACGCCCGCCACAACGGCAAACGCAAACCCGAAACCCACGCCGACACCGCCGCCGTGGAAACCCTGCTTGCGGTAACGGAAAATCCTGCGGAGTAGAACGACAGGCTCAACCTCCACCCCAGATGATTAGGCGGGAGTTGTTCATGCTTTAGCTGTTCGTTATTATGTGAGCAGCAATTTCTTAGGCCATCGGAGAAATCAGTCTAACTATGTGTATTGCATACGATGGTGTGATTATCATTACTCAGGCATGTCTATCCGCAGACTAACTGTAAGCCGCTGCATTTATAGCTATTTATCTAATGAAGAAAATTTATCTGCTTCTTTGTATTGTTGGTGTTCTACTGCCTTTTGCTACTTTCTTTCCTTGGCTAAGTGCGCATGGACTGGCGTTCCATCTACTCGCACAGCAAGCCTTCTCAGAACCAGTATCTGCATTCGCATGGGTTGATGTACTCGTTTCAGCGGTAGCACTTCTCACCTTTATGCTTCACCAACAACGTGTCCGTCCAGTAAAGGGTCTATGGATGGCTGTTGCTGGTTTGTTTTGTGTTGGCGTGTCTTTTGCGCTTCCCCTGTATCTTTATTTGCGCGAACGCAGTGAAGTGACCTAGCACCTCACTCAAGCCCCCTGCCCCATTTGATCTGCGTTATGCGCCTATTTGAAGAAGATACTTATGAAGATTGCTAAGATTACACTGATTACTGGCGCGCTCGTATTGACCGGATGCGCGAATCCACTCAACCGCGTCACCTCAGACAATTATGAGGAGACATGTATTGCCGCTGAGCAGAATGGCCGATTGCAGGTTGCCGAAGAAGCCTGCTACCGTGCCCTTGTTAACGTTGACTTAGGCAATCTTGGACCAAAATTAAAGTCTCAGCGTCTATATAACCTTGGGCGCATCAAGCGTCAGCTTGCCAAATTCTCAGAAGCCGAGCAATTATTCAGAGAGTCACTAGCCATTGAAGAAAAACTCTCCAGCCCAACTGATTCAAAGATTGGTCGCCGTTTGATTGAGTTATCCGTCAGCCTTGCCGGTCAAGAAAAGTGGAGTGAGGGAGCCCAATATCTTGAAAGAGCACTTTCAATAATCCCGCAGTTTTCGGGACATGAGCGCTCATATACTGCCGCAGTTTTAAGGCAATTTTCAAAGCATTTATCGAGTCAAACCGCTCTTGCTGAGCGGTTTGAAAATGCAGCAACTTCACTTCGTTGAAGACGACCCCCTGCTCAAACGTTGATCAAGGGTACCGCTTACGCTCACTGCGCTTCTGATCACTGCACCGACTTGTTTACATTGCTCAGGTCGGTTTCGTTCAAGGTGCCGGCGGCGGCCTTGAGACGCAGACGGTTCATCAGGTAGTTGTATTCGGCCTGCAGTAAGTCGCGGCGGGTGGAGAAGAGTTGTTGCTGGGCATTCAGCACGTCCAGATTGGTACGCACGCCGACTTCTTGCCCGGTTTTGCTAGCATCGAGCAGGCTTTCGCTGGATTTGAGCGCTTGTTGCAGCGCCCTTACTTGCGCCGCGCCGTTGGCTACGCCGAGATAGGCCTGACGGGTTTGCACCGAGACGCTGCGGCGGGCGAATTCGAGGTCTTGCCGCGCTTTTTCGCGGTTGGCATCGGCTTCGCGCCATTTCGATTGCGTTAAGCCGCCCTGAAACAGCGGCATGTTCAGCACCACGCCGACCGAGGTCATGCGGTTATCGTTCGGCCCGAAGGTGCCGCCGGTCGCGTAATTTTTGTTGTAGTTCGCCACCAGATCGACGGTCGGCAAATGCCCGCCCGCTGCTTTGGAGACTTCTTTGTCGGCCAGTTCCGCGCCGATTTTGGCCGCCTCGACTTGCGGGTTGTGCTGTTGCGCTTCGTCGTCCCACTTGTCGATTTGTTCGGGCTGCAGCGGACTGAGGTCAAGCTCGGCCGCCAGCGGGCGCAGGTCTTCGGCAGGCTTGCCGGTCAGTTGCTGCAAGGCGCGTTTTCTGATTTCCAGATTGCTCTGCGCGGCGATTTCCTGCGCGACCACCAGATCGTAGCGGGCTTGCGCTTCGTGGGTATCGGTAATAGTTGCGGTGCCGACTTCGAAATTACGCTTGGCTTGTTCCAGTTGTTCGGAAATCGCGGTTTTCTGCGCGGCGGCCAGTTGGACGTTGTCTTGTGCCAGCAGCACATCGAAATAGGCTTGCGATACGCGCAGGATCAAATCCTGTTCGGCTGCGTGGAACTGTGCATCGGCCAGCGCCACTTGCAGGTCGGACTGGCTGTAGGCGATCCAGTTTTGCTGACGGAACAGCGGTTGCACCAGCGAGGCGCCGTAGCCGTGGGTGTTGTAACGGGCAACGCCGGAACGCAGAAAGCCGGGATTCTGGTAATGCACCAGATTGTCGTTATAGGTGGTGTTGGCCGAGAGATTGACGCTCGGCAGCAGCAGCGAACGGCCTTGCGCTAGCTTCTCTTGCCCGGCCTGATGTGTTGCTCTCGCGGCAGCGAAGGTCGGGTCTTGCCCCTGCGCGGCATGGTAGGCATCCAGCAGATCGGCGGAAAGCGCCGGCGCGGAAGCCAGCGCAGCCAACAGCAAAGTAAGGGTTTTCAGTTTCATTTAGCAGCGCCCCGTATATTAGAGTTTTCTAATGCTACAGCAAAATCACCAAAAAACGCAAATCCGGTCGCGCCGCCCATCCGGTCAGAATGTGAAACGGCTTGGCTGAATTGCGTTTTGCAACGGCGCGACGTTGGTTTCGAACAGCGAAACCGTCTCGAACGTGCCGGGTGCGACGCAGGTAATGCGGCGCGCATCCATCACGGGCGCATCGCCCACGATCGCGAACAAACGGCCGCCGATCTTGAGGCTTTCCAAAAATGCTTCCGGCAGCACCGGCACCGAGCCGGTCAGGATGATCGCATCGTACTCGCCCGCCCAACCCTGTGCGGCATCGCCGGTGTGCAGCGACACATTCGCCAGCTTGCAGGCCGCCAGCTTTTCCGCTGCGGAAGCTGCCAGTTCGGATACGATTTCCACACTGGTCACGTGTTTGACCAGACGCGCCAGCATCGCAGTCAGATAACCGCTGCCGGTACCGACTTCCAGCACGCTATCGCCGCCACGCAAATTCAGCTCTTGCAGCGCGCGGGCTTCCAGCTTCGGCTGCCACATCGACACGCCATGTCCGAGCGGAATTTCCATATCCATGAACGCCAGCGCCTGATGCTCGGCGGGCACGAAAAGCTCGCGCTTCACTTTTTTCATCAGGTCGAGCACGCGCGCATCCAGCACGTCCCACGGGCGAACCTGCTGCTCCACCATATTGAATCTGGCCAATTCCATGCTGTTCATCCTCCCCTTCTCCCCGGGCAAAACTTCGTTATGAAACGCGCAGTATAGCAAGCGCCTTGCCGACGCTCAACGCCATCCGGCTTGCTTTTGCGCCGCCTTTCCAGTACCTTGCGTGCCTGCGTGGGGGTCTTCGCAATCGAAGTGAGATATACCCTTTGAACCTGTACGGGTAATGCCGTCGTAGGGAAGCGTGCCACTGTGTCTAAAAACGGCGGCGGTGCTCCCTGCATTTTGGAGCACTAAGCATGAATGCCAATCCCAATCCGAAATTTCTGAATCAAGTTGCCGAGGTGGATGCCGCCGCGGTGCAACCCTTGCCGAATTCGCGCAAAGTGTACGTCGAAGGCTCGCGCCCGGACATCCGCGTGCCAATGCGCGAAATCACCCAGACCGATACCCGCATCAACGCAGGGGTGGAAAAAAATCCGCCGATTTACGTTTACGACTGCTCCGGCCCCTACACCGATCCGAATGCGAAAATCGACATTCGCTCGGGTCTCGCGCCGCTGCGCGAAGGCTGGATTGCCGAGCGCGGCGACACCGAACAGCTTTCCGGCCCGACTTCGGAATACGGCCAGCGCCGCCTGTCCGATCCGGAACTGGCCGCGCTGCGCTTCAATCTGCAACGCGCCCCGCGCCGCGCCCAAGCCGGCAAGAATGTGACCCAGATGCACTATGCGCGTCAGGGCATCATCACGCCGGAAATGGAATACATCGCCATCCGCGAAAATCAGAAGATCGAAGGCCTCTCCGAGCTGATGAAAGCCCAGCATCCGGGCGAACGTTTCGGCGCATCGATTCCCAAGATCATCACGCCGGAATTCGTGCGCGACGAAATCGCGCGCGGCCGCGCCATCATCCCGGCCAACATCAATCACCCCGAAGTCGAGCCGATGATTATCGGCCGCAATTTCCTGGTGAAGATCAACGCCAACATCGGCAATTCCGCGCTCGGCTCCAGCATTCAGGAAGAAGTGGAAAAAATGACCTGGGCGATCCGCTGGGGCGGCGACACCGTGATGGATCTTTCCACCGGCAAGCATATCCACGAAACCCGCGAATGGATCATCCGCAACTCGCCGGTACCGATCGGCACCGTGCCGATTTATCAGGCGCTGGAAAAAGTGGACGGCCGCACCGAAGAGCTGACTTGGGAAATCGTGCGCGACACGCTGATCGAACAAGCCGAGCAGGGCGTGGACTATTTCACCATCCACGCCGGCGTGCTGCTGCGCTATGTGCCGATGACCGCCAAGCGCATGACCGGCATCGTCTCGCGCGGCGGCTCCATCATGGCGAAATGGTGTCTGGCGCACCATAAGGAAAACTTCCTGTATACGCACTTCGAAGAAATCTGCGAAATCATGAAGGCCTACGACGTTTCCTTCTCGCTGGGCGACGGCTTGCGTCCCGGCTCGATCTACGATGCCAACGACGACGCGCAACTGGGCGAATTGAAAACGCTGGGCGAGCTGACCGAAATCGCGTGGAAGCACGACATCCAGACCATGATCGAAGGCCCCGGCCACGTGCCGATGCACATGATTAAAGAGAACATGGATCTGCAACTGAAGTGGTGTCACGAAGCGCCGTTCTACACCCTCGGCCCGCTGACCACCGACATCGCCCCCGGCTACGACCATATCACCAGTGCCATCGGTGCAGCGATGATCGGCTGGTACGGCACCGCCATGCTCTGTTACGTCACCCCGAAAGAACATCTGGGTCTGCCCAACAAGGCCGACGTGAAGGAAGGCATCATCACCTACAAGATCGCCGCCCACGCCGCCGACCTCGCCAAGGGCCACCCCGGCGCACAAGTGCGCGACAACGCCATGAGCAAAGCGCGCTTCGAATTCCGCTGGGAAGACCAGTTCAACCTCGGCCTCGATCCCGACCGCGCGCGCAGCTTCCACGACGAAACCCTGCCCAAGGAATCGGCCAAAGTCGCCCACTTCTGCTCGATGTGCGGCCCGCACTTCTGCTCGATGAAAATCACGCAGGACGTGCGCGACTTCGCTGCCTCCCAAGGCGTTTCCGAACAAGAAGCACTGGAAAAAGGCATGGAAGTGAAATCGGTGGAATTCGTCAAACAAGGTGCCGAGGTTTACCACAAGGCGTAAGCCTTTTGAGGTGCGCTCATGATTACCAGGTTCTCATTCATTGGCCTGCTGCAGGGCGTATGGCTCTGGGCCTGGTGGAGATTGGTGAATGACACCACTCCTTGGTTCCCGCTAAGTTTACCGACCAAAGAGGCGTTGCTATATCTGGGATTAGCAGCACCTCTCAGCGCGTATCTGACTGCTAGCCATCCTACGCTCTCAGCAAAAAAACGCCGTTATATTATTGCGGGAGTGGCGGTGCTATTTGCTCTGCTAGGGTGGTGGGACGGCTGGATGTGGATTCAGCCCGAATCACCAGACCGACGTTTACTGCTCGTGCACATGCTTTTCCCGAATCTGCTGCCCGCAGGCGTTCTGGGATTCATGTTGATTCCATTGCTGATGCATTTTGATATGCACAGCAAACGCTGGTCTTATCACGCACTTTTTGAAACGGCTTGGCGGAATATCATTGCGTGTCTGTCAGCAGCCATCCTGACCGGATTGTTCTGGGGCGTACTTCATTCCAGTGCGGCATTATTCAAGCTGATTGGCGTAGATTTTCTGGAAATCCAGCTTCAGAAGCCATTCTTCGTGAGTGCCCTCAGCGGTGTGGCTTTTGGTGGGGGCATAGCCTTCAGTTTTGTCCGCGCAGAATTGATAGTTTCGCTGCGCCGTTTTGCTTGCTTGCTTCAAAGCTGGCTGTTGCCGTTGATGCTGATGTTTATTGCAATTTGGGTGGCTTCCTTGCTTTTCACGGGGGTCGGGCCGCTTTTTGCGACAAAGAGCGCCGCATTTATCTTGCTTTGGTGTATGGCTCTTTGCATCGCTTATGCGAATGCAGTTTATCAGGATGGGCAAACGCCGCCCCCTTTTGGCACAAAGCTTAATCGCATCATTGCATGGCTGTGGTTGTGCCTGCCGGTCTTGTTGTTTCTGGCGTGGCAAGCCATGGGTATGCGCATCGCACAGCACGGCTGGACGGAAGATCGGGTTTGGGGTGTGTTTGTGCTGCTGAACGTATCTTTGTACGTTCTTGGCTACAGTTGGTCAGCTTGGCGCAAGTCTGCCTGGCTTGGTTCGATAGGTACTACCAATATCGTGACTGCAGTTTTTATGTCGCTGGGCCTGTTGGCGCTACTTTCACCACTTGCTTCACCCAGCAGAATTGCGGCTAACAGCCAGATCGAACGTCTCCTGGCACAGAAAATCACCCCTGAGACTTTTGATTATGACCACCTGCGCTGGCATGCGGGCAAGTATGGCCTACAGGCATTGCAGAATTTAGCAAATGGGGTAGACCATCCGATGCGGGCTCTTATTGCCTCCAACGCCAAAATCAGCCTGAGCCAAAAGTCCGCCTATCAAAATCAACCGCAAAATGTTCAAGGTGATGTGCCATTACGCGAACTTATCCGCCCCATCCCGGATAGTGCAGTACTTGAAGACGCACTTCTGAAGGCCATCTCCGATAACCGCCGAGATGACAATTGTCGCTGGTCAACCAGCAATTGCGTAGTGTGGTTTGTTGACTTGGACGACAATGGAAGCAAGGAGGCAATCTTGTTTTCGAAGCAGCCTGGGTATTTTATTTCGACCGTGTTTGAAAGACAGGGGGAGCAGTATCGGAGAATTGGGGTTCTGCGAAATATGCTCACTGTGAACGACTGGGGAAGGCTGATATCCGATTTGGAGCAAAACAATTTTAAGCTTGTGCCTTACAAGTGGCGTGATATCGAACTGGCCGGGAAGCGAAGCTCGGTTATACCTGAATAACATGCCCCGACCTGTAGAAGCATTCATCTGCCGGGAAGGCTGCGCTGCCTGCTGCATCGCTCCTTCCATCGCTTCACTCTTGCCGGGCATGCCGCAGGGCAAACCGGCGGGAGTGCCGTGTGTGCAGCTCGATGCCGCCTTGCGTTGCAAGGTGTTCGGCAAGCCCGAGCGTCCGGCGTTTTGCGGCGGATTGCAGCCCTCGGTTGAAATGTGCGGGGCCACGCGCGAGCATGCGCTGGCGTGGCTGAGCGCACTGGAGCAGGCCACGCGCCCTTAGGAAGACACGATGAGGATTCCTGCCAAATACGGACACATACTTTTCGGCGGCTTGCTGTCGGCCATTATGGTGACGGTGGTTTCCGGCACGGTGGTGCTGGTGAACCAAGGCTATGGCCCGTCCTTTTTCGCGCAATGGCTGCGCGGCTTTTCGATTGCCTGGCCGGTGGCGTTTCCCACGGTGCTGGTGGTTGCACCCTTGGTGCGCAAGATCGTTGCCCGGCTGACCACCCCTGCAAACTAGGGGTTGCACCGATTCTGCGCCCCGTCCGACACGGTATAATTACTGCATGCGCCCTGCTTCTCCTCCCGACGAAATCACTGCCGACTGTCCTTGCGTAGGGCATTGCACCACTGCGCTCGGCGACGATGTGTGCCGCAGTTGCCTGCGCACGCTGGAAGAGGTGATTCGCTGGCCGGAGATGACCGAAGCCGAGCGCCGCCAAGTCAATCAGCGCATTGCCGCGCTGCCCGAAAAACCTCATTCGCATTAGGATTGCATGGATACTTTGTTGCTGCTGAAAGCCGCCATTCTCGGCGTTGTCGAAGGTCTGACCGAATTTCTGCCGATCTCCAGCACCGGCCACCTGATTCTGGTCGGCGACCTGCTGAATTTCAACGACGAACGCGGCAAAGTGTTCGAAATCGTCATTCAATTTGCGGCGATTTTGGCCGTGTGCTGGGAATACCGCGCCAAGCTCGGCTCGGTCGCCAGCGGGCTGCTGCAAAAACAGGAAGCCGCCCAGCGCTTCACCTTCAACCTGTTCATCGCCTTCCTGCCGCTGGCCGTGCTCGGTCTGTTGTTCGGCCACGCCATCAAAGACCATTTGTTTAAACCCGTGCCGGTCGCACTGGCCTTCATCGTCGGCGGCTTCATCATCCTGTGGGCAGAAAAACGCCAGCACAGCGAACGCATCGGCAGCGTAGACGACATGCACTGGAAAGACGCCCTGAAAATGGGCTGCGCCCAAGCGCTGGCACTGATTCCCGGCACCTCCCGCTCCGGCTCCACCATCATCGGCGGCCTGTTCTTCGGCCTCTCGCGCAAAGCCGCCACCGAATTCTCCTTCTTCCTCGCCATCCCCACCCTCGGCATGGCCACTGTGTATGAAGTCGTGAAATACCGCCACCTGTTCAGCGCCGACGATCTCGGCCTGTTCGTCGTCGGCAGCATCGCCTCCTTCATCAGCGCCTTCCTCGCCGTGCGCGGCCTGCTGCGCTACATCAGCCGCCACGACTTCACCGTATTCGCGTGGTATCGCATCGCCTTCGGCCTCGTGGTACTCGGCACCGCCTACAGCGGTTTGGTGAGCTGGACAGCGGGTTAACGCCGCACACGCAATTCATCGCGCCCAGAAATACAAAGGCCGGTAGCAATACCGGCCTTTGTTTCTCGGCAAACGCGCCCAGCAAAACCCTAGCGCCGCTTTGCCAGCAACCTGTCGACCTGATTGGCGAACGCCTGCCGGTCTGCATTAGAAAAAGCCGCCGGCCCGCCCGTCTCCACCCCGCTGCTGCGAAGACCCTCCATAAAATTCCGCATGGTCAGCCGCTCCTGAATATTCGCCGCGGACAACAACTCCCCGCGCGGATCAATCACCGTCGCCCCCTTGGCGACAACCTCCGCGGCAAGCGGCACATCCGCCGTAATAACCAGATCGCCCGCCTGCACCTCCTGCGCAATGCGCTGATCCGCCACATCGAAACCGCCCGGAACCTGCAGCGCTTTAATCCAAGGCGACGGCGGCACACGCAGCAACTTATTCGCCACCAGCGTCAGCGAAACCTCCGCACGGTTAGCCGCGCGGTAAAGAATCTCTTTAATCACCACCGGACAAGCGTCCGCATCCACCCAAATTCTCATCATCACAACTTTGCTTAACGATGCCGCACAATAGCATCGACCACGAAGCCCCGCTAGGGTGCCAAGGCCGGTTTACCGGCCACTGCAACTGCATTAGAGCGCTAATTGCGCCCGCATTAGCCATTAGTTATTATGCAGGGAGAGATTTGCAACCCAAAAAACAGGAACATGTGCGTTGCATACCAACGCATTCTTTCGTCAATTAGCTCGGCTCCCCGTGACCTTTCAGCCCAACCCAACAATCGAGAGAGGCTGCGCAAAAGTGCGCGGTTCCTCACTATTACATTAGGGCGAACATGCTTCCAAGACGTGTTATTGATTTCTCATTGCTCCTTATCAAGTCCATAATCGTTTTCTTTTTGGCGGTCGGGTCACTTGCATTTATATTTCCCGGCAACAGCACCTCTTTTACTCAAGCATACTTAGAGTGGGCGAAAAAGCTCGCCATAGGCATACCCATTGCGTTTGCCTTAGAGTTTACAGGTACAAAACTTCTTGGCTTGCCGTTCGTTGCGCGCCTATCTAGCCCGGCTCGTATCGCAGTTGTCACCACAACAACTGTTTTAACAATACTCCTGTTTATTCTTGGAATTGATTTTGTTAAGCATGACTAACGGTGCTCGCCCTTTATCGAAAAAACCTATCGTGTCAGTTTTCGGACTATATGGAACGATCAGCTAACCCTTGGAGAGCTGTTCGTGTACGCAGCGGACTTGGGAGAGAAGGATACCTAACGGGGCTACAGGTGCCGGAGACCCGTCTCATAGCCGCATCACACCATAGCGATGGTGGCATCTACCTTCTTTGTAAAGCGCTATACATCGTTAGAAACTAGTTACAAAAAAGCCGGTGTCTCCACCGGCTTTTTAAGTTTCCACGCCTAACGCTTGGTCAGGTTTGTTCCCACGGCAGACCGCAGGCGCGCCAGCCGTTGAGGACGTTGCGGTGGCCTTCGTTGTCGAGGTCGCCTTCAAAGCCTTCGAGTACGTTGTAGCAGTCGGTATAGCCGGCCTTGGTGGCGGCGACGGCGGCATGGTGCGAGCGGGCGCCGCTGCGGCAGATGAACATGACCAGTGCTTCTTTATCGACTTGCTGTTCGAGTTCGGCCATGAAGTTGGGGTTGTTGCGCATGCCGGGGTAGCTGGCCCATTCGATCAGCACGGTATCGGGAATGACGCCGACGAAGTCGAATTCGGCGCGCGAGCGCACGTCCACCAGCTTGGCGCTGGGCGCGAGCTGACTGAGTTGGTAGGCTTCGTCGGGCAGCAGGGCACCGGCGTAGCTGAGATTCATTTCTTTGCCGCGTTGTTGTGCGCGGCTCAATATTTCACTGATTTTTCCCATAGCTTATTCCACACGATTTTGATGTTGCCGGGGTAAATGGTATCCTGTTCGGCGCTTTGCGTACACTCCCGGCTGCAGAATGGATAACCACGGTCACTCGCATTCCCACAATAAATCCGCCGCTTTCGAACCCGCTCACCCGGAGCGCTACGAGGCGGCGCGCAAAAGCACGTGGGTCAGTATTTTCATCAATCTGTTTCTAACGGTGCTGCAAGTGCTGGCCGGGTATTTCGGCCGCTCGCAATCGCTGATGGCCGACGGTCTGCATTCGCTTTCCGATTTGGTGGCGGATGTCTTTGTGCTATTCGCCAACCGGCACGGCAATCGGCATGCCGATGCCAAGCATCCCTACGGCCATGCCCGCATAGAAACCGCGGCGACGCTGGTGCTGGGGGTGGCGCTGGCCGCGTTGGGGGTGGCGCTGCTGATCGCGGCAGGCATGCGCCTGCAACACCCCGACCAAGTGCAGCCGGTGCATCCGTTCACGTTCTGGATTGCGCTGATCGCGCTGGCTGCCAAAGAAGGCATGTTCCGCTACATGCTGGCGGTAGCCAAACGGGTGCGCTCGCAAATGCTGATCGCCAACGCATGGCATGCCCGCTCGGATGCAGCCTCTTCGCTGGTGGTGCTGGCCGGTATTAGCGGCAATCTGCTGGGTTACACCTTTCTCGATCTGATCGCCGCCGCCGTGGTGGGTATCATGATCGCGCACATGGGCGGCAAGTTTGCGCTGGAAGCGCTGAGTGAGCTGATCGATACTGCGCTGGACGAAGAAGAGGTCGCCGCCATCCGCGCGACACTGCTGGAAACGCCGGGCGTACAGGGGCTGCACGAACTGCGCACCCGCAAGATGGCCGACCATGCGCTGGTGGATGCGCACATCATTGTCGATCCGCGCATCAGCGTGTCGGAAGGGCATTACATCGCCGAAAGCGCACGTCAGGCCGTGCTGCGCCAGCATCATGTAATGGATGTGATGGTGCATATCGACCCGGAAGACGATCTGCAATCGAAACCGAATGCCAGCCTGCCGCCGCGCGCCGGCCTGCTCGACCATCTGGAAACGCTGCTGGGCGATACCGTGGCGCTGGGCGATTGCCGCGTGGTGCTGCACTATCTGAACGGCAAAGTGGATGTGGATTTGTTCGTCGGCCCCGCACTGGGCGCACAACCGGAAAAATTGGCCGCATTGCGCGCACGCTGCGCCGAAGTTGCGCAGGACGACCTGTATGTGCGCAGCATCGAATTGCACCAGACGCATGCACAATAATGGTGCATTGCGCGATACGCAGCGCACTTAATCGGGGCGCATTTTTTCCGCCCAGTTTGCACAGGTTATGGCAGAATGCTTTACTCGGCGCAACAAGTCGGTGGCACGCTTCGTGC
This sequence comes from Pseudomonadota bacterium, assembly GCA_040757065.1. Classification (GTDB taxonomy): domain Bacteria; phylum Pseudomonadota; class Gammaproteobacteria; order Burkholderiales; family Gallionellaceae; genus JBFLXR01. The sequence goes on from JBFLXR010000006.1 coordinate 49,919, forward strand.
TTTTAAAGCCTACGGGTATTTTTTGTATTGATCGTTTGATTTGTTAGGGAGGAAGTTTATGTCCAAGTCAGTTGCTGACGTTTTGAAGATGATTAAGGAACGAGACGTCAAGTTCGTCGATCTGCGCTTCACGGATACCCGTGGCAAGGAGCAACATGTCGGCGTGCCCGCTAAGTACGTTGACGAAGCCAAATTCGAAGAAGGCCACGCGTTCGACGGCTCTTCCATCGCCGGCTGGAAGGGCATTCAAGCCTCCGACATGCAACTGGCGCTGGATCCCGATTCCGCCTACATCGATCCGTTCATGGACGAAACCACCATGATCATCACTTGTGACGTGATCGAACCCTCCGACGGCAAGGGCTATGACCGCGACCCGCGTTCCATCGCGAAGCGCGCGGAAGCCTACCTGAAGTCCTCCGGCATCGGCGACACTGCCTACTTCGGCCCGGAACCCGAATTCTTCATTTTCGACTCCGTGAACTGGCAAGTGGACATGTCCGGTTGCTTCTGCAAGGTGTACTCCGAAGAAGCTGCCTGGTCTTCCTCTGAAAAATACGACGCCGGCAACACCGGCCACCGTCCGACCGTGAAGGGCGGCTACTTCCCCGTTCCTCCCGTCGACAGCCTGAACGACATCCGTGCTGCAATGGTGCTGGCGCTGGAAGAAATCGGCATCCCCGTCGAAGTGCATCACCACGAAGTGGCGACTGCCGGCCAGTGCGAAATCGGTACCAAGTTCAGCACGCTGGTGAAGCGCGCCGACTGGACCCAAGCGCTGAAGTATGTGGTGCATAACGTTGCACACCAATACGGCAAGACTGCCACCTTCATGCCCAAGCCCATCGTTGGCGACAACGGTTCCGGCATGCACGTGCACCAGTCCATCTGGAAAGACGGCAAGAACCTGTTCGCAGGCAACGGCTACGCTGGCCTGTCCGAAACCGCGCTGTACTACATCGGCGGTATCATCAAGCACGCTCGCGCACTGAATGCGATTACCAACCCCGGCACCAACTCCTACAAGCGTTTGGTTCCGCACTTCGAAGCTCCGACCAAGCTGGCGTACTCCGCTAAGAACCGTTCCGCTTCGATCCGCATTCCGTACGTGCAGTCCGACAAGGCTCGCCGTATCGAAACCCGCTTCCCGGATCCTTCCGCCAACCCCTACCTGTGCTTCGCCGCACTGATGATGGCGGGTCTGGACGGTATCCAGAACAAGATTCACCCCGGCGATCCCGCAGACAAGAACCTGTACGATCTGCCGCCGGAAGAAGACGCACTGATCCCGACCGTATGTTCCTCGCTGGATCAGGCGCTGGAATATCTGGACAAGGATCGCGAGTTCCTGACCCGTGGCGGCGTGTTCTCCAACGAATTCATCGATGCGTACATCGCGCTGAAGATGGACGAAGTGAACCGTTACCGCATGACCACACACCCGATCGAGTACGACATGTACTACAGCCTGTAATCGCACGGGAAGCAGCAAACCGGAACGGGGCCGCAAGGCCCCGTTTCTTTTTCCGGCACAGCGCGCCGCACCGTGCTACAAAGCGACATAGACACCCGCAGGGTTTGCGCGTATGCTTCGGGCACATTCTCGGCACAGGGGCTTATCCCCATGAATTTCGATCGTTTAATCGCTTGGCTGCACCTGAAAGGCGAACATCTGCAGGGCTGGGTTGGCTCACTCAGCGAGGGCGAAAAAGCGGCCTGGCTGATCGGCTCGATTCTGTTTTTTCCCTTCCTGTTTTTCTTTATGACGCTGGTCGTGCGCATCCGCATGGAACCCGTAGAAATCTGGCTGAACCGCATCGGCGGATTAGTCGCCGCCGCCCTCTCCCGCGCCTTCCGCCGCAAGAAACACCACTAAGCGCATCGCTGGCAAGAAGCGGGCGCATCCCCTATACTTTTCGCACTTAATACCGTTATCCGATTATGAAGCTGCTTGTTTGGCCCATCTTTGCCTGTGCGCTGTTTGCCCCGCTCGCCAGCGCCGAGATTTATAAATACGTCGATCCCGATGGTCACGTGACCTACACCAACAGCCCCGTGCAAGGCGCGAAAAAGCTGCATCTGGAAGCACAGCCCGGCGCACGCGCACGCAACCCCGGCGCTGCATCGCCCGCCGATTTCCCCAAGGTTAAAGCGGAAGAGCAAAAAACGCGCGATGTTTCGCGCCGCCGGATACTGGAAGACGAGCTGTCGGCGGAAGAAAAGCTGCTGACTGCGGCCCGGCAAAATCTGAAAGCACTGGAAACCGATGCGCAAAAGCGTGCCGCCCCGCAGCAAGCCGATAAGCTCGGCGCAGCGCGGGAAGACATTGCCCTGCACGAGCAGAATATTCAGGCACTGAAGAGCGAGCTTTCCCGCGTGAAATAGCGCACCATTGGCATATTTCGTGCTTAGGGAATCTCTGAATTTAACAGAACAATCACCCGAGGTTGCCGGAGCCATGCCCGAATCGCTACAGCCCACGCTGGAACATCTCGCCACAGCAGTCGTCCTGCTGGATGAGCAAGCGCGCATCGCCTATATGAATCCGGCAGCGGAAACCCTGTTCGGCCTGAGCAGCAAAAATGTGATCGGCCAGCCGCTGCAACACACCTTCACCCACACCGAACAAGTCGGCGCAGCCATTCAGCAAGCGCTGGGCAATCGCGGCAGCTTCATCGAGCACGCACTGACGCTCGGCACCCCCACTCACGGCAAACTCCAGTTGCATTGCACCGCCACCCCGCTGCATCTGGAAAAAGATTTGGTGCTGCTGGAATTCCACCACATGGATCGCCCGCTCAAGCTGGCGCGCGAAGAACAAATGCTCGACCAGACGCAGGCTAACCGCCTGCTGCTGCGCAATCTGGCGCACGAGATCAAAAATCCGCTCGGCGGCATACGCGGTGCGGCGCAATTGCTGGAACAAGAGTTGGATCGTCCGGGCCTGCGCGAATACACGCAAGTCATTATTCAGGAAGCCGACCGTCTGCGCATGCTGATGGAGAAACTGCTTACCCCGCAGAACATGCCCCGTTTCAGTGCACTGAACATCCACGAAGTGCTGGAACGGGTACGCAGCGTGGTGCTGGCGGAAATCCCGGAAGGTCTGCACATCCGGCGCGATTACGACATCAGCCTGCCGCCGCTGCTGGGCGACAAGGAGCAACTGATTCAGGTCATGCTGAACATCGTGCGCAACGCCGCACAAGCGATGCACGGGGAAGGTACCATCGTGCTGCGCACCCGTATCGCCCGTCAGATGACGCTGATGAAAAAACGCCACAAACTGGCGGTGCAAGTACAAATTATCGATAACGGCCCCGGCATTCCGCCCGAACTGCGCGATAAAATCTTCTATCCGCTGGTATCGGGCCGCGCCGACGGTCACGGACTCGGCCTGACGCTGGCGCAGGATTTCGTCAGCCAGCACCAAGGCGCCATCGAGTTCGAAAGCGAACCGGGACGCACTTGTTTCAGCATCACTCTGCCCCTGCCTGAGGACACGCTATGACCCATTCCGTCTGGATTATCGACGATGACCGTTCCATCCGTTGGGTGCTGGAAAAAGCGCTCGCCCGCGAGGAAATTCCCTACGACAGCTTCGCTTCCGCCGAAGACGCACTGGCCGCGCTGACCCAAGGTATGCCGCAGGTCGTCATCAGCGATATCCGTATGCCGGGCAGCTCCGGCCTCGATTTGCTGCAAAAACTGCGCGACCAGTATCCGGCGCTGCCGGTCATTATCATGACCGCCTATTCCGATCTGGAAAGCGCGGTTTCCGCCTTTCAGGGCGGCGCATTCGAGTACCTGCCCAAGCCGTTCGACATCAACCACGCAGTCGAACTGATCCGCCGTGCGCTGGAACACAGCCAGCGCAAAAATGCCGAACCGGAGCAAGCCTCGCCCGTGCCGGACATCCTCGGGCATGCACCCGCCATGCAGGATGTCTTCCGCGCCATCGGTCGCCTGAGCCAGAGCCACGCCACCGTGCTGATCAACGGCGAATCCGGCACCGGCAAGGAGCTGGTCGCCCATGCGCTGCACCGGCACAGCCCGCGCGCCAGTAAGCCTTTCGTCGCCATCAACACCGCCGCCATTCCGAAAGATCTGCTGGAATCGGAACTGTTCGGCCACGAGCGCGGAGCGTTCACCGGCGCAACCACCACCCGCCACGGCCGCTTCGAGCAAGCCGAGGGCGGCACGCTATTCCTCGACGAAATCGGCGACATGCCCGCCGAACTGCAAACCCGCTTGCTGCGCGTCTTGTCGGACGGGCAATACTACCGCGTCGGCGGTCACCAGCCGATTAAAGCCAATGTGCGCATCATCGCCGCTACCCACCAGAATCTGGAAGAGCGCGTCAAACAAGGCATGTTCCGCGAAGACCTGTTCCACCGCCTGAATGTGATCCGACTGCGCCTACCGCCGCTGCGCGAGCGGAGCGAGGATATTCCGCTGCTGGCGAAATATTTCCTGCAAAAAAGCGCCCGCGAACTGAACGTAGAACAAAAAACGCTCAGTGAAGCCACCGTGCGCCACCTGATGGCGCAAGAATTCCCCGGCAACGTGCGCCAGCTCGAAAATCTGTGCCACTGGATTACCGTCATGACCCCGGCTCAGCAGGTGGAAGTGGCCGATCTGCCGCCCGAATGGCGCGGTGGCGCAACGGAAGGCGGCGAAACCGCCATCCCGGGCAGCGACTGGAAACGGGCGCTGGCAGCCGAGACGGATGCCGCGCTGCGGCGCGGCGATGCAAACATCCTCGACACGCTGTCGCAGCAATTCGAAAGCACGCTGATTACCCAGGCCCTGTTGCACACCGGCGGACGGCGCATCGAGGCCGCCAATCTGCTCGGGATGGGACGCAACACGCTGACCCGCAAGATACAAGAACTGGGGCTGGCCGCCGGCGAATAAGCGCCCAAAATACCCGACACGCATAGAAGGATATAGGAAAGACGGGCAACTACCCCGATTTATCCATATCTTTCAGCATATTGTATATCGCCCAGCGCAACTCTACCCTTCTGCATAATCAGTCGCAGAATGGAGGAATATGCCATGGACACCCCGGGAACGACCGCACGCCTCTCTACGGGCATTGCGGGACTCGACGAATTACTGCAAACCGGGCTGCTTCCCAACCGGGCATATCTGGTGCGCGGCGGGCCCGGCGCCGGCAAAACCACGCTCGGTTTGCATTTTCTGACCGCTGCGCCCGAAGAAAAGACGCTGTACATCACCCTTTCCGAAGATGAATCCAGCATCCGCCGCAATGCCGAGAATATCGGCATGCAACTGGACAATGTCCGCTTTGTCGATCTCACACCGCGCAAAGATGCTTTTCTGGAAGATCAGGGCTATGACATCTTCTTGCCCGCCGAAGTCGAACGCAAGCCGCTGACGGAAAAGTTGCTGGAAAGCATTCGCAGCACCCAGCCTTCGCGCATCTTCATCGACTCGCTCACCCAGTTCCGCTATCTGGCAACCGACGATTTCCAGTTCCGCAAACAAACCCTGTCGCTGTTTTCCTATCTGGAAGATTTGGGCATCACCACCATGTTCTGTACCGAAAACAGCAAGGAAGCCCCCGACGAAGACGTGCAGTTCATGGCCGACGGCATCATCGAAATCGAATGCCGCACTGAGGGCCGCATGCTGCGTATCACCAAGTTTCGCGGCTCGGATTTTGCCGAAGGCTGGCATTTTTTCCGGCTGACCGACCACGGTATGCGCCTCTTTCCGCGCATGAAGGCTTCCGAACACGCCCGCGAGTTCGCACTGGAGACCGTCCACTCCGGCGTACCCGAGCTGGACGAACTCTTGCACGGCGGCCTCAGCCGGGGCACCGTTACCGTGGTCAGCGGCCCTTCCGGCGTCGGGAAAACCACGTTGGGTGTACAGTACATGAAAGAAGCCGCCGGACGCGGCGAGCGCTCGGTTATCTTTACTTTCGAGGAAACCCCCAGCACCTTGTTCCACCGCTGCCGCAGTATCGGCGTACCCATCGACGCCATGCTGGAACAAGGCAAGCTGGTGGTGCACTATCTCGAACCGTTGCGCTATTCGGCTTTCGAATTCGCCGCCATGCTGCGGGAAGAAGTCGAGGAATACAACGCCAGCATCGTCATGATCGACAGCGCCAAGGGCTTCCAGCTCTCGGTACGCGGCGAAGACCTGCTCACGCACTTGCACACCAAGTGTACCTATCTGAAAAACATGGGGGTCACGACCATCCTCATCAGCGAAATCGACACCATCGCCGGCGAGGAATTCACCGCCACCAATCTGGGCGTCAGCTATCTGGCCGACACCATTATTTTCCTGCGCTATCTCGAACTGGAAGGCGAGTTATCGAAAGCGATCGGCGTGCTGAAGAAACGTACCGGAAATTTCGAAAAAAGCCTGCGCAAACTGGACATCACCGAATACGGCATCAAGGTCGGCAGATCCTTGTGCAATCTGACCGGCATCCTGACCGGCAGACCGCGCATCGTCAACCGCACCGACAAGCACCGGCAGGCCGACGATCATGTCGCAAGCACCGACTGAAATTCTGCTGCTGGAGAGCAATCCGGTTAATCTGGCGCTCATGCGCGACATGCTGGAACAAAGCGGCTTTCGCGTCGCCGCGGCCGACACGCCGGCCGCCATCGAAGAAGCTTTGCGTTCCGTACCGCATTGCCGCACCGCCCTGCTCGACAGCTCCGGCTTCGGCCCCGATTTCTGGGACGCCTGCAAACTGCTGCATCGCTTTCACATTCCGTTCGTAGTGGTCGTCCCTCAGGTGGCAGACCCGAAACGGCACGCCGAACTGGGTCACGGTGCCAGCGCCGTGCTTTCCAAACCGCTGACGCGCCAGCAGTTACTGTCTGTTTTGCGCGCACTTACCGAGGAGTAGCCGCATGGCACGCATTAGCATTCTGGTCGCCAATCCCGCCAACCGGCGCATCCTGTCGGAAACGCTGGGCATCATGCACGACCTGACCTTAGGCGACGGCTCGGGCGGCTGTTCGGAACGGGAGCCGGACATGATTATTCTGGACGGCCCGGTGTACGGAAAATGCGCCGACCGCATCGCGAAAGCCCGTCAACTTGCCTTGCCCGCCGTGCTGCCGGTACTCCTCATCACCTCCTCGCCCACCGCCACGCTGGCAACTCGCAACCTCTGGGAAAAAGTCGAGGATATTCTGCACGCCCCGATCAACAAGGCCGAACTCAGAGCACGGGTCGGCAATCTGATTAAACTGCGGCTGCTTTCCAAGGCACAAGCCGAACGCAGCAACAGTCTGTCCGCCAGTAACCGCTTGCTGGAAGAAGAAGTCCTCAACAAAACCGCCGCCCTGCGCGAGAGCTTTCTGGAAAGTGTGCATCTGCTGGTCAAAGCGGCAGAATACCGCGACGAGGAAACCGGAAGCCACGTCGAGCGTACCGCCTATTACTGCAAACATCTCGCCGCCCTGCTGGGCGCCGAACCTGCGTTTCAGGACACGCTGTTTTTCTCCGCCCCCATGCACGACGTCGGAAAAATCGGCATCCCAGACGCCGTTTTACTTAAACCCGACAAGTTGGTAGACGGCGAAATCGACATCATGCGCTCGCATTGCGAGCTGGGTAAACGCATTCTGGCGACAGGCTCTTCCCCCTATGCACGCATGGGAATTGAAATCGCCGCCGCACATCACGAACGCTGGGACGGCAGCGGCTATCCGAACGGGCTAAAAGGCGAGGAAATTCCGCTGCCCGCCCGCATCATGTCGCTGGCGGATGTCTACGACGCCCTGCGCAGTCGACGTCCCTACAAACTGGCGCTCGACCACGATACGGCCACCGATATTCTCCGTAAGGGCGACGGGCGCACCGCGCCGGAACATTTCGACCCCGAGGTGCTGAACGCCTTCAGCAAGCGACCCGCCGAATTCAACGAAATCTATTCGGCCTTTTCCTGAACGCTGCGCCAGATACCGCCGAGCGCTTGCGCGTCTGCGCTGGCGCCCACCGGCTGCGCGCCGGCCATATCCAGCACCGTGCGCAATATATTGTAGTGATTCACCGGCTGCGCACTCTGTACGCCCGCCCGCACCATCGGGCCAACCAGCAGGGTCGGAATGTGATTGCCGGAATGGTAGTCGTCCTCATCCCAGGTCACGATCAGCAAACTGTTGTGCGTCATCACCCAGTCGGCATAGGCCGCCAGATGCTGTTTTAGCCAACCGTCCGCCGTCGCAATGCTGCCGTCGTGCATGTCATTGCGCTGGTTCGGCACTACCAGCGCCACTGATGGCAATTGTGCGAAATCCTGCGGAAAGGCGCTGAACGGCTGGTTCAGCTTCGCCAACTCCGCCCAGTTCGCCACCGGATTGTGCTTGCGCCGATAACCGCCCGGCGCGCTGCAATCGTCGTAACCGGGGTAGGGCAACGATTCGGAATAACTCACAAAACTCCGTCCCGCTTCTTGTAATGCGTGCGCCAGATTCGGCCCGTGCAGCGCATACGGACAAGCATCGTCGCGTACGCCGTGCATCGAACCGGAAAAGAGCGCCAGATAGTTCGGCTGGCTGGGGTAACTCACCCCGTGCGATTGCGTCAGCAGTGCGCCGCGCTGCGCCAGTGCATTGATGTACGGCGCTTCGGGATTGCCGATCACCTGCGCGTACGTGCGGTTCTCCTCCACCACGATCACGATATGATCCGGGCGCGGCAAATCCTCCGCCCATGCCGTGCCGCAGCACCACGCCGCCAGCCACAAACCCAGCCAGCGCCGCATCATGCCACCTCCGCGACCACCGGCGTATGGTCGGACGGCCGCTCCAGCTTGCGCGGCGCACGGTCGATACTGCAACTGCCGCATGTCAGCGCCGGACTAATCAGAATATGGTCGATGCGCAGCCCCATGTTGCGGCGGAAAGCCATCATGCGGTAATCCCACCACGAGTAGGATTTCTCCGGCTGCTCGAACAAACGAAAGCTATCGCGCAGGCCGAGCTGCACCAGCGCCTGAAAATGCGCGCGCTCTGCCGGGCTGACCAGTACATTGCCCTCCCACGCCTTCGGGTCATGCACATCGCAGTCCTCCGGCGCGATGTTGTAATCGCCCAGCAAGGCCAGCTTGGGATAGCGCGCCAGCTCCGCTTTCAGCCATGCCGTCAGCGCCTCCAGCCACGCCATTTTGTACTGGTATTTATCCGAATCCACACTCTGACCGTTCGGCACGTACACACACACGATGCGCACTCCGTCCACAGTCGCCGCCAGCACCCGCTTCTGCTCGTCGGCAAAACCGGGGATGCCAACCTGCACCTCGGTCGGCTCGGATTTGCTCAGAATCGCCACACCGTTATACGTTTTCTGCCCGCTGAATACCACCCGGTATCCGGCCTGTTCCAACTCTGCCTGAGGAAAATTCGCATCCTCCAGCTTCGTCTCCTGCAAACACACGACGTCTGTTTGCGTCGCGGCCAGCCAGTCGAGCAAATGCGGCAGCCGCACTTTCAAAGAATTTACATTCCAAGTCGCAATCTTCATTTTTTTATTCCCAGTGAAGCAAGTGCCTATTATAGGCGTTCCCTGCCCGGAAATACGCGGACGCCAAGCTCCGCGCCGAACGACGGGCAGCGCCGCTGTGCAGTAAGTCATTCTTGAGTAAGGAATTCCTTACCGCTGTGAGAATTCTTCCAATTTTCAACCGACACCGGTATCGATACCATGCCAGCATAACAAGATGCATAAATATGCCGCGTTGCACGCCCGATATTTGCGCAACGCACGAAAATAATTAAATCAGCCGCCCCGGCCGCCCTATGAACGACATTGCGCTTTATTCTTTCCGCGATCTGATCGACGTGCCCGCCTTTGCGCGCATGCTGGACAGCTTTTTCCGCGCCACCGGCATTCCCAACGGCGTGGTAGATGCCGGCGGCGAATTGCTGGCGCTTTCCGCAGGTACGAACGCCTGCACCTCCTTCCACCGCGCCAAACAAGAATCCGCTGCATACTGTCAGGAAAGCAATATCGCCATTATGCACGACCTGCGTGCCGGCAATATCGCAGGCAGCCTTTGCCATCACGGCCTGATGGACTATGCGACGCCGGTCGTCATCGAGGGACGGCAGATGGCCACGCTGTTTCTGGGACAAGTGCTGCATGCCCCGCCCGACATGCATTTCTTCCGTGAACGTGCCGCCCGGTTCGGCTATGACGAAGCCGCCTATCTGGAAGCGGTCGCCGCCATCCCAGTAGTCGCAAAAGAACATCTGGAATCCCTGATGGCGGTGATGGTCGAAATCGCGCAGATGCTGGCCGCCAGCGGGCTGGCGCGCCTGCGGCAAACCCGGCTGGAACACGATCTCGGCGTGCAGTCCGAACGGCGCATCGAACTGGAAGATATTCTGGATGCCTCTCCGGTCGCCATCGGCTGGTCGAATGACGCGGGCAAGATCGAGTATCTCAACCGCCAGTTTACCGAACTGTTCGGCTATACCCTCGACGACTTGCCCGACCTGAATACCTGGTACGAACGCGCCTACCCGGATGCTGCCTACCGCAAAACCATCATCGAGCCGTGGCTGCGCACCGTCGAAGAGGCGCACCTGTCGAACGGCCCGCTGCCCGAACTCGAATCCGCCGTCACCTGCAAAAACGGCGCGCAACGCCGCGTGGTCGTCAGCGTCTCGCGGGTCGGAAAGCGCCTGCTCTCGAACCTCACCGACATCACCGACCGCTGGATTACCGAACAGCGCAAACAAGCGCACGACAAAATGCTGGCGATGGTGGCGAGGGGCGTTGCCCTGCCGGAAATCCTGAACGCCATCGCGCGACAGGTCGAATTCGAAGACCGCGCCGCGCATTGCAGCATCCGGCTGCTCGATGCGGAGGGCAAGCATCTGCTGCCGGGCGCTGCGCCGAGCCTGCCGCTCGCATACCACGAAACACTGCGCGGCATCCCCGTCGGTCAGAACACCCTGCCCTGCAATGCCGTGGCGGATCTGGGACAGCGCGTCATCGTCGAAAACATTGCCGCCCATCAGGACGCCGCCCCCTGCCGGGTACTGGCACAGCAAACCGGACTGCAAACCTGCTGGTCGGAACCGATCATCTCCTCGCGCGGCAAAGTGCTGGGCAGCATTGCCATTTACCACACCCAGCCCAAGCAGCCGCAACAGGAAGACATCGAGCGGCTCGCTTTCGCCGCCAATCTGGCCGCCATCGCCATCGAAAACCGCTACGCGCACGACGAACTGGAACGGCTCGCCTACACCGACCATCTCACCGGCCTCGCCAACCGCCGCCGTTTTTTCGAACTGGCCGAACACGAAATGGAACGCGCGCTGCGCTATAAGACCGAACTGTCGGTACTGATGATGGATGTCGATCATTTCAAGCAAATCAACGACACCCACGGACACAAGGCCGGCGATACCGTACTCCAGAAAATGGCGGAAGTGTGCAGTGCCACTCTGCGCAGTGTGGATGTGGTCGGACGACTAGGCGGAGAAGAATTCGCCATTCTGCTGCCTGAAACCGGCAGCAAATACGCCGCGGAGGCCGCCGAACGCTTGCGCAGCGCACTCGCTTCGACCCCGGTTCCGCTCGACGACCGACGCTATCTGAATTTCACGGTTTCGTTCGGCGTCGCCACCTTCAGCGGCGCAAGCAACAACGTCAGCTCGCTGCTGAGCCGGGCCGACCAAGCGCTGTATCAGGCCAAAAACGGGGGGCGCAACCGGGTCGTCTGCACGGAAAGCGCCGAACCGCTGCCGACCTGACGGCTTGTCGCCGCTACACCATTCCCATCATCACCAGTGCGATAAATGCGGCGAACAAGGCGAAATGACTGATGCCCTCGATGGCATTGGTCTCGCCATCGTGCAGATTGTTCATTACCGCAAGGAAGGTGAGCAGTAGCATCCCGCCTTGAACCGGCGTCATTGCCATATCGATGCGCTGATCGCGCAACAGCGCCAGCCCCTCGATCACCGGCAGCGTGAGCAGCACAGTCGCCAGCGAAGCGCCCAGCGCGATATTCACGGTGGTTTGCATGCGGTCATGCTGCGCGGCTTTCAGCGCGGTCAGAATTTCCGGGCTGGCCGAGATCAGCGCCACCAGCACGGCGGGCAAGCTTTTGGGCAGGCCGCTGCCGACCAAACCGGCATCGAGCAAGGCCGAGAGAATTTCCGACAGCACGCCGACTAGCGCAATCGCCCCGATCATCAGGCCGATATGCAACGCATTCGGACTATGCAACTCGTCGTGCGACTCTTCTTCTGTTTCGGCGGAATATTCGAAGAAGGTGCGATGCTCAACGGTTTGCAGACGCAAAAAACCGACATACATGACCGCCATCACGCATACCGAAAACAGCGAGTAGAAATGCCATTTCTCAGCCGGCACGAAATCGGGAATGAACATGCCGATGCCGATGGCGACCATCAGCATTGCGATATACGAATTGGCGGAATCCAGATTGTATTTTGCGCTGCCGTGCTTCAGCCCGCCGACGATGGCCGCCAGACCGAGAATCCCGTTGATATCGAACATCACAGCGGAAAAGACTGTATCGCGCGCCAGCGTCGGATTGGGTGCGCCTTGCAGTAATACCACCAGAATGACTACCTCCACCGACACCGCCGCCAGCGTGAGGATCAATGTGCCATACGGCTCGCCGAAACGCATCGCCAACACCTCGGCATGATGGCTGATGCGAAAAGCCACGCCGATTACCGCCGCCAGAATCGCCAACAACAAGCCCCACAGCAGCGCGCCGCCGTGCGCCACCGCGGTATGCTCCAGTGCAAATCCCACCCCCAACATCAGCAACGCCGCCCCGATTGGCCATTCCGATTTCAGATACTTCACAATCACGCTCCTACGGTTTCGTCGTTTCGGGGAGGGTGTGTCCTGCCGCTTTCAGTTCGCGCCGCCATTGGCCGGACTCGAAACCATTCAGGTATTGCACACCGATGGCCAATGCCGGGACGCCCTCCAGCTTAGTGGTCTCTTTAAACGCCAGAATTTCTTCGTTACTCACCAGATTTTTTTCGGTGTAAGGAATTTTGTTGAGCTTGAGAAAATCGCGCGCCAGTTGGCAAGGTTCGGCACAATTCGGCGCAACGTAGAGCACCACCGGGCGCTGTTTGCGCTTAATCGCCTCCAGCGTGGCGGCATCGGGCTTGTCCGCCGGTATCTTGCGCGTCTCCACCTCTTTAGTATCCGCAGGCGGACGGTCGCCGTAATGCACTTTGCCTTCGGCATCGACCCAGCGGTAAGCCTCGCCCGCCTGCGCCGCTCCCGCTAACAATCCCAACACCATCAGCAAGATCAGGCGCATGCGAACCTCCTTCGGTTAAGACTGCGTTTCGGTCAGCCCGCTGTGGCGCAACAGGGCGTCGATTTGCGGTTCGCGGCCGCGGAAGGCGACGAACGAATCCATCGCATCGCGGCTGCCGCCGACCGACAGAATTTCCTCGCGGAACAGATTGCCGGTCTGGGCATTCAGCACACCGCTTTCCTCGAACAGACTGAAGGCATCGGACGACAGCACCTCCGCCCACTTGTAACTGTAGTAGCCCGCCGCATAGCCGCCGGAGAAGATATGCGAGAAGCTGTTCTGGAAGCGATTAAAGGCCGGCGGAATCAGCACGGCCACCTCGGCGCGCACTTCGTCCAGCAACTGCTGCACGCTCTGCGCACCGCGCGGATCGTATTCGCAATGCAGACGTATATCGAACAAGGCAAACTCGACCTGACGCAGCGTAAACAAGCCGCTCTGGAAATTCTTCGCGGCCAGCATCTTGTCGTATAGCACACGCGGCAGCGGCGCGCCGGTCTCTACATGGCGGGTCATACCTTGCAGCACATCCCATTCCCAGCAAAAATTTTCCATAAACTGGCTGGGCAGTTCGACCGCATCCCACTCCACGCCGTTAATGCCCGACACGGCCAGATCTTCCACCTGCGTCAGAAGATGGTGCAAACCGTGACCGAGTTCGTGAAACAGGGTAATCACTTCGTCGTGGGTAAACAGCGAGGGCTTGCCGCCCACCGGCGCGGCAAAATTGCAGGTGAGATACGCCACCGGGGTTTGAATCGCGCCGTCCGGCAAACGACGGCGGGTAATCGCATCGTCCATCCAGGCACCGCCGCGCTTGCTGGCGCGGGCGTATAAATCCAGATAGAACTGACCGATGCGGCCGCCCGCGGTGTCGAGAATATCGAAGAAGCGCACATCCTCATGCCACACCGGAGCCTGCGCCGGTTGCAGTTTTACATTGAACAGGGTTTCCACCAGCCGGAACATGCCGGGCAGCACCGCATCTTCCGGGAAGTATTCTTTCACCTCCTGATCGGAGAACGCGTAGCTGCGCTGACGCAGCTTCTCGCTGGCATAGCTCACATCCCACGCCTCCAGCGTTGCCAGTTGCAACTCGGTCTCGGCGAAAACGCGCAACTCATCCAGATCGCGTTCAGCGAAGGGCCGAGCACGCTGCGCCAGTTCGCGCAGGAAGGCCATCACCTGTTCCGGCGAGTTCGCCATCTTGGTCGCCAGCGACAGCTCGGCGTAATTGCCGAAACCGAGCAGCTTCGCCTCCTCGGCACGCAGCTCCAGAATACGGCGAATCAGCGGCGTGTTATCCCATTCCGCCTTGCCGGCTTCGCTGGCGCGCGTGCTATAAGCGCGATACATTTGCTCGCGCAGCGCGCGGTTGTCGGCATACTGCATCACCGGCAAGTACGAAGGCGCTTTCAGCGTAAACAACCAGCCGGATTTGCCCGCAGCCTGCGCCGCTTCGGCAGCGGCCTGCAACACATCGTCCGGCAAGCCGTTCAGTTCAGCCCGATCTTCGATCAGCAGCGAAAAATCGTTGGTGGCATCCAGCAGATTGTCGGAAAACTTCGCCGACAGCGCCGATAGCTCTTCCTGCACTTCCAGATAGCGGGCCTTCTCGGCATCCGGCAACTCGGCGCCGCCCAGACGAAAATCGCGCAAATCGTTTTCGACGATCTTCTGGCGGGCGTAAGACAAGCCCGCGAAATCGGCATTGGCGCGCAAGGTTTTCACCTTGTTGAACAGTTCGAGGTTCTGCCCCAGTTCAGCGTAGTACTGGGTAATTTTCGGCAAATTGGCGTTATATACCTCGCGCAGCTCGGCATTGTTCATCACCGCATTCAGATGTCCGACCTGTCCCCACGCGCGCGCCAGCCGCTCATTGGCGTTTTCCAGCGGCAGCATGAAATTATCCCAGTCCGGCGGCGTTTCATCCGCAATCAGACGGGCAATGACGGCACGCCCTTCTTCCAGCAACTGCTCCACCGCCGGAGCGATATGTTCGGGACGGATTTCCGCAAAGCGCGGCAATCCGGAAAAATCGAGTAACGGGTTCATTCGGTCTGCTTTCACAAAACAGGCGCGGATACGCCGCGCCGAACGGCTTAATTCGCCTGATATACCACTTGACCGCCCACCAGCGTGGCGCGGACTTTACCCTGCATTTCCAGCCCGGTAAACGGCGTGTTCTTGCCTTGGCTCTTCAGCGCGGCGGGTTCGACCTTCCACCAGTTTTCCGGGTCGAACAGGCAAATATCCGCCGTTGCGCCTACGGACAAATGTCCGGCATCCAGCCCGAGCAAACGCGCCGGTTGCGTAGTGACCCGTGCCAGTGCCTCGACCAGCGGAGTGCGCGTCTGTGTGGCCCATTTCAACACCAGCGGCAGCAGCAATTCCACGCCGGTCGCTCCGGCCTCAGCCTCGGCAAACGGCATTTGCTTGGCATCTTCGTCCACCGGCGAATGGTTGGAACAAATCGCATCGATGGTGCCGTCGGCCAGCCCGGCGCGCAACGCATCGCGGTCGCGCAAGCTGCGCAGCGGCGGCGACAGGTGACAGTTCGGATCGAAAAAGCCGATGTCCATTTCCGACAAGTGCACATGGTTCATCGACACATCGCAAGTCAGCGGTAATCCTTCGCGCTTGGCGGCACGCACCATCTCGACCCCTGCCGCGCTGGAAATACGGCAGATGTGCAGCTTGACGCCGGTTTCGCGCGCCAGTTGCAGCGCGGTAGACAGCGCAATGGTTTCGGCAATCGCCGGAATCGGCGGCAGCCCCAAACGGGTCGCCACTTCGCCGTCGTGCGCCACGCCGTTCTTCGCCAAGTAGCTATCCTGCGGGCGCAGCCAGACGCTGAAGCCAAACGTGGCGGCATACTGCATCGCACGCATCAAGACGCGGGTGTCGTTCAGCGGCGCATCGGCCTGACTGAAGGCGACACACCCTGCATCGGCCAGCTCGGCCATTTCGGTCAGCTCGGCGCCTTTCAAGCCGTAAGTCAGCGCCCCCACCGGGTAAACGTTGGCCTGATTCAGCGCACGGGCGCGGTGCTTCAGCATTTCCACCAGACCCGGTTCGTCCAGCGCAGGATCGGTATCCGGCGGGCAAGCCAGCGAGGTAATCCCGCCTGCTACGGCCGCATCCATTTCCGATTCCAGCGTTGCTTTATATTCGTAGCCCGGCTCGCGCAGACGTGCCGCCAAATCCACCAGCCCCGGCATGATTGCCAGGCCTTCGGCATCGATCACCTTATCCGCCTGAAAGCCTTCCGGCGCAGCGCCGATGGCGGCAATGCGCCCCGCTGCGATGTACACATCCTGCCGCGCATCCACGCCGTTGCGCGGATCGATCAAGCGCCCGTTTTTGATCTGGATATTCATGCTTTCCCCGCCAACATGCTCATTACCGCCATCCGCACCGCAATGCCGAAGGTGACTTGCGGCAGGATCACCGATTGCCCGCCGTCTGCCACGCTGGAGTCGATCTCGACGCCGCGATTCATCGGCCCCGGATGCATCACGATGGCATCGGACCGCGCCAGCGCCAACTTCTCTTGCGTCAGTCCGTAATATTTAAAATATTCCTGCGCCGAAGGCAGCAACGCGCCTTGCATGCGCTCGTTTTGCAGACGCAGCATCATCACCACATCCACATCGCGCAGCCCCTGCGCCAGATCGTGATACACATGCACCCCCAGTTGCTGCACATGGCTGGGCAGCAGGGTCTTCGGCGCAATCACCCGCACTTCCGGCACGCCCAGCGTCGTGAGCGCATGAATCTGCGAACGCGCCACGCGCGAGTGCAGAATGTCGCCGACGATGGCGACGCGCAGATTATGAAACTCTTTCTTGTAGTGCCGGATAGTGTACATATCCAGCAGCGCCTGCGTGGGGTGGGCGTGGCGACCGTCACCGGCATTGATGACGTGAATATCGGGCGCAACGTGGCGTGCAATCAAGTGGGCCGCACCGCTTTGCGCATGGCGCACCACGAACATATCGGCATGCATCGCGCACAGGTTGTCCACCGTATCCAGCAGAGTTTCGCCCTTGCTGGTGGAAGAAGAGCCGATATTCAGATTCACCACGTCTGCCGACAAGCGCTTGGCGGCGATTTCGAAAGTGGTGCGAGTACGGGTACTGTTCTCGAAAAAGATGTTGAACACCGACTTGCCTTGCAGCAGCGGCACTTTCTTGATTTCGCTGCCTTCCGCCGTACTGAGAAACGTCGCGGCACGGTCGAGAATGTCGCGCAGAATGCGCGCGGGCAAGCCTTCGGTAGAAAGCAAATGCTGCAATTCCCCTTGCTTGTTCAATTGCGGATTGTTCATGCGTAAATTCCTGCTACGGGTTCGTCGAAATACGCTTGCAGTATGTGCTGCGCGGCGATCTGATCCAACAACGGCTTCTGTTTGATGCCGTAGACGCCCGCCGCAGTCAACTCGGAACTGGCAGCGGCGGAAGTATACCGTTCATCGACCAACAAAGTGGGTAAATTAAAACGCCCTTTCAGGCGGTTGGCGAAGCGGCGGCACAGACGGGTCATTTCGTGCGGGGTCCCGTCGTCATTGCAAGGCAAACCGACCACCAGCGCCACCGGTTGCCACTCGGCCAGCAAAGCGCCGATCGCGGCAAAACGCTTGTCGTTTTCTTCGGTATCGATAGTGACCAGCGGACGGGTTGTACACGAAACGGTGTTGCCCACGGCCACGCCGATGCGACGCATACCGAAATCGAATGCCAGCAACGTACCTTGCGGAATGCTAACGGCCTGCCCCTCAGGCATGCCCGACATCCTCCGACAGCGTGGCGTAATCGACCCCCAGCAGCGCCATCGCGGCAGGCAAACGTTCCTCGGCGGGCAAATCGAACAAAATATGCTCGGAAGCGGGCACTGTCAGCCAGGCATTCTGCGACAGCTCGTGCTCCAGCTGACCCTGCCCCCAGCCGGAATAGCCGAGCGACACCATCACATGGCGCGGCCCGCGGCCTTCTCCCACCGCTTGCAGAATATCTTTCGAGGTGGTCAGGCCGACCTTGGCATGAATGGTTAGCGTAGATTGCCACTCGCCTTTCGGCTCGTGCAACACGAAACCGCGGTCCGGCTGCACCGGCCCGCCGAACATGACCGGCTCGCCCGCCAGATCCGGCTGATGCAGCGGCACTTTAATCTGGTCGAACAACTCCCCCAGCGTCAGGCTGATCGGACGATTGATCACGATGCCCAGCGCCCCTTGATCGTTATGCTCGCAGATATACGTCAGCGACTTGGCGAAGAAAGGATCGGTCATGTTGGGCATGGCGATCAGAAAATGATGGCTTAAATCGAGCGTAGACATAGGGCGTATTGTAATCCTCCGCACCGCCCTTCACAAATCACGGGATTTTCTAAGTTCCAGATTCAAAAAACTGCACGATTTTTCGAAAAATTCCGACATAAATTTCAGGATTTCCCGATTTGCCGCGCTCCAGCACCTGGTCGGCTTCTTCAACAATGATGGAAGGCACGCCGCGTAGGCAATCGGGCAATGAAGCTGCCGCTTACCCTGCACACACAACCGGGGTATTGACCCCGGTTGTGTTTAACGCCGCCAGAAATGCGGGGTGAACAGGATCAGCAGGGTAAAAATTTCCAGACGACCGATCAACATCGCCAAGGTGCAAACCCAAGTCTGGAAATCGGTCAGTCCCTGATAATTGCCCGCTGGCCCGACTTCGCCTAAGCCCGGGCCAGCGTTATTAATGCAGGCGATGATGCCGGAGAAGGCCGACAGAAAATCCAGTCCGCTGATGACCAGCGCGAAAGTCAGCACCAAGACGCTCATGAAATACAGGAAGATGAAGCCGAGCACCGAAAAGGCGATGTCGTTCGACACGATGCGTCCGCCGATTTTCATGGGGTTGACCGCCGCCGGATGCAGCAGCTTGATGAACTCGCGGCCGGCTTGTTTGTACAATACGATGGTGCGGATCATTTTGATGCCGCCGCCGGTAGAGCCGGAACTGGCGGCGATGCAGCTCAGGAACAGCATCCACAGCGGCGCGAACATCGGCCATTGATTGAAATCGGCACTGGCAAAGCCGCAGTCGGTCGCCATCGACACCAAATTGAAACTGCCATGACGCAAAGCGGTGAGAAAGTCGGGGTAAGTCCCCTGCCACCACAAAAACAAGCCGATACCGAGGCAACTCGCCAGAATCACGAACAGGGTCGCCATGCCCTCGGTATCTTGCCAATAGGTTCTCAAACTCTTGGCGCGCAACGCCATGAAGTGCGTGGCGAAGTTCATCGCAGCCAGCAGCATGAACACGATCAGAATGAATTCGATCAGCGGCGAATTGTAGTAGCCGACGCTGGCGTCGTGGGTAGAGAATCCTCCCAGCCCCATCGCGGCGAAAGCGTGGCAAATCGCATCCAGCCAGTTCATACCCGCCACCTTCAATAAGCCGATACATGCCAGCGTAATACCCAGATATACCAGCCAGAGGTTGCGCGCAGTTTCGGTAATGCGCGGCGTCAGCGCGGAATCCTTCATCGGCCCCGGCGTTTCTGCCTTATAGAGCTGTCGCCCGCCGATGCCCAGCAACGGCAGCACCGCCACGGCCAACACGATGATACCCATGCCGCCCAGCCAGTTCAGTTCGTGCCGCCAGAGATTAATCGCCGACGGTAAATTATCCAGCCCGGTCAGCACCGTTGCCCCGGTAGTCGACATACCCGACATGGTTTCGAAATAGGCATCGGTGAACGATAAACCCGGAATCACCAGCAACAATGGCAGCGTGGCAAAAGCCGGCATCGCCGTCCACATCGTCACCACCAGCAAATAGCCGTGCCGGATCGAGAGCTCGCCCTTAAAGTGACGGGTCGCCATCCACATCAGCAGACCGAACAAGAAGGTCATCAGCATCGCCAGCAGAAAATCGTCCACCAGCACCATGTCGCCCTCGATCAGCGCGGCAGCCACCGGCATCAGATAGGTCAGACTGAACAACCCCAGCATTAAGCCGAGCGCATGAATAACTGTCAGCGCGCGCCGCATTTCAGAAGAACCCCAGACCGACCTGAAACAGCTTCTCCACTTTGCGGATCATCTGCTTGTTCACCACGAACAGAATCACGTGGTCATCCGCCTCGATGACCGTATCGCGGTGGCCCATGATGACCTCTTCGCCGCGCACCACCGCGCCGATGGTCGTACCCTTGGGCAGATCGATTTCGTCCAGCCTGCGGCCGACCACTTTGGAGGATTGCCGGTCGCCGTGTGCCACCAGCTCCAACGCCTCGGCCGCACCGCGCCGCAGCGAATGCACTGCCGCCACGTCGCCCTGCCGCACATAGGCCAGCAGCGAGCCGATGGTGACGTGCGCGGGCGAAAGCGCAATATCGATCTTGCCGCCTTGCACCAACCCGACATAGGCGCTGCGGTTAATCAGCGCCACTACTTTGCCGGCGCCGCCGCGCTTAGCGAGCAGGGAAGACATGATGTTATTTTCATCGTCGTTGGTCAGTGCGCAGAACACATCCACATCCTGAATATGCTCGGATTGCAGCAGATTCTCGTCGGTACCGTCGCCCGCCAGCACCAGCGTGCGCTTCAGTTCGGTCGCCAGCCGCTCGCAGGCTTTGGGATTGTGCTCGATGATCTTGACCTGATAATCGCGCTCCAGCGAAGCGGCCAGCCGCAATCCGATATTGCCGCCGCCGACGATCATCACCCGTTTGCTGGGTTTATCCACGCGGCGCAATTCGCGCAGCACCTGACGGATGTCCTTGGTCGCGGCGACCAAAAACACCTCGTCGCCGTCCTCGATCACCGTATTGCCCTCGGGAATCAGCGGGCGGTCGTGGCGGAAAATCGCCGCTACCCGCGCATCGATGTGCGGCAGCGATTCGCGAATCGTACTCAGCGGACGCCCGACCAGCGGGTCGCCTTCGCTGACGCGCACCGCCACCAGCGACACCAGCCCGTGCGCAAACTCCAGCACTTGCAGTGCTTCGGGAAACTCGATCAGTTTGACAATGTAATCGGTAAGAATCTGCTCGGGACAGATGGAAAAATCGACGCAGAAATTGTCTTTGCTGAAAATCTCGGGATGCGCCAGATAATCGGAAGCGCGAATGCGCGCAATGCGGGTCGGCGTGTTGTACAGGCTGGCGGCCAGCTTGCAGGCCACCATGTTCACCTCATCGCTCTGCGTCACCGCCAGCAGCATGTCGGCGTCGGCGATCCCCGCCTGCTCCAGCACCGAAGGATGCGAGGCACTGCCGTTCAGCGTGCGCAAATCCAGCCGGTCGCGCAATACGCGCAGACGCTCGCCATCGGTATCCACCACGGTAATGTCGTTGTCTTCACCGACCAGACTTTCCGCCACCGTCGAGCCGACTTGACCGGCCCCCAGAATCAGAATCTTCATGCGCCCCTCCCCCGTTCGGTCTGCGCCGAAAAATGGTTATCGTGTTATACCGCTGCGCGCAGCCAGCTCTTCCACGCCGCGAACAAATCCGGGTCGAGCGCGGCCACTACCGAACGCTGCCAGACCGCCGCCTCGGCGAAATCGTCGTGATCGAGGCTGCACACAAAACCGCCCGCCTCTTGCAAAATCAGCGAACCGGCTGCGTAATCCCATAGCTTCTGGCCGCCGTGCAAATACAAATCGTAACGGCCGGCAGCGGTATAGCACCAGTCCAGTGTACTCGCACCGAAATTGCGCTGCGAGGAATACGGCGGATTCACCGCCAGACGACTCACCAGCGCGGTCTCCAGCCGTTTCATATCCACACAGGCTAACGCCGCATCGAGCGACCCGGCCACTTTGCGTTGCGGCAATTTTTCGCCGTTCAGATAAACGCCGCGACCGGCTTCGGCGGCGAATGCCTCGTCACCCACCGGGTCGAACACCACGCCCAGCACCGGCTTGCCCTCGCGGATCAGCGCCACCGATACCGCAAAATAGGGCAACCCGCGCACAAAGTTCGAAGTGCCGTCGATCGGGTCGATACACCACACGCCTTCCGCACCGTGCGCCCACGACGCCACCTGCTCAGCCTCGGCCATTTCTTCGCCGATAACCGGGACGTTCAGCAGCCCCTGCAATTTGCGGGTCAGCATCTCCTGCGCCGCGACATCCGCCTCGGTGCACAGACTGCCATCGCTTTTACGCTGGTGTGCCACCTTCAGATAGCGCGGCATGATTTCCTCTGCCGCCGCCAGCCGGGCTGCTGCCACCACCGCTTTCAGCAAGGCGCTCATGCCGTTGCCGCGTTCTACGCTTCTTCTTTCCACTTAATCGAACATCCCATACTCGCCAGCTGCTCGCGCGGGCCTTGGCCGGTCTTGGCGACTTGCACCATCGCCTCGAACAAATCGCGCGACGCATCCGGCGCAGCTTCCTTGCGCGAAGCGTCCAGACGACCGCGGTACTGCAATTCCAGATCGGCGTTAAAACCGAAAAAGTCCGGCGTGCATACTGCGCCGTAGTCCTTGGCGATTTGCTGTGTTTCGTCCCACACATAGGGGAAAGGATAGCCGTACTGTTCGGCCACCTTCTTCATATTCTCGAACGAATCTTCCTCGTAATCGGCCGGATCGTTCGACATGATCGCAATGCTGTTGATGCCGTACTGCTGCAACTCTTTGGTATCGCGAATGATGCGGTCACGGATAGATTTCACATACGGGCAATGGTTGCAAATAAACATCACCAGCAGTCCGTTCGGACCGCGCGCGTTTTCCAGCGTATAACGCTTCCCGTCTACCCCGAGCAAATTAAACTCGCGCGCCTTCCAGCCGAAGTCGCACAGCGGCGGTTGCAAACTAACCATAGTTATTTCTCCTAAACGCTTTCCCGATTTTCGCGAACCTTCGGCTTATCTCGCCCCAGCCCTGCCCCGCGCACAACGGCACGGCAAACAAAGGGCTTTTTCAGTGGTTCGGTTCGCTATATTATCACGCCATGTCCCGCCCACGCTTCTATTACCCCGCCCCGCTGCCGCTCGAAACCGAAGCGGAATTGCCGCCCGACGCCGCCCACCACGCCAGCCGCGTGCTGCGCATGCGCACAGGCGATCCGCTCTGCATTTTCGACGGCGAAGGCCGCCAGCGCGAAGGCGTCATCACCGGCATTACCGGCAAGCACGTCGCCATCGGCGAACTCGGCCCCGTACACAGCGAAGCCCCCGCCACGCTGCGGCTCACCCTCGCCCAAGCGCTCTCCAGCAGTGAAAAATTCGACTGGATCGTGCAAAAGGCCACCGAACTCGGCGTTGCCGCCATCCAGCCCGTGCAAGCGCAGCGCAGCGTTGCCAAACTCACCGGCGAACGCGCCACCAAGCGCAGCGAACACTGGCGCGGCGTCATCCTCGCCGCCTGCGAACAATGCGGCCGCAACACCCTGCCGCAAATCGCCGCACCGCAAGACCTCGGCGCATGGCTCGCCGCGCAGACCGACACCCCCGGCAGCAAATTTATCCTGCTGCCCGAAGGCGCCACCACCCTGCACGCCCAGCCCGCCCCGCAAAGCGACATTACCCTGCTGATCGGCCCGGAAGGCGGCTTCAGCGACGAAGAAGCCCGGCAAGCCCTCGCCGCCGGCTTCGTTCCCATCCGCATCGGCAGCCGCGTCCTGCGCACCGAAACCGCCGCCATCGCCGGGCTCGCCGCCCTGCAAACCCTCTGGGGCGATTTTAACTAACCCGTATTAACCTTTTATTTATTAAAGCAGCCTTTCAACGCAAGGAGACCCCATGCCCTACGTCAATATCCGCATCGCCGGCACCCTGACCCGCGAACAAAAAGCCAAAATCGCCGAAGAAATCACCGACACCCTCGAACGCATCGCCCTGAAACCGAAAAGCTACACCTACATCGCCTTCGACGAACTGCCCGACGAAAACTGGGCGATTGCCGGCAAGTTGCTGGATGAGGAGTAAACACAAAATTCTAGATTTGAAATAGAATGGCTTATCTAGAAAGCCAAATATCCAAAGATATGCTTCCTGTAAAAATCAGTCTGTTAAAACTGGGGAATCTCAAGTACCCGGTGTATCTCTCTCAAATTGAGCGTTGGAAATCAGACCTAATTTCCATCAGCAGCATCAAAGAAATTGCCGTACTCCCAAATGCTGAGGGTGAAAATTGGGAATACACAGATAAGCAGCTCTCAACTCTAATTTCTCATAACAATGATGGTGACATCACTGTAGCGATAACCAATGTTCCACTTGAGAATAATTTCTTTTTGCGTCGGCTTAGTAACAACGTTTGCGTACTTAGTCTGTATGAAATAGCTGAGATTCTCAATTTCAGTGGATTATCAACTGAGAAATTCATTATCAAGGTGCTGTATGAAATCATTACGGTCTATCTGGAAAATCAACAAAAAATTCCAGTAAGCGCATACACAATTGCACATGATGAAACACGTGGATGTATATTTGACATGTGCGCAAGCAAATATGACATCATTCACTCTTCGTCTAATCCTACTATATGCTCATCATGTAAAACTCGCCTTAGCTCAAAACAGATGGAAAAGCACTTCATTTCCAAGCTTGAGAACGAGTTACAACGCATAAAACGACCACTATTTTACAAAATCTCAGACTTTATTAAGCAGCACCCTGTCTGGTCTCTAGTCATAACAGCCTTATCTGGTCTCGTATTGAATATATTTGCAAACGTTATTTACGACTGCTGGATAAAAAAGCTCTTTACTGAATAACCTCCCGCCCCTTCACCGCCGCATAAATCACCGGAATAACCAGCAAGGTCAGCACGGTGGAAGTCACCATGCCGCCGACCATGGGGGCGGCGATGCGGCGCATAACTTCCGAGCCGGCACCGCTGCTCCACATGATGGGCAGCAGCCCGGCCATGATGGCGGCGACGGTCATCATTTTGGGGCGCACCCGTTCCGCCGCGCCGTGCAGCACAGCTTCGTACAGCTCGCTCAGCCCGGCTTGGCCGCGTGCCTGCGCCGCCTGCCAGGCCTGTTCCAGATACACCAGCATCACCACGCCGGTTTCCGCCGCGACGCCCGCCAGCGCAATGAAGCCGACCGCGACCGCAACGCTTAGCTGGTAGCCTAGCAGCCAAAGCAGCCACACGCCGCCGACCAGTGCGAACGGCACCGAGAGCATGACGATCAGCGTTTCGGTCACGCGGCGGAATTGCAGATAGAGCAGCAGAAAAATCAGCGCCAGCGTGAGCGGCACCACCATCTTCAGTTTGGCTGTGGCGCGTTCCATGTATTCGTATTGTCCGCTCCATGCGGCGTAATAGCCGGGCGGGAATTTCACGCGCTCGCGCACGGCTTGTTGCGCGCGCCGCACATAGCCGCCGACATCGGCCTCACGGGTGTCCACGTAGATGTAGGCTGCCAGTAAAGCGTTCTCTGTGCGGATAGAAGGCGCGCCGCGCGCCAGTTCGACCCGCGCCAATTGGCCGAGCGGCACCATCGCGCCGTTGCCCGTCGGCACCAGCACTTGCGCGGCTATGCTTTGCGGGTCGCTGCGGGTTTCGCGCGGGTAACGCAGGCTGACGCTGTAGCGCTCCCGTCCCGCCACCAAGGTGGTGACGGTTTCGCCGCCCAGCGCAGTGGCGATCGTTTCCTGCAATTCGCCGACGCTCAGGCCGTAGCGCGCCAACTGGCCGCGATCCGGCTCAATGTTCAGGTAATAGCCGCCGGTAAGCCGCTCGGCATACACGCTGGCCGTGCCGGGTACGCCGCGCACGGCGGTTTCGATGTCGCGCGCCAACCGGCTCAGTTCGGCCAGATCGTTGCCGAACACTTTAATGCCGACCGGCGTGCGTATGCCGGTGGAAAGCATGTCGATGCGCGCCTTGATCGGCATGGTCCACGAATTGGCTACGCCGGGAAATTGCAAAGCGCGATCCAGCTCGGCGATCAGCTTATCGGTGGTCATGCCGGGTCGCCACGCGCTTTCCGGCTTGAGGTTAATCACCGTTTCGAACATTTCCAGCGGGGCGGGGTCGGTGGCGGTTTGCGCGCGTCCGGCTTTACCGTACACCGACTCCACCTCGGGGAAAGATTTGATGATGCGATCCTGCGTTTGCAGCAATTCCGCTGCCTTGCTGACCGACAGGCCGGGCAGGGTCGTCGGCATATACAGCAACGTGCCCTCGTTCAGTGTGGGCATGAACTCGCTGCCGAGCTTGCTCCACGGATACAGTGTGCCGAGCATCAGCACCAGCGCAGCGCTCAACACCGCGCCTTTACGCTGCAAGGCGCGGGCGAGCAGGGGACGATAGCCGCGAATCAGCCAGCGGTTCAGCGGATTTTCCGCCTCGGGTTTGATCCGCCCGCGAATAAAGGCCAGCATCAACACCGGCACCAGTGTGATCGACAGCAACGCTGCCGCGGCCATCGCAAAGGTTTTGGTGTAGGCCAGCGGCGCGAATAAACGGCCTTCCTGCGCCTCAAGCGTAAACACTGGCAGGAACGAAACCGTAATCACCAGCAAACTGAAAAACAGCGCCGGGCCGACCTCCTTACACGCGGCGAGTATCGCTTCGCTGCGCGAGCCATCTCCGGCGCGCTCCAAGTGTTTATGCGCGTTTTCCACCATCACGATCGCCGCATCGACCATCGCGCCCATCGCAATCGCAATGCCGCCCAGACTCATGATGTTGGAATTCAGCCCCAGTGCGCGCATGGCAATGAAACTCACCAGAATGCCGACCGGCAACATGACGATCGCCACCAGCGCGCTGCGCGCATGCATCAGAAACACCAGACAGACCAGCGCCACGATCAGACTTTCTTCCAGCAGCGTGCGTTTAAGCGTCGCGATAGCCCGTTCGATCAGCCCGGAGCGGTCGTACACCGCTTGCACCGATACGCCTTGCGGCAAACCGGGTTTCAATTCCTCCAGCTTGGTTTTCAGTTGTTCGATGACTTCCAGCGCATTCTTGCCGTAGCGTGCCATGGCAATCCCGCCTGCCGCCTCGCCCTCGCCGTTCAACTCGGCCAGACCGCGCCGTTCGTCCGGCACCAGCTCGACCCGCGCCACATCGCGCAGCAATACCGGCACGCCTTGTTCGTTCTTCAGTACCAGCTGTTCCAGATCGGCAGGATTGCGCACATAGCCTTTGCCACGCACCATGAACTCGGTTTCGGCCAGCTCGACCACCCGCCCGCCGACA
The DNA here is from genome assembly GCA_040757065.1 of Pseudomonadota bacterium. Taxonomy (GTDB): domain Bacteria; phylum Pseudomonadota; class Gammaproteobacteria; order Burkholderiales; family Gallionellaceae; genus JBFLXR01. The sequence goes on from JBFLXR010000006.1 coordinate 77,413, forward strand.
TCGCGGTTGCTATCGCGCACAGCCTGCGCCACCCGGCTGAGCGGAATGCCGTAAGCCTGCAAGCGACGCGGATCGACCGTGACCTGATATTGCTGCACATAACCGCCGAGGCTCGCGACTTCGGCCACGCCCGGCACTTTGGTGAGCTGATAGCGCACAAACCAATCCTGCACGCTGCGCAGCTCGGCCAATGTGCGCTGCGCACCGACCAGCACATACTGGTACACCCAACCGACACCGCTCGCATCCGGCCCCAGTGTCGGCGTCACCCCGCGCGGCAGATTGCCGCCGACCGCATTCAGGTATTCCAGCACCCGCGAGCGCGCCCAGTAGATGTCGGTGCCGTCTTCGAAAATCACATACACGAACGAGCTGCCGAAAAATGAGAAGCCGCGCACCACCTTCGACTTCGGCACCGCCAGCAGCGCGGTCGAGAGCGGATAGGTGACTTGATCTTCCACCACTTGCGGTGCCTGACCGGGATAGTCGGTGTACACGATCACCTGCGCGTCGGACAAGTCCGGCAGCGCATCCAATGGCGTATGCCGCAGCGCATACAGCCCCGCACCGGTCAGCAGCAGCGTTGCCAGCCAGACCAGCAGTGCGTTGCGCCCCGACCAAGCGATGATCTTATTCAGCATGATCGTGCCCCGCATGGCTGTGATTGTGTTCTTGTGCGACAGGTGCAACCTGCGGTGCGGCGGGGGCATGTCCGCTGTGCGCCGCCTGCGACGCGGGTTGCGCAACCGGAGCCGCCGCAGGGGCAGAGCCGGCGGGCGGGCCGCTGTGCTGGTGCTGCGGCAACTCGTCCGGACTCGGCATTTGCACGGCCGGTGCCGGCTGCATCCCACCCAGTGCGGCGCGCAAATTGCTTTCTGCATCGATCAGGAAATTCGCACGGGTCACCACCTGCTCGCCTTCCGCCAATCCTTGCCGCACCTCGACCCATTCCCCGCCGCGCTGTCCCAACTGCACCGCGCGCGGCTGAAAACGTCCTTGCGCCAGTTGCACCAGCACGGTGCTGCGGCCATCGCTTTCCAGCACGGCCGATTGCGGCACGCTCAACACCGGGGCAGCCGCCGCCGGAGCGGCAACTTCCACGCTGGCATACATACCGGGGCGCAGTCGCCCGTCGCGGTTAGACAATTCAACGCGCAATCGTACCGTGCGGGTTGCGCCGTTCACCACCGGGGCAATGAAACTGGCCTTGCCGCGGAAGATCTCGCCGGGATAGGCATCTACTTTCACCTCCACCGTTTGTCCGGTGCGGATCACGCCCTGATCCTGCTCGGCAATGTCGGCCTGCAACCAGATTTGCGACAAATCGGCCAGTTTAAACAGCACGTCACCCGCTGCAAAACGCGCCCCGGCTATCGCATTCTTCTCCAGCACTGTGCCACCGGTCGGCGCACGCAACAACAACGCACCGCCATGCTCCAGATGGGCTAAATCCTGCGGCGCAATTTCCCAATTGCCGAGCAGTTTGCGTGCGCTGCGCTCGACTTCCGGCAAATTCGATTCGCGCGCCAGTTGGTATTCGCGAGCGGCGCTCTCCAGTTCGGGGCTATACACCGCCAGCAAAGGCGCACCGGCGGCCACGGCCATGCCGGTTTGATTGACATAGAGTTGCTTCACCCAACCGCCGAAGCGCGGTGCAATCCAATGCTGCTTGCGTTCGTCCACTTCCAGTACGGCGCTGGCCTTCACGGTGCGTTGCAGAAGACGGCGTTGCGCCGGCTCGCTGCGCACGCCGAGCAATTGCACTTTTTCCGGCGCAATCGCCACCGTCCCGTTCGCCTCGGCATCGCCTTCGTACACCGGCACGTAGTCCATCCCCATCGAATCTTTCTTCGGCACCGGCGAGGTATCCGGCAAGCCCATCGGATTGCGGTAATACAAGATCTTGCGCTCGGCCTTCACCGCAGCGGTTGTCTCGTCTCCGTGCCCGTGGCCGGAATGCGCGCCGAAGTAATAGCCTGCGCCCGCCACCAGCGTCAGCCCCAAAATAAAAGCCAATTTATTCATCGTGTTTCTCCGGTCAGTCGCTCGATTTCCGCCCAGTGCATTTGCTGTGCGACCTGTGCATCCAGCGCATTCAGGCGTGCCTGTTGCAATTCGCGGCGCGCCATCCACAGCGCGGCGTAATCGGCACGCCCGTTCTGATAATTGAGCAGTACGCTCTTAAAGGCCAGCTCGGCCAGCGGTAGGGTTTGTTTACGCGCCAGTTGCAGCTGCCCCTCGGCTGCACGCGCGGCGGCGGCATGTTCGCTGAGCTGCGCGCGCAATTCCTGCGCCAGCGCCTGTTCGCGCGCCCGGCTGGCTTCCAGCCGGTTCTCCGCTTCGTGACGATGGGCATGGTGCGCACCGAATTGCAGCGGCACCGTGAATTCCAGCATAGCGTCCCAGTTGCGCCCGCCGTTGCGGGCCTGCGTCGGCCCCGCCGCCAGAATGAAATCCGGGGTCAGATTACGCTTCGCCAGATCGGCCTCGCCTGCGGCGGCAGCGCTCTGTGCAACCTGCCCCTGCAATTGCGGGTTATGCGCCTGCAAGCGACGCTGCAATTCGGCTTCGTCAGGCAACGGGGCGGGCAGATCCGGCAATGCTTGCGGCTCGGCCAGCGGAGCCATACTGTCGCGGTTCAACAAGGCATTCAATCTGGCCTGCACGCGGCGCTGTTCCGCCTCCAGCCCGAAACGCTCGTTTTCCAATGCCGATTGCTCCAACCGCGCCTTGGTCCATTCGCCCTGACTGGCCAGCCCGTTTTCATAGCGTGCTTGCGCCTGCTGAGCTGCACTGACCGCAAAATTCGTTAACTCGCCGTTCAGCTGTAGCGCCTGCGCCGCCCGGTAATATTGCGCAAAAACCAAGCGCAGCCGGGCGCGCAATTCCGCCTCAACCGCCCGCGCCTGTGCTTGCGCCATTTCGGCGGAGGCCCCCGCGACTTGCCGTTGCGCGCTGCGCTTGCCCCAGCCCGGAATCGGCTGCAACACGGTGTATTTCATGCCGCCGACCCGGTTCGGATCGAGCGTGGTTCCCCCCGCCTGATTCACGTCCCGCCATTCGATGCGCACGCTGGGGTCGGGCAATGCGCCCGCCGCCTCGGCCTGTTGCGCCGCGGCATCGCTTTCCAACCGTGCCGCCTGCAATTCCGGGTTATGCGCTTGCAGCCAGTCCAGCAGACCGGCGTAGCTCGCGCCCGGCGCCGGCTCGGCGGCGCCTGCCGCCAACGGCATCAGCCCGGCAGCCATGACTACGATGTATTTGTATAAATTTCCCATACGCTTTCTCCGACTTGCGCCGCAGGGTGCGGCGAATATATGAAAAAACGGCGCAGGCCGCCCCGGCTGGAACGGCCGTGCGCAGGAAAATCAGATTTGGTAGGAACAGTATTGGATATTGAGAGGCGGGCCGGTATTCAGCGCGGCCACAGCAGATTCGTCGCGCCCGCGACCTTGCGGCGCGTCGGGCAGAACCGGCAAGCGCAACACCACCTCGCTGGGCGGTGCCGGCGGCACGGCATAAACATCGAGGCTCACCTGATCGGACTGGGTGCAATGCACCAGACAGGCATTGGCATTGCCTGCGCCGCCCGCCTCTTCGTGACAACTGTCTTCGTGCGCTTCGGGCGCAGCAAAAGCCTGTACCGGATCGGCAAACGGCGTAGCGCAGGCTTCTGCCGCCAATACCGCCTGGGCGAACAGTGCCATCCCGAGCATAATGCGGGACAACCAGCGCAGCGTTTGACGACCGAATTTCACCTGACAGCCAGCCTGAAATAAGTTGGAATATTTTCAATATAAATCAAAGTACGGACAGCGACAAGCACGAGTGCATTGACAGCCGCGCCCAAAAACGGGAGACTAAAGCCTGTGCCGATTTGAGATCAGCTTGCGGGGCACGTAAAACATTCCAGCTAAAGCGAGGCAACCCGGTCCGCGCAAGCTGAACGGGTTTTGTTTTTTTCGGATAGAGGTTATGGATTCTTCAGTCGGTATTGTCACTGCGCAACGCGCCCAATTCGACACTCCGCTGCGCCTGAGCAGCGGGGCGGTGCTGCCGCGCTACGAGCTGGTGTATGAGACCTACGGCACGCTGAATGCCGATGCGTCGAACGCCATCCTGATTTGCCACGCGCTGTCCGGCCACCATCATGTGGCGGGCATTTATGAAAACCAGCCGAAAAATGTCGGCTGGTGGGACAACATGGTCGGCCCCGGCAAACCGATCGACACGAACAGATTCTTCGTGATCGGCTTGAACAACCTCGGCGGTTGCCACGGCTCCACCGGCCCTTCCAGCCCCGACCCGGAAACCGGCAAGCCCTACGGCTCGCGCTTTCCGGTCGTGACCGTGGAAGACTGGGTGGAATCGCAAGCCCGGCTCGCCACCCGCCTCGGCATCCAGCAATTCGCTGCGGTGATCGGCGGCAGTCTGGGCGGCATGCAAGCGCTGCAATGGTCGCTAGCGCACCCCAACCGCGTGCGTCATGTGCTGTCCATCGCCACCGCCCCGCGCCTGACTGCGCAGAACATCGCCTTTAACGACGTGGCGCGCAACGCCATTCTGACCGACCCGGACTTCTACGGCGGCGACTACTACCAGCATGGCGTAGTGCCCAAGCGCGGTCTGCGGCTGGCACGCATGCTCGGGCACATCACCTATTTGTCCGACGACGCGATGGCCGACAAATTCGGCCGCGAATTGCGCTCCGGCGATTACCAGTACGGCTACGACATCGAGTTCGAGATCGAGTCTTACCTGCGCTATCAGGGCGACAAGTTTGCCGGTTATTTCGACGCCAATACCTATTTGCTGATGACCAAGGCGCTGGATTACTTCGATCCGGCCCGTGCGCACGGCGACGATCTGAACAAAGCCTTCGCTGAAGCGACTTCGGACTTTCTGGTGCTGTCGTTCACCACCGACTGGCGCTTCTCGCCGGAACGTTCGCGCGCGATCACCAAGGCACTGCTGCACAATCGCCTGAACGTCAGCTACGGCGAAATCACCTCCACGCACGGGCACGATTCGTTCCTGATGCAGCACGCGCACTACTTCGACCTGATGCGCGCTTACCTCAACAATGTTGCACGGGAGTTTGCATGAACGCGCACGATCCCGCCAAACTGGCCTCCGCCCGCCCGGACTTCGCCGCCATCGCCGCCTGGATTCCGAAAGGCGCGTCCGTACTCGACCTCGGTTGCGGCGACGGCAGCCTGCTGCGCTATCTGAAAGAAACCCGGGAGGCACGCGGCTATGGCGTTGAAATCAGCGACCAGAACATCGTGGCCTGTATTCAGAATGGCGTGAATGTCATTCAGGGCGACATCGACTCCGGGCTGTCCGGTTTCGAAAGCAATGCCTTCGATTTCGTCATTCTGTCGCAAACGCTGCAAGCCACCCGCCACACCGAACGGCTGGTGAAGGAAATGCTGCGCGTAGGACGCGAAGGCATCGTCAGCTTCCCCAATTTCGGCTACTGGCGCGCCCGTCTGAATGTGCTGCTCGGCAAGATGCCGGTCTCGGACGATCTGCCCTACCAGTGGTACGACACCCCGAACGTGCATTTATGTACGCTGGACGATTTCGAATCGTTCTGCACGCAGCACCAAGTGGAAATTCTGTCGCGCCACGTGATGACCGGCGACCGCACGGTGTACCTGCTGCCCAACTTATCCGGCAGCACTGCGGTTTACCGCTTCAAGCGCGCCGTTTAACGCCGCGTGAGTACGTCCGCACCGCAGACCGGCACCCCGACGATTTGGTCGCAACTGCTGACCAAACGCATGCTGATCTGCGTATTCACCGGCTTCGCTTCCGGCCTGCCGCTGTATCTGCTGCTGAATCTGGTGCCGGCATGGCTGCGCAGCGAACAGATCGACCTAAAAACCATCGGCCTGTTCGCGCTGATTCAGTTTCCCTATACCTGGAAATTCCTCTGGTCGCCGCTGCTCGACCGCTACGCGCTCCCGCTGGGACGGCGGCGCGGCTGGATGCTCACGACCCAGCTCGGCCTGCTCATCAGCATCGCCGTCATGGGAAGTTTCTCGCCGCAAAACGCGCTCTCCTCCATTGTGCTGCTGGCTACCCTGCTCGCACTGCTTTCCGCCACACAGGACATTGCGCTCGATGCCTATCGCCGCGAGTTGCTGCGCGAAAACGAGCTGGGGCTGGGCAATTCGGTGCATGTGAACGCTTACCGCATCGCCGGGCTGGTGCCCGGCTCGCTGTCGCTGATTCTGGCCGACCATCTGGCATGGAGCACGGTGTTCGTCATCACCGCCCTGTTCATGCTGCCCGGCATCGCGATGACGCTGCTGGTGCGCGAGCCGGATGCCGCCAGCGCCCCGAAAACCCTGCGCGAAGCAGTGGTTGAACCGTTCCGCGAATTTATCGGACGGCAAGGCTGGCGCAGCGCGCTGTTCATTCTCGCTTTCCTGTTCTTCTACAAACTGGGCGACAGCATGTGCACGGCGTTGGCGACCCCGTTCTACCTCGACATGGGTTTCACCAAGTCCGACATCGGCTTGATCGCCAAACATGCCGGACTGTGGCCGGCAGTCATCGGCGGGCTGCTGGGCGGAGTATGGATGCTGCGCACCGGCATCAACCGGGCGCTGTGGCTGTTCGGCGTGGTGCAACTGCTCGCCATCTTCGGCTTCGCCTGGCTGGCGAACCAAGGTCATTTCGACAGCATCGGCGCCGCCGAACGTACCAGCCTCGCGCTGGTGATCGGACTGGAAGCCTTCGGCGTCGGCGTCGGCACCGCGGCTTTTGTCGCCTTCATCGCCCGCACCACCCATCCGGCTTACACCGCCACCCAGTTCGCCCTGTTCACCAGCCTTGCTGCCGTACCGCGCACCTTCGCCAACGCCGCCACCGGTTGGCTGGTCGAAGGACTGGGCTGGACGCAATTCTTCCTGCTCTGCGCCGCACTGGCCGTCCCCGGCATGCTGTTGCTGCTCAAAGTCGCGCCGTGGCGCGAAGCAAAAGCGCAGTAGGCGCTTACATTACACGGCGTAATTGACCGTCAGCGGCGCATGGTCGCTGAACCGCTCGGCCTTGTAGATGCTGGCGCTTTGCGCAGTTTGTCCGATGCCGGGAGTCGCAATCTGGTAGTCAATGCGCCACCCGACGTTGTTGGCCCAGGCTTGCCCGCGGTTGCTCCACCAGGTATAGGCTTCGCCGGTCGTTTCCGGGTGCAGTTTGCGGTAAACATCGATCCAGCCTTGTTCGTCGAACAGCCGGCTCAGCCATGCCCGTTCTTCCGGCAAGAAGCCGGAGTTTTTCTGGTTGGATTTCCAGTTTTTCAGGTCGATTTCTTTATGTGCGATGTTCCAGTCGCCGCATAAAATAATTTCGCGTCCGCTTTGTATCAACGCCGCCATATGCGGTAGAAAACACTCCATGAAGGCAAACTTGGCGGCTTGCCGGTGCTCGCCGCTGGAGCCGGAAGGCAGATACAGCGATACCACGCTGAGGTTGCCGAATTGCGCTTCGAGGTAGCGTCCCTCGGCATCGATTTCGGCGATGCCCAGCCCTTCGATCACCGCATCCGGCTCGCGCTTGGAGTAAATGCCCACTCCGCTATAACCCTTCTTCTCGGCGTAATGAAAGTAGCCGTGATAGCCGGCAGGCGCGCGCATTTCATCGGTTAAATCCGCAGCTTGCGCCTTGAGTTCTTGCAGGCAGACGACATCGGCTTGCTGAGCCAGCATCCACGGGAAAAATCCTTTGTTGGCAGCCGAACGTATGCCGTTGAGGTTGGCGGTAATAATGCGCATGAAAATTCTCTGGTTTGGAAGTGCTGCCATTATAATGGCGGTATTCCGTATCTCAGAGATATTCGACATGTTCAATTTCCGTCAGGACTTCATCCGCTTCGCCATTCAACACCAAGTGCTGCGCTTCGGCGAATTCCAAACCAAGGCGGGGCGCCTGTCGCCGTATTTCTTCAATGCAGGGCTGTTCAACGACGGCAATGCGCTGCGCGAACTTTCGCAGTTCTACGCGCAGGCGATTCTGGCTTCCAACGTCGAATTCGACATGCTGTTCGGCCCGGCCTACAAAGGCATTCCGCTGGCAGCCGGCACAGCCATTGCGCTGGCCGAGCAAGGCCGCAACGTTCCCTACTGTTTCAATCGCAAGGAAGCGAAAGACCACGGCGAAGGCGGCACGACTGTCGGAGCCAAGCTGCAAGGTAACGTGCTGATTATCGACGATGTCATTTCCGCCGGCACTTCGGTGCGCGAGTCGATCGAGCTGATTCGTGCCGCCGGCGCAACGCCCTGCGCCGTGGTGATTGCACTGGATCGCATGGAGCGCGGTCAGGGCGAACTCTCTGCGGTGCAAGAAGTGCAACAGCACTACGGCATCCCGGTGGTCGCCATCGCTGCGCTGAACGATTTGCTGGGCTATTTGCAAGGGCAGCCCGAACTGGTGCAAAATTTGCAGGCCGTCCAAGCCTATCGCGACCGTTACGGAGTATAAATATGAGAAAAGTCCGCCTGACCCTTGCCGCTGCCGCCTGCTGCACCCTGCTGTACAGCGTCGCCGAAGCCAAAGTGTATAAATGGGTGGACAATAACGGGGTGACGCATTACGGCGAAACCATTCCGCCGGAATACGCCAGCAAAGATAACGTTCAGCTCGACGAGAAGGGCCGCGTCGTCAAAAAGAACGACGTGCTGACCCCGGATGAAAAGCGCAAACAGGAAGAAACCGAAGCGAAAAAACGCGCCGATGAACAAGCCGCGCTCGACCAGCGCCGCCGCGACAAAGCGCTGATGAACACTTACAACAGCGAAGCCGAAATCGATCTGGCGCGCGACCGCAACTTGCAACAGGTCGATGCCCGGCGCAACAGCGTACAACTGCAACTGAAAACCGCGCAGGAAAATCAAACCCGGTACCGCACCGATGCCGACGCTCTGCGCAAAGCGGGCAAGCCGGTGCCGCCTGCCCTCCAGCACGATCTTGAAGAAGCCACTGCCAAGGTCAGCCGCCTGACGCAGGAACAAGCCAAAGTCGAGCAAGAAACGCTGGCTATCAAGCTGCGCTATGAAAACGACAAACTGCGCTTCCGCGAACTCAGCGGCGGTAAGAAGTAAGCGCTTCCTAACCGGATTGGGTCAGTTTTTTCAGCAGATCCACCCAGTACAGCGCTGCCTCTTGCCGTGCGCCTTCGGCATAACGCACTTGCAGCCGGGCATCCGGCAACGGCGGCAACCCTTGCTCCACCACGCTTAGCCCATCGATTCGCAAACTGCGCGGCAGCGCGGTGATTCCCAAACCGCAGCGCACTGCATGGCGCAGCGCAGTGACACTGCCGCCGCTGTACGCCACCCGCCAGTTGCGTCCGGCTTTGCCAAGCGCAGCGCTCGCCGCCAGCCGGAAAGCACAGGTTTCGCCGAACACCGCCAGCGGAATCGTCTCTGGCAGTACGGCAGCCGCCCCTTCCGCCGCCATCCAGACCAATGGTTCGCGCCAGACTGTATCGGCATCGTCGTGGGCGATGTCGGTGGTTTCTTTCACCAGCGCCACATCCAGCTTGCCGGCTGCCAAGGCCTCGACCATGCGTGCGGAAATGCCGGACATCACCGACAGCGCCATGCGCGGGTACCGCGCCCGGAAACCTTGCAGCGCAGCGGGAAAAATCTGCTCCATCCACTCTTCCGGCATGCCGATGCGCAACTCGCCCGCCAGTTGCACCCCGCTCAGACTTTGGTAAGCCTCGTCGTTCAGGCGCAGCATCTGGCGCGCATAGGCCAGCAGCAAGCGCCCGTCGTCGGTCGGGCCGATGACCTTGCCCTGACTGCGCTGCAGCAATGTGCGCCCGGTTAACGCTTCCAACCGCTGGATCTGCAAACTCACGGCGGATTGCGAACGGCCCAGCCCCTCCGCCGCCTGCGAAAAACTCCCCTTGTCGGCGATAGCCGTCAGAGCGCGCAACAAATCCAGATCGAGGTTTTGCATCATTAAAATATTTAATATATTACTTTGAATTATTAATTGTTCAAATAACCACCCGCCCGGTAAAGTGGCGGCATCGTTTCACATACCGAAGGAGAAAACCATGCCGTACTTGCACATCCAGACCGGAATCGTTCCCACGCCTGACCAATACTATAAGCTACACTGCGAAAGCGTGCGCTTACTGACAGACCTGCTCGGCAAGCGCAGTGAGGTCAGCGCCGTCTGCATTTCGACACTGCCCGCCCCCGGCTGGTCGGTCGGAGGCGAAGCACTCGACGCAAGAACCTGCACCCCGGTCTACGCCGAAGTCAAAATTACCGCCGGCACCAATAGCGCCGAAGAAAAGGCCCGCTTCATCGCCGCGCTGCATGCCTTGTTCGAAGCCTCGCTCGGCAACCTGCCGGAAGCCAGCTACATCGTAATTCAGGAACTAGCCGCCACCGACTGGGGCTACCACGGCCTGACCCAGGCGGCACGCAAAGCGGCATCGACCCCGCTCTGAGAAGAAAAGCCATGCCCCACAAAATCAGCGCAAAGAAGTGGGTGAGTTCTTTCAGGAAACGCCAGACCAACGGCGCGCGGGGTGCGGCCACGGGCCCGGTTCGGGCCATATTCGCGCAGACGCTGCGCCGCAAAACGTCACACGCGCCTTCGCAAGTATGTTATAACCATAACACTAAAGTAGGTAATGACCTGTTACGCATCGCCGCTTCGTCCGGGGCGCGAACAGGCCATCAATTAATAAAATAGTTGTCGGAGAGTGTGTATGAAACGGTGGAAGCAGTTATCCGCCCAGAGCCGGTTGCAGATCCCGCTGCAAATCGGTTTATTTATCGTGTTGTTCGCCCTGCAACAATTCGCGGTAAGCTGGTTCGAGCAGCGGGTAATGGACAAAATGCAAGACCGGTTACAGCTTAATTCCGAAATCGCATTTCTGTCGCTTTCGGAGCTGATGCTGGCCGGAAAAATCTCCGAGGTTGACTCCCGCAAGCAAGTTATCGAACGCATGCTGCACTTGGACGGCAACCCACTGGAAGAAGTGCGCGTCATCCGCGGCAAGGCCGTGCAAGATCAGTTCGGTCTTGGCGAGGCCAGCGAGCAAGCGAAAGACGCGCTCGACCATGAGGCTCTCCGGCAGGGTACGTCACAGTTCGGCGCACTACAACGTCAAAACGGAAAAACCACGCTGCGCGGGGTGCTACCGTTCATCGCCACCGAAAATACCACCGGGGTAAATTGCCTGATGTGCCACAGCGTTCCGAGCGGCACGGTCAACGGCGCAATCAGCGTCGTGGCCGATGTCAGCGACGAGTATCAACTGGTGCAATACGCGCGCTATGCTCTGTGGGGGGCGCAAGTCATTATCCAGCTCGTGGTATTTTTCGCCGTCGGCTGGGGCATGAAAGTAGCGCTCGCGCCGATCGGCGGCGATCCGACTGCTGTGCAAGGCATTGTCCGGCGCGTGGCGGCGGGCGACTTGGCGCTGCACATCGAAACCCGCCCCGGCGACGACTCCAGCCTACTTTACGGCATCCGCGAGATGGTCGTCAGACTTTCCAACGTTATCCGCGACGTGCGGCGCGCTTCCGACAGCATCGCCTCGGCTTCCGAAGAAATTTCTGCAACGGCTCAGACCTTAAGCCGCGCATCCGGTGAGCAGGCCGCCAGCGTCGAGCAGACCAGCGCCTCCATCGAGCAGATGAGCGCATCGATCGGTCAGAACACCGACAACACCAAGGTCACCGACGGCATGGCTGCCAAAGCGGCGCTAGAAGCGGCAGCCGGCGGAAAATCGGTGATGGAAACCGTCTCTGCCATGCAACAAATCGCCGACAAAATCCGCATCGTGGATGACATCGCCTATCAGACCAATCTGCTGGCGCTGAACGCCGCCATTGAAGCCGCACGCGCCGGCGAGCACGGCAAGGGTTTCGCGGTGGTGGCAGCGGAAGTGCGCAAACTGGCCGAGCGCAGTCAAATCGCTGCACAGGAAATCGGCGATGTTGCCAAGCATAGCGTCGATCTGGCCGGTCAGGCAGGCCGCCAGATCGGCGAAGTGGTACCGGCCATCCACAAAACTTCGGACTTGGTGCAGGAAATCGCTGCCGCTTCAGCCGAACAGGCTTCCGGCATCGCGCAGATCAATTCCGCGATGGACTTGCTAAACCGCACCACGCAGCAAAATGCCTCGGCCTCGGAAGAACTGGCCGCCACAGCGGAAGAAATGAGCAGTCAGGCCGCACAACTACAAGAGCTGGTGGGTTTCTTTAAGGTAGAAGCGGCGCGCGCCTGAAACCGGTCGGATCGCGGGGCGCGAAGCCCCGCCGTTCAGATGGAGGTAAAACAGTCGCCGGATGGATCGTAGCGCAGCAACTCGCCGTGCTCGATGTCGAAATACCAGCCGTGCAGGGTCAGCGTACCCGCTTCCACGCGGCTGCGCACCCAATCGAACGTCATCAGATTATTCAGTGAGCTGAGAATGGCACGTTGTTCGCACGCGCGCTCGAAGGCTTCCGCCGGAGCCTCCGGCATATCCCGCTGCACGCTGACGCGTGCCTCGTCGGCCACCCGCATCCAACTGCCGATGTAGGATTCGTTGCTGCCGTCCGCCGCTGCGCCGCTAATCAACGCCCGGATGCCGCCGCAATGCGCGTGACCGAGCACAATGATGTGTTCCACGCCCAGATTGCACACGCCGTATTCCAGCGCCGCGCTGGTGCCGTGGCGACCGCCCTTGCGGCTTTCCGAGGGCGGTACCAGATTGGCGACGTTGCGGATCACGAATAAATCGCCCGGCGCGGAATCCAGCACCAAGGCCGGATCGACGCGCGAATCGCAGCAGGCCACCACCAGTATCTTCGGGGTTTGTCCGGCCTCGACCAACTGACGGTATAAAGCATCCTCGTCCGCGAAATGCTGCTCGCGGAAACGATGGAAGCCGGCGATCAAATCTTGCGGAGTGGTCATGCCGCTCCGGTCAGGCGGCGCAACGCCTCGCTGTACTTATCAGCGGTCTTTTGCAGCACCTCGTCGGGCAGCACCGGAGCCGGCGGTTGCTTATTCCAGCCGGAACCTTCCAGCCAGTCGCGTACGATTTGCTTATCGAAACTGGGCGGATTGCTGCCCACTTGGTATTCGTCGGCCGGCCAGAAACGGGAAGAATCCGGCGTCAGCGCTTCGTCGATAAGATACAGCTTGCCGGCTTCGTCCACACCGAACTCGAACTTGGTATCGGCGATGATAATGCCGCGGGTCAGCGCGTAGTCGGCTGCCTGTGTGTACAGCGCCAGCGTCGCGTCGCGCACTTCCGCTGCACGCGCCTCGCCCAACAGCTCGGCAGCCTGTGCATAAGAAATATTCTCGTCATGCTCGCCGACCGCCGCCTTGGTGGACGGAGTAAACAGCGGCTGCGGCAGCTTCTGCGCTTCCTGCAACCCGGCAGGCAGTTGAATACCGCACACTGCGCCGGTTTTCTTGTAATCCTTCCAGCCGGAACCGACCAGATAACCGCGCACGATAGCTTCGATCGGCAGCGGCTTGAGGCGCTTCACCACAAATGCGCGGCCTTTAACCTGCGCACGCTCTTCATCGGTTTTCACCACATCTTCCGGAGCGATGCCGGAAAGGTGGTTGGGAATCACATGGCCCAGCTTAGCGAACCAGAAGTTGGACATCGCGGTCAGCACTTCGCCTTTGCCCGGCACCGGGGTTGGCAGAATGACGTCGAACGCGGAAAGGCGGTCGGTTTGCACGATCAACAGATTGTGCTCATCCACCTCGTAGATGTCGCGCACTTTGCCGCGGTGCAAGAACTTCAGGCTGGTCAGATTGGATTGATGTAATGCGCTCATGGCGAACTCTCGAATAACGGCTTACGGAAAAACCGGGGCTTGCGCCCCGGTCGGTCGTTGCTTAATTTAAAGCGACAACGGCGGAGTCGCCGCAATCGCCTCGGCCTGCTTCTGACGGAACGCCGTCAGTTGCTGCGCCAAACCGGCATCTTGCAACGCCAGCATGGAGACCGCAAACAGACCGGCATTGGCCGCGCCTGCCTCGCCGATGGCGAAGGTGGCAACCGGGATGCCCTTCGGCATTTGCACGATGGACAACAGCGAATCCATGCCCTTCAGATACTTCGAAGGAATGGGCACGCCCAATACCGGCAGCGTCGTCTTACCGGCGATCACGCCAGCCAGATGCGCTGCGCCGCCCGCACCGGCGATAAAACACTGTACGCCCTGTGCGGTCATTTCCTTAATGTAGTCGAACAGCAAGTCGGGGGAGCGATGCGCGGAAATCACGCGTGCATCGAAGGCCACACCGAAGTCCTGCAACTGGCGGGCAGCCTGCTGCATGACATCCCAGTCGTTGGCGCTTCCCATAACAATGGAAACCAGCGGCTTGCTCATCGCTTATACCCCTTGGTGGTAGCTGACCACGCGGGCCACTTCGTTCTTGGAACCCAGAATCACCGGCACGCGCTGGTGCAGGCCTTCCGGCTGAATGTCCAGAATACGCTGACGGCCGGTGGAGCTCATGCCGCCTGCCTGTTCCACGATGAAGGACATCGGGTTGGCTTCGTACATCAAGCGCAGCTTGCCTGCCTTGGAGGGATCCTTGGTGTCCTTGGGGTACATGAAGATACCGCCGCGGCACAGAATACGGTGCACTTCAGCCACCATCGAAGCCACCCAACGCATGTTGAAGTCTTTCTCGCGGCCACCGGCCTTGCCCTTCACGCATTCGTCGATGTAACGCTGCACCGGCGCTTCCCAGAAGCGTTGGTTGGACATGTTGATCGCGAATTCCTTGGTGTCTTCCGGAATGGTCATGTTCGGGTTGGTCAGCACGAATTCGCCGGTTTCCACGTCCAGGGTGAAGCCGTTCACGCCATGACCGGTGGTCAGCACCATCATGGTGGAAGAACCGTACAGTGCATAGCCGCCGCACAATTGCTTGGTGCCGGGCTGCAAGAAATCCTGCACGGCCGGGTTCTTGTTCGGTGCCTTCAGAATCGAGAAGATGGTACCAACGGAAATGTTCACGTCCACGTTGGAAGAGCCGTCCAGCGGATCGAACACCAACAGGTAGTCGCCGCGCGGAACGGTCGCACCGATTTCGTGCGGATCGTCCATTTCTTCGGAAGCCAGACCTGCGTAGAAGCCGGTCACTTCGTTGTCGTGAGTGAAGATGTCGTTGGTGATCACGTCCAGCTTCTTCTGGGTTTCGCCCTGAATGTTTTCGCTGGCAGCGTAGCCCATCACGCCGGCCAATGCGCCGCGGTTCACGGCGGAAGCAATTTTGCGGCAAGAAGCAGCAATTTCAATAATCAGAGCGGACAGGTCATCCCCGCCGTGTGCACGTTGTTCTTCAACGATGAATTCCTGCAAACTTTTTGCCATCTTCTCTCTCCAATCAAATAAAAATTCTAGCCGGGCGATTTTACCCGTTTTTGTGCATATCCTCTACGCTGTCGCGGGCATTTCTACTTTGTCAGCGCCATAAACAACTGCGGCAACTTTTCCGGCAGGCGTGCAATGTTGTCGATCACCGCATAGCGGTTGCCGAAGATATTCGCCACATACTCGTCCGCTTGCGGGTCGAGGTTAATGCAATATGTGTATATGCCTTTGCCGTCCAGCTCGCGCACCGCGATGCGCGCATCTTCGATCAAGGCCTGCGGATCGTCCACGTCGATGTCGGACGGCTCGCCGTCAGTCAGCACCAGCATCAGCTTTTTGTCGGCCTCTTGGTGATCGAGATAATGCCCGGCATGACGCAATGCCGCCCCCATACGGGTCGAATAGCCCGCCTCCATCGAAGCCAGACGCCCTTTCACATCCGCACCCCAATGCTCCTTATAGCCCTTGATGTGCAAGTAGCGCACATCGTGACGGGTATCGGAATAGAAGCCGCCGATCGCGAACGGATCGCCCATCTGCTCGACCGCCCAGGCCAGCAGCGAAACCGCTTCCTGACTGAGCTGCAATTTGCTCTGCTCGCAGCCTTCCGGCACATCGGCCAGCGAAGCCGACAAGTCGAGCAGCAGCGACACCGCCACGCTGCGCCCGTCGTTCTTATGGCTCATATTGATCCGCGGGTCGGGCTGTGCGCCGCTCTTGAAGTCGATCAGCGAACGGATCGCCACATCCAGATCCAGTTCGGAGCCTTCTTCCTGATAACGCACGCGCACCTTCTGCTGCGGCTTCAGCATGTCAATGATCTTTTTCAGCTTTTTTGCCAGTGCGCTGTGCTTGGCCAGCAGACTGTCGATGTAACCCGGGTCGGTTTTCGGGTGCAAATGTTCATACACGCTCACCCAATCCGGCAGGTAATGCTGGCTCTTATGCTCCCATTCGGGATACATGCGCGGCGGCATTTCCTCGTTTTCCTTTTCCTCCACCTGCTGGCTCTCGGTCGGACGCCCCTCGTATACTTCTTCGTCGCCTTCCTCGATAAACATCCACATCAGGCGGTTATCGTCGCGGTAGTCCACCTCGGTATCTTCGAACCAGACTTTGGCCGACAAATCGCTTTGCTGGCGGGTGCGCGTAATAAATTCCACGCCCAGATCCACCATGTCGGATGTCCGGCTATTCCCGCGCTGCATGACTTCCTGGAACCGTGCCGCAAACTCCAAAATCACCGGATGCGTGTAAGCATGGTTCGGATCGAGCAAGGCGCGCGACAACATGAACAGGCGGTGGCGCACCGAAGACCAGCCCTCGGGACAGGCATCTTCCTTCGGTGCAGGATGCAACGCCAGCCAAATATTGCGCAGGCCGGGATATTGCTGCATTGCCAGATATTCCACGCGCGAGTCTTCGAACACCTCGATCGACACCCGCTGGAACGGACTGAAGTTGTCGGCAATTTGCGGAGTTGTCCACCGCTGATGTGCCGTCAAGTGGGCCAGCAAAGCGCGATAACGGTCGATGCCGCGCACGCCGTTCGGCGTATCGTCGTAGACGTCCGGCAAGTGAATGCCGAGGTCGTCCAGATAAGGCACCGGCTTGCGCAATTCATCGTAGGCCAGCGAGTAGGGCACCAAATTGACCGTACTTTCCCACAGCCCGCGCAAATACAAATCCAGCTTGCGTTCGTGGTCGGTCAGCAAGGTGCCGTGCCGCTCGCGCTGCACGATTGCCACGCTGTCGGCCGACTGCATGGAAAAGAAGTTACGCTGACGGTCAGGATCGTTCGGGTAACCCTGAATGCCGTAATTCACCCAGTTGCGCAGTCCGGCCAACGAGATCTGACTCAGCAAATACGGCACGCTGGAAAGAAACTCCGGCAGACATTCACTGGCGTACATTGAATCGATGCCGTGCACTTTGGGCGTTGTCCGCGCCAGTACCTCCATCACCAGCTGCTGGTATTCGGCAAACAGCTCGCGGCTTTCCAAATGGCGGCTGGCGGCAGGCAGGCTTTGCAGGAAAGGCACAATCGCCTTGCTGTTGGGCGAACGCGCCAGTTTGCGGGTGAAATCGACAATTTCGTCGATCACATCCTCGCCGACTTGTGCGGCCACTTGCGGCATTTCTTCCAGAAACACCAGCACCGGCTCCTCGCCGCGCCCCATCTTCCCGATCCGCTCAGCGGCATCGACGAAGTTACGCAGCCCGTCATCCGACAAGCGTTTGCGTGCGAAAGCCAGGCGTTCCGGGAACACCTTCTGCACACGGGCAAAATTACAGTTGAGTTTTAATTCGTCCAGTTCGACAGTCATCGCAGACTCCTTCGCGCCTGTTCACACCGACAGGCCGGGCGGATCGCCGCCCGGCGACCTGCATTACGCAAAAATCGCGTCGATGGCGTGATCCAGCGTATCGCGGATATCCGCATCGTCGGTAATCGGGCGAACCAGCGCCATACGACAAGCATCGCGCGGGGCAATACCTTGCTTGATCAGTGTGGCGGCATACACCAGCAGACGGGTGGAAATACCCTCGTCCAGACCGTGCCCCTTCAGATTGCGGGCGGTCAGACCGATTTTCACCAGCTTGGCTGCGATATCGCGTTCGATGCCGGCTTCCTTGGTCACAATACCCGTTTCCACCTCGCTGGCGGCATAGTCGAATTCCATCGCCGCGAAGCGCTGCTTGGTGGACTGTTTCAAGTCCTTCATCAGGCCTTGGTAGCCGGGGTTGTAGGAAATCACTAACTGAAAATCGGGATGGGCCTGCACCAGTTCGCCCTTTTTATCCAGCGGCAGAGTGCGGCGGTGGTCGGTCAACGGGTGGATCACCACAGTGGTATCCTGACGGGCTTCTACCACCTCGTCCAGATAGCAGATCGCGCCGTAGCGCGCCGCCAGCGTCAGCGGGCCGTCCAGCCAGCGGGTACCATTGGCGTCCAGCAGGTAG
This sequence comes from Pseudomonadota bacterium, assembly GCA_040757065.1. Taxonomy (GTDB): domain Bacteria; phylum Pseudomonadota; class Gammaproteobacteria; order Burkholderiales; family Gallionellaceae; genus JBFLXR01. The sequence goes on from JBFLXR010000006.1 coordinate 95,754, forward strand.
CGCCCGACCAAGTCGGATGCGGTCATGTCTTCGTTACAAGCCACCGTAATCAACGGCTTGCCCAGCTTCCAGGCCATGTGTTCGACAAAGCGCGACTTGCCGCACCCGGTCGGGCCTTTCAGCATCACCGGCAAACGCGCAGCATAGGCTGCTTCGTAGAGCGCCACTTCGCTGCCTTGCGGCTCGTAGAAAGGTTCTTCGGTAATTTGGTACTGCGCAATATCAAAAGCTTCGCTCATGATACCCTCTCTTCGGTTATATCAGAGTAAATAACTCTGGTATTCATCGTTAAAAAAAGCCCCTGCGACTTTTCTTCAACAGGGGCTTTTTGTTTAAGCAGAACGTTCGGCTTACTTGTGAACGCCCAGCTTTTGACGCCAGCCCGGGAAAATCTTGTCGGCGTCTTTCGGGAAGGATTCGAACGCACGTGCGAATTCTTTGTGTTCCTTCGCCCATTCGATCGGATCTGCACCGGCCTTCCAGCACTCGTAGGACTGACGCAGAGAGATCGCGCCAGCTGCCGGGCTGTCGATGTGGCCGTAAGAACCGCCGCCAGCTGTGTTGATCACGTTGCCGTGGCCCAGGTTTTCGAAGAAGCCTGGCAGACGCAGCGCGTTCATACCGCCGGAGATGATCGGGGTGGTGGGCTTCATGCCGTACCACTTCTGGAAGTAGACCGGACCTTGGCATTCGTCACGTTCGATCATGTAAGCGATGATCTTGTCGTCGCCTTCGCCTTCCATCTTGCCGTAGCCCATGGTACCGACGTGGATACCGGAAGCACCTTGCAGACGGGACATCTTAGCCAGCACAAACGCTGTGTAGCCGCGCTTGGAAGACGGGGAAGTCACAGCACCGTGACCTGCGCGGTGGTAGTGCAGGTATTGGCCGGGGTATTGACGGCGAGCAGTGGTCACCATGCCGGGGCCGCCTACGTAGCCGTCCACCAGGAAGGCCAGCTTGTCAGCATCCGGACCGAAGGTTTCCAGTGCGAAGTCCGCACGGGCACACATTTCGTGGTGGTCGTCAGCAGTGATGTTCATGGAGAACAGCTTGGCTTGGCCGGTTTCGTCTTGTGCGCGCTTCATTGCGTCGTATACCAGCGGCAGCACTTTCTTCAACGGGCAGAAAGTTTGGTTGCCTTGCGGTTCGTCGTTCTTGATGAAGTCGCCGCCCAGCCAGAACTGGTAAGCCGCCTTCGCGAACGGTTCCGGACGCAGGCCCAGCTTCGGCTTAATAATGGTACCGGCAATGTAACCACCGTCGACAACCGGACGGCCCAGAATGCGCCACAGGTTGGAGATGTCGGTTGCGGGACCGTCGAACAACTGGATTGCGCGTTCCGGCACGTAGAAGTCGATCATCTTAGCGTGTTCGATGTCGCCCATGCCTTGGTTGTTACCGATTGCCAGGGTCAGGAAAGAAACCATCATCATGCGGCCGTCGATCACGTTGCGATCGAACAGCTCCAGCGGGTACGCAATGCGCATGTCTTCGGTAGCTTCGTCGATGTAGTACACCAGCGCGTCCACGCCCTTGGTGAAATCGTCGGTAGTGGAAACTTCCACGTTGGTACCGGTAGAGGATTCCGCTGCAAAGTGCGCAGCCGCTTCCAGATAACCGTAACCAGCCTTCGGCTTCATCTTGTAAGCAACCAGAATGTGCTTGCCGCCCTTAATCAGATCGTCTTCTTTCAGATCCAGATTGGCATAACGTGTGGACTGATCCATCGTCTCTCTCCTGTTATTGATTGGGTGAAAAGTTTTACAACGAAGCGAACTATAGGCGGGTTGCTGTATAAATAACAGTCAGAGTTTTTTATCACGATCATAAGAAATTCTTATGGGTTTCTGCTAGACTATTGCCATGCTGCATCTCACCCTACGCCAATTGCAAGTATTCGAAGCCGTGGCACGCCTCGGCAGCCATTCGCGTGCCGCAAAAGCGCTGTATCTCAGCCAACCGGCGGTTTCTATGCAAATTCGCCAGCTCGAGGAAAATCTCGGCTTGCCACTGTTCGAGCAGGTCGGAAAGAAACTGTTTCTCACCGAGGCCGGTCGCGAAGTGCTGCATTACAGCCGCAGCATCGCCGAACAATTGCAGGAAATGAAAGCAGTACTCGACGAGCTGAAAGGGCTGGAAGGCGGCAAACTGAATATTTCGGTGGTGAGTACCGCCAATTACTTCATGCCGCAACTGATGAACAAGTTTCTTCAGCAGCACCCCAAGATCAGCATCAGCCTGCACGTCGCCAACCGCGATTCCGTCATCCGACAGCTCGACGAAAACAGCACCGACCTGGCAATTATGGGGCAGCCGCCGGAAGGCGCCGACATGCAGTCGGAGTCCTTCATGCAAAACCCGCTGGTCGTGATCGCCGCATATCACCACCGGCTGGCCGACGAACACCCCATCAAGCCGCGCCAGCTCGCACAGGAAACCTTCCTGCTGCGCGAGAAAGGCTCCGGCACCCGCAGCGTGGTCGAACGCTTTTTCGCCAGCCACCGCATTCCGCTCCCCCCCAGCATGGAAATGGATACCAACGAAGCGATCAAACAGTCGGTACAAGCGGGCATGGGACTGAGCATCATTTCCCGGCACGGCATCGAACTGGAGCTGGAAACACAGCGCTTGCGCGTGCTCGATGCGGAAGGCTTTCCGATTTTGCGCCACTGGCATATCGTACACCGCAAGAACAAGCGGCTCTCCGCCGCCGCACAGGCCTTCAAAACCTTCCTGCTGACCGAGGCCGAACAACTGGCCTCTGCCGCACTGACGCCGACCACAGCGGATTTGTTCGGGGAAGCCGCCGCCAGTGCGCCTTAACCTATTCGGCGCCTAAAGCTCCGGAGTAGGTATAGCGGTTCCCGCCTCCGCGCTTGGAAGCATACATCGCCTGATCGGCCAGCCGGATCAAATCGTCCGTCCCGGCGGCATCGTTGGGGTAGACCGCAATACCGACACTGGCGGATACCGAAACAAGGTGCGGCCCGATACTAAAAGGATGGGCCAGCTCATCAACCAGCGCGCGGGCCACGCGGTCGATATGCGCATGGTCGGCAACATCGAATAGAATCACGGTGAACTCATCGCCGCCCAGCCGCGCCACCGTGTCGGTAGCGCGCACGTTCGCCGTAATCCGCCGGGCAACCTGCACCAGCAACTCGTCTCCGGCCTGATGCCCGAGCGTGTCGTTCACCTCCTTAAAACGATCCAGATCCATGAATAGCAGCGCCAGCGACCCCGCTGTGCGATGGGACTTCTTCACCCCCTGATCCAATCTGTCGTGGAACAGTCGGCGGTTAGGTACCTGCGTCAGCGTGTCATAATTCGCTTGCCCCCAAACCACGGCATCCGCTTTCTTTTTCTCGGTAATATCCGAGAACAGCGCCACAAAATTGCGAATCACGCCCTTACTGTCGCGCACGGCATTGATAGTCAGCCACTCGGCGTAGAACGCCCCGCTCTTCTTACGGTTCCAGATTTCGCCTTCCCAGTGACCGGACTCCTTGATTTCCTGCCACATCGCCCGGTAGAAGTCCTTATCCTGCATACCGGAGCTGAACAATTTCGGATTTTTGCCCTGCACTTCTTCCAGCGTGTATCCCGTCAGCTCCGTAAAAGCGGGGTTGGTCGCCACAATCCGGTTTTCAGCATCCGAAATCATCATCGCTTCGCTACTGGCCTGATACACCGTCGCCGCCAGCCGCAACTGCTCCTCCGCCGCCCGCCGTGCGGAAATATCCACCACCTGCCCGATATACCCCCGCTCGCCGTTCTGAGTATCTACAGCCGCCGTGGTGAGTTGCGTCCAGACCGCATGGCCGTCACGGTGCAAGTACCGTTTCTCTACCTGATAGGATTGAATCTCTCCCCCCATCAGCTTCTGCAAATTCTCCGTACTGGTCTGCATATCGTCGGGGTGCGTCAGCATCAGCGGATTCAGCCTGGACAAAGTTTCCCAGTCGTAACCGAGCATGTCGCAAAACGCCTTGTTTGCAAACACATAACGACCGTGATGATCCACCATGCACATGCCGATCGGTGCAGAATCGAGAATTGCGCGCAAATGCGCCTCGCTCTGTTCCGCCTTTGCCTTGGCTTGCTGCAATTCACAGTTCATGCTTTCGATATGCTGTAGCGCCTCGCCCAACTGACGAGTCCGTGAACGCACTTGCTCTTCGAGCATAATGGTGGTCTGGAAAACGCCGAAATCGGTCTGCTCGCCCTCTGCCACCCGTTCAGCCTGCGCAATCAGCGCATCGACGACTTTCTGCATGCGCGCGATTTCGGCCCGCAAGGCAGCGTTTTCCTGCTGCAAGCCGGGCTGCACCGTCTCATTCATGCGCGTCGCTCCGCAATCCGCCGACCGCCAGCCCCGTCAGCGTCTGGTTGATATGTACCCCCCGGTATTGTTCGCCGTAAGTGCTGAACCCGATGGCGTGGTTGCGCCGGAACAACTCTTCCACCGCCGGACGCAACCCCTTCCGGGCGATTTCCAGATTGCGCAGCACGCAATCGCAGGCGATCACCAGTTGCAGCGGGCCCAGCACGGTAGTCAGATCGTCGAAGGTCTGGCGCAGGTTTTCCACCAGATCGACGCCCTGCGCCACCCGCAAAATCAAGCCGCGGTCGATCGCACAGTAAAACGTCAGGCTGCCGTCCGGGTTGGCGGAAAGGATCGAACGGACGTAATTCGCACCGTTCACGCGCACCACCACCGGAAAAGCGGAAAAATGCTCCGCATTCAACTCCTCCGTTCTCGCGCCGATCACCCGTGCATACTCCGCCGCTGCAGGCAGACCGTTGATCTCTTTCACGATGCGGTGCACCGCATCGGCGTCGGTCACCACCAACCGTTCCTCACCGGCCGTGAAGTGCTGCGTTTTGAATATTTTGAATAGATAAGGCGTCTCGATCACTGCCAGCACGGCCGCATCGGTATGGAATGCGCCGTCGTAATACACCCACGTGCGATCGTATTCCTGATCGTCGCCGGCAGACCCGCCGAACAGGGGAATATCGCCCAGCCCTTTCTGCATGGCATGCGTCACACCCTCTTCCCGAACAGAGAGCCCGTCGATCATCATGAATGCGAAACGATGGCCCCGCGCAGATTCGGCATGCGCAGAATCGAGCTTACCGACCAGCTCGGCGGCAAGCGCGCGTCCGGATGCATCCTGAAAAGCCTGAAGATTGTCCAGATGACCGACTGCCGCCGTGCAAAAAGATGGAGAGAAACTCACGCCGGAAAGACTTCGGGAGATGTAGCCCGACGGCCCGATTTCGCCGCAGGTGGTGCAACCGATCACCGGCACATTCTGAAACAGTCGTTTCAATTCCTGCGCCAGTTCACCAAGGTCGTAATGAACGGAACAAAAGAACAGCGCCAGCGCTAAGTCCGGCTGATACACGGCTTCGTAAAATTCTTTCGCTGCCGTACGTGCATCCGGCGCGAAAGAGTGCGCAACGCGCACGCCCTCCGACTGCCCATGGCTTCCCCGGATGTTTATATTTATGTGTAGACGTAAATTCTACTATTAAAGTTTCGATTTTGATACAAGTCAAAATTCTGGCGGCTTTCCCGTTCGACGACTGTCGGACAATCCCGGCAATGCACCTCATGGAACCCCCATGCCTCACGCCCGATCCGCACGGCAAGCGCTGGAACATCCGGCTGGCATGAGCTGCTATAACCCCAGCGATTGCCACATGGCATCGACGCGCTGCTTCACCGCCGCATCCATCACAATCGGCGTACCCCATTCGCGCTGGGTCTCGCCCGGCCATTTATTGGTTGCGTCCAACCCCATTTTGCCGCCGAGGCCGGAAACCGGACTGGCGAAATCGAGATAATCGATCGGCGTGTTCTCCACCAGCAAGGTGTCGCGCACCGGATCGACTCGGGTGGTGATCGCCCAAATGACTTCCTGCCAATTCCGCACGTCGATATCCTCGTCCACCACGATAATGAACTTGGTGTACATGAACTGGCGCAGAAACGACCAGATACCGAACATTACGCGTTTGGCGTGCCCGGCATACTGTTTGCGAATACTTACCGTTGCCAGCCGGTAAGAGCATCCCTCCGGCGGCAGGTAGAAATCGACGATTTCCGGGAATTGTTTTTGCAGCAGCGGCACGAACACCTCATTCAGCGCTACGCCCAACATCGCCGGTTCATCGGGCGGCTTGCCGGTGTAGGTGGAATGGTAAATCGGGTCGCGTCGCATGGTGATGCGCTCGACGGTAAATACCGGGAAATGATCCTGCTCGTTGTAATAGCCGGTATGGTCGCCGTAGGGGCCTTCCAACGCCGTCTCGTTCGGATGAATCACGCCTTCCAACACAATTTCGGCACTGGCCGGCACTTGCAAATCGTTACCCAGACAGCGCACCAGTTCCGTTTTCGCGCCGCGCAACAACCCGGCGAACTGATATTCGCTCAGCGAATCCGGCACCGGCGTCACCGCGCCGAGTATCGTGGCCGGATCGGCACCGATCACCACCGACACCGGGAACGGCTCGCCCGGATGCGCCAAGCACCAGTCGCGGTAATCCAGCGCCCCGCCGCGATGTGCCAGCCAACGCATAATGACTTTATTCGGCGCGATCACCTGCTGACGGTAGATGCCGAGATTCTGGCGCGGCTTGTTCGGCCCGCGCGTAACGGTCAGCCCCCAGGTAATCAGCGGCGCGGCATCGCCCGGCCAGCAGGTTTGAATAGGCAACTTGCCCAAATCGACCTGCGCACCTTCCCACACCACTTCCTGACACGGCGCGCTCGACACGACCTTCGGCGACATATTCAGCACTTGCTTCAGCACCGGCCATTTTTCCCACGCATCTTTCAAACCCCTGGGCGGCTCCGGCTCCTTCAGGTAGGCCAACAATTTGCCGACTTCGCGCAACGCCTCCAGACTGTCTTCGCCCATGCCCAGCGCCACCCGGCGCGGGGTGCCGAACAGATTGGCCAATACCGGCATATTGTGCCCAGCCGGATTCTCGAACAGCAAAGCCGGGCCTTGCGCGCGCAGCACGCGGTCTCCGATTTCGGTCATTTCCAATACGGGCGACACGGGAATCTTTACCCGCTTCAGCTCACCGATCGCTTCCAGTTGCGCGATGAAGTCGCGCAGATCGCGGTATTTCATTCGTAGAATCCTTTCTCGCCTTCCGGCCGCGTTTTAAACCGCTTGTGCAGCCAGAAGTATTGCTCGGGAATTTCCAGCACCCGCTCCTCGATAAACGCATTCACCCGGCGGGTATCTGTTTCAATATCGTCGCAAGGATAATTGTCCCACGGCGGATAAAACCGCACTTCGTACCCCTGCGCATCCGGCAGCATACGCGCAATGCAGGGCACCAGCTTCGCGCCGGTTACCTTGGCCAGCCGCGCCACCGTGGTGAGGGTTGCCGCCTGCACACCGAAAAACGGCACGAAAATGCCATCTTTAGTACCCAAATCCTGATCGGGCAAATAATAAAACGGGTAACCGTCGCGAATAACGCGCACCAGCGGGCGTAATCCATCGTGACGGGAAAACAATTTCTGGTCGCCGAAGCGTAAACGACCGCGCAGCAACAGCGCATTGAACACCGGATTCTTTTGTTCGGAATACATACTGGAACAGTTGTAATGCTGCGCAATCCACGCACCCGCCACATCCAACGCCACGAAGTGCGGCGCCAGCATAATCACCGGGCCGTTTTTCACAGCGGTATCGAAATGCTCCAGCCCTTCTACCCGGATTAAGCGATTGATACGCGCCGGCTTGCTCCACCACAGCAAGCTGCGTTCCAGAAAACTGCGGGCGAACATTTGAAAATTCCGCTTCGCCAGCATCTCGCGCTCGGCTTCCGTCCGCTGCGGAAAACACAGCCGCAAATTGGTCAGTGCCACCCGGCGGCGCTCGCCGCCGACGCGGTACAACAGCGCGCCCAAACCTTCGCCCAACGCAACCAGCCACCTGAACGGCAGAAAATGCAACAACCACAGCAAAAAAACTGCAAAGCGCGCCATTATGCTTCCTTATCCGCCGCGGGGGCGGGGGGTGGCTCTGCACCTGCAGGCACCTTGTAGCGGTTATAGGCCCATAAGTATTGGGTCGGACAAGTCATGATCGCCTGCTCCAGCGCGGCATTCATGGTACGCGCAAACGGCACATCCGGCTGCACCGGCAGCGGCGTAAAACGCAGAACATAACCCTGACCGTGCGGCAACCGCTCGGTGTACACCATCAACACCGTTGCGCCGGTCGATTCTGCCAAGCGCCCTGCCAACGTCATGGTATAGGCCGGACGACCGAAGAATTCCGCCCATTCGCCTTCACCGTTGCCGGGCGCCTGATCGGGCAGCAACCCGATTGCGCCGCCGCGCTTCAGCGTTTTGAACATGGTGCGCACCCCGGAAGCATCGGCACGCGCCAGCGTCACCATGCCGCGCCCGCGTCCGGCGCGCATCACCGGCTCCAGCCAGGCCAGTTTCGGCACACGATACATCACCGTCAGCGGAATACGCTCGGCAATGTATAAGGCCGAAATCTCGAAGCACCCCAAGTGCGGGGTTAAGAAAATCAAACCCTTGCCCGCCGCCTGTGCCGTTTCGACGTACGCCCAGCCCTCGCAGGTGCGCACCGCGGTCGTTACCTCGCTCAGAGGACGTCGCCACAGCCACGGCAATTCGATCATCGCCATGCCCATTTGGGCCACATTCTCGCGCAGCACCGGACGGAACTCCTCTTCAGGCCTGCCATCCCACACGTATCCGAGATTTTCGCGCAGCCGTTCGGCATATTTACCGGACAGCAAATAAGTTGCCCAGCCGAGGGCCGCGCCTAAGCGATGCAGCACCGCCAGCGGCAGACGCGCCAGCAAATCGAACAATCCGGTTACTAAAGAAGCGAGCATGGAATATGGAGGATTCTGGGTATTGTGTATAATTGGTCGTTTTTGTCGAAAACCTTAACTTTTGCGGAGCATCAATGAGCGAGTACCTGTTTACCTCCGAATCCGTTTCCGAAGGCCATCCCGATAAGGTCGCGGATCAGATTTCCGATTCCATTCTGGACGCAATTTTAGCGCAAGACCCCTATGCACGGGTAGCGGCTGAAACGCTGGTCAATACCGGTCTGGTTGTACTCGCCGGCGAAATCACCACCACCGCCAACGTCGATTACATCCACGTCGCGCGCGACACCATCAAGCGCATCGGCTACGACAACACCGAATACGGCATCGACTACAAGGGTTGCGCCGTGCTGGTGGCCTATGACAAGCAAAGCCCGGACATCGCCCAAGGCGTGGATCGCGCTTCCGACGACTACCTGAATCAAGGCGCCGGCGACCAAGGTCTGATGTTCGGCTACGCCTGCGACGAAACCCCGACTCTGATGCCGCTGGCAATTTATCTGTCGCACCGCGTAGTAGAGCGCCAGTCGCAACTGCGCCGCGACGGCCGCCTGTCCTGGCTGCGCCCGGATGCCAAATCGCAAGTAACCATCAAATACATCGACGGCAAGCCGCACTCCATCGACACCGTGGTGCTGTCCACCCAGCACGCGCCGGAAATGTCACTGGAAGCCATCCGCGAAGCCGCCATTGAAGAAATCATCAAGCCCGTCCTGCCGAAAGAGCTGATCAAGGGCAACATCAACTTCCTGGTCAACCCGACCGGACGTTTCGTAATCGGCGGCCCGCAAGGCGACTGCGGCCTGACCGGCCGTAAGATCATTGTGGACACCTACGGCGGTGCAGCCCCGCACGGCGGCGGCGCATTCTCCGGCAAGGATCCTTCCAAGGTTGACCGTTCCGCTGCCTATGCCGGTCGCTATGTCGCGAAGAACATCGTCGCAGCCGGTCTGGCCAGCAAGTGCCTGGTGCAAGTCTCCTACGCCATCGGCGTGGCGAAGCCCACCAGCGTGATGGTCGACACCTTCGGCACCGGCAAGATCAGCAACGAAAAGCTGACCGAACTGGTTCTGAAACACTTCGACCTGCGTCCCAAGGGCATCGTTCAGATGCTCGACCTGCTGCGTCCGGTGTATGCCAACACCGCCGCATACGGTCACTTCGGTCGCGAAGAACCGGGCTTTACTTGGGAGAATACAGATAAGGCAGCGGCACTGCGTGCCGATGCTGGACTGTAAGGCAGCACACAGGCGCTTATCTAAACTGAAAGAGCAAAGCCTCGACACAGCCCAAACCAGATAAGCCCTGTACCCTGCAACTCTCCGAAACGGCGCCGCGTGCGCCGTTTTTCTTTTTATAACCGCCCATTACAACTTGCACCGGCTGCAAATGGTTGTGCTAGAATGCCGCCGAATTCACGAACGATTTATATCGTTCGGCAAAAACCCCGGCCCTGAGGAGCGTTGCGACAGACCCCGCGTCTGCCAGGCTCAGGCTACCGGCAAGATTCAACGACGCTCACCCAACCGTGCCGGGCACGGGAGTCCGGGTGAGATTCAACCCCTCCCTCCGGCCATAACGTTCAAGGAGAACACTATGGCTGAATTCACCGATTACAAAGTTGCCGACATGGGCCTTGCCGCCTGGGGCCGCAAAGAAATCGCAATTGCAGAAACCGAAATGCCGGGCCTGATGGCAATCCGCGAAGAGTATGCCGCCACCCAACCGCTGCGCGGCGCACGCATTGCCGGTTCGTTGCACATGACCATTCAGACTGCCGTGCTGATCGAAACCCTGAAGGCACTGGGCGCCGATGTGCGCTGGGCTTCCTGCAACATTTTCTCGACACAGGATCACGCTGCCGCCGCAATCGCTGCGACCGGCACCCCGGTGTTCGCTTACAAGGGCGAAACATTGGAAGAATACTGGGATTACACCCACAAGATTTTCGAGTGGGCCGACGGCGGCACCCCGAACATGATTCTGGACGACGGCGGCGACGCCACCCTGTTGCTGCATCTGGGCAGCCGTGCGGAAAGCAATCCTTCGCTGATCGCCAACCCGACTTCCGAAGAAGAAACCTGCTTGTTCGCCGCGATCAAAAAGCGCATCGCCGAACAGCCGGGCTGGTATACCAAGAACCTGAACGCCATCAAGGGCGTGACCGAAGAAACCACCACCGGCGTGCATCGTTTGTACCAAATGCATGAACGCGGTGAACTGAAGTTCCCCGGCATCAACGTGAACGACTCGGTGACCAAGTCCAAGTTCGACAACCTGTACGGCTGCCGCGAATCGCTGGTGGACGGCATCAAGCGCGCAACCGACGTGATGGTGGCAGGCAAGATCGCAGTCGTGGCCGGCTACGGCGACGTGGGCAAGGGTTCTGCACAAGCACTGCGCGCGCTGTCCGCGCAAGTCTGGGTCACTGAAATCGACCCGATCTGCGCCCTGCAAGCCGCAATGGAAGGTTACCGCGTGGTGACCATGGACTACGCCTGCGAACACGCCGACATCTTCGTGACCGCTACCGGCAACTTCCATGTGATTACCCACGAACACATGAAGAAGATGAAGGATCAGGCCATCGTTTGTAACATCGGCCACTTCGACAACGAAATCGACGTTGCCTCGCTGGAACAATACCAGTGGGAAGAAATCAAGCCGCAAGTCGACCACGTCATCTTCCCGGACGGCAAACGCATCATCCTGCTGGCCAAGGGTCGTCTGGTCAACCTCGGCTGCGGTACCGGCCACCCGTCCTACGTGATGAGCTCCTCCTTCGCCAACCAAACCATCGCCCAAATCGAGCTGTGGACGGAAGCGCAAAAGGGCTCCAACAAGTACCCGGTCGGCGTGTACACCTTGCCGAAGCACTTGGACGAAAAAGTCGCGCGCCTGCAACTGAAGAAGCTGAACGCGCAACTGACCGAGCTTTCCGACCAGCAAGCCGCTTACATCGGCGTGCAGAAGGAAGGCCCGTACAAGACCGACCACTACCGCTACTAATCGTTGCCGGTACGGCATTGAGACCATGGCAAGGCGCCCGCATTTACAGCTTGTAAATAACGGCGCTTTGCCGTTTTTGCCACTGCACTACGGAAAGGTTCGCCATGTCCGCAGCCCGCGATGAATTCGCCGATTACGTCGTCGAACTGATGAGCGGCTGGGGGCCGGTGACGGCCAGGCGCATGTTCGGCGGCCACGGACTCTACCGCGACGGGCTAATGTTCGCCCTGATCGCCGACGAGCAGCTCTACTTTAAAGTAGACGATGAAAACCGTGCCGCATTCGAGCAAGCGGATAGCCGCCCGTTCGAGTATGTCATGCGCGGCAAGCCGATGCGGATGTCTTACTGGCTTGCGCCCGAAGGCTGTCTGGAATCGCCGCCGGAAATGGCAGAATGGAGCCGCAGCGGTTTTGCCGCCGCTTTGCGGGCACAGCACAAGGAAACCTCGCGTAAAAGGAAGAAACCCGCATGCGATTAATCATCATTTGGCTGTTGAATGCCCTCGCGCTGCTGGCGGTTGCCCATCTTGTGCCGGGCATCCACGTGGAAGGTTTCGGTTCGGCCATGATCGCGGCCTTGTTTCTCGGCTTGGTCAATGCGCTGATCCGCCCCTTACTGCTGGTGCTGACTCTGCCGGTCACCGTGCTGACGCTGGGGTTGTTTATCCTTGTCATCAACGGTTTGCTGTTCTGGTTTACCGGCACCGTACTGCGCGATTTCGTAGTGGAAGGTTTCTGGCCCGGCCTGGCCGGCGCCGTACTGTATAGTGTATTTTCGTGGGCGCTCAATGCAGCGGCCGCACAACTCGTGAGAAAATCATGACCGTCAAAATCAGTTTCGAATTCTTCCCGCCGCAAACGCCGGAGGGCATGGAAAAGCTTGCCGCCACACGTAAGCAGCTTGCCATGCTGAAGCCGGAGTATTTCTCCGTCACTTTCGGGGCAGGCGGCTCCACCCGCGACCGCACGCTGGAAACCGTGCAGCAGATCCACGCCGAGGGTTACGCTGTCGCGCCGCATTTGTCCTGCGTCGGTTCCACGCGCGACAACCTGCGCGAATTGCTGTTCACCTACAAAAACATGGGCGTGAAACGCATCGTCGCGCTGCGCGGCGACCTGCCTTCCGGCATGGCGACTACCGGCGAGTTTCAGTATGCCAACGAACTGGTGTCGTTTATCCGCGCCCAGACCGGCGAACACTTCCACATCGAAGTTGCCGCTTACCCGGAAGTCCATCCGCAGGCCGACTCCGCCCGCGCCGACTTGCTGAATTTCAAGCGTAAAGTCATGGCCGGCGCCGACAGCGCGATTACCCAGTATTTCTACAATGCCGACGGCTACTTCCGCTTCGTCGAAGAAGCCCGCAAGCAAGGCGTCACCAAACCGATCGTACCGGGCATTATGCCGATCATGAAATTCTCGCAACTGGCACGCTTCTCGGACGCTTGCGGTGCGGAAATCCCGCGCTGGATCCGCAAAACGCTGGAAAGCTACGGCGACGATACCGAATCGGTGCAAGCCTTCGGTCTGGATGTCGTCACCGGACTGTGCGAACGTCTAATCGCAGAAGGCGTGCCGGGACTGCACTTCTACACGCTGAATCAAGCTGGGCCGAGCATGGAAATCTGCAAACGTCTGGGCATTAACCCGGCATGATGCGCAAACCGGAACTATTGCTGCCGGCTGGCACGCTGGAAAAAATGCGTGCCGCCTACGCTTTCGGCGCGGACGCCGTGTATGCCGGACAACCGCGCTACAGCCTGCGCGCGCGCAACAACGAATTCAGGTTGGAACAGCTGGAACAAGGGATACAGGAAGCCCATGCCCAAGGCAAACTGTTCTACGTCGCCAGCAACCTGATGCCGCACAACGCCAAGGTAAAGACTTATCTGGACGACATGCGGCCGGTCATCGCCATGAAGCCGGATGCGCTGATTATGGCCGACCCCGGCCTGATTATGCTGGTGCGCGAGCATTTCCCCGAGATTCCCGTGCATCTGTCGGTACAGGCCAATACGGTGAACTATGCCTCGGTGAAGTTCTGGCAGAAACTGGGGCTGACCCGGATTATTCTGTCGCGCGAACTGTCGCTCGACGAGATCGAAGAAATCCGCCAGCAATGCCCGGACATCGAGCTGGAAGTCTTCGTGCACGGCGCGCTATGCATTGCTTATTCCGGCCGCTGCCTGCTCTCCGGCTACTTCAACCACCGCGATGCGAACCAAGGCACCTGCACCAACTCCTGCCGCTGGGACTATAAGGTAGATACCGCGGAAGAAAACGGCACCGGAGACATCCAGAAGATCGATTTCGACTTCGACAAAGCGCTGAGTGAGTCCGCACTCTCGGCTTGCGGCTCGCAACAGCGTCACCCGCTGGCCGAGCGCGTCTATCTGATTTCGCGCAAAGACCACCCCGGCGAGCTGATGCCGGTGCTGGAAGACGAACACGGCACCTACATCATGAACTCGAAGGATTTGCGCGCCGTCGAGCATGTCGAACGGCTGGTGAAGATCGGCGTCGATTCGCTGAAGGTGGAAGGGCGAACCAAATCGCTGTACTACGTTGCCCGCACCGCCCAAGTCTATCGTCAGGCCATCGACGATGCCGTGGCCGGGCGACCGTTCAATTACAGCCTGCTCGGCGCGCTGGATGCGCTGGCGAACCGCGGCTACACCGACGGCTTTTACGAACGCCACCACACCCACGAACAACAAAACTATATGCGCGGTCACTCGGAAAGCACCCGTCAGCAATATGTCGGCGACATCGTTGCCTGCGCCGACGGCTATGCCGAAGTGGAGGTGAAAAACCGCTTTCAGGTCGGCGACAAGCTGGAAATCATCCACCCGAGCGGCAACCGGATTGTGGATTTGACCGAAATGAAAGGCTTGGAAGGCGAATCTCTCAGCGTAGCCCCCGGCAGCGGCCACCGGGTACGCATTCCGCTGGAAGGCGATGCTGCCAAAGGCATGATTGCCCGCTTTATTTAACGCCATGCCCATCCGCACCCTGAACCGCTATATTCTCCAGCGTATTCGCTTTGTCGAGATGGTTGGGGTACTGATGCGGATTTTCAGCTTCAGTCTGGTGAGCTGGCTGGGGCCGGAAAGCCCGTTCATGTTCGTATGGATCTTCAACACCATCGACGCGATTATGCTGTCGTGGTGCGCCATTCTGAAAAAAGATCAGGCATACACCCTGCTGAATGTATTCTGGATTATGGTCGGCGTGGTCGGCATTTTGCGGGCCGGCAGCCTGATTCATTAACCGATGGAATGAAACGATGATTTTCGATACCCTCGTCAACGCCGACCGCTACACCGCCCTGCACCCGCTGTTTGCCCGCGCGTTTGCCTATCTGCGCGCAACCGACTTTGCCGCCTTGTCGCCGGGACGCTATCCGGTAGTCGGCGAGCAACTGTTCGCTATCGTAGAGGAAGCGCCCGGTCGCAGCCGCGAAGCGGCCAAACTGGAATGCCACCGCAAATACATCGATATTCAGTTCGTGCTGGGAGGACTCGATACGATGGGCTGGCGCGCACTGGATACCTGCACCGATCCGGTAGACGACTACAGCGAGGCGAAAGACATCCGTTTTTTCCGCGATGCCGCCGCCAGTTGGATTCCCACCCCGGCAGGGGCATATTGCATCTTTTTCCCGCAGGATGCCCACGCTCCGCTGGTCAGCGAAGGGCGCATCCGCAAAGTAATCCTGAAAATCGCTGTTGAAGCGTAAAGCTTAATCGAACGCCACGTCGCCTTCTGCGACGGTATCGCCGAGCTTCATGTTCTTAAAATCGAACAGATTGCCGTCGAGCAGGTGCGAGGGCGCAACGTTCTGCATAGCGGTAAAGATAGTTTGGGTGCGCCCCGGATACTGACGCTCCCAGCCTTGCAGCATTTCCTTAATCATCTGGCGTTGCAGGTTTTCCTGCGAGCCGCACAAGTTGCACGGGATAATGGGGAATTCCATACCGCGCGCGTAGCGGGCTATATCTTTCTCGGCACAGTAGGCAAGCGGACGAATTACGATATGGTCGCCCTTGTCGGTTACCAGCTTCGGTGGCATGGATTTCAGCTTGCCGCCGAAGAATAGATTCAGAAACAAGGTTTCCACCATGTCGTCGCGATGATGCCCGAGCGCGATTTTGTTCGCGCCGAGTTCTTTCGCCACTTTGTAGATAATGCCGCGGCGCAGACGCGAACATAGCGAGCAGGTGGTTTTGCCTTCCGGGATCTTGGCCTTAACGATGGAATAGGTATCCTGGGTTTCAATGTGGAAATCGACGCCGGTGCTTTTCAGGTAGTTGGGCAATACGTCGGCGGGAAACCCGGGCTGTTTCTGGTCGAGATTCATTGCCACCAGCTTAAAGTTCACCGGCGCGCGCTTCTGCAAGGTACGCAAAATATCCAACAGCGTGTAGGAGTCCTTGCCGCCGGACAGGCAAACCATCACGGTATCGCCTTCCTCGATCATGTTGAAGTCGGCAATGGCTTTGCCCACCTGATGTTCCAGCCGGCCTTTCAGACGGTTGAAGTTGGTGGAGTGCGGCTCGAAATGAATCGGTTGTACAAGATCGTTCATGGTTGGCAAATCGGTTGCGGCGCACGCATGCGCAAAGGGCGAATTTTACACGATGTTGCGAAAAAACCGAGGGTTAGCTCAGAGATTGATGCTCCGCCCGCCGTCCACCGCCAGAATTTGCCCGGTGATGTAGGGGGCGTCTGCCAACAGGAACTGCACTGTACGCGCAATATCCTCCGGAGCGCCTTCCCGCTTAAGCAGGGTATGCGCCACGATCTTGCGGCGCTGTTCGTCATCTTCCCAGCCGGAGGTTTCCGGCCAGACGATCACGCCGGGAGCGATGGCATTCACGCGCACTTGCGGTGCCATCTCTTGCGCCAGCGCGCGAGTGAGCGCTGACAAACCGCCTTTTGCAACACTGTAGAGCAAGTGACCGTGCATCGGACGCTCGGCATGAATATCCACAATATTCACTATCGCGCCGTGACGGCGGCGCAATTCGGGCAGGGCGGCCTGCGCCAAAAACAGCGGCGCTTTGAGATTGGTGCCGATCAGATCGGCCCAGTCAGCTTCACCGATTGCGTCCAGCGGGGTAGGGTAGAAACTGGACGCATTGTTCACCAGCGCATCCAGACGGCCAAAATGCTGTACGGTTTTTTCGACCAGCTGCGGCAAGGCGGCCATATCCAGCAAATCGCCCTGTACGCACAATACGGAATCGGGCCGCAGGTCGTTCAGTTCGTCGCGCAGCGCTTCCGCCTCCTGCGCCGATGCGCGGTAATGCAGCGCGATCTGCGCACCGGCCGCGTGCAGGCGACGGCAAATCGCCGCGCCGACGCGCTTCGCCCCTCCCGTCACCAATACCGCTTTGCCTTGCACCACACTCTCCACTACACTGACATCCTCGCAATTTAACACAGTCGCCATGTCCGCTCTACCACCCCCGACCGCCGACGGCCTTGCCCACAGCAACCGCCTGCGCGATGCCATTCAGCATGAAATCGCCCTGCAAGGCGGCTGGATACCGTTTTCCCGCTTTATGGAACTGGCATTGTATGCACCCGGTCTGGGTTATTACACTGCGGGCGCGCGCAAATTCGGCGCAGCAGGCGACTTCACGACCGCACCGGAGATGTCCGCCCTGTTCGGACGTACGGTCGCCCGGCAGCTTGCCGAGATCATGGCACAAAGCAGCCGGCACATTCTCGAATTGGGTGCGGGCAGCGGCAAGCTGGCCGCCGATATTCTGACGGAATTGGAAGCACAGGGACAATTACCGGAACAGTATTCGATACTGGAAGTGAGCGCAGACTTGCGCGAAAGGCAGCAAGAAACCATCCGTAACCGCCTGCCCCATCTGATCGACCGGGTGCAATGGCTGGACATGCTGCCGGAGCAATGGAGCGGCGCGCTGGTGGCGAACGAAGTACTGGATGCCCTGCCAGTGCATATCATTCATTGGCGCGAACGCGACATTGCCGAGCGGGGCGTGGTCAGCGCCGGGGAGAGTTTCGACTGGCATGCACATCCGGTCGACAACGCGGCATTGCTGGAAGCGGCGCAGGCACTCAAGCTGCCGGAAAACTATATCAGTGAAATTTCGCTGGCGGCGCGCGGCCTGATCCGCAGCCTGAGCGAGCGCCTGCAGCAGGGCGCTATGCTGTGGATCGACTACGGTTTCGGCGCACGGGAGTATTACCACCCGCAGCGGTCGCAAGGCACGTTGATGTGCCATTACCGCCACCATGCGCACGGCGACCCTTTCTTTCTGCCCGGTCTGCAAGACTTGACCGCCCATGTCGACTTCACTGCGGTGGCGGAAGCTGCCATCGACGGTGGTGCGCAGTTGCTGGGGTATACCTCGCAAGCGCATTTTCTGCTGAATGCCGGCATTCTCGACACACTGCGCGCCAGTGCCTCACCGGACGATGCAGCGGCCTTCCTGCCGCTTTCCGGCCAAGTGCAGAAGCTGACCAGCCCTGCGGAAATGGGCGAACTCTTCAAAGTCATCGCCCTCGGCAAGGGCATCGATGCCCCTCTGTCCGGCTTTATACGCGGCGACTTCTCGCGCCTGTTATAACAACCCCGCCACCCGCGCCCGCAAAACCGGCAGAACTTCCCCCGCAAACCACGGATTATTCTTCAGCCAAAGCTGATTGCGCGGGCTGGGGTGAGGTAAAGGCAAGAATTCCGGCGGGTATTCCCGATAACTGCGCACGGTTTCGGTCAGGCTCTACTTAGCCTGCTTGCCCAAATAATACACTTGGGCATAGCTGCCGATCAGCAAAGTCAGCTCAATATTCGGCAACGCCGCCCGTAAACGCGGATGCCAAAGCGGGGCGCATTCCGGGCGCGGCGGCAGATCTCCGCCCGGCCCGGTGCCCGGGTAGCAAAAGCCGGTGGGAATAATGGCAATACGGGATGTATCGTAGAAGGTTGCCCGGTCGATTTGCAGCCAATCGCGCAAACGGTCGCCGGAAGGATCGTTCCACGGAATGCCGGTTTCATGCACCCGCCGCCCCGGAGCCTGACCGACGATCAACAATCGGGCTTTGGCCGACGCCCGCAAAATCGGCTTGGGCGGGTTCGGCAGATAGGGCGCACACACTGTGCAAGCGCTTACTTCCGCTAAAAGCGCTGTTAAATCCTCATCCTTTGAGAGCATGTTCGACTGCGGCTATGCGTGCTTCGCGCACTTTCTCCTGAATCAGATTCGGCACAGTTTGTCGGGCGATTTCTCCGGCATTCACCGCTTGCGCCGCACGTAATCCCTGCAACAGATAGTCGGCCTGCGGATAATCGTCATATTCGTGGCCGGTGCGACCGCGCGCATCGCAGGCGCAGGCCTGCAAAATCTGCGCGAAGCGCTGCGGCTTGCGCCAGGCATCGCAGCTATCGAACAACCGCACGATGGTATCGGCACGCAACTGCTTCGCCCGGTGAATATCGCCGTGGTAACGCGCCGTCAAACGCGCCAGATCGCGGCAGTCGCCGGGTACTTTCAGCCGCTCGCACAGCCCCTTGAGTAAGTCCTCACTTCGCCCTTCATGCCCGACATGACGGGGCAGAATATCCGGCGGGGTCGTACCTTTCCCCAAGTCGTGAGTCAGGGCGGCGAAACGTACCTCCAGCTCGTGCCCGGCGCGAGCAGCTTCATCCACCACCAGCATGGTATGCAGGCCGCAATCGATTTCGGGATGATGCTGCGGCGGTTGCGGCACCCCGAACAGACGATCCAGCTCGGGCAGAATGCGCGCCAGCGCACCGCAATCGCGCAGCGTGGTAAAGAAGCGGGAAGGATGGGCTTCCATCAGCCCGCGCGCCAACTCCTGCCAGACGCGCTCCGGCACCAAGGCATCCACCTCGCCGTTTTCTGCCATGTTGCGCATCAGCGTCAAGGTTTCCGGCGCAATCGTAAAACCGAATCGGGCAGCGAAACGCGCACCGCGCAGGATGCGCACCGGGTCTTCGCCGAACGCCGGACTGACATGGCGCAACACCCGCGCCGCCAGATCGGCCTGCCCGCCGTAGGGATCGATCAGCTCGCCGTCTGCGCCGACCGCCATCGCGTTCACGGTAAAATCGCGCCGCAGCAGATCCTGCTCCAGCGTAACAT
Organism: Pseudomonadota bacterium; assembly: GCA_040757065.1. Lineage (GTDB taxonomy): Bacteria > Pseudomonadota > Gammaproteobacteria > Burkholderiales > Gallionellaceae > JBFLXR01. The sequence goes on from JBFLXR010000006.1 coordinate 115,817, forward strand.
CCGGCGCCGCATACACCGCGAAACCCTTATAGCCGCGCGCCGTCTTGCGCTCGGTGCGCGCCAATGCGTATTCCTCGTGGGTCTTCGGATGCAAGAACACCGGGAAGTCCTTGCCGACCGGCATATAGCCCTCGGCGGCCATGTGCTCCGGCGTAGCGCCGACCACCACCCAGTCGCGATCTTGCACCGGCAAACCAAGCAACTGGTCGCGCACCGCGCCACCGACGCAATAAATCTGAATGTCCGGGTTATTTTTCATCGGGAATCGGCTGCTGATTGGCAGACGTTTTGCCCTCGATAGTGCCGAGCCGCTGCTTCAAGGTACGCGGCGGCTGGCCGAATAGCTTGGCGTAATACACCGTGTTGCTCATGACCTTCTTCACATAGTCGCGGGTTTCGTCGAAAGGAATGGTTTCGGCGTAAATCGCACCTTCCAGCGGCTTATCGGCTCGCCAGACCCGCGCCCTGCCCGGCCCGGCGTTATAAGCCGCCGAAGCCAGCACCGGACTATTGTCGAACCACGACAGTACGGTTTTCATGTAAAAGGTGCCCAGCTTCAGGTTAGTGTCCAGTTGATGGATCAACGATTCCCGGTAATTTTTCATGCCCAGCTTGCGCGCCACCCAACGTGCCGTAGCCGGCATAATCTGCATCAGCCCTGCCGCTCCGACATTGGATTTTGCCTGCGTCACGAACCGGCTCTCCTGCCGCATCAGGCCGTACACCCATGCCTCTTCCAGCCCATGCTCGCGCAAATGGCCTTGCAGCTCCTCCCGGTAAGGCGAAAGATAGCGCAGATTGAAATCGTGCTGCTGCACGGTCTTATCGGCGGCGAAAATCGCCCGGTCGTACATCTCGTTGCGCCGGGCCAGTTCCGCCGCAGCCAGCAACTGCCGGTCATCGAACTTGCGCACCGCCCACGACCACTCGCGCGCCGCATCCGCGCGCATATCCAGCCGGTACAAGATCAACGCCCGCTGAATCCCCGGGTGCGCCTGTATCGCTTCCAACTCGCCCTTGGCCGGTTGAAACGCCGCCGTCCCCACCGTTGCTGCGGGCGGTGCGCCCAGCTCCTCTGCCGCCAGCTCACCGTAGAAGTGGTATTCACGCCCTAATTCAGCAAATATTTCTTCGGCTTCCTTATGGTGTCCCAAAGCTTTTAGAGCGCGCGCCTTCCAGTAGCGCCACGCCCCCTCGCGCTGCATAGCCGGCGGCATGGCATTCACCGCCGCCAGCACCTCGCGCCAGTTTTGCACGCGCAATGCCGCCCTGACCCGCCACGGATACTGCACCTCGCTCAACGGTGCATCGCCCGCCTGCCGGAACCACTCCACCGCGCGCGGATCGAGCTTGCGCGCCGCTTCATAAGCCAGCCAGCCGAAGAAATACTGCCGCTCCGGCAGCGTAAATGCAGACGACAGCCGATCCCACTGGTTATATGCCAGTTGCGGCAATTGCTTGGACAAGCGGCGCAAAGCGAACAACGCCACAAGTCGTTGGCCTTCGGTATTCAGCTCAGCGTGCTGTAAATACCGCTCGGGATCGCTGGCCGCCGCATCCAGTGCGGCGCTCTCCAGCCCCCGATCCTCCGGCAAACGGGGCGCCAGTTGCTTTGCCAGCGAGGTATTGCCCGCCTCCAGAGCCAGCCGCGTACGCTGCCAGACATCCTGCGGCGTAATCGCACCGGCCGCGAGCGCCGCCTCAAACACGTTGGCACAGCTTTCCGGCTGGCCGTTACCGTTCAGCCAAAGCGACCGCACCGCCTGCAAGGCCGACGGGTCGTTGTTGCGCAAACGGGCCTGCACCGCATAACAAGACAATTCGGTGTCGCCGCTTAGCAGACGCGGGTATTCCGCCGCAAAAATCTCCCACTGCTGTTTCTTACCGAGTTGCTTCAGCCACTCCCCGCGCAAGCGATCAACCAACGGCGTCTCGTCGGTGCGCGCCAAAAACGCCTTCACCGCAGCCGGATCGGCCGAATCCAGCCGCATACGCAACTGGTAGTACGCGACATAAGGCTCCATCGGGGATTTCTTCAAGCGTCCGGCCATCTGCTCCAGCCGTACCGTGTCGCCCGCACGGTAAGCATCGCGCGCAGCCAGAAAATCCGATTCCTGATCGGCACTTGCGATCGCGGGCAGGCAGAGTAGAATAAAAACGAGGAGTCGCATAAAAACCGGACGAAAAGACTTCTGAACTTGAATATAGCAGAGTCCGGGCAAAAAAAAGCCGCTTTCGGTAAAGAAAGCGGCCCAAAAAAGGCGGATCGGAAAAAAGGGGAAACGACCCGCCCCACTTAGCGGCTACCCGGCTTCGCAGAAGGGGGTAGCCAAAAAGTTCTTAAATTCTTGCTCCGGCATCGGCTTACCGTACCAGTAGCCCTGCACCGTCTGACAACCGCAGGATTTCAGGAACGCCTCCTGCTCCCCGGTTTCCACGCCTTCGGCCACCACCTCCAAATTCAGGCAGCGCGCCAGCGAAATAATCGCCTTCACCAACTCGGCGTGGTGTCCGCCGCTGTCCACATGGCGAGTGAACGAGCGGTCGATCTTAAGCGTGTGAATTGGGAAGCGGGTCAGATAGCTCAGTGCCGAATAGCCGGTGCCGAAATCGTCGATGGCGATCGTAATGCCCATATCGCGGAGTGCCTGCAACGTTTCCAGAATCTCGCCGTCGCCTTCCAGCAGCAGGCTTTCGGTAATCTCCAGCTCGATCCACTCCGGCCGGCAGCCGGCTTCGTCCAGCACGCGGCGCACGCTGCCCACCAGATCGTTGGAAACGAACTGCCGCGCGGAAAGGTTCACCGCCACCTTGTGCAGCGGCTTGCCTTCACCATTCCACTTGCGGGCGACAGCACATGCCGTCTGCAACACCCACTCGCCGATTTCGACGATCAGCCCGCTGTCTTCGGCAATGCCGATAAAACGGTCGGGCGGCACCATGCCCCGCACCGGATGCCGCCAGCGCAGCAAGGCTTCGCTGCCCGCCAGTGCAGTATCTTCCAGACTAATCTTCGGCTGGTAATGCAACTCCAGCTCGCCGCGCGCCAGCGCCTTGCGCAAATCGCTTTCCAACGCCAGTCGCTCGTTGGCGCTTGCACTCAGCTCTTTGGAATAGAAACGGAAATTATTCCGCCCGGAACGCTTGGCGTGATACATCGCCGAATCGGCGAATTTCAGCAAATCGTCGCCGTCCGTACTGTCGTCCGGGTAGAGCGCAATGCCGATACTGGTGGAAATGAAAATCTCTTTTTCTCCCAGCAGGAACGGCGTAGCGAATGCCGCCAGCATCTTGTTCGCAATGGTCGTCAGATCGTTCGCCGCGCGAACCTGCGGCAGCAGAATAGCGAACTCATCGCCGCCCAGCCGCGCCACGGTATCGTAATTGCGCACACAGTGCATCAGCCGCGCTCCAGCCTCGCGCAACAACTCGTCTCCGGCGGCGTGACCCAGCGTATCGTTAATCTCTTTAAAGCGATCCAGATCGAGCAGCATCACGGCCGCCAAGTGTGCGTGACGCTCGGCATCGGCCAGCATCAACCGCATGCGGTCGTTGAACAACACCCGGTTCGGCAACTGCGTCAGCGTATCGTAGAACGCCAGTGCGTGAATCTTCTCGCGGTATTCGTTCAGCTCGGTAATATCGCGCCCCACCGCCAGCACACTCGCAATCCGGCCGGACTGATCGCGCTCCGGCGTCAGATGAATCAGGCTGCAAATGCTCCGTCCGCCTTCGCCCGGCCAGACCAGCTCGAACTCGGCCTCGTTTCCGGTTGCAAACACCGCACGGATTTTTTCCTCATAAGCAGACGACGCCTCGCCGCCCGGAAACTCGGAAGGCGTTTTGCCCAGCAAGTGCGCCTCATCGCCCGCCATCTCGGCAAAACGCGGGTTCACATAAATCCGGCGGCAATCGCCGTCATAACGGGCGATGGTATCGGGCGAATGCTCCACCAGCGTGCGGAACTCATATTCGCGCTGCACCAGCATTTCTTCCAACGCCTTGCGCACAGTAATATCGTGCCCCACCGCCAGCGCCCCGATCGTTTTGCCTGCGCTATCGCGCTCAGCGCTAAACCGCACATGGTGGGTATGCACCAAACCGTCTGAGGCTGGCATCTTCAACTCGACATCGACCGGCTCGCCGGTTTGCAGCACGCTGCGCAGGGCAGGCAAACAAGCATTGTCGCGCGAGGGAACCACCTCCCCCAGCATTTTGTCCGTCAGTTCAGCCGGAGCGCGCCCCAGCATACGGGCAAACTGCGGATTAACATATTTAATGCGCCCATCCAGATCGAATCGCACCACGTTGTCCGGCAAGTTTTCCGCCAGCGAGCGGAATTCCCGCTCCCGCTCTACCAGCGTATGCTCCATCTGCTTGCGCTCGGTAATATCGTGTCCGACCCCCAACACCCCAAGAATTCGCCCTTGCGCATCGCGCAACGGCATCTTGGTTGTTTCGAGCAAAGCACGCCGCCCGTCCTCGGCAAACGTCACCCATTCCTCGTTCACACACGGCGCATCGGCGGCAATCGCTTCCGCATCCTTTCGCCGGAAAAAAGCCGCCTGCTCGGCATCCACGAAATCGAAATCGGTTTTGCCGAAGATTTCGGCTTCGCTTGCGCCGAACAGCTTCTCAAACAGCGGATTGCAGGCCAGATAACGCCCTTCCATATCCTTGATCCAGGCCAAATCCGGCATCGCCGCGAAAAAGCCGCGCAAGCGGGCGCGCTCGTTTTCCACCCTGAATTCCAGCCGCTTGCGCTCCGAAATATCGCGCGACACGGTCAGCACACCCTGCACCTCGCCGTGCCAGTCGAATTCCGGCGTTGCCGTCATATCGAAGCACACCAGCTCGCCCGCCTCGTTGCGCCATGTCAGCTCGATCTTCCCTTCCTGCCGCGTCTCCGCCACCTCACGCAGCTTCCGCTCCAGCTCCCGTGCCATCGGCGCAACCGGGCCGGCAATTTCGGTAGGCCGCTTGCCGATCACCGCCTGCGCAGACAAGCCATTGACCAATTCCCAGTTCGGGTTCACATAGAGACGACGGCAATCGCGGTCATAGCGCACCACCACATCGGGCGAATTCGCCGCCAGCGTGCGGTATTCCTGTTCGCGCGCCACCACAGCCGCCTCCAGCTGGCGCTGCTCGGTCACATCCTCGGTAATCCCGACAATGCGGAAAATACGCCCCTCGTCATCCTTCACCGGCACCAGCGTCGAATGGTAAATGCGCTTACCAGCAGGCAATTCCAACTCGATTTCCTCGCGGTACACTGTCCCGGCCATCAGACAGCGGCGATATTTCGCGTCGACCTTCTCTGCAACGGCTTCCGGCAAAATCTCCGCGGTACACTTGCCGATCATCGCCTCGCGCTGAATGCCCACCAACCGTTCGAAGGCCGGATTCACTTCGACAATACGGAATTGCCCATCGTCCAGCACATCGAACAAGAACAAGCCTTCTTCTGCATGGTCGAAAATCTGCCGATAGCGTTCGCGGCTTTCTTGCAAAGTCTCCTCTGCGCGCTTACGTTCCGTCAGGTCGCGCACCACGGTAATCCCGAGAGCCCGACCCTCGAATATTTCGGTGAAAGCCGTAATTTCTACCGGAAATGTACTGCCGTCGCGGCGCCGGTGGCGACGTTCAATGACATAGGTGCCGGGGCTAACGGCAGTAACACTGCCTTCTTCGATTGCTGCTACCGCCTCATCGGTGCAATCCGGGTCGATGTCGAACGGCGTCATTTGCAACAACTCTTCGCGGCTGTAGTCCAAGGCGCGGCACGCTTCCCGGTTGACGTAGGTAAAACGCAAATCCTCGCCGACAATGTACACGGCGTCGCGCGCCGTATCGAGTACGAACTCTTTCAGGCGCAACTGTTCTTCGATGCGTTTGCGGGCAGTAATTTCATGCATAAAACCGTGCCAAACCGTGCCACCGTCCGGCAAGCGCTCGGGCATCGAACGCGCCTCCACCCAGATTTCGCCTTTCTCGGGATGACGGACGCGGAATTCGATCTGGAACGGCGTCAAATCGCGGGCGGACTCGAAGGTCAGTCGCGTCAGGTATTCCTGGTCATCCGGGCAAGCCAGCTCATGTATGGATTCGATGTCTGCGGCTACAGCTTCGGGCCGTACACCGTATATGTCCCGGATGCCGGCACTGGCGAACGGCATGGAATACTGCCCGTCTCCATCTTTCACCAAGGTATAGAAGAAGCCGGGGGCATTCGATACCAATGCATTCAAACGACGTTCCATTTCCGCACGTTCGCGCAGCGCATTTTCCAACGCTTTTGATGCAGTAATGTCGCGCATCACTCCGGCAAGGCGGTTAACCTTGCCGGATGCATCGCGCAGCGGCACCAGCGTAATGCTGTAACGACGCTTGCCGGCGGGCAAATCGAATTTTTCTTCGTACTCGACCAGCTGCCCGGTTTCCACACACCGGCGGTCATGTTGAGACAAATGGCTGGCGAACGGTTCGGGGAACAACGCTTCGGTGAACCTGCTGCGCGCCGCAGCGTCGGACACGCCGACCAGCCGTTCCGCCGCCGGATTCAGCGCAGCCACCTTAAAGCGCCCGTCATCCGTCGCATCGAGCAAGAAGATACCCTCGCCGAACTGGTTGAATACATCGCGGAAACTGCGCTCCCCGGCTGCCCGCAAGGCTTCGAGTTCCAACTGACGCAAGTGCGCTGCATCGGCCTTTTGCTTGGCGATATCACGGAAATAACCCACAGTGAAACGTTCGCCCGCGTATTCCGCCAGATTTAGCGTCACTTCCACCGGAACCAGTTCGCCGGAAGCGCGTATGTGCTCGGTTTCGAAGCGCATGCTCTTGTTTTCCTGCTGCGCCAGCGTCTGCCAGAGTTGTTTCCCCTTCTGGGCATCGAAATGCGGATCCCAGTCGGACACATGCCACTTCATGACTTCTTCGCGGCTTGCGCCGAAATGGCGGCACACCGCCTCATTGATGTAATAGAAGTGCCCGTTGCTTTCCGGACGCATCACGAAAATCGCCGGATCTTGCGTTTCCTCCACCATGCGGCGGAGCAAGGCATTCTCGCGCTCCAGCCCGGCGACCTGCGCCAGCGCATCCTGCAACTTACGGTTATGCGCATGCGTGCGGAAGGCCTCGTCCACCGCCTCGCGCAAATGTCTCGCCAGCCCTACCATCGTCATCAGATAAAAAACGACTGTAACGGACAAGAAAGCGTAAAACGGCTCGCCCGAGGTGGCCAGCCGCAAAATCAGCGGTAGCAGTGCGGCGCACTGATATGCGAACAGTACATACGGGAAAGCCGCCAACCAGGTTGTGGAATACGCCGTGACTCCTGCCAGACAGAACACCACGAACAGCATCGCGGGATCGTTCACCGACTGCGGCAACCATACCACCGCCAAGCCCCACGAAAAGCCGCTCGCCACCGTGCCGAGCGCAATCCATTTCTTCCAGCGCCCCGGTTCCGGCTGCAAAGCACCCAGCGTCAGGTAACGCCAAGTATGCACCCCGTTCAGCAAAGCGACGCCCCAGATCAGCCCCAGCCAGCCGAGCAGCGCACGGTGCGGCACCGACCACCACATTGCTGCCACCATAATGGCGGACAGCACCATCGCCGACATAATGGCATGCGGAAACCGCCGGTACATCAGATCAAGCTGATGACCGTCCGTTCCGACGTCGCGCATCACATGGGCTGGCGCATTCATGGGTAAATTCCGGCTATCCTCAAATGGCAGGCACTAGCGCCGCACGGCAGCCGGCATATGTAACAAGCATCCGGCGAAACCCGTCCGGACTCCAGAAATCATGGCATTGCGCACTTCACTGTTCCCCTTGCAGCTATCGGCGGACACCCCGGATGCCGCAACATCCGGGAGCCGCTGTTCTTGGTTTTATCGACGTTGACCGTCCTCATCACTTCGGTGGTTCGCATCAGCACCGGGCAGGCAAAAGCCCGGAAACTGTAGCTTGCCAAACTCAAGCGGTTTCCGCCATCAGGAAATCCTGATTTTTTTGTAAGAAATTATGGGGTTAGGGTAGGGATTTCCTTACAACCCCTACCCGGAATGCGTTTATGCGGCAGCCAGTGCGGTCGTTTCGCCCCCCGCCCCAGCCAGTTGAGCCATCTCCTCGACGGAGAGGACGTGACCGACATCGAGCAGGATGACGAACTTGTCGGCAACCTTGCCCATGCCGCGGATGAAGTCGGCGCGGATGTGGGCGCCGA
>JBFLXR010000007.1:0-123441 GCA_040757065.1 Pseudomonadota bacterium
AGGAGAGACCAAAGAGATCGCTGGGTGGCCTGACGCCCTCGGCGTACGCAGCACAACTGGTAGGAAAATCGGTTATATTACCCACGGACTCTAAAGCCCCGTGCTACTGAAAAACGGGGGGACGTCGACACCACACCCCACCACCCAGCCTCGCCCATCGCCTCAGACTTCTCTTTTCTGCTTTTTCCTGCGGCACTCATGCGATAGGCACCGTACACCACCAGCACGGTCAGCGACGGCAACACTAACAACTCAATCGGGAATTCCATATACCCTCCTAGTCTGATTCATGTCTAATACGGTAGCAAATACCGTTCCAGCAAAACCGACGTAGAGACAGTGCCTCCGGTCAGGAAGATAGATTAACCCACAAAAATGACAGGGTTATTTCAGGCATATCCAAGAGTTCACGACTTCGACTGACGGGGGAGCGAATACGGGCGGGGCTGTTTACTGAGTTTTCGCAGCACAACTTTGTTGGAAGGAGTAACGGCACCCATCTGGCACAGCAAAAACAAAAAAGCTGGAGAAATTCTCCAGCACTTTGATTTTTGGTGCTGATGAGAGGAATCGAACCTCCGACCTACTGATTACGAATCAGTTGCTCTACCAACTGAGCTACATCAGCATTCCGGCGCGAATTATAAGCCCTTGGCGGGCAGCGGGCAATTTGAAATCACGCTTACTACGCGCCGCGCCAGCCGGTTTGGTAGGGCAAGATGTCGAATGGCTGGGAGCGGTCGAATAGGATATTCAGCAAGACTTCGACACTGGCGGTAGCCATCGTGACGCCATAGCGAAAGTGGCCGCTGTTGAGGTAGAGATTTTCGAGGGCGGGATGCCGCCCAATCGTGGGGATGTTGCCGGGCGAGCCGGGGCGCAACCCTGCCCAGTACTGCATGACGGGCATAGTCTGCAAGGACGGCAGCAAACGCCCGGCGCGTTGTATGAGTTGTTCGCGCACTGCTTCGCTGGTGCTTTTGTCGAAACCGGCGTCTTCCAGTGTGCTGCCGACCAGCAAATGTCCATCACGGCGTGGGATGAGATACAGCCCGTCTTGCAACGCGATGTGCTGTAGCGGCGGCGCATCGAATTTAAACAGCAGCATCTGCCCGCGTATCGGCTTAATTTCGAGTTTCAAGGCATACTCGCCGAGCACTTGGGTACTCCATGCTCCGGCGGTGCAGACGATGCGCTCGGCGGTATATTCTCCCTGCACGGTTTGCACAGCCTGCACTTTGTCGTGCAACACACGCAAGCCGGTAACAGGACAATTTTCGACGATGCGCCCGCCCAGCATTTCGACCCGGCGGCGCAGAGCTTGCAATACCCGCGGGTTGCGCGCCTGGGCGATTTCCGGCAGCAGCAATGCTTCGCCCGCAACACCCGGTAAGGTGTCGCATGCTTGCACCGTTTGCAGCACAAACCCGTGTCGGGCGCACCAACGCTGCGCCGTCGCCCCATCGAATGGCGGCAAAACCAGCATACCGCTGCGGGTATACTCCGGGTCGATGCCGGTCGCCTCATGCAGCGCAGCGGCCCATGCGCCGAACTGCGCCATGCCGCGACAGGCGAGCCGGGTGACTTCTTCAGGATAATCCCACGGACACAGCGGAGACAAAATGCCGCCGCCTGCCCAAGAAGATTCGCGCCCGACGGTACCTTGCTCGAGTACTGTCACACGCAAACCTTGTTCGAGCAGCGCCTGCGCCGTAGCCAGACCGGAAACGCCTGCGCCGATAATCAGTACATCCGCTGCCATGTGTTATCCGGCGCTGCTTCCGCCCGTAGAAAGGTTGGTACCATCGCCGGCCTCACCATATTCCGCTAAAGCCGGCGCGTAATTAATTCTGCAATGCCTTGGGCAAAGCGAATACGACGTTTTCTTCGATACCGCTCAGCTCAGTCACCTGCTGCGCCCCAAAAGATTTGATGCGTTCGACCACGCCCTGCACCAGCAACTCCGGCGCCGATGCGCCCGCAGTAATGCCGACATGTTGCTTACCGACAAACCACGCGGCCTGCAAATCGTCCGCAGTATCCACCAGATAGGCATCCACGCCGCCCTTTTTCGCCACTTCGCGCAGACGGTTGGAGTTGGAACTATTTGGCGAGCCGACCACCACGACCACATCGCACTGCCCGGCCATGGTCTTTACCGCATCCTGACGGTTTTGAGTGGCATAGCAAATATCGTCCTTACGCGGGCCGACGATCGTCGGGAAACGCGCCTTCAACGCCTGTATCACTGCGCTGGCATCGTCCACCGACAGAGTCGTTTGCGTCACAAACGCCAGATTATCGGGATTACGCACTTGCAGTTTTTCGACATCGGCAGGCGACTCGACCAGATACATCCAGCCTTCGGCTTGCCCCATCGTGCCCTCTACTTCAGGGTGTCCGGCATGGCCGATCATCACCACCTCTTTGCCCGCCGCCAACAGACGTACCACTTCCAAATGCACTTTGGTTACCAGCGGACAAGTCGCGTCGAATACGGTCAGGTTGCGCGCTTCGGCCTCGCGACGCACCGCTTGCGGCACCCCGTGCGCACTGAACACCAAGATACTGCCGGCCGGCACTTCGTTCAAATCTTCGATAAAGATCGCGCCTTTGGCGCGCAGATTGTCCACCACGTATTTGTTATGCACCACTTCGTGGCGCACGTACACCGGCGCACCGTGCAGCGCCAGCACGCGCTCGACAATCGCAATCGCGCGATCCACCCCGGCGCAGAACCCGCGCGGATTCGCCAGCATAATGTTCATCAGGTCTTCTCCTTGGGATTTTTGAAGCTGTCCCACAGCATCAGCGCCGCGCCGACGGTAATGCCGGAATCCGCCACGTTAAAGGCCGGAAAGTAATGTTCCTGCCAGTGAAACAACAAGAAATCGACCACATGACCATAGGCCATGCGGTCGATCAGATTACCGAGCGCGCCGCCGAGAATTAGCGCCAGTGCCGCGCAAAACAGCTTTTGTTCGCTATGTTTGCGCAACAAAGCGACGATCCACACCGATGCGATGACCGCAATCGCACTGAACAGCCACCGCTGCCAACCGTCGGCATCGTTCAAGAAACTGAATGCCGCTCCGCGATTATGCGCCAGCGTCAAGCCGAAGAAAGGCGTCAACTCAACGACTTCGCCCAGCACCAGACGCGCGGTAATCGCGCTCTTGGTTAACTGATCGAGCACGATCACCAACCCCGCCAGCCCCAGCCAGCGGTTAGGCATGTTTGCGCACCTCGCCGTCGCCGTATAAGTTCGACACGCAGCGGCCGCACAAAGTCGCATGCTGCGCCGACACCCCAACATCGGAACGGTAATGCCAGCAGCGTTCGCATTTTTTTTGTGTGCTGGGGATAACTGAAATTGCCTCATCATTTCTTATGTCAGTGGCTTCTTCTAGACACACGCTTGATACGATAAAAATATATTTTAAATCTTGACCAAACCTTGCAAGTCTCTGATAGTTCATCCCAAAAGCCTTAATATACAACTCTGCTTGCAAAGTTGACCCTAACTCTCCCGCAGCCCGAAGAGCTTCAATCTGCTTATTCACAAACTCCTTATCTGAACGAATTAGTCTCCAATCATTAGTAGTATCAGTAGACAATCCGTGTTCTGGCAGATCGTACCAGACTTGCTCGAAAATGCTTTGCTCGGCATTGCCGCCGAGTACTGTCCAAACCTCCTCGCCGGTAAAGCTCAGAATCGGCGACATCAGACGCACCAGCGCCTGCGTAATGTGATACAGCGCATTTTGCGCGGAACGGCGCGCCGCCGACTGTTCGCCGGAGGTGTATAGCCGGTCTTTCAGAATATCCAGATAGAAACCGCCTAAATCTTCCGAACAGAAGTTTTGCAGCTTTTGCACCACCAAGTGGAACTCGTAGCGGTCATAGTCTGCCGTAACCTCGGCCTGTAAGCTGCGCGTCAGGGCGAGCGCATAGCGGTCGATTTCCAGCCAATCCGCCACCGGCATCGCATGACGCGCATGGTCGTAATCGGCAATATTCGCCAGCAAGAAACGCAAGGTATTGCGGATACGGCGGTAAGCATCGGTCACGCGTTTGAGAATTTCTTCCGACAGCGACATTTCGCCGGAATAATCGGTCGAGGCCACCCACAGGCGCAACATGTCCGCGCCGAGTTTATTGCAGATGTCTTGCGGCTCGATGCCGTTGCCGCGCGACTTCGACATCTTGTAGCCCTTCTCGTCCACGGTAAAACCGTGGGTCAGCAGTTGCTTGTACGGCGCACGTCCGTCGATGGCGCAGCCGGTCAGCAAGGAGGACTGGAACCAGCCGCGGTGCTGGTCGGAACCTTCCAGATACAAGTCCGCCGGATAATTCAATTCTTCGCGGTCGCGCAGCACGGCAAAGTGTGTCGCACCCGAATCAAACCAAACGTCCAGGGTATCGCTCAGCTTTTTATATTGTGCTGCCTCTTCGCCCAACAATTCCGTTGCATCCAGCGAGAACCACGCTTCAATGCCCTGCTGTTCGACGCGTTGCGCCACCGCCTCGATCAGCTCCAGCGTACGCGGATGCAACTGCCCGGTTTCCTTGTGCAGGAACAACGGCATCGGCACGCCCCAGTTGCGCTGGCGCGACACGCACCAATCCGGACGGTTGCGGATCATCGCTTCCAGACGCGCCCGCCCCCATGCCGGGAAAAACTCGGTGGCATCCACCGCCCGGTTCGCCAGATCGCGCAAAGTCGTTTGCGTGCTTTCAGCGTGCTGCTCCATACCGATAAACCACTGCGGTGTAGAACGGAAAATAATCGGGGTTTTGTGCCGCCAGCAATGCGGGTAGCTGTGCTTCAGCTTTTCCTGACGCAGCAAATGACCGCTGGCTTGCAGCGTTTCCAACACAACAGGATTGGCCTGCCAAACCGAAAGTCCGCCGACCAGCGGGATGCTGGCGAAGAACTTGCCGTCGTCGCCGACCGGGTTGTCGTTCGGCAAATCGTATTTTTGGCCGACGAAATAGTCGTCCAGACCGTGCGCCGGAGCAGTATGCACCAAGCCGGTACCGGAATCTGCCGTCACGTGCTCGCCGCAAATGACCGGGACGATGCGATCATAGAACGGGTGCTGCAACGGCAGCATCTCCAGTGCTGCGCCCTTGCACACGCCGACAGTCGCCGCACCTTCGGTCAGTTCGTAGCGCGTCAGTGCAGCTTCCGCCAATTCGCTGGCCAGAATCAAATAGCCCTTAGTAGTATGAATCAGGCGATATTCGAACTCCGGATGAACGCTCACCGCCTGATTGGCGGGCAGCGTCCACGGCGTGGTCGTCCAGATCACCGCATAGGCCTTGGCCTCGCCCGATAGCGAGATGCCGAAAGCCTTTTCCAGCGCATGTTTATCCTTAACTTCGAAGCCGACGTCGATGGCTGGCGATGTTTTGTCTTCGTATTCCACCTCGGCCTCGGCCAGCGCCGAGCCGCAGTCCAGACACCAGTTCACCGGCTTGCGCCCCTGATACAGATAACCGCGCTCCAGAATCTTGCCGAGCGCACGGATAATATCGGCCTCGGTTTGGAAATTCATGGTCAGATAGGGACGATCCCAATCGCCCAGCACGCCGAGTCGGATAAAGTCTTTTTTCTGCTTTTCCACTTGCACTGCGGCATATTCACGGCACAATTCGCGGAAACGCGCCGCCGGAATGTCCTTGCCGTGCTGCTTTTCCACCTGCAACTCAATCGGCAAACCGTGGCAATCCCAGCCGGGGACATACGGCGCATCGAAACCTGCCAGCGTTTTGCTCTTAACGATAATGTCTTTCAGCACCTTATTCACCGCATGGCCGAGGTGAATATCTCCGTTCGCATACGGCGGGCCGTCGTGCAGAATAAACTTGGGACGCCCCTTGCTCGCCGCACGGATGCGTTGATAGCGCCCTTGCGCCTGCCACTGCGCCAGCATTTGCGGCTCGCGCTTGGCAAGATCGCCGCGCATCGGAAACGACGTATCGGGAAGGTTCAGGGTATCTTTGTAATCAGCCATGTTGTTTCAACCACTGTTTGGCGCTATCGACATCGAGCGCGATTTGTTTGATTAAAGCCTGCACGTCGGGAAACTTCATCTCGTCGCGCAACTTGTGCAAGAATTCCACCCGCAGGTGTTTGCCGTAAATTTTTTCCGCAAAATCGAACAGATGCACTTCCAGCACGGGCTTGCCGTTCGCCTGAACGGTCGGGCGCACACCCAAACTGGCCGCACCGTCGATAGCCGAACCGCCTTCCAGATAAGCGCGCACCGCAAACACGCCGATCAGCGGCGGACGATTATGTTTCATTTGGATATTCGCCGTCGGGAAACCGAGTCCGCTGCCTAAACCATCGCCGTGCTCGACATGGCCGCTGATACTGTAGGGTCGCCCCAGAAAGCGTTCCGCCGCGCGCAAATTACCCTCTGCCAGCGCCGTGCGCACCGCCGTGCTGGATACCCGGATGCCGGACTGCAACACGCTGTGCATCGCGGCAACTTGGAATCCCTTCTGTTCGGCAATTTTTTCCATTAACGCAAAATCGCCGCTGCGCCCCCTACCGAAGCGGAAATCGTCGCCGATCAGCACAAACTTTGCATTCAACCGATCACACAACGCATGGATAAAATCCGTCGCGCTCATTTGCGCAAAACTCTCGTCGAAACGGCATACCTGCACGCGATCGATACCCATTTCAGCAAAACGCTCCAGCTTCTCGCGCAAATTCGTCAGGCGCACCGGCGCAGTGTCCGGCGAGAAAAATTCGCGCGGATGCGGCTCGAACACGACCACGGCCGTCTGCAAGCCGCGCGCGCCGGCCTCTTCGCGCAAGCGTTGCAGCAAAGATTGATGGCCGCGATGCACGCCATCGAAATTTCCGATGGTCAGTGCAAGCGGTTGATGGTCGGGGGAATGAAATCCGCGCAGAATCAGCATACGCGCGGATTATACCGCGAGTTCGGCCTGCGTCCCAAGCCGAACGCCTCTGTCACGCTTCGCGGTGCGCCAGTTTCTTGAATTTCGCAAACAAATCGTCCACGTAGGTAAAGACCACCGGCACCACGAACAAACTCAGCAGCGTGGACGTAATCAAACCGCCGATCACCGCCGTCGCCATCGGCGCACGGAAGCTGGGGTCAGAGCCGAAGCCCATCGCAATCGGCAGCATCCCCGCACCCATCGCAATGGTCGTCATCACAATCGGACGGGCGCGCTTATGGCAAGCATCCAGCAAGGCCTCGAAGCGCGCCATGCCGTGATCGCGCCGCGCTACGATGGCATACTCCACCAGCAAGATCGAGTTCTTGGTCACGATCCCCATCAGCATCAGCAAACCGATCAACGACGGCATGGAAAAACTACTGTGTGTCAGCAGCAAGGCCACGAACGCTCCGCCGATGGAGAACGGCAACGCAGCCAAAATCGTCACCGGCTGCAAGAAATCCTTGAACAGCAACACCAGCACGATATAGACGCACATCACGCCGGTCAGCATCGCCAACCCGAAACTGCCGAACAGCTCCTGCATGCGCTCGGCATCGCCCGATTCGGCGCGCTTTACGCCGGACGGCAATGCCGTCAGGCTCGGCAGCTTGTTCGCTTCGGCGAATACATCGCCGAGCTGACGTCCGTTCAGTTCGGCATTGATCGTGACCGTACGGCTGCGATCCAGACGATCGATCTGTGCCGAACCGCTGCTCAGGGTAATGTCCGCCACATTGCCCAGCGGCACGAATCCTTCTTTGCCGCGTACCGGCAACCGGGAAATAGACTCCAGCTCCTGACGAGCCGACTCCGGCATTTGTACCCGGATCGGTACCTGACGCTGCGGTAAGTTCAGCTTAGCCAGCGCCGCGCTGTAATCGCCCGCCGTAGCCACCCGCACCGTTTCGCCCACGCTTTCCGCCGTCACGCCGAGATCGGCCATACGGGCAAAATCGGGCCGGATACTGACTTCGGGCCGCACCAAACTGGCCGACGAGGAAATGTTCCCCAAGCCCGGAATCGTGCGCAAATCGCGCTCGACATTGCGCGCTGCCGTCGCCAGCACCGCCGCATCCTCGCCGGAGAGCGTCAATTGCAACTTCTCGCCGCTGTCGCCGGTGCCGACCGTCACCCGCGCACCGGCCAGATTTTGCAAGCGCTGACGAATATCCACCTCGATCTCGCTCTGCTTGCGCTTACGCTCGGTACGATGCACCAGCGTAATAGTCAGATTCGCCTTGCGCAGACTGCCCTCCGCTCCGGCAGAAAACATATCGCCGCTCGCCCCGCGCCCCACGGCGGTAAACACCTCCCGCACTTCGGGAATTTGCTGGATCAGCACGCGCGCCTGTTCCGCTGCGGCCCGCGCTTGTTCCAATGTGCTGCCTGGCTGCAATTCCAGCGCAGCTTGTGTCAAACCGCGATCCGCCGCCGGAATAAAGCCGGTCGGCAACAACGGAATCAGCATCAGCGAACCGACGAAAAACGCCACCGCCATCAGCGAGGTTTTAAAACGGTTATCCAGACACCAGCGCGCCCAGCCGAGATAGCGCGGCATCAATTTACCTTCCGGCACTTCCGTTGTATTCGGTTTCAGCATGTATGCCGCCATCATCGGCGTCAGCAGCCGCGCCACCACCAGCGATGCCATGATCGCCAGCGCAGCCGTCCAGCCGAATTGCTTGAAGAACTTGCCGGGAATCCCGCTCATAAACGCAGTCGGCAAAAATACTGACACCAGTGTGAAAGTGGTCGCCACCACCGCCAGCCCGATTTCGTTGCTGGCTTCCAGCGCTGCTTCGTAAGGCGACTTGCCCATGTGCAAGTGGCGCACGATGTTTTCGATTTCCACAATCGCATCGTCCACCAAAATCCCCACCACCAGCGCCAGAGAAAGCAGCGTCACGGTATTCAGCGTAAAACCGAAATACTGCATGCCGATGAAGGTCGGAATCACCGACAACGGCAGCGCCGCCGCTGACACGAAGGTAGCCCGCCCATCGCGCAAGAACCACCAGACCACGATCACTGCCAGCAAAGCACCTTCATACAAGAGATGCATTGAGCCATCGAAATTTTCCTGCACAATATCTGCAGAATTAAAAGCCTCGGCAATTTGTAAATGCGGGTGTTCCCGATTCAGTTTCTCAACTGCGGCACGCACCGCCTTGGCTACCCCGATTTCGCTACTGCCTTTGCTGCGGGTAATTTCGAACGCGATCACCGGCTTGCCGTTCAGCAACGCATACGACTTGCGCTTGCTTTCCCGGTCAGTCACCTCGGCCAACTGATCCAGCCGGAAATGCCGTCCGTCCTGCAAAGCAATGTCCATCGCACCCAGTTCAGGGGCGGTATTCACCGTGCCGAGCGTACGCACCGATTGTTCGCTGCCGCCCAGATCGGCCTGACCGCCGGAGGACTCCTGCTGTACTTTCCGGATCTGATGGGAAATATCTGCCATCGATACATTCAGTGCTTGTATCTTCACCGGATCGATTTCCACCCGGATCTCGCGATCCACGCCGCCGACGCGCGCCACCTTACCGACCCCGTCGATTGACAACAGTGCCTTCGACACATCGTTATCGATGAACCAAGAAATATCCTGCTCATCCATCCGGTCGGAAGCGATGCTATAGGTCAGAATCGGCCGCCCCGAGGTGTTGACCTTGGAGATGACCGGCTCTTTCATATCGCTCGGCAACTCGGAACGAATGCGGCTGATCGCATCGCGCACGTCGTTCACCGCCTCGTTGCTGTCTTTCTCCAGATTGAATTCGACAGAAATGTCCGCCGAGCCGTCGCGAATCGACGAATAAATGTGCTTAACCATGCCGAGGCTGGCGACTGAATTCTCGATCTTGCGAGCCACTTCGGTTTCCATCTGCACCGGCGCAGCCCCCTCCAGCGTAGCGGTCACCACTACAACCGGCAGTTCGATATCGGGAAAATCCTGCACTTTCATCGAGCGGAAGCTGCCCAACCCGACCAGCGTCAGCATAATAAACAGCAGGATCGAGGGAATCGGCGTTTTAATCGCCCATGCGGAAAAGTTCATGCTTTCTCCTGCTTAGTGTTGCGCAACAGGCTGCGAGGCGGACGCCGCACTAGCCGGTTGCGAGGCCGCAGCGGGCGCACTGGCGGCTTGTGCGGTCTCGATACGCACCAGATCGCCGTCGTTCAGGAAACCCGCACCGGTCGCCACCACTCTGGCATCCGGCTGCAAACCGGACACGATCTCGATGCGCCCGCCGGCACTGCGTCCGGTCGAAACCTTAATCTGTTCGACCCGCCCATCTTTGCCGACACGGTACACATAGGCGAAACCGTCCCGCACTACGATCGCCTCTTGCGGCAGGGTGTGCGCTTCGGATTGTCCGAGATCGAAATTTCCTTGTACGAACATACCGGCTCGCAGTGTTTTCGCCTCAGGCAATTCGACATACACCATACCGTTGCGGGTTTGCGCATCCAGCGCCGGAGCAATGCGGACAACCTTTCCGGTCACCACCTCGGTTTTCGAGACATCGACGCGCACTTTCTGCCCGACTTGCACCTGCTGCATAGCGTGTTCCGGCAATTCTGCACGCCACTCCAGCCGCCCCTGCCGGATCAGGCGGAACATCTCTGTCCCTGCCTGCATGACGGCACCGACCGTCGCTGTCCGCGAAGAAATCACGCCGTCGTCCGGCGCAGTCACCCGCGTATAGCGCAGCTTCAGCTTTTCCGCCTCTAACCGCGCCTCGGCAGCCTTCATCTGCGCCTCCGCCGTCTGCGTATGGGTTTCAAATTGCTGCAATTCTTGCGCACTCAGCGCCCCGGAATCTTGCACTTGCCGCGCACGCTTGGCATTCATCTCCGCCTCTGCAAAGCGCGATTTCGCTTCGTCATAGGCAGCCTGCTGCTGACGCAGCTCGCTTTGGACCATCTCGTCGGCGAAATGCGCCAGTAAAGCACCTTTCTTTACCTTGTCGCCTACGTTGGCCTGCACCTCGGCCAGACGCAACCCGCCGACTTCCGCGCCGACTATCGCCTCCTGCCAGGCAAGCACGGGTCCGGTCGCTGCAAAGCGATTCGGCCACACCGCCTTTTCCATCTGGGCAACGGCGACGGTCAGCGCAGGCTTGGGTTCGGCCACGGGTTTAGACGGTTTACCTTTTTGCAGCATCGCAACCGCTGCCACAGCCGCTACGGCCACACCGGCCAGCAGAATTTTTTTCGAACGAATCACCGTCTTCTCCTATCGTGCTGCGGTACGCTGACCGCCGTTATTCTGTCCATCCGTCGTGCCGGGAACGGGATTGCCGTCCCAGCCGCCACCGAGCGCTTTATATAAAGCAATCCAGGCCGATACGGTTTCGCGTTTCAGCGCAGCCAGCATGTCCTGCGTTTGCAAACGGCTGCGCAGCGCGTCTTCCCGTTCCATGCGGCTTGCCATGCCAGCCTGATAACGGCTCTCGGTCGCCTGATACATGGCTTCCTGGCTCTCGTCGCGCTTTTGCCCTTCGGTTAAGCGCGTATTTGCCGTATCCAAACGCACCAAGGCATCTTCGATTTCCCGCACTGCCTCGCGCACCGTTTTCCGGTAAGCGGCCTGTGCATAATCGTAGCGGGCCTGCGCACTGTCGCTCACCGCACGCCGGCGTCCGCCGTCTAAAATCGGAATAGTCAGCGACGGACCGAACGACCATGTCGATGCGTTCATAGCCTGCCCAGCAAAGCTAACCCGATTCGCTGCAATTGCCCCGAGCAAGGTTAAGCTTGGATACAAATCTGCCTTGGCAGCCCCGATCTCGGCGCTGGCCGCCGCCAGATTCGATTCAGCCAACGCCACATCCGGTCGCTGACTCAACGCCTTGGCCGCCACGGCATCAACCGCCACTACATTCGGGACGGGCAGTTGCCCCTTACCCGCCGATAAACGTGCCAGCAAATCTCCCCGTTCAATGCCGGTAAGCGCAACCAAGCGGTTTATCCCACGTTCGCATTCGCTACGCTGGGCAGCCAATTCCGAAGCACTGTCAGCCGCCCCGCTGCGACTTCTTGCCAGCTCGGTCTTTGATGCCAGGCCCGCCTCTGCTTTGGCCTCGGTCATACGCAATGTGTCGGTGCGCGACTGCATGATGCGCTCGGCCGCATCCAATGAGACTTCGCACCCGCGTTGTGCCGCATAGGTATCGGCCACTTCAGCCGCCAGCGAAATGCGCGCGTCGTGCCAACTTACCCCGCTGGCGCGCAAGCGCGCTTCCGCCGCCTCGACTGAACGGCGATTTTTTCCGAAGAAATCCAACTCCCAACCCGCATCAAAACCAGCCTTGGCAACCGTTTGGTGCACAATCTGCCTGCCGAATAACGATTTACTGCGCGCTGCTGAGCCAGTCGCTCCCACAGTCGGGTAATAGGAGGCAGCATTACTGTCTACACCCGCACGTGCCTCTTTCACTTTGGCAATCGCCTGATCGAGCGAAGGACTGTTGTGCTCGGCATCGGCAATCAGCTTGGTTAAAACAGGGTCATTAAACTGTTCCCACCAATTTGTCAGATTCGCAATCTCGCCGCCGTGTGGCAAGGGCGCATGCCATGCCGGCTGCTTAATTTCCGGCTTGACGTAATCGGGGCCGACTGCACAACCGCCGAGCAGCAATAAAGCCAAATATAATGCGCGCTGCCTCATACCGCCCCCTTCGATTCATCTATACCCGCCCGGCGCAAACGCTCGGCCTGCAACAATGCCTCGGCGTAGACCGGAAGCCGCGCCAAAGTAGCGGCATTCGCTTCCGCGCCCTGCACCAATTCGGGCGCCATACTTTCGATAAAATAACGCCCGTGAAAATACACACTCGCCAGCCCGACGATCCCGAAAGCCAAACGAGCCACATCCGCATCCGAGCGGCTCAAGCCCAATTCGCGGCAAATTAGCTGTTCCAGCTTCTTGTGCGATACGGAAAATTCGCATTCGATCATATCGCCCAATACGCCGCTCGGATCGGATTCTTCGCGCGCGTGCAGCCTGCGAATCATCCGAATCAAGGGCTCTTCATCCGCATTGGTAGGCAACAAGGTCTGATAAAACTTGGCGATCGCCTCGGCAAAGGGCGTGGTTGCCACATCCACCTGCGCAAAAACATTGCATTCTTCCAGAAAAGGAATGCGAAACACCTCGCGGTAAAGCCCGGCTTTATCGCCGAAGTGATAATGAATGGCAGCAAGATTGACGCCCGCACGACGGCTGATTTCGCGTGTGGTCGCCGCACGAAACCCCGCTTCTGCAAACACCTCCGCCCCTGCCATCAGCAAACGCCAGCGCGTGTCTTCTTGTGGTGTCATAGCTCTATTCCTAAATGTCTTGAACGGAACATTAAGTCAAACGACTGATTAAGTCAATCGATTGACTTAATATTTTCATCCAACATCTACTGCACCCTACACCCCCTATGCATGGCGAAAAAAGCCCTGCCCGATTCCGGGCAGGGCTTCCTTACAACCTCGCAACGATCAGATCGCGATCTTTTTACATTCCTTAGCACAGGCGTTGCACGAATCCTGGCAAGCCTTGCAGACCTCATGTTTGTCCGCATGCTTCTTACAGGCTTCCGCGCAATCGTTGCACGCATCCATCGCCACCTTGGCCAGCGCAGGCAGATATTTCGAATTCTGGTTAGCCAGTTGCTGCACCGCGCCGCACAGTGCCATCATTTGATTGACGCTTTTCGCGCAATCGGCCATTTCCTTATCGCCCTTGCCGAGCAAATCCAGGCAATGGTTCAGGCAAACCTGCCCGCGCTGAATACAATCCGCAACGGCATCGAGCAACGCCTGACTCTTGGCATCCGGGTGATGGTGATGATGGACATGACCGCCATCCGCAGCCGCAAACACATTCCCCGCCGAAGCGGCCGCCACCAAAGAAGCCGCGCCCAACAACAATTCACGTCTATTCATCCCGTTTCTCCTTATTAATTATCGGCACACAAGAATGCTCACAACCGGATACCCAGCGTGCCGTACCCGACTGAAGCGAATTCATAACGCACAGCATGCCCGAATATTCCCGCGGCGTCGAGAACCCGACACGGAATAACTATGCGCCGACCATGCCTTTGTGGCAATTTTAGCGCCCTATTCAAGAAAACTAAATCGTCGCATTCCGCCACGATCAGACAAAATCTCAGCAACACCTGACAGAAATGCATCTCTACCCAATTTAAGCCGAAATTCCATCGCTAATCCGCGCATAGGATCAAACGGTTATCTGACACCATACACTCACTCGCATACACGGGAGACGGTCATGTACGAATTGCATGTTTATTAT
Source organism: Pseudomonadota bacterium (assembly GCA_040757065.1). GTDB lineage: Bacteria > Pseudomonadota > Gammaproteobacteria > Burkholderiales > Gallionellaceae > JBFLXR01. The sequence continues at coordinate 14,303 of JBFLXR010000007.1, forward strand.
CACGATGTACTGCGTTACACCTTGGTCGCGAACTGGAGCAAAGTACAAGAATTGCAGAGCCAAGGCTATTATGTCAAAGTAAAACCGCTGCCCGCCGCCGCATCGGTTTAGACTCAAATTGCCAGCTCAGCGCACTGCCTCGTCGGCACGCAGCCTGCCTAATTCCGCCTGAATAGCAGCTACTCGTTCGCGCGTCAGCGGATAATGTCGCATCGACCAGATCGCCAAACCGAGAAAAACGACCGGGATGGCCAGATACGCTACCCTGACTTTCCACAGCGTTTCCGCAGAAAGTGCGGCTTCCTGCCCCGCCACGCCGACCCACGCCAGCAGCGCTCCGCTGCCCAGCGCGACAATGCCGATGGCGAATTTATAGACGAAGGCAAATACCGCGCTGTACAACCCTTCTCGCCGATGCCCCGTTTTCAATTCGTCTTCGTCGCATATATCCACCGCGAACGAACCGTTCACCGCCCAGCAGGCGCATAAGCCCCACGCCGCCACGACCACCGGCACGATTTGCAGCCAAGGATGCGCCGGCGTAAAGAGCCACCAGCTCGATGCATAGCCGATAATCGAAATCGCCAGCCCGGTAAACAGTATGGCCTTTTTATCCACCTTGGTATTCGCCCATGAAATCAGCGGCATCGCCAGAAACTGGCCGACGGTTTGCACCACCGTCAGCACGCCGCCGATTTCTGCCGCCAGCAATTTATCGCCCTGACAGCAGTAATAAATGCCGATATAGGTCATAAACGGCAGCGAAAAGAACAAGCCCATGAACACCGCAAATACCGAACCCATCAGCATGCGGAAGCTGCGATTCGCCGCTGTCAGCCGGACAGACTGAAGCAAAGAGAGATGCGCCTTTTTACGCTCGACCGAAGCGAATCGCTCGCGGCAGAATAAGGCCGGCACCATGGTGGAAATCAATACCAAAATGCCGATACCGACGCCGACCGCACGCGCCCCCAGCACCTCGTCGCCGCCCAGCCATGCCCCAGCTTTTTGCGACCACAGATACAGATAGCCCACCAACAAACTGGCGCAAAACGACGCCACCAGCCGATAGATCTGCAAATTAGTGCGTTCGTTGTAATCGTCAGTCAGCTCAATGCCCAATCCGGAAAACGGGATAACGAACACCGTAAAACTGAAATAAAACAACAGGCAAACCGCAGTAAAGGCGGTGAACATGTAGAGCGCAGAATAAGAGGGTATACCGACGCGCTGAAGCAGCGGAACATCCAGCACGTCGGCAGTGGGCAGCACGCGCAAGGCCATCGGCTTCACCGCTGCAAACGTGGTTGCAACAACCGTCACAGCCTGAGGGGTTTGCCAATTTTCCGGCGTAAAAATCAGCCGCTGCGGCTGGATGGTTAGCGGCGCACCGGCTTCCGTCGGCATAACCGTCAATTCGGTTACGGCCTGCGGCGCACGCTTCAAGATCACGTTAAAAGCATTGCTCGGCTTTTCAGGCGTGAGAATCACATCTTGCGCACTCACCCCGTACCACGACAGCGTATCGTTCGGCCGCCCGCGTTCCGGTTTTTCGGCTTCCTGAGTAGCGACCATGCGCACCGTTACCAGCTTGGGCAGTTGCGGCAGCCAACCCGGCAAAAACCAAACCGCGCAAAAGAACAATGCCATCAGCATGGAGCCGACGAACATCCACGGCCGCCTGCGCCCCCAGCGCGAACGGGTATTGTCGGTCAGATTGCCGATGACCGGGTCGATCACCGCATCGGCAATGCGCGAAACCGACATCGCCAACCCGATCGCCAACGTGCTGAACCCCAAAGCGACATTGAAAATCGGATAGACCAGCGACAGAATCGCAGCATTGGCGATATTTTCGCCGAAACCACCCACGCCCCATGCCAGCTTGGCGGAAACCGGCAATTTCCCCGCCGGCACCGATTGATTGGATGCTGGCGGAGGATGTTCCATCGCGTTAGTTTCCGGCCTTCAGGTGATCGATCACCGCCTGCGCCGTGGTAAAGCACAGCCCGGTCACGGTATCGGCACAGCCGTAATAAATGGCAATGCGACCGCTCGGTGCATCGGTAAGCGCCGCACACGGGAAAGTCACATTCGGCACATCGCCGACGCACTCGTATTGTTCCCACGGCGCAATCAGGAAATTCTTAGAGCGATGAATCACCTTCCACGGCTCATCAAGATCGAGCAAAGCCGCGCCGAAGCTGTACACAAAACCGTTACACGACGTCAGCACCCCGTGATAGAACAACAGCCAGCCCTCGCTGGTTTCGATCGGGATCGGCCCTGCCCCGATCTTGGTGGATTGCCAGCCGTCGGAGCGCGCCATCACATGGCGATGGCACCCCCAATGCACCATGTCGGGACTTTGGCTGAGAAAAATATCGCCGAACGGCGTGTGCCCGTTATCGCTGGGACGCGACAACATCATGTATTTGCCATTGATCTTGCGTGGAAACAATACCCCGTTGCGGTTAAAAATCAGGAACGCGTTTTCCAGCTGGTGAAACTCTTTGAAATCCTTCGTCCACGCCACGCCGATAGTCGGGCCGTGATAACCGTTGCACCACGTCACATAGTAGCGATCCTCGATCCACACCACGCGCGGATCGCACCCATATTCCCAGCGCGTCACTTCCGGGTCGGGATTGATAAAACGAATGCGCTCTGGATGAATATCCCACTTAATACCGTCGTCGCTAAACCCGACGTGAATCTGCATTTCGCGTGCCGTCGAATCGCAACGGAACACCCCGGCGAATTTGCCGTTAAACGGCACTGCCGCGCTGTTGAACGTACTGTTCGCCCCCTGAAAAGGATTACGCGGAATAATCGGATTTTGGCTATAACGCCAGACCACATCCTGCGAACCCTGAGGACGGTCTTCCCATGGCAGATTCGATACCGGATCGCCGATGACGGTTACTTTGCTCATGCCGCTCCCTTCGTAATTTCACTGAACAACTCTGCTGACCGACCGGACAAGCCGTCGCAGTACGCATTCATATTCAACACCATCCTGCGAATCGGCGCAAGGAAGTCGAAACGCTCACCGTACCCGCCTCTAGCCTGCCCGCACAGCAAACTTCGCAAGCCAGCTTTATTTCAGGGAGCACCAGAAGTTTTCAGCATGAAAAACAAAGGAAAAATGCGCAGCCGCTTATGCAACAGTGGCGTGAATAACTGCTATTCCCTAATTCATCGGCTTGCATAACCGGTAGAAATCGACGACCTCGGTTACCCACAGGATGCCGTCTCCCTTTTGCCCGGTGTAGGCGTTGCTGTGGATGATCTGTAGGATTTGCGGAACAATTTCGTCCGGCGCGATCAATTCAATGCGGATTTTGCCGGAAAAATCGGTTAACTCGTCGCGAATACTTTGATGCTGTTCGATGCCAAGATGTTCGCTGCATCCCTGCACCTTGGCAACGGTCATACCAGGAAACCCGCCCAACTCGCGGAATGCATCGCGAATGCGGTTGAGCTTATTGGGCTGAATAATCGCTTTGATTTCTTTCATATTCCCCTCGTTTGGATTGTGCAGCTGTCAGGCCTCGATCTTTTTCTCGTCGAATCGCTTATACAAGGTCGGCAACACCACCAGCGTCAGCAGGGTGGAAGTAATCAACCCGCCGATCACGACAATCGCCAGTGGTCGCTGCACCTCGGAACCTGGGCCGGTGGCGAAGAGCATCGGGATCAGGCCGAGCAGCGCCACGGTGGCAGTCATCAGTACCGGGCGGAAGCGTTGCTTGCAACCTTCGCGCACAGCTTCGTCCTGACTCATCCCCTCTTCCCGCAACTGCCGGATCGAACTAACCAGCACCACGCCGTTCAACACTGCGATCCCCCATAGGGCGATGAAGCCGACAGATGCCGGGACGGACAAATATTCGCCGGTAAGGAACAATGCTACCACGCCGCCGATGGAGGCGAACGGCAGCACGGTAATAATCAGCGTGGCGTAGCGTAGCGACTTAAACAACACGAATAGCAGGAAGTAAATTGCGGCGATGGTGGCCGGTACGATAATCGTCAGGTGGCCCATGGCGCGCTCCATGTTCTGGAATTGCCCACCCCATTCGAGGTAATAACCTTCCGGCAACTCGACGCGCTCTTCGATGGTTTGCTGTAATTCTTTAACGAAGCCGCCCAGATCGCGATCTTTCACATTAATACCGACCACGATACGCCGTTTCGCGCTTTCGCGGCTGATCTGGTTGGGGCCGTCGATTAGCCGGATGCGCGCCAGATTGTCCAGCACGACCAGCGCACCGTTCGGGGAGATGACTTGCAGATTACGGATGCTCGCCACATTGTTGCGGAACGATTCCGGCAGGCGCACCACGGCACTGAAGCGGCGTTCGCCCTCGTAAATTTCAGTGGCGGCCTTGCCGCCGATGGCGGTTTCAATCACATCGTGAATATCCGATGCGTTCAGACCGTAGCGCGCGATGGCCTGACGGTCGATTTCGATCGACAGATATTGCTGACCTGTAACGCGCTCCACGCGTAAATCCTGCGCACCGGAAATTGTCCCGGCGACCTTGGCGATCTGCTCTGCCTTCTCTTTCAGCGTTTCCAGGTCGTCGCCGAACACTTTCACGGCAACATCGGAACGCACGCCGGTCACCATTTCATCGACGCGATCGGAAATCGGTTGCGCCATTACGATTTGCACACCCGGCAGTTGTTGCAACTTGGCACGGATCGCTTCGGCTATGCTGTCTTGCGTCCAGCCACTCGGCCATTCATCGCGCGGCTTCAGGCTGACGATGGGGCTCGATTCGTTTTGCGCCTGCGGATCGGCGGGACTTTCGCCGCGCCCCAAGCCGGAAACCGCCGATTTCACGCCGGGCACTTCCATCACCAAACGCATGGCTTCCATTTCCATTTTGATGGATTCGTCGAGCGAAATATTCGGCACGCGATTGATACCCGGCACAATCGAGCCTTCCTTCATTTCGGGAATGAAGGCGGTGCCGAGCAGCGGCAACATCAGCAGCGCACCGACGAAGGCACCACCGGCCAGCAGAATCGTTTTGCGTTCAAAAGCCAGCGCCTTATCCAGCAAACGCAGGTAGGGCGCTTTGAGCGCAGCGATCAGCTTAGTATCGTGCTCGGCTCGCCCTTTCAGGAAATACGAACACAAGACCGGAGAGAGCGAAAGCGAAAGCAGTAGCGAGATTGCCAGTGCAATCGCGATAGTATAGGCCAGCGGCGCGAACATTTTGCCTTCCATGCCCTGCAGTGTCATCAACGGCAGAAAAACCAGAATAATGATCGAAACTCCGAACACGACTGGCGTCGCAACTTCGGTAGCCGCCTCGAACACGATACGCACCCGACTAACGTCTTTGCGCTCGGCCAGATGTTTGAAAGCGTTTTCCACCACCACGACCGAGCCGTCGACCATCAGGCCGATGGCGATGGCCAGCCCGCCAAGCGACATCAGATTGGCCGAGATACCATAGCGGTTCATCGCCATAAACGTGAGTAGCGGCGTCATCACCAGCGTAGCGACCACGATCAGTGCAGAACGCACATCGCCCAAGAACAGAAACAGCACGATCACCACCAGAATGACACCCTCGATCAGCACTTTGACGACAGTGTGCAAAGCGGCATCCACCAACTCGCTACGGTCGTAGTAAGGAACGATTTTCAGGCCATCCGGCAACATTCCTTTGCTGTTGATTTCATCGACCTTGGCCTTAATGCGCGAAACGACTTCCTTGGCGTTGCCAGCACGAATCATCATCACCACACCGCCGACGCTTTCGGTAAAACCGTTCTTGATGACCGCGCCCTGCCGGGCTTCGTGGCCGAGCGTCACCTCGGCGACATCGCGCACGAAAACTGGCACACCGTTGAATTCTTTCAGTACGATAGAGCGAATATCGTCCAGATTGTTAATCAGGCCGACACCGCGAATGAGATATTGCTCGGCGTCATGGGGCAATACCCCGCCGCCGGAGTTGCTATTGTTGCGCGCCAGCGCAGTATATACATCGGACAGAGCGACTTGGTAGTGCCGCATACGGTCGGGATTGACCAGCACCTGATATTGTTTGACGTAACCGCCCTGCGAGTTGATTTCCGCCACACCGGGGATGCTGCGCAGCAAGGGGCGCACGACCCAGTCTTGCGCAATGCGGCGCTGCATCAACTCTTCGGCGCTCAACGCCCGGTTACCATCGTCCGGACGCTCCAGAGTGTACTGATAGACTTCGCCCAACCCGGTCGAGACCGGGCCGAGAACCGGGGTAACGCCTTGAGGCATACGGCTGCCGACTTCGGCGAGTCTTTCCATCACCAGCTGACGCGCGAAATACACATCCGTCGCGTCACTGAAAACCAGTGTAATCAGCGACAGCCCCGGCTTGTTCAGCGAGCGCATTTCTTCCAATGCGGGCAGGCCGGTCATAGCGATTTCGATCGGTGAGGTAATGAAGCGCTCGACTTCTTCCGGCGAACGCCCCTTCGCCTCGGTAGCAATTTGCACTTGCACATTGGTCACATCGGGAAAAGCGTCCACCGACAGTTTGCGCGTAGCCTGAAAACCGAACGCCAGCAGACAAAGCGCCACTACCGCCACGATCATGCGCTGTTGGAGCGCAGAACGAATCAGGGCTTCGAGCATAGTCGCCCCCGGGAACAGTCTGCGTCATGCACCATTCTGGCGCACCAATGTTTAACGGAGGTGCCAGACATCATGATGCCCCCAGTTCTTTGCGTTTACGCTCGTTGTTCAGGTGGAACGCGCCGCCGATCACAATCCGGTCGCCCGCTTTGATGCCGTCGAGTACGGCAACGTTTTCGTCGGACGCAGGACCGGTCTTGACGGGAACCAGCCTGAATTTTTGCTTATCGGTCTGGAGGAACACGAAGTCGCGGTTGTTTTCACGCACGATAGCCGCCTCGGGAATCAGAATGCTCTTGCGAACATCGCCATGCAGCAGCATAGAAGCCAGCATACCCGGCTTGAGACCATGGTCGCGGTTATCGACTTCCATGCGGACGACAACGCTGCGCGTTTGCGTATCGACCACATCGGAAACGTAGATCAACCGGCCTTCGATTTGGCGTGTGTCTAGCGCCGGAATTTCGGCCAGCACTTTGCCGCCTTCGCGGATTTGCGAAATTTGCTGTTCCGGCACTTCAGCGACCAGCCAGACCTGCCGCAGATCGGAGACAGTAAACAGCGCATCGGACGGCTGTACCACCTGACCGATCGTGACGTTGCGTTCGATCACCGTGCCATCTGTGGTCGAAATCACTGAAGAAAGCGCGTGGATGTCGCCGTCTTTCGCCATAGTTTTGATGCTGGCCTCGGTCATACCGAGTACTTTCAATTGGCTTTGCATCGCCTGACGTTCGGTTTGCACCTGCGCTAGTTCACTCTCGCGTTTTTGCAGTTCCGCCGCGCTAATGACGTCGGAGCCATAGAGCAATTTGGCACGCTCGACAGCACGTACTTGCAGATTTTCTTGCGCAATCAGCTTCAAATAGGCCAACTGGGTAGACGACAGTTCAGTGCTGTTCAGCGTCGCCAGTACCGTGCCTCGCACCACGCGCTGCCCGGAAGTCGCCAGAATCTGGCTGACACGTCCGGTGACCGCCGCGCCGATTTTGGCGGTTTTCTGTCCATCGACTTCGATGCGCGCCGGAACGCGCAGAGTTTCCTCGACATCGGCGAGTTTGGCTTCCGCCATCGACAGGCGGGCGATGAAATCGGCACCGACTTCGACAACCATCGGATCGTTCTGCGGCACGGCGGCGGGTTTCTTTTCCGTTTTGCCGCAACCAGCCTGAATAAGCAACGCCGAAAAGAGGAGGAACGGGAACAGTATTTTATTTAACGTATTATTCGGCATGGTGCTCTCCGGCGGGTATATTCGCACGCAATCTTTCGATGTCCAGCCATGCGGCCTGCAACTCGTAACGCGCACTTAAAAAGTCGAGTCTGACGGTGCGGTGCGTACGCTGCGCGTCCAGATAGTCCAAAATATTGCGTTCGCCGTAGCGATAGGCAGCCTCGGCGGTTTTCAGTGCAGCCTCGGCTTCTTTCAGCAAAGCGGTTTCGAAGGTTTCGATCTGACTGCGCGCAATCTGGTAGCGGCTATAGGCTTGTTCGAGTTCGCCTTGCAGCAATGCCTCTTGTCGCTGCTTTTCCGCCTGACTTTGTTCGACCAGTGCACTCGCCTCACCAATTTGTCCCTCGCGGCGATTCCACAGCGGCAGCGGCAAAGTAACGCCGAGCAGCCATTGCCGCATTTCAGGGTCGCGCTGACTGGTCCATTTAAGTGTCGGCTGCGGAACGCGCAAATTGCGCTCCAGAGCAAGGCGCGCATTCGCCTTTTCCATGTCCGCCGTTGCGGCGCGCAACTGCGGGTGATTATCGTGCAGCTCCCGACGAAGCGATTCGAGCGGCGGCAGTTCTCCCATTTCGATATTGGCCGGAGCGATCTGGAATTCGCGCGGCAGTTCGACGCCGATCAGACTGCGCAGTACGGCGCGCGCTTGCTGCACGCGCAACCGGGCACTCTGGCTTGCATTGCGGGCCGAAAGGGTTTCAGCCTCCGCCTTGATGAGTTCATAGCGCGGCGCTTCACCGACTTCGACTTTCAGCTTAACTCGGTCGCGGATCTGCTCCAACAGCACGAGCATCTCGCTGGAAACGCCAACCTCCTCCTGACGGCGCAACAAATCAAAATAGGCCAGTTTGACCTTAGTGCGCAATTCGTTTTTAACCTGAGATAGTTGGGCTGCGCTCGCATTGGAATTCTCCTGCGCCATTTTGATGCGTGCATGACGCACCCCTATCCACTCGATGGGTTGTGCAACCGAAATTAGCTCCGTGTGAGACGGAGCAGCACCGGGACGGGGATTCTGTAGCCTGAATTTCCCTGCAGCCCACTCTATTTCCGGATTGGGATATGCACCTGCCGTCTGTTCGGCAGCCTGCGCATTTTTAAGTGCTGCCGTTTGGCTGCCCAGCATCGGGCTGCGTGTTTCGGCCATTTGCAGCACCTCGTTTAACGTCAGCAGCTCTCCAGCCGACGCTAGCGCCGGAATCAAAATCAAGGCTGCCTTGATATAATATTTAATCCAATGGTTCATGCTGAATTTCTATGAATCCGAATAGGAGTACTACGATTTAAGCAAGTATTATGCCCACCCCCGAGAGGGCTGGCAGAACAGTAATACGTTAACTTAACTTGGGAGGGGGAGGCTCGGGTACAAAAAACATATCCGCACTGGGCTGGAGATGTTTCGTCCGATAAGTATGGGAAAATTCCACCAAATAAGCCTCAGGTGAGGCGATTATCAGCACAGGTTCAACATCTATATCCTCGTGATCGTACGCATCCGCCGCAACTGCGCTTTGAATGAACAGCGCGCCCGGCTCGTCGTTCGTCCCGGCCTGTCCGTCCACACCGGCTGCCGGCGATGCAAGAATCAACGCCGCCAATGAAACCACCGCCAGCACTGCCGTGACGGCTTTGACCAACCGGTTAAATGGATTGAAACCGAACACCACGGTGATTAAAGATATGCGGAAAGCCGAAATGAGGACTAGCAAGTTTAACTTTTTACCCCCGGCAAGGCAATCGCCATTTCAGTCCACCGAGTCGACGCCGCCTGTGCCGACTCGTATTTTTCCGATTATTACCGGCGGGAATGGCTTCACGCCTTATTGCGTATCGCCAGGATCGCCTGATTGCGCAAGGTACGCAGCAGACCCAGCTCACGCTCGGAGATATGCAAAGCATCGGCCTCAGCCATGTCTGCATAGAACACGCCGACCGCCTTGCCCTTGATCATGACCGGCAGCAACAAGAAACTCTTGGCGTCTACGGCTTGACGGTACCACGCCGGAATCCTGTCGGCGATGTTCTGCGCATTCACATTCTCGATGACGATATCCGCGCCTTTATCCACGGCAAGCTGAAACACATCGCCGTGTCCGTTCAGCGAGAAGCGGAAACGCGGGATGACCGCCTCTACCCCGCCCCCCATCCCTGCGCGGGCCGCCATTGTCCCGGTGCGCGCATCTCGGATCAAAATCAGCACGCGTTTAAAACCCAACGCGCGGTACATAGTTTCCAGCACCATCATCAAAATATCGTTCAAACCGAACTCTTCCACCAAGGCATTGGTCACATCCTGTATGCCCGCGCTCAGCAAAGCCTCCGAAGTCGGCGCGACCCCGTTTTCGGCACTCACAGCGGCTTCGATTCGGCTAATACCCTCGGCCACCTCTCCGCTGTCCGGCTTTACCGCCTGCAGCTTCAAACCGTACCCGCTCCAGTCGCGTATTTTTTGCAGCAAGGGGCTCTTCGCCACATTGAATTGCAACTTGGCCGCCCGTGCCGCCAACTCATCCAGACCGTTTTCCAACACTTTGTTTAGCCGCTGCTCCGATACCGCTAGGGCTTCGCCGTACCGTTGGCAAAGCTTTGCCAACTCTTTACCCTTCTCTTGCTTACCGGTTACCGCAGCCGCGTGGCACAATTCGTTCGCCAGATTCACGATCACCGCAATATGGTCGGTATCGGTGCGGGGTTTGCGCACTTTACCGCTGGAAAGTTTCTCCATCCCGAGCAACAAACGTTTGGGGAAATTCCAACTACGCGCCACGCCCAGGCCCAGTTCGTTATACGACACCCCCAGCACCTTGATCGCAGCCACATCCTCGGTTATTCGCTGTTCAACCAGCCGCGCCACTTCCTGACTTTCTTCGAAAAAATAGAACTTCGCCAGCAACCGCCCCAGATTTTGAAACATGCCGCAAATCAGGGCCTCTTCGCCATCCTGCATGGCATTGCCTTCCGCCAGTTGCGCCGCAACCATCCCGGCGAAGAATGCGGTAATCACTTCATCTTTCAGCTGCTGAGCTTGTGCCTTGTTATGCATGAATTCCAGCAAGATGAGCGACATCGCAATATTGCGCACCGTCTCGAAGCCGAGAATCACGACCGCTTTAGAAATCGTATTGATATTGCCGCCGAACTGACCATAGGTTGCTGCATTCACCAGCCGCAACAGCTTATTAGTCAGGGCGAAATCCTGTACGATCACCCGAGCAAGTTTGTTCGCGCTTTCCGATTCGGAAGCAACGATCTTATTGATTTCGCTGATAATGCCGGAAAGCGCCGGAAAATCGCCCTTGCTGCGCATGCGCCGCAGCAGAAAATCCAGCGTGCTATGCGACTCGTTCTCTTTCAGCGCCGCATCATGCACTGCGCCAAGGTAATCCCGGATCGCCTGCCGCATGGTGGCCGCATCCGGGTAGCGTTCGTCGGGAAGTTCGGCAATCGACTTTAAGATAATCGCCCGCAACTTTTCATCGATTTCGCCGCCCGGCGCGGCAAGCCGCTTGCGCACTGCCTCGGCATTGCCGACCGGCTTGCCCGTTGCCATCTCACCGAGCACCATCCCTACTGCAAATAAATCGGCACGCGCATCCAGCCCCCTGCCCGCCCGCATTTCCGGCGACATGTACTGCGGTGAAACCGTCAGCCCGGCATTGCCGTCCGCTGGCTGCTCGTCCGCCATGCGGGCAATGCCGAAATCCATAATCATGGGCTGGCCGCTCTGCGCCAGCATAATATTGTCGGGATTGATGTCGAGATGCAGCACGCCGTGCGCATGGGCGTATTCCAGCCCTTCCAGCAAAGCCGCTGCAATACCGGCCGCGCGCACCAGCGGCAGCGCGCCTGCTTGCAACAACTCGCTGAGCGGACTGCCCTCAATATAGGCGCTCACCAGATATGGCGCCCCCTGATACTCGCCCGCATCGTAAAGAGTCACGATATTCGGATGCTGCAATTTACTGACAATGCGCGCTTCGTGTTGCAAGGCCCCGAAATCCACTGCCATACGGGCACGCAGCGTTTTGATCGCCACTAGCCGCTCCAACTGACTGTCTTCGGCCAGATAGACCATCCCCTGTCCGCCCGCGCCGAGCGCACGCAGTATTTTGAAGCGTCCTATCTGTCGAATATCCCCCATTGCCGCCTTCCGATCCGCGATGTTAGCAACCGGATCATAGCAAACCCTGAGCCGGATGCGCGCCGATCTGATAAGCTTTCATCTTTGATTTCAAACGAAGCAACGCATCATGTCTCACATTGAACCGACCTCGTGGATCGGCCTGACCGTCCTGTTGATTTTCTTGCTCGGCATGGCAACCATCATCCTCGAAGCCAAGCTGCACATCGACAAATTCAAGCCCGCCATGCTGATGCTGTCGTCATTTCTGGCGATCGGCCTGTACTACTATTTCTCCGGCAACGATCCGCAGCGTTTCGAAGCTTTCATGGAAATGCAAAAGGAAAACAAGGTCGAGCTCTTCTCACTGCTCGCCTTTATGGCCTTCATGTGGATGATCGTGGAAATTCTGGCTGAACGCGGCGTGTTCAGCACCCTCAACAGCTATCTGATCGCCAAAGGGCTGAACGCCACGGCCATGTTCTGGGCCACCGGCCTGCTCGCCGCCCTGCTCAGCCCGTTCATCAACAACATCACCAGCGCAATGATCTTCGGCAAGTCGATCAAAGAAATCTCGCGCAACCAGCAATATACCCACATCGCCTTGTGTAATCTGATTATCGCCTCGAACTCCGGCGTTTGGTTCCTCGGCACCGCGACGAGCCTGATGGTGGTGCTGGCCGGGAAGATCAGCATCGCCGGCCTGCTGATGCTGTTGCCCGCCGCCCTGCTCGGCTGGATCGCCAGCGCTGCCGTGCTGCAAGCGTTCTACCTGAACAAACTCAGCGGCGAACTGATCGACACCACACCGGACGACGTACAGATCAAGCACGGCGGCATCGGCATGATCTTTTTCAGCGCACTGGCTATCGGCGCAGCGGTCGTCATGAACATCGAACTGCACATCGACATCGAATTCGCTGTCGGCCTCGGCCTCTCCATCCTCGGCCTGTATGCCTGGCATCTGAAGCGACGCGGTACCAACGTCATGCTGCTGGCGCAAATGCAAAAGGTGGAATGGAACACTTTATTGTTCTTCATCGGCATCATCAGCGGCGTAGCCGCGCTGAACCACGTCGGCTGGCTGACCTACATCTCTCACCTGTTCGAAATCCTGCCCCCCGCGGCAGTAAACGTCGCACTGGGCATCATTTCGGGCGTGCTGGACAACGTACCTGTGGAAGCTGCCGCCCTGATGTCCGACCCCAAGATCGGCGCCGATCAGTGGGCACTGAATGCCTTGATGGTCGGCATCGGCGGCAGCCTCACCGTCATCGGCTCAGCCGCCGGGGTGATGATTATGTCCATCGAAAAGAGTTACAGCTTCGCCACCCACCTAAAATTTTTGCCTGCAATTCTGACGAATTTCTTCGTCTCGCTGGCCCTGTGGTACGTGCAATATGAACTACTGCACTGGTATTGAGGAACGCATGCCGTGATCGAACTGACCATCATCGTTTCGCTGATTGTTTTTACGCTAATCGGCATGCGCACCCGCCCGCGCCCACTGGAAAACCCCGTCGTCATCCAGCGCCACGGCGACTACCACATGACCCTTGCACCGAAGCTGAATCTCATCGCTGGCTTCATTGAGCGCATCGCCAAACATTACCGCAGCCTGCCCGCCGTTGAAGGCGACAGCGACACCTTCTGCTTCGAAGTGCGCGACCCCTCACTTAAACGTCACGGCATCGAGACCTACTTGCTCGCCGTCACCCTGCGCAACAACCTGCTCTACTTCCAAGCCCTGCTGCCGCAACCCGCCGCCAAGGACGACGATACGCCCTACAAACAAATTCACGACTACGCACTGGCCGTGCTGGTAAATATGCCTGTCGGCAGATTAAATGCGGGAAACGAACAGCGGATATCAGAATCAATCCAACAAGGCACACAAGGCAGTGAAATCTCCGTCACGCGCATAATCGCCTGACAGTTACCTTATTCACATTCTCCACACATACAGCGTAGAGCGGTGCATGTCGTCCACGGTAATTTGCTGTTGCGGGGGAAATTCCGGCACGCCGAAGGTGCTGCTGATAAACACGCTGCCGGGACGCATTTCGCGTTGCGCTTTCTGCCACAGGTCGGCCATCGGCACCGGCGAAAGGTAGGCGAACACCACATCGTAGCGGCTCAGGTCGGCATCCCACAGGCTACCCCACTGCACGCGGCAATTCGGTCGCAAGCGCAGGCGCAGCCAGCTCCACAAAAAAGGAAGGGGGGCGGCTTCCACGCCGTCGTAGTCGCCGTCCGGGCGCACGCGTGACAGGTGCGCTTGCACCCCGCCCAACCCAGAACCGAGGTCCATGAAGCTGAAGCGCCGGTCGGCCTGCGAAGACGGCAGCAAATCCTCCAGCGCCTGCCAAACCTTGCGACTGGAAAGGTAGAGCGGCACTTGAGTACGGAAAGTGCTCCAGTACACGGCCAACATCATGAGAAAAGCAGCGAGGTAAACCCAAGAGGGTAATGCAGTTTGCAGCGCCAGATACAGCGCAGGCACAAACACAAACTGGATCGGCAGCCACCAGCGCGCCAATCTGGCCGCATAAGTCAGTCCGGCTGCGATGCCGCCGCACAGCACAGCGAACATCAGAGGCGCAACTGCCCAGCCGCCAGTGCGCAACAGCAAGCTGGCAAGGAACACTGCCGCCACTTGCAGCAGCAGTGCAATAACGGAAGGCGGGAGTTTGGCGAAGAGGCGGCGCAATTAACGTTGCAGCGCGGCTTCGACTTCGTGCCGTTTAGCGGAACCGGCCAGCCGCTCGACCAGCGTCAGCGCGAAGTCCATCGCCGTGCCGGGGCCGCGCGAAGTGATGAACTGACCGTCGATCACCACGGCCTGCGGTTGGCGCAACACCTGCGGGAAGGCATCGAGTGCACCCGGGAAACTGGTAGCCTGCTTGCCGTCCAACAGGCCGGCGGTCGCCAGCACGGAGGGGGCTGCGCAAATCGCAGCGACGGTCTTGCCCTCCTGTGCCATGCGTTTCACCAGTGCAAGAATGCGAGCATCGGCTTTAAGATTATTCGTGCCGGGCTGACCGCCAGGCAAGGCGATCAGATCGAAGGATTGGTGCAACGCAGCATCGAGCGTGGTGTCCGGCATGAGCACGGTACCGCGGGCGGCGCGCACCGGGTGAGCGTCCAGCCCAGCAGTCACGACTTCGATGCCCGCCCGGCGCAAGATATTGGTAATGCTAATGGCTTCCAGCTCTTCGCAGCCTTGCGCCAAAGGAACCAAAACACGCGCCATAGCAACCTCCCGAAGTTAATCGCGGAAATTCTGATATTGCAGCGGAAAGTCGGTGATCAACTTCTTCACAAAAGCGATAGCGCCCTGCAAATCGTCGCGGCTTTTGCCGGTCACGCGCACGGTATCGCCCTGTATGCTGGCCTGCACCTTCAGCTTGCTATCCTTGATCAGCTTGACGATCTTCTTAGCCAGCTCGGTTTCCACCCCCACCTTGACGGTGCAGCTGCGCTTCACCTTATTGCCGCTGATTTTTTCGACCTTCTCGCTGATATCCAGACTGCGGATATCCACGCCGCGCTTAGTTAGCTTGCCGTTGAGAATATCCTGCACCTGATCGAGCTGAAACTCGTTGTCGGCGAATACGGTCAGCACCAGTTCGGCCTGTTCGATGCGCGCATCCGAGCCCTTAAAGTCGAAACGCGTTCCAACCTCTTTATTAGTCTGCTCGACCGCGTTCTTAACTTCGGTCTTTTCGACTTCGGAAACGATGTCAAAAGATGGCATAGTCTCTCCTGAATTGTGTCAATTTTTGCTTGCCGCAAGCCGACCGGCACGGGCGGCAAGCTTCAACCGTTGTTAGCCGAAATGGCAAACGTAGTGATACGGCTCGCCGCTGACCTCGATCTCGAAGCTGGAGTTGCCCGGCACCGAGAACGACTCGCCTGCATTGCAGGTCTTCCAGTCTTCACCCTTCAGCTTGTAGCGGCATGAGCCGGCAACCGTTTCCATAATTTCCGGGGCGCCGGTATTGAAAGTCAGTACCGCAGGCAAAATCACACCGACAGATTTTCCGGTGCCGTCAGCAAACTTGATGCTGTGCGAAACGCACTTGCCGTCGAAATAAACGTTAGCCTTTTTTACCACACTGACTTGATCGAATTGATCGGACATTTTGCTCTCTCCCAGACTATTTCTTCTTAGCAGCCAGATTTGCCGCAATACGCAGACGCAGTGCATTCAGCTTAATAAAGCCACCCGCATCCTTTTGATCGTACGCGCCCTTGTCGTCTTCGAACGTGGCAATGGTCGGGTCAAACAGCGAGTCGCTCTTGGAATCGCGGCTCACCACGATCACATTGCCCTTGTACAGCTTCACGCGCACCCAACCATTCACAGTTTGCTGGGTATGATCGATCAGCACTTGCAGTGCGCGACGTTCCGGAGCCCACCAGTAGCCGTTATAAATCAGGCTGGCATAACGCGGCATCAGATCGTCCTTCAGGTGCGCCACTTCGCGATCCAGCGTAATGGACTCGATCGCACGGTGCGCGCGCAGCATGATGGTACCGCCCGGAGTTTCATAGCAACCGCGCGACTTCATGCCGACATAGCGGTTTTCCACCAAATCGAGACGGCCGATGCCGTGCTTGCCGCCCAGTTCGTTCAGCTTAGCCAGCACTTGCGCCGGAGTCATGCGCACGCCGTTCAGCGCGACAATGTCACCGTTAGCGAATTCGATATCGAGGTATTCCGCCGCATCGGGCGCAGCTTCCGGCGAAACCGTCCAACGCCACATACCTTCTTCCGCCTCGGCAGAGGGATCTTCCAGATGGCGGCCTTCATAGGAAATGTGCAGCAAGTTCGCGTCCATCGAGTAGGGCGAGCCGCCTTGTTTATGCTTCATTTCGATCGGAATACCGTGCTTTTCGGCGTAAGCCAGCAGCTTTTCGCGCGACAGCAAATCCCATTCGCGCCACGGCGCAATAATCTTAATGCCGGGCTTCAGCGCATACGCGCCCAATTCAAAACGCACTTGGTCGTTACCCTTGCCAGTCGCACCGTGCGACACCGCATCTGCGTCGGTCGCATTGGCGATTTCGATCAGTCGCTTAGCAATCAGCGGACGCGCAATCGAGGTGCCGAGCAGATATTCGCCTTCGTAAATGGTGTTAGCGCGGAACATCGGGAACACGAAATCGCGCACGAACTCTTCGCGCAAATCGTCGATAAAAATCTGTTCCGGCTTAATACCGAACTTCAGCGCCTTTTGGCGTGCCGGTTCCAACTCTTCGCCCTGACCGAGGTCGGCGGTGAAAGTCACCACTTCGCACTGATAGGTGTCTTGCAGCCACTTCAAAATTACCGAGGTATCCAGCCCGCCGGAATAGGCGAGGACGACTTTCTTGATTTCGCTCATAACTGTGCTTTTCTTTCCAAACGTAACGAGTCGCGGAGAAACCGCGCTTAATTATTCACCTTGCCCAGCAGCAAGTATTCCATCAGTGCCTTTTGCGTATGCAGCCGGTTCTCGGCTTCGTCCCACACCACGGATTGCGCGCCGTCGATTACGGCCGCATCTACTTCTTCGCCGCGGTGCGCGGGCAGGCAGTGCATAAACAAGGCATCCGGCTTGGCAACCGACATCATTTCCGCATCGACGATCCAGTCGGCGAAGGCCTTGCGGCGGGCATCGTTTTCGCGCTCGAAGCCCATCGAAGTCCACACGTCGGTGGTAATCAGATCGGCATCGCGCGCCGCGTCCATCGGGTCGGCGAATTCTTCATAGTGGTCAGTGCCGTACAGGCCGGCACGTTCCGGCTCGACCTCATAACCGGGCGGCGTCGAAACGTGCACGTTAAAATCGAACAATTCCGCCGCCTGCAACCATGTGTTGCACACGTTATTGGAATCGCCGATCCACGCTACGGTCTTGCCTTTAATCGAGCCGCGATGCTCGATATAAGTGTAGATATCCGCCATGATCTGGCAGGGATGATATTCGTTGGTCAGGCCGTTAATTACCGGCACGCGCGAATTCGCCGCAAACCGTTCGATAATCTCCTGCTCGAACGTGCGGATCATCACGATGTCGCTCATGCGCGAGATCACTTGCGCAGCATCTTCCACCGGCTCGCCGCGCCCCAGTTGAGAGTCGCGGGTATTCAGGTAAATAGCATTGCCACCAAGCTGCTGCATCCCCGCCTCAAAGGAGAGGCGAGTACGCGTGGAGCTTTTTTCGAAAATCATCACCAGCGTCCGATCCGTCAGCGGATGATAAGTTTGATAAGCCTTAAAACGCTGCTTGATGATGCACGTCCGTTCGAAAACATGCTCGAACTCCGCCAGTGTCAGGTCTTTAAATTGCAAAAAATGTTTGATCGTCATTTGCTTACGCTTGAGACAAAAAATCGGTAATCAGCGGACACAGCCGGTTCAATAACTCCTCAGCTTCGGCCTGCGAGAAAATCAGCGGCGGCAGCAACCGGATCACGCTATCGGAAGTCACATTGATCAGCAGCCCCTGCTCCAGCGCCTGCGTAACCAGCGCGCCGCACGGTTTGGCGAGTTCGATGCCGATCATCAGCCCCTGGCCTCGTACCGTTACAACGCCTTCCACCCCGGACAGCCGGTCTTTGATGCCTTGCCGAATGAAATTGCCGAGACTTTCCGCATGCGCCAGCAGGTTTTGCTGCGCCATGATCTGCAAAGTCGTCACCGCAGCGGTACAAGCCAACGGGTTGCCGCCGAATGTCGAGCCGTGGTTGCCCGGCTTAAACAAGCCGGCTGCCTTACCCGCCGTCAGGCACGCGCCGACCGGCACACCGGACCCCAGCCCCTTCGCCAGCGTCATCACGTCCGGCAAAATTCCGGCGTGCTGGTGCGCAAACCACTTGCCTGTGCGTCCGATACCGCTCTGCACTTCGTCCAGCATCAACAGCCAACCGTTCTGATCGCAAATTTCGCGCAGGCCTTGCAGATAGGAGATTTCCGGCGTGCGAATGCCGCCCTCGCCCTGAATCGGCTCGACCAGCACCGCCACCACGGATTTATTGTGCAGCGCCACTTGCCGAATGGCTTCCAGATCGTCGTACGGAACCCGCACGAACCCCTTCACCAGCGGCTCGAAACCGGCTTGTACTTTGCGATTCCCGGTTGCCGACAAAGTAGCCAGCGTCCGGCCATGGAAAGCCTTTTCCATCACGATAATGTGCGGAATTTCGATTTCTTTCTGATGGCCGTACATGCGCGCCAGCTTGATCGCAGCTTCATTTGCCTCGCAGCCGGAATTGCAGACGAATACCTCTTCCATGCGCGACAGCTCGGCCAGCTTATCGGCCAAGGCTTCTTGTTCATGAATTTGGTAAACGTTGGAAACGTGAATCAGCTTACCGATCTGGCGAGTCAGCGCCGCAGTCAACTCGGGATGGGCATGGCCCAGCGTATTGACGGCGATACCGGACAGCGCATCGAGATAGCGCTTACCGTTCGCATCCCACAACCATGCACCTTCACCATGCGTGAAAGCAACCGGCAACCGGGCGTAAGTATTCATCAAATGCGACATAACGACACTCCGCGGACATTCCGCGCTTTAATTAACTGGAAAGGGTCAATGTTGACCCGAACAGGCCATTCCGCGCAAGCGGATTTTTTTGTCTATGAACGCAAAAAGGCCGACATGCGTCGGCCTTTTTGAAGATCGCTTGCTTCTGCGCTCAGGCTCAGGCCATCGCCTTAATAGCGGCAGACAGACGGCTCTTATGTCGAGCAGCCTTGTTCTTGTGAATGATCTTCTTGTCCGCGATGGAATCCACCACGCTGGTCGACTGCTGGAACACAGCCTGCGCAGCAGCCTTGTCACCGGCGTCGATCGCCTTGATGACCTTCTTAATCGCGGTACGCAGCTCGGAACGCAGGCTTGCGTTGTGCTGACGTTGCTTGTCCGCTTGTCTTGCGCGCTTACGGGCTTGTGCGCTGTTTGCCATGACGACTCCTTGAAACTCTGAAAATGTTGGTCAATACCGAAAGAGGGCGGATTATAGTAACTATTCACCCCTTTTGCAAGTGCCTCGCACATCCGGCATTCTGATGTCCGCACACCATATATACGTCGGGATATTTCAGGCTTTCCCCGATGCGTCGTGTCACTAATTTAATGTTATTATCCGTCCGGAAATTTATACCCGAAAAATAAAAACATCGTTCAATTTTCAGCCAGGTAACTGACGTGCAATCTCTTCCTGACCATATTACCGAATTCGTGATCGAAGGCATCACCAAAAGCGGCGAACCTTTCCGCACCGACTCTGCGGTTTCCAGCGACGAAGAGTGGACTAAGCTGCTCTGCAACATGCTTGCAACCACTGACGAAGACGGACATACCGTTTATTCCGAGTATCTGCGCCCGATTATTGCACGCGGCATTCCCTGCGTTGTCGTACGTGCCGATTTGCGGCAGGCCGACCCGGAAACATTTGCGCAAGTCGAAAAATTCGCAACCGACAACCAATTGCGCGTCCGTGCAGGCCGTTCCGCCAAGCCCGCCGCTGCCCTTAGCGAAGAACGCCGCGACCCGGGCAACAACATCTGGTAAATTCGGCGGGTTCCTGTTTTATTACCGGGTTAACCCATGAACTTGCTTAAAGCGCTGGCCACCGTCAGCGGATTGACGTTGGTTTCGCGTATTCTGGCTTTCGCGCGCGATGTGCTGATCGCGCGCATCTTCGGCGCGGGAATGGCAACCGATGCCTTTTTCGTCGCTTTCAAACTACCCAACCTGTTGCGCCGCCTGTTCGCGGAAGGCGCATTTTCGCAGGCCTTCGTGCCGATTTTCGGCGAATACAAAAATCGCCGCGGCCACGACGAAACCAAGCTGCTCGTCGATCATGTCGCCACGCTGCTCGCGCTGATTCTGCTGATCGTTACCGTAATCGGCATCATTGCCGCGCCACTGCTGGTCTATATCAGCGCCCCCGGCTTCGTAAAAGAGCCGGACAAATTCGACCTGACCGTCACCCTGCTGCGCATCACCTCGCCTTACATTTTCTTTATTTCGCTGGTGGCGGTCGCCGCTGGCATTTTGAATACCTATAATAAATTCTGGGTACCCGCTTTCGCACCGGTACTACTGAATGTCTGCTTCATCGGCGGCGCACTCTGGCTGGCGCCGTATTTCGATCCGCCGATTCTTTCAATGGCATGGGCGGTTTTCGTCGCAGGGATTATTCAACTCCTGTTTCAACTGCCGTTTCTGAAAAAAATCGGCATGCTGCCGCGCTTCCGCCTCAACCTGAAAGATGCCGGAGTCTGGCGCATTATCAAGCAAATGGGTCCCGCCGTTTTCGGGGTCTCGATCAGCCAGCTCAGCCTGATTATCAACACCATTTTCGCCTCGTTTCTTGCGGCTGGCAGCGTATCGTGGCTCTACTATGCCGACCGCCTGATGGAATTCCCCTCCGGGGTACTCGGCGCAGCAATCAGCACGATTCTGCTGCCCTCGCTTTCCAAGCATCACGCCAACGGCAACACGACCGAATATTCCAAACTGCTCGACTGGGGGCTGCGCCTGACTTGCATGCTGACCCTGCCCGCCGCGCTGGCACTCGGACTCATGGCCGTGCCGCTGCTGGCCACCTTCTTCCAGCGCGGCGCCTTTACTGCTCACGACGTACTGATGACGCGCGAAGCGCTGGTCGGTTACAGCGTGGGGCTCATCGGCATTCTATCGGTCAAAGTGCTCGCACCGGGCTTCTACGCCAAGCAAGACATCAAAACTCCGGTCAAGATCGGCATCGCCACCCTGGTTGCCACCCAACTGATGAATCTACTGTTTATCGGCTGGTTGCAGCACGCCGGACTAGCGCTTTCCATCGGGCTGGCTGCCTGCCTGAACTCGGCGATCTTGTTCTACTTCCTGCGTAAACGCGGCATTTACCATCCTGAGCCGGGTTGGATGGCATTTTCGCTAAAACTGCTGTTGGCGCTGCTGGCGCTCGGCCTTACCCTCTGGTTCGGCATGGGCAGCGAACAAAGCTGGCTGGTTTCAGCCGGCTGGGGACGTGTCGGCAGGTTAAGCCTGCTGGTATTCAGTGGCGTTGCTGTCTATTTCGCAGTTCTCGGCCTGCTCGGCTTCCGTCCGAAAGACTTTTCCAAGCGCGGCGCAAACTAGAGCCCCCTTTCCCATGCCGCATCTGCTGATTGATATTTCCTCGCACGGCTTCGGACATGTCGCACAAACCGCCCCGGTGCTGAATGCCCTGCATGCCTTGCGCCCGGATGTACGCATGACGGTACGCACCACCGCACCTCATTCTCTGCTGGAGCAACGCATCCATTTCCCGTTTGAGCATATCCCGCATACGCTCGATTTCGGCATGCGCATGCATAGCGCCATCGAAGTCGATCTCGCAAACAGCGCCGCCGACTACCGGGCCTTTCACACCGACTGGGAAGCGCGCGTCGCCCATGAAGCGCACGCACTAGACGGTCTGCGTCCCGATTTGCTTCTGGCGAACGTTCCTTATCTGTCGCTGGCTGCCGCACAAGCCGCGAGCATCCCGTCGGTCGCGCTGTGTTCGCTAAACTGGTCGGATATTTTCGGGCATTATCTGGCGCACGATGCCGAAGGTCAGCGCATCCACGCCGTCATGCAAAGCGCCTATCGCAGCGCTCTCGCTTTCTTAAAGGTCGAACCCGCCATGCCGATGTCCGACCTGCCCAATGCCCGCAGCCTCGCTCCCATCGTCCATACCGGGCACAACCGGCGCGATGCACTGACCGAGAAATTAAAGTTATCGCCCGACGAAAAAATCGTACTTTCCGCAATGGGCGGCATGGATTTTCGCCTGCCGATGGAGTGCTGGCCGGAAACGCCCGGCTTGCACTGGCTGATCCCAAAAGACTGGGGCATCGACCGAAAAGACTGCACCCCGTTCGAATCGCTGGGCATACCGTTCAACGACCTGCTGGCATCCTGCGATGCCGTCCTGACCAAGCCGGGTTATGGCACATTTGCCGAGGCAGCTTGTGCGGGCATTCCGGTACTGTATGCCAGTCGCGGAGACTGGCCGGAACAACCCTATTTGGTCAACTGGCTGGAACGCAACGGCAGATGTCTGGAAGTTTCCCGTCCGGCGCTGAAAACCGGCAAAGAAGCGGTTGCATTGCTGGAAGCGCTTTGGCGCATGCCTGTCGCGCTGCGACCGAACGCAAGCGGGGCCGACGAAGCCGCGCACTACCTAAGTCGCTTATTATAAACTGGGGTCGTAAAGCACTCGCTAACCCGAATGCTCCTCGACAAAACGTTCGACGTCTTCGGGCACGAGCGGACGGCTGAAATAGAAGCCTTGCACTTCGTCGCAACTGTGTTCGCGCAGATAATCGAGTTGCTCGGCAGTCTCCACGCCTTCCGCAATCACATTCAAACGCAAACTGTGCCCCATCCCCACGATCGTCCGCACAATCACCGCATCGTCCATATCCGTGGATAAATCGCGCACGAACGACTGATCGATTTTCAATTTATCAATCGGGAAACGCTTCAAGTAGCTCAGCGAGGAATACCCGACGCCGAAATCGTCGATGGCGATGCTCACACCCATATTCTTCAGCGCTTTCAGCGTCAAAACGGCCTTATCGACCTCCCCGATGGCAATCCCCTCGGTAATTTCCAGTTCGAGATATTTCGCCTCCAGTCCGGTTTCCTGCAATATCTGACCGATGGAAACCACAATATCTTTTTGGTAGAACTGCATGGCCGACAGGTTCACCGACACCGGCAGGAAAAACCGCCCTTCGTCCTGCCACTGCTTATTCTGCCGACAAGCCTCGCGCAACACGAACTCACCGATCTTGATAATCAACCCGCTTTCTTCGGCCACAGGAATAAACTTGCCCGGCGGGATGACACCCTGTTCAGGATGCCGCCAGCGCACCAGCGCTTCCAGGCCGATCACCTGCTCGGTGCGGTTATCGATTTGCGGCTGATAAACGAGGAACAACTCATTCTGGCGTATCGCCCGGCGCAGATCGCCTTCCAGCGCCAACCGCTCAGCGGCCTCGGCATTCATGCTCGGCGCGAAGAACTGGAAATTATTCCGCCCACGCTCCTTGGCATGGTACATCGCCGCATCGGCATTCTTAATCAGAGTCGGGCTATCGATACCGTCGTCCGGCGACATACTGATCCCGATACTGAACGTGACGGTCAGTTGATGGCCTTCGATAATATGCGGCTCGGACATTGCGGCGATAATTTTTTCCGCCACGTGCGCCACATCTTCGGTGCGCTCGATTTCCTGCAACAGAATCATAAATTCGTCGCCGCCCTGCCGGCAGATCGTATCTGTCTCGCGCACACAGGCGCGCAGGCGTTCCGCCACCGATTGCAGCAGCAGATCGCCGGCCAAGTGGCCGAGCGAATCGTTAATCCCCTTGAAGCGATCCAGATCGAGAAACAGCAAGGCCAATCGTTTGCTGTTGCGCTTGGACGCCATCAGTGCCTGATGCAAACGGTCGGAAAACAACGTCCGGTTCGGCAAGAGAGTCAGCGGATCGTAATGCGCCAGGAACTGAATCTGTTTTTCGGATTCCTTGCGTTTGGTAATATCGCTGAACAACGAGATATAGTTGACCACCTGCCCCGATTCATTACGCACCACGGCAATCGACAGCCACTCCGGGAAAATTTCGCCGCTCTTGCGACGGTTCCAGATTTCGCCCTCCCAACGCCCCTCGGCGTCGATCGCCTGCCACATCTTGCTGTAGAACTCGGCATCCTGCCGCCCAGAGCTCAGAATTTTCGGGTTCTTGCCTGTCACCTCATCGGACGCGTAGCCGGTAATCCGCGTAAAGGCATTATTCACTGCCACGATGCGCCGTTCCGCATCGGTAATAACGATCGCCTCTTCGCTGTTTTCGAACACGCGCCCGAACAAATCGAGGCGGCTCTGCGCATTTTGCAAGCTCTCCAGCAAAGCATTGAGCGTGCGCGCCATCTCACCGATGTCGGCATTCTCCTCGCTGACATTCACCCGGCGCGACAAATCGCCGTCATGCTGAATGCGCGTCATCGCCTCCTGCAACTCGGTCACCGGGCGCGCGATGTGGCGGACAATCAATACCCGCACAAACACAGCAATAATCACCGACAGCAGAATCTGAATCGCCAGATGCCCCAGCCACAGCCAGCGCTTTACCTCGGCAACATAGGCTGCCTCTTCGGAAAGATCGATCAACACACTGGCTGCGCCGTTGACGCTGCCCGGCGCAACCGTGTGGCAACTCAGGCAATTGGTGCCGCGAAAATCGGCAGTTGCGACATACGGCATGACGACCCGTATCATCGGTTCGCCGTTCAAACCTTCGACTTTCATCATGCGCGCTTTGCCGGTCGACAGCACTTCGCGGTCGAGATCGTCGACCGGCTGCTCGCCGGGCATCCCCGGACCGTACTGTTCGATCACCGGGCGCCCTCGGATCATACGCAGCTCGCGTATCCCCTTCGACTGACTCATTTTACTGAGCAATAATCGGCGATTTTCCGGGTGGGAAATTTGCCCGGTCAGCATCAGCATATTCATGCCGTTGATCAAACCGTCGGCGGTTTCTTCGGCGCGCGCTTCGGCGGACGTCATCACCTGCATTTCGAAGCGGTTTACCACCCACTGCATGGACAGCAGAAATAGCACGATCAAGGAGCCTTGAATCAAGATGTGCAGCTTTTCCTGCACGCCGAGTTGTCGCCAGCGCCGTCTCACGCGTACCCCGCCTCAAAACATTTGGAGTTAGAACTCAGCAAATTCAAACCCTATCATTATTGAATGCACAAACGGCCTCTCACCGATCCGTTTGTGCAGACGCTCCCTACGTCATGATGTTCAGCATATCAGGAACGCGCCCCAGCCGCCAGTGCACGCAAACGGCTTTGTTCCAAATCGACCGGCTTTTCCGTTTCAAGCCAGCCGTGCAAATGATTCAACGCCAAGTCGGTCAGCGCATTGATCCAGTCGGGTCGTTCGTTCAGACAGGGAATGTAGTGGTATTCTCCGCCGCCCGCATGCTGAAAGTCTTCTTTACCTTCCTGCGCGATTTCTTCCAGCGTTTCCAGACAATCCGCCGCAAAACCCGGGCAAACCACATCCACCCGTCCGGTTTTCTGTTTGCCGAGTTCCTGCAACACACTCGTGGTATAAGGTTGCAACCACTCAGCGCGACCGAAGCGCGACTGAAAACTGACCACATATTGCTCTGCCGTCAGCCCCAGCTCCTGGGCGATTAACCGGGCGCTGGCCTGACACTCGCAGAAATACGGGTCGCCCTGACCCAGCGATTTGCGCGGCAAGCCGTGAAAGCTCATTACCAACTTGTCCGGACGACCGTGTAACGTCCAGTGATCGCGGATATTCTGCGCACTGGCGCGGATGTAGCCCGGATCTTTATGGAAGTGTTTGATTAAGCGCACTTCGGGTACATGACGAGTACGCTGCAAGATCGCGAACAACTCGTCGAACACCGTTGCCGTAGTACTCGCCGAATATTGCGGATACAGCGGCAATACCAAAATGCGCTGACAATTCTGTGCGCGCAGACGATCCAGCACCGATTCGATCGACGGCTGTCCGTAGCGCATCGCATATTCGACCACCAAGGGAACACCGGGTACCCGCTCTCCCAGATAGCCTTGCAGCAACCTAGCCTGTCGCTCGGTATACACCTTCAGCGGGGAGCCTTCCGGCATCCAGACGCTGGCATATTTTGCCGCCGACTTGGCCGGACGGGTATTCAGAATGATGCCATTCAGAATCGGCCACCAGACCAAACGCGGGATTTCCACCACGCGCGGATCACTCAAAAACTGTTTCAGATACGGGCGCAGCGCCTGCGCGGTGGGCGCTTCCGGCGTACCCAAGTTGACGACCAGCACGGCCGTTTTCGACGGTGTGCCGTGGGTGAAATGCGG
This sequence comes from Pseudomonadota bacterium, assembly GCA_040757065.1. Classification (GTDB taxonomy): domain Bacteria; phylum Pseudomonadota; class Gammaproteobacteria; order Burkholderiales; family Gallionellaceae; genus JBFLXR01. The sequence continues at coordinate 41,233 of JBFLXR010000007.1, forward strand.
TTCGGTGCGATAAGCCATGTTTTACCTGTGCAGCAAGCTCAGCCGACCAGACTAGCCAGCCCGAGCAACAACAACAAAATCATCCAGAAAACCAAAGCGCGCCAGACTAATCCAACCGCGCTTTGCATAAAATCCACATCGGCCTCCTCCGGCCCGCCCAGCTCGGGGCGATCCACCGGCAGGCCGTCCAGCACTACAGGCAGCCCCAGCCGCACCCCCAGCGCGCCTGCGCCGCTGGCCAGAATAATCCCCGCCTCTGGGTCGGGCCACAAATGCGCCTGCGTGCGCCAGCAATATACGGTATCTTCGAAATCGCCGACCATCGCAAAGGTCGCCGCCGTCAGGCGCAAAGGCAACCATTCCAGCCAACGGGAAGCCTGCCGCGCAAATGCCCCGAAGGCTCGCATTTCATCGGTTGGCAATCCCCATTGCGCCTCCAGCACCTGCGCCAGCCTGTAGAGAATCGCTCCGCCCGGCCCCAGCCCCAAGACCATGCCGAGTACAAACCAGACCACGACGCCGAACACATGCCGGTGTGAAGCCAGCAGCGCCTCTTCAATGGTCACCCTTGCCACCTCTTCTGCATTCAGCTCGATACAGGAAACACCCCGCCAGTGGGTGAGCAGGCTGCGCGCGCGATCCAGCTCCCCCGCGCGCAGCGCCTGATGAATATCGGTGAAATAGTGACTGAACTGGCGAAACCCCATCGTGAGATACAGCACCAGCACGCACAGCGCCCAACCGAAAACCGGGTGCACGCCGTACAACAACCAAAAGAGCAACGCCGCGCCGCCAACCAGCGGGGCAACCGCCAGCGCCCAGGCGATCTGCCCGTGCTTACGCTGCCCGGCATTGAACTGCTGCTGGAAGAATTCGGTGTAGTTCGCCAGCCAGTCGAACAAGTATTTGCGCGCTGACAGCGGATGCATTTGCTCCAGCAACAACGCAGCAATCAAGGCCAGTAAACTCATGAGCCGAAGAACAAACCCGAATGAAGAATCCGCAAGATACCACAATCGGCAGTCAGCCGTGAATGGCAAAGGGCGCACCCCAACGGGATGCGCCCTTTAGTTGTGATGCTTGTTGCAGCTTAAACGATCATCCCGGCGGCAACTGTGTTGTTGGTCGCTTCGTCGATCAGAATAAAACTGCCGGTAGCGCGATCCTTGGCGTAGCTATCGAACGCCAGAGGCAGTTGCACCTTCAACGCCACGCGGGCAATGTCGTTCATATTGATCGCGTCGACCGGGTGCTGTTCCAGCGTATTCACATCCACGCGATAATCGAACCGGGCAAACAAGCTCTTCACCATCCGGGTGGTGTGCTTAACAATATATTTACGATTACGATCGAGCGGCGCTTCCGACAACCAGCAAATCGTCGCCTCGAATTCCTTCGCCACTTGCGGCACAGCATCCGCTTTCACAAACATATCGCCGCGCGAAATGTCGATTTCGTCTTCCAGCGTCAGAGTTACCGACTGCGGTGCGAATGCGGTTTGCAGTTTGCCGTCGTATGTCACGATTTCTTTCACGCGCGTCGTCCGGCCGGAGGGCAAAATCGTCACTTCGTCGCCGACCGAAACCTCACCCGCTTCGATACGCCCCATATAACCGCGGAAATCGTGGTATTCCTGCGTCTGCGGACGGCAGACCCATTGCACCGGGAAACGGAAATCGGTGGTATTCACGTCATAGTCGATCTCGACGGTTTCGAGCAAATCCAACAGCGTCGGCCCGATATACCAGTCCATCGCATCGCTGCGGTCGACCACGTTATCGCCGTTCAGGGCAGACAACGGAATGCAGTGCACATCGTGCAAATTCAGCTGAGCCGCGAAATGCTTGTACTCGCCGACGATTTCCTCGAAGCGTTGCTTCGAGTAATCGACCATATCCATCTTGTTCACTGCCAGCACAACGTGGGGCACACCGAGCAAACTGGCCAGATACGAATGGCGTTTGGTCTGGGTCAGCACCCCCTTGCGCGCATCGACCAGAATAATCGCCAGGTTGGCCGTGCTGGCCGCCGTCACCATGTTACGGGTGTATTGTTCGTGCCCCGGCGTATCGCCGATGATGAATTTGCGCTTCGGCGTAGCAAAATAACGATAAGCCACGTCAATGGTAATGCCCTGTTCGCGCTCGGCCTGCAAACCGTCGGTCAGCAGCGACAAATCGACTGCGCCCATGCCGCGTTTCTCGCTGGTTTTGGAAATCGCGGAAAGCTGATCTTCGAAGATGGATTTCGAATCGTGCAGCAAACGCCCGATCAGCGTACTTTTGCCGTCGTCCACCGACCCGGCCGTAATAAAACGCAACAACTGTGTTTGGGTACTCATGATGTCATCCTTAATCCGTGATCGCCTTAGAAATAGCCTTCCTTCTTACGCAGCTCCATCGAGGCTTCCGAAGTCTGATCGTCCAGGCGGGTTGCACCGCGTTCGGTAATACGGGTCGTCGCAGTTTCTTCGATAATTTCTTCGACTGTGCGCGCGGTCGATTCTACCGGCGCGGTACAGGTCATATCGCCCACGGTACGGAAACGCACCGAGATCACCTCGACCTGCTCGCCCGGCTTAGGCTGCACCAGATGCGATACCGGAACCAACTGGCCGTTGCGGCGAATGATTTCGCGTTCGTGCGCGTAATAAATGCTCGGAATGTGCAGCTTCTCGCGCCCGATGTATTGCCAGATATCCATTTCCGTCCAGTTGGAAATCGGGAAAACCCGGATGTTTTCGCCGGCATGCACACGGGTGTTATACAAGTCCCACAGCTCTGGCCGCTGATTTTTCGGGTCCCACTGACCGAACTCGTCGCGGAACGAGAAAATACGCTCCTTGGCACGCGCCTTTTCTTCGTCGCGGCGCGCTCCGCCCAAACAGGCATCGAAACCGAATTCCGCAATCGTTTCCAGCAAAGTCACAGACTGGAAGGGGTTGCGCGGCTTGCTTTCGTCTTTGATCACGATGGTGCCGCGCTTAATCGAATCTTCCAGCGAACGGACAATCAAGCGCTCGCCCAGATCGGCCGCCAGCTTATCTCGACAAGCAATCACCTCGGGGAAGTTATGCTCGGTGTCGATATGCACCAGCGGAAACGGGAACTTGGCCGGACGGAAAGCTTTCTCCGCCAGACGCAGCATCACGATGGAATCCTTGCCGCCGGAAAACAGCAAAGCCGGATTTTTGCACTCCGCCGCTACCTCGCGGAGGATATGAATCGATTCGCTTTCCAGCGCATCCAAATGACTGAAGGTATGGGCATTCATCTTGGTTCTCTTATCGGTCTAAATATTCTTTGCGCCTACGCGCGCTTCAGAGGAGTGTGGCTTACGTGCAAGCCGCACTCCTTATTTTCGGGGTTTTCCCACCACCATCTGCCGGAACGGATGTCTTCGCCGGGTGTCACCTGACGGGTACACGGTGCGCAACCGATGCTCGGATAGAATCGGTCGTGAAGGGTGTTGTATGGCACCTCGTTCTCACGAATATATGCCCACACATCGTCGTTGGACCAATCGAGCAACGGGTTGAATTTCTGCAAGCCGTTGTCCGCATCGTAGGCCGAAGCTTCCAGACTGCCGCGCGTCACTGCCTGGTCGCGGCGCATGCCGGTAATCCACGCTTTTTTCCCAGCCAGCGCCCGACGCAACGGCTCGACCTTGCGCACATGGCAGCATGCCTTGCGCGCTTCTACGCTGTCGTAAAAACCGTTTGCCCCGTACCGGGCGAGATAGCCTTCCACTTGTGCGCTGTCGGGAAAATACACCTTCAGGGGCACGCTGTAACGGCTGCGCACACTCTGCATCAGATCGTACGTTTCCTGCGGCAGGCGACCGGTATCGAGGCTGAAAATTTCGATGCCGGGCTGATGCTTAGCAATCAGGTCGGTCAGCACCATGTCTTCCGCCCCCAGGCTGTTGGCAAAACAAGCCGGCGCAAAAGTCACTGCAGCGTCGCGCAGCAGCTTCAGGGTTTGGTCGATTTTTTGTTGCAATTCGCTCATTTCATGCCACCTGTGGCAAAGCACCGGTCAAATCCAACTGCGCATCCTGTGCGGTGCAGAATGCACCCACTTTCAAAGTCCAACTGTCTACTGCACGGTTAAACGCGCCCAGCGCGACGTCGCCCCATTCGGTCCGGCTATTTTGTTCGCCCGCCAAACCGGCAAATTCGTCCGCAATGACGCCGGGGACGAGTTCTTTCAGTTGGACAGCCAACTGATCCAGCGCCTCTTGCCGAACGCCGCCCAGCAACTGTGCCAGTCCACCGCCCAGTAAGCGCAGGATTGCCTCGTTGCAATGCGCCCCTTCGGCATACTTACGCTGGAAGACCAACGCATTGCGATACTCGCGCTCATGCGCTGCCTCGAAGAAGTTCGCGCCGATCAGTACCTGCGTTGCACCGGCGCACTCGCCGCCGCCCAGTTGCAGCACGCGGAAATCGCCTTCGTCGCCGTGATCGCGCAGCACTTCTTGCAAAGCCTCCGGTTTCACTTCGATCAAGTCGGCCAGCAATTGCTTAAAGTACTCGGGCTCTTGCTTGCGCACCCATTCATAAAAGCTAGGCACACCGCTGGTGTCGTGCGCCTGCTCGACGCGGGCCACCGCCTGCTCGACGCGGGCAGCCGGAACCGCCGGGCCTTTCAGCGCCAGTCCGCCGCCTTGCATGCCGCAACCGCCGAAATACATCTGGTAATGCGGTACCAAACGGCCATGCAGACGCTTGCCTTCACCGTAAATACCGATGTCGCCGGTTTCGGGCTGCGCGCAACCATTATGGCAGCCGGAAACGCGGATACGCAGATCGCGCGCGCCGCCGGATAATTTCGGCGCGAGGATGGTACTCGATGTAATCCCCAAACGACAGGTCGACGCACCCGGGCAAGCCACCACGCTGTCGCCGGTTTGCGGCACGCTCAAGCCGATTACAGCGAAATCCGCACGTACCGCCTCCACAGCATCTTGCGCCACCCCGAACACGGTCAGACTCTGATCCTGCGTGGTATGCACCTCGCTCAGGGCGTGTTTGCGCAAGGTCGCAGCAATCCCGCGCAATTGCGCGACATCGACCTCGCCCAGCGGCAAAGTCAACGGCAGCACGAACTGTCCGGCTTGATGCTGCGCGAACACTGTGCGCGGAGCGCCGGGGCCGGGAATTTCGCTGCCGGTTGGCGTACGCCAGACGCCTTTCGGCGTTTCCATGTTGGCCAGCGCTTCGCGGGTACGCTTAAACTCTTCGCGGTATTTTTCCAGAAAGCCTTCCACGCCGAAACGTTCGACCAGGAATTTAATCCGCGACTTGGCGCGCTTCGTGCGGTCGGAGTGCTTATTGTGCAGCGTCACCAAGGCTTCCAGCGCAAACAGCAACTCGCCCTCTTCGATGAACTCTTCCACCACAATCGCTTCGCGCGGCTTGTGCCCAAGGCCGCCGCCCGCTTTGACCATAAAACCCTTCTTACCGTCGCGCTCGACGGCTACCACCCCGCCGTCATGCAGCAAGGACTGGGCGCAGTCCGCCTCGCAGCCGGAAAAGCTGATCTTAAATTTGCGCGGCATTTGCTGATTGAGCGGATTGCGCAAAAAGTGCTGCGTCGCCGCATGCACATGCACGCCGACATCGGTATGTTCGCGCGGGCAAACCCCGGCCAGCGGGCAGGCGGTCATATTGCGCACCGTGTTGCCGCATGCCTCGCGTGTCGTCAGACCAGCTTGCGCCAGTCGGCGCATTGCATCCGGCATTTGCGCCAGCGGAATAAAGTGAATCTGCACCGACTGGCGGGTCGTTACATTGGCGATGCCATGTTGCGAATGGGCTTCCGTCACATCGGCTAGCGCATCCAGTTGCAGCGCGGTCAGGCGCCCGCCGGGCACCTTGACGCGCAGCATGTTCACGCCCTGCTGACGCTGTCCGTAAACGCCTTGCTGCAAGCGGATAGCAGTAAAGCGGTCGGCGTCGATATGACCGTTGAAGAAGGTTTGCACCGCCTGTTCGAAGCGGTCGATTTCTTCCAGATTGGAAAGATCGATTGTATTCACGCTCACGCGCATCTCCTCAGAAAAATAGTAACTTTGCGCCGATAATCAGCAGCATGGTCGCCAGGACCGGGCGCAGCACATGCTCGGGAATTTTGGCGCTGATGTGGCTGCCGATATAAATCCCCGGCAACGAACCCAACAACAACGCACCCAGCAGGCCGAAATTCACCGTACCCAGCGCGGCGTGCCCCAGACCGGCCACCAGCGTCAACGGCACGGCGTGCGCGATGTCGGTGCCGACAATACGTACCGTGGCATGGCGCGGATACAGGAACAGCAGCACCGCCGCACCCAGCGCACCTGCGCCCACCGAAGAAATCGTCACCAGCACCCCGAGAATCGCGCCGGTCAGCACCGTTGCACCGGCCAAATGGTGAGCATGCAGCTCGAACACCGCACCGTCCTTGCGTTGCCCCAGTTTTTGCAGGTAAGGCTTCAGATAAAGTGCCACAGCCGTCAGAATCAGCGCCACGCTCAGCACGCTGGTAATCAGCGTCTTCAGATGTTTTTCATCCAGTGCCAGCAGCTTCAGCGCCACAAGACTCAACACCGCTGCGGGCAAACTGCCCAGCGCCAGCAGCTTGACCACTTTCCAATCCACTGTGCCGCGCTTGTTATGCACCCAGCTTCCGCCAATTTTCGTCAGCGCCGCATATAACAAATCGGTTCCCACTGCGGTCGCCGGCGAAATGCCGAACAGCAACACCAACAGGGGCGTCATCAGCGAGCCGCCGCCCACGCCGGTTATGCCGACGATAAACCCGACCAGAAAACCCGAAAATGTATATAACCAGTCCATAACGCTCCTTGGTAACGGCGCGCATCGTAACGCACCGGCTTAACATTCCAAAATAATGATATGTTACTATCTAATAACCATTGGTTATTAAGGGTGCAGACATGAACTTGCAGCAACTCCGTTATCTGAATGAAATCGTCCGCCGCGGACTGAATATTTCCGAAGCAGCGGAAACCCTGTACACCTCGCAGCCCGGCATCAGCAAGCAAATCAAGCAATTGGAAGAAGAACTCGGACTGGAAATTTTTGTGCGCAACGGCAAGCGCATCGTCAGCATTACCGAGCCGGGCAAAGCGATTCTGGAAATCGCCCAGCGCATCCTGCACGACACATCCAACCTGAAGCACATCAGTCAGGAGTTCCGCGCGCAAGACAGCGGCGAGCTGACCATCGCCACCACGCACACTCAAGCACGCTACGCACTCCCCAAGGTGGTGAAGCAATTCATCGACCGCTACCCCAAGGTCAAACTGAGCCTGCATCAGGGCAGCCCGACCCAAATTGCGGAGCAAGTTCTCAACGGCGATGCCGACATTGCCATCGCCACGGAAAGCCTGTCGCTTTACGACGAACTGGTGACGCTGCCCTGCTACGAGTGGAACCACTGCGTGATTACACCGCCCGGTCACCCGCTGTTGCAGGAACGGAAACTCACCCTGCAAAAAGTGGCCGAGTATCCGATTATTACTTACGACTTCGCCTTCAGCGGACGCGGCAAAATCAACCAAGCCTTTGAAAAAGAGCAGCTGCAACCCAATATCATCCTCACCGCGATCGACGCAGACGTGATTAAGACCTATGTCGAACTGGGGTTGGGCATCGGGATTCTGGCGAAGCAGGCTTTTATTCCCGATCGCGATACGCATTTACGCATGATTGAGGCCGACCATCTGTTTCAGGCCAGTACCACTCGCGTCGCGATTCGCAAAAACGAATATATTCGCGGTTACACCTACCATTTTATTGAACTGTTCGCCCCCCACCTGACCCGCAAGATCGTGGAAGAGGCGATGCATCACCACAAATATAAGGAAGAAGCATGAACGAAACCCTGAAAGTCTTGCACAGCCACCGCAGCATTCGCAGCTATACCGACGAATCGGTCAGCGACGAAATGCTGAATCAGATCGTCGAGGCCGCTCACCGCGCGCCCACCTCGATGAACATGCAGGAAGTCTCGCTGGTCGTCGTGCGCGACCCGGCCAAACGCGCCCGCATTGCCGAGCTGGCAGGCGGCCAGCCGTGGATCGCGAAAGCCCCGGTTTTTATTACACTGGTGATCGACTTCCACAAAGTCAGGCTGGGCCTCGGCAAGGCCGGCAAAACACTGGTTGCGCATGAAAGTATGGAAGGCTTCGGCGTTGCCGCCGTCGATGCAGGCATCGCGCTCGGCAGTATGATTGCCGCCGCCCATTCGCTCGGCCTTGGCGTCGTGCCGATCGGCGGTATCCGCCGCAACCCGCAAGCCATGATTGAGCTGCTGGAACTTCCGCCGCTGACTTTCCCGATCGACGGACTGTGCATCGGCCATATCGCCAGCGATGTTCCGCAAAAGCCGCGCATGGACATCGCAGCTTTCCGTCACGACGAACGCTACGACGGCAACAAGCTGCCTGCCGCCATCGACGCTTACGACCAAACGATCATGGATTATTGGCAGCAAATCGGCCGGAGCGACGGCTTGCCGTGGTCAGCCAATCTCGCCCCGCTCAGCACGGTATATTTCCCGGAAGTGCGTCCGGTTGCCGCCAAGCAAGGCTTGTTGAACGATAAGTGAGCACCCGACAAAAAAGCCCGGCTAGCCGGGCTTTTCCGATTCACTGCTAAGCATTAAAGCTTGATGAAATGCTCACGGTAGTATTTCATCTCTTCGATAGACTCATAAATATCAGCCAGTGCTTCGTGCTTGCCGTGCTTCTTCAAGCCTTGAGCCAACTCCGGCTTCCAGCGCTTGACCAACTCCTTGAGTGTACTGACATCCAAATTGCGGTAATGGAAGTAGGCTTCCAGTTCCGGCATCCAACGCGCAAGAAAGCGCCGATCCTGACAAATCGAGTTGCCGCACATCGGCGAAGTGCGGATCGGCACATATTCCTTCAGATAAGCCAGCATTTGCTCTTCCACCTGACGTTCGCTCAGGGTGGAGGCTTTCACGCGCTCAATCAAGCCGGACTTGCCGTGCGTCGATTTATTCCAGGCATCCATGCCGTCCAGCACGCTATCGGGCTGATGTACGACCAGCACCGGCGCTTCCCCGACCACATTCAGCTCACTGTCGGTAATGACCATCGCGATCTCGATTACCCGGTCGGTTTCCGGTACCAGGCCGGTCATTTCCATGTCGATCCAGATCAGGTTGTTTTGGTTTTGTGCCATAATTTGCGCGACCTAAAATATTGAAAGCTATTGAAGGGCGTATTGTGGCATATCGCCGCCCGCCCGTGCGAGCGCCCGCTGAAATTCATGACTGCTGCCTTGTTTTCCGCTGTCTTTCTGACAGCCCTGATCCTGACTACGCTAGCCAAGCTCTGGCTCGGCGGACGTCACTTACGCCACATTGCGCTGAACCGGGACAGTGTTCCGTCCGCTTTCCGCGAGAAAATCACACTGGAGGCCCATCAAAAAGCCGCCGATTACACCCGCGCCAAAACCCGGCTGGGTTTGGCGAGCGTGGCGCTGGACACCCTGCTGCTACTGGCATTTACGTTGGGCGGCGGGATTGAGTGGCTAGCCGGATTCTGGCAGCCCATTTTCCCCTCCCCCGTCGCACAAGGCATTGCGCTCATCTTATCCGTGCTGCTGTTCACCTCGCTGTGCGAAACACCATTCAACCTATACCGCACGTTTGTCATTGAAGCCCGCTTCGGCTTCAACAAAATGACGCTGACGCTGTATCTCATCGATGCCGTCAAAGGACTGTTCGTCGGACTGCTGCTCGGCCTGCCGCTGATCGGCGCCATACTCTGGCTGATGGAGCGCATGGGCCACTACTGGTGGCTGTATGTTTGGGTGGTTTGGGTCGCCTTCAACCTGACGCTGCTGCTGGTCTATCCGACTTTCATCGCCCCGTTGTTCAACAAATTCCAGCCGATGCAGGACGAAGCGCTGAAAAACCGCATTGAAACTTTGCTGCACAAATGCGGCTTTAGCGCACAAGGCCTGTTCGTGATGGACGGCTCGAAGCGCAGTTCGCACGGCAATGCCTACTTCACCGGGTTCGGCAACAGCAAGCGGATTGTGTTCTTCGATACCTTGCTGGAACGTCTCTCGCCGCAGGAAATCGAAGCCGTGCTGGCGCATGAATTGGGGCATTTCAAACGCCGCCACGTCATGAAGCGCATCGCCGTCAGTTTTTTCTTCAGCCTGCTACTGCTCTGGCTGTTATCGGTCGGCATGCAAGCCGATTGGTTCTATCAAGGATTAGGCGTACAAACCGCCTCCACCGCTGCAGCGCTACTGCTGTTTTTCTTGGTATTGCCGGTATTCGGCTTTCTGCTCCATCCGCTTAGCGCGGCGTATTCGCGCAAACATGAATTTGAGGCGGATGCTTACGCTGCCCGACAAACGAATGCCGATGATCTTTCCGCTGCGCTGGTGAAACTTTATCAGGATAATGCTGCCACACTGACACCGGACCCGCTGTATTCGGCTTTTTACGATTCGCACCCGCCGGCACTGATACGTATCGACCATCTGGAACGGCTGACCACAGGAGAACATCGATGAAATACGCATTTGCCGCCCTGCTCGGGCTTTTTGCTTCCAGCGCGCTCGCTGCCCCCTTTCCGAACGGCGACGCGCAAACCGGCAAGAAATTATTCGACCAGTATCAGTGTGCCAGTTGCCATGTCAGCATCGTGGGCGGCGACGGCAGCGGCATTTTCACCCGCAAGGATAGAAAAGTGAAAACCGTGCCGCAGCTAGTCGATCAGATGCATTTTTGCACAGCCAATGTCGGTGTTAATCTGTCCTCGCAGGACGAACAACATCTGGGTGCCTACCTCAACCGCTACTACAACCTGAAGTGAGGGCGTTATGGAAGCCTGCGATCTGAATAGCAAGCATTGCAAGCCCTGCGAAGGCGGCGTACCGCCGCTGACTCCGGAAGAAGCCAGTCGCCTGTTGGAACAGCTCGACGGCTGGGTGCAGTTCGATCACTTAATCAGCAAAACTTTCGAGTTTGCCGATTATTACCAGACCATTGCTTTCGTGAATCTGGTGGCATGGATTTCGCATCAGGAAGGGCATCATCCCAATCTGCGCGTCAGCTATAACAAATGCGAGGTGGAGTATTTCACGCATGCTATCGGCGGCCTGTCCGAGAACGATTTCATCTGCGCTGCCAAAATCGACGCGCACCTGCGCACTTGAATATGCATGGCACCGTCGTTGCCGCATTCGGGCGGCAATATCTCGTCGATTTCGATGAAGGCGCGCAGTTGATCTGCGTACCGCGCGGCAAAAAAAGCGAAGTTGCCTGCGGTGACCGGGTGGAAGTCAAACAGACCGCACACGATCAGGGCGTCATCGAAACCATCCTGCCGCGGAATACATTGCTATACCGCTCGGATGCCTTCCGCCAGAAACTGATTGCCGCCAATGTCACACAACTGATATTGGTCGTTGCCGGGGAACCCAGCTTCAGCGATGCATTACTGGCGCGCTGCCTGGTCGCTGCCCGCGACCAGCGACTGGAAACACTGATTGTGCTGAACAAATGCGATCTGCCGAGCGCAGAGGCCGCCCGCGCCCAGCTGGAGCCCTATCGTGCCATCGGCTGCCGCGTTCTGGAATTAAGCGCCAAAAGCAGCGCTGAAGCACTGCGTCCATATTTGCAGCACCAACACAGCGTACTGGCCGGACAATCCGGCATGGGCAAATCCACACTGATTAATGCGCTGCTGCCGGAGGCGCAGGCCGCCACCCGCGAAATTTCCACGGTGCTGGATTCCGGCAAACACACCACCACCCATGCGCGCCTGTACTGGCTGAATCGCGACAGCTGGCTGATCGACTGCCCCGGCGTGCAGGCTTTCGGCTTGCATCATCTGAGTTTCGGAGAAATCGAAGAGGGATTCAGTGAATTCTCCGCCTATCTCGGTCAGTGCCGCTTCCATAACTGCCGCCATCTGCACGAGCCGGGCTGCGCCTTGCAGCAAGCTGCTGCCGCAGGCAAGATACACCCGCGGCGACTGGAATTATTTCAGGAAATTACCGCCCGCCCGGCCTGAGCCGAATACACGAATTGATGCGCGCAGCAGGTTCTAGTAGGACAGGCACACCCCGGCCCAATGGCAGGAAAGCACGGACTGCGCCGGTTTGTTCTGTACGGTGAAGTCGGTATCCAGCTTGCCCCCGGCAGCCGGGTTGCTATGCCAATCCCACACGAACACCCCATCTACCCACGGCCTCTTCAGTTCGCTCAGCCAGATGTCCAGCGCCGCCGCCTGTATGCGCATATTCGGCACAGGATTCTTAGGAATTTCCCACGGTCTGTCTTGCGCACCGTTCGCCGATGGCAGGCCGATTTCGAGTATCAGCATCGGCTTGCCCTGACTGGCTGACAACACTTCCAAGTCCGCTACGGCATTCTGGATATTTTTCTTCATTTCCTCGCGTGAAGCACTCTTGCCCAGCGACGGATACAAGGTTACGCCCAAGGCGTCGAGCGCATCCCAATGCGCATACGCGCTCACGCCATCCTGATTGTGCGCGGCATACGTAACGCGCCCCTTAAACACTTTACGCACCGCTGCGATCAGGTCGCGCCAATACGGCTGCCGGTCGGAATGGCGCAGCTCGGTTCCGATCACGAACACCTCCGCCCCTTCGTTCTGAGCAATCTGCGCATAATGCAGCAGATGCACGGTATAACTTTCGAACCACACCTGCCACGCTGCATCGCTGCCGGGGTTGATTTCACCTGCCCACGAACCTTCCACCAGCATTTGAGGTTTGACGATAACGCGCAGTTTCGCGGCGCGGGCGCGACGAATGCCTGCAATCAGCTGATCGTCGCGCACCGACTCAGCAATAATTATGCTGGTTGAACGCACGGTTTCCTGCCGCATAAAAGGAATCAGCACGACGGCATTTGCACCGGTACGCGCCAGCGTCTTGAACGATTTATCGGCTTGCGCCTCGTCCAATCCGGTTTCCTTGGTTTGCAGCATCGTCGCGCCGCGCATTTTTTGTTTACTCAAGTCGGGCGTCTGACAAGCCGCCAGTAGCATAGCCAAAAAAAACGCCAGCCATCTTACGAGGGCTGGCGCGGCATGGATTTTTTCGAACGCATGCAGCAATAGAATCTCCGCGATCAATATTGGTTGTAAGTCACCGTGGTTTTCTTGCTCACACGGCGGTAAACGCGCCAGTGGTCTTTATCATACACCAAACGGTAGCCTTCCATCCCCTTGCGGTAAAGTTCGGGGTAACGCTGCGTCACCATATCCGGCATGCGCTGCGTCAGCATATCCTGCCCGTGCGCATCCTGATCGCGGTTCGAGTACATCGGGTCGAGTACTGCGATTTGCTCGATGTACGGGTGATCGCTGCGCAGCGTCGTTTTAAATTGCGGCGAGAAGGAGAGCAGCAAGCCTTCCGCATCCCCGCGCGCCACGATGGCGCGGTATGCCGCGTGATCGTCAATCAGCGTCGGCACGCGATTCGCATTTAGCCATTGCCCCAGCGAGGTATCCCCGGCGAACTTGTCTTCCAACTGTACGCCGCGGAATGCGTCGATCCAACGATGCATTTCTTCAGTCGGTTTCCAGATCAGCGTCAGCCATCCGCCCACCACGCTAGCCAGCAACAGCGCATACAAACCGCGACGCTTCCACAGCGGCTCGTGCGGCAGCAGCACAATGCCGGCCATCACACCCGCTGCGGACAGGAACAGCATGTCCACCGGGTGCGACAGGAAGAATGCAGCCGTCGCGAAGCCGGAAGCCAGACCCAAGTGAACGAACAGCACTTCGGTTCCGCGCAGCAACTTCAGGTGACGGCGTGCGCGAGCGATCAGCCACAGAATCACCGGGTAGGACACGATGCCGATCGCAAAGGAAATCAGCATCGGTTTGAGGAAGTCGCCGCCATACTCGCGCAGCCACTCCACGTCCGGGGTTTTTTGCCATGCGCCGCGGAAAGACGCATACGGCGAATTGACGAAGTGCCAAGCACCGTTTTCGAACACCAAGTTCAAATATGCCCAGCCGATGATAGAAATAATCAGCGGCATCGTAATCACCAGATATACCGAAGCCGGCGAAGCATCCAGCATATTACGCGGTGCAATCAGCGGCAGCAGCGGCAGGAAGGCGATAAAGATGAAGAATGTGCGTTCATCCACGAAGAAATATCCCGCCAACACCAGACCCAGCATGATGAAAGACCGGGTGTCCGCTTCGCGGATCAGCCGCACGGAAGCGAGATAGAGCAGGTAGAACATCACCAGACTCAATCCGTTCTGTACACCGCTGGTCACCGCCCACAGGAACAGCGGGTGAATGGCAACCAGCACGACCATCAGTACACGGTCGCTCAGTGCATAGCGCTTTTCCTGCAGGTGGTAGTTCCAGATCGTCAGCAGTAATGCCCCGAAAATACAGGACACGAAATACGGCGCTGCCGGCTTAATGATGTTCGGCAGGTAATAGAACGGAATCAGCAGGTAAGCCGGGGCATGCGGATACAGCAGCCCCAGATTTTCCAGCCGGAAATCGCCTGCGCCCATCAGCGCCAGAATCTTCGCCCAACGGTTCAGCGCCATATCGCTGATGAAGGCATGATCCAGCAGCCAGATCGCCGTTGTGCCGAGTATCGTCAGCGACAACGCAAAGATCAGGAACGTCTGAAATGAAAGAAACCTTAAGTCGGGGTCGTGTCTTACTTTATGCATAGTCGATCACCACCTTAGTTACTGCTCGAAACCGGCTGGGTATGATCCCGGTGGTCTTCGTGCCGCGTAATACCGTGTATGGTCTTTTCCCAGTAGAACGGATTATGAATCAACTGCCACAAGCCCTTATAGGCGGCAAGCGACATCATGATCCAGTACACCGGCACAGTCAGCGCATACGGCATCAAGACGAAGTGATTGCGTTTGAACGCGCCCACCATCGACAGGTAAACCAAATAGCCGTTACCAATCAGCAAATTAAACAGAGAAATATACAGTACCAGCGGCGGGAACAACGGTTCGAAGAAAATCGAGCCGGTCAGCAGCCAGATAAAGAACATGCCGAACAGGAACGGCGCAATGAGCGTACTCATCACCGTGCCGCCGATAAAGAACTGGAAACCCCAGAAGCCTGCCGGCCCCAGACTGCGGTACAACTTGATCGGGCTGCGCATATGCACCAGATAGGTTTGCATATACCCCTTCAGCCAGCGCGAGCGCTGACGAATCCAGTTACCGTAATGGTTGTTGGCTTCTTCGTAGGTAGTCGAATTCACAACGCCCACGTGCATGCCAAGCTGGGTGAAACGCACGCCCAAGTCGGCATCCTCGGTCACGTTGAACGGATCCCACGCCCCCACTTTGCGCAACGCTTCCATCTTGAAGTGGTTGGAAGTGCCGCCCAGAGGAATCGGAATGTTCAGCGCTTCCAACGCTGGCAGATAGAAGTCGAACCAAAGCGAGTATTCAAGCGTAAAGACGCGGGTCAGCCAGTTTTCGTTGTGATTGAAGTAATTCAGGCGCGCCTGAATACAAACTGTTTCTTCCGAAACTTGACTGAACGCCACCACAGCTTTCTTCAACTGATCGGGTTCGGGACGATCTTCTGCGTCATAAATCGTCACGTACTTGCCGCGAGCAAAGTTCAATGCGTAGTTACAGGCTTTCGGCTTGGTTTTCGGCAGACTGTGCGGAACGCGGATAATTTCGAAGATAGATTCCAGACCCTGCTCTTTAGCTGCAGCAATGGTTGCTTCATCGTCTTCTTCCAGCACCAGCTTCACGTCCAGCTTAGACAGCGGATAATCCAGACTGCGGATCGCATAAGCCAGTTTCGGCAGCACCTTTTCTTCCTGGTACATCGGCACCAGCACGGTATAAATCGGCAAATCGCGGTCATTCAGCATCGCCACCTGATGGTCGGTCACCTTCACGTCAATGTGACGATCGCTGCCGACCCAGGCCAGAATCGCGCGCAACCCGAAGTTCAGCAACAGGAACAGCGCAATCAGCGAATTAAAGGCAATCAGCGTGTTCAGCGGCCAAGCCGTCAGGCTCATCAGGAACACCGCAACGCCGACCGTAATCACAATCAACTGCTTTTCCGTAAACACCTGGCGTGCAGAGTGCTCGGGCGTACGGTTCGCAAGAATATTGACCGCGTTGTCGCTGAAATAGCCGTCGTGGTTGTTTTGCAACTGCCACAGCAAATCGAACTTGGAGGTCACGACATAGTCGACGTTTTCCCCGAAACGACGACGAGCGAATTCCAGCATTTCATCGGTCGGATTCGCAGTCGCCATCACCACCTTGCCGCCCTCCCTGCGCCAGGGAATAAACAGCATGGCGTTATAGGCTTCGGAATCTTCAGGATTCAGCAGCGAAACATCGGGCGGCAGCTGCATCAGATTCACGAACGGCTTGTGGAAATGATCGGACAGCGCCTTGTAGAAATCGAAGGCCTTGACCCAGCCCTTGGCGAGCATAATATCGCCGATGCGCGAACCCCACTTGGCTTGCAACTCAAGAGCGGTTTTCACCTGCTCATTGGTCACCAAACCTTTGCTTACCAGCAAATCGCCGACGCGCAACTTCGGTGCGGACACGCCCCCTGTATCAGCATTTGACATAGATACCCCTGTACCTTTCTATGGTTCCGAGAAGAACCGCCCAGCGTTGCAGTGCGCGCCGGGCGGTATCTCAGTCAGTCGTACTCCGTACTACCGGTCAGCGTGCGGATTAGGCCGCATTCTTATGCTGACGGGTACGGCGGAACAGGTAAATCACGACTACAGTCAGCAAGACCCAAGCCAGCACGAGCAACCAGAAGCGGTACTCGCTCAACACTTGCATCCAGCCGCGATAACCGGGGTAGTACACCTTAGCACCGCTCGGGTCATGGCTGTCCACGCTCAGCACCACACCGCCCGCATCCACAAAGGACAGGTCGTCGCGCTCGAACTGGAAGTTGTTTTGTGCCAGCTTCGCACCAGCTTGACCCGGAGCAACCCACAGGCCGAACACGCTACCGGACTTCACGATCTGCGCCACAGCCAAGCCGGGCAACTGATCTACGTCGAGCAGGGTAGCACCCTTGCCGTCTACCACTTGCACGCGGCCCTTGTCGAAGCGCACAGGTGCATAGGCGGTTTCCAGCGTTGCGCGATCCAGCACCAGGAAGGGCTTAGTCGGCTTCAGGGTTGTTGCCTGGTCGAAGAAGGTAATGCGCTTGTAATCGACAGCCAGCGATTGGTCGATCGACAGGCGAGTCAGCATGTTCAGCACATTTTCCGGCTGTTGCAGATAGGATTTCGGCAAATAAATATCGAAACCTTCCGCAAAGTACGGCCCCAAATCCACGAATTGCTTGGGATCGGCCGCCTTGTTGCGCACGATAATCAGCGAGCTTTGCGGCATCACTTGCATCGGATAGTGAATCGCGTCGCCGTGGCAGTCACCTTGCAGATCTTCTCGCTGAGCAACCAAGCGGATTGCGTTATGGCGAGTCAGCGCTTCCTTCGGCAAAGAAACCGAGATTTGGTGAGTCTGACCGTCGTTTTCCAGACGCACTGCTTTTTGCAGCACGTTATTCAGGTAAACGTAGAACATCGCGGGATGCTCGGTAGTCGCAGGCGTCGCAGTGACATCAATTTCCAGACGTTCCGGCATGTAACCGGCTGGCAAGCGTTCCGGCGAGAACACCATGTTCCATTCGGCCTGACGGGAAACGTAACGGGTACCGGTATCCAGCCCCAGAGTGGACAGCGCCAGTTTGTAGCGCTCATCCGGGCCGACCTTGTTGCCTTGAACCGGCGCAACGTGGTACTTAGCGTCCAGACCCAGATTGACCCATTGCGGGGTAACCATATAGAACGGAGTCACATCGAACGGCTCGGTGAAACCGATCACGCGCTTGCCCGGAACCTTAATGATCGCAGCGTTAAACTTCCCGCCCGGCACCTCGATATCGGTCTGCTGGTTCGGGTAAGCCTTTTCCAGCGCGCTGCGCACTTCGGCCAGCGGAGCAACCGTGATGTCGCCGATTTCCGGCAGACGCACAAAGCTTACCGTCTTGCCTTCGCGCATCAGCAGGTTATTCAGGCTCCATGCTGCAGCAAACACATCCTGCGTCACAGCGCCTTGCGGCAGGCTGACTGTCACCTTCTTCGGCAGCATTTGCCACACACCGCGCAGAGAAGCGACACCCTGACTGACCGACATCGTCAGCGCGGTTTCTGGCAGAATATGCACATAACCGCCGTTGATGCGCTCGTCCAGACAGCGATCGTCGGTAAACAGCATCGCAATCTTGAACTGCACCTTCACCAGACCATCCTTAGTGTTCAGGTCGGCCTTGGTCAGCGGAATCTCCAGCACTTGATTCGGGGTCGAACCGAACTGGATTGCGTTGCGCGGCGTATCGTTAATGTATACGCGCAGATTGGAATGCTTATGCAGCAGCGGGGAGAAGCGGTAATGTACGCGCAGCACGCCGCCGTTAGCCACAGAATCGCGCGGAACGGGGAAATATACCGTTTGCTCATGGGAAGGCTGTACGCCTTCGAACTGGAAGCCGGACTTATGCCCCAAGTCCACCAATGAAGTTTCGATCTCCATCGCCCCCTTGGCCTGCCCCTCTTCAGCCTTCACCGCAGGCGCTTGCACGGCGGTAGCACGGCTCGCAGCATGCGATGTGGAAACGGTGAATCCCAAAAGCGCGCTAAGTAAAACCAGCGTCGTTGCACGTAAAGACAGATGCCGCATCTTTAAACTCCCTAAGGAAATTATTCTTATTAAACCCAAACCCAAAGAGCGCCTTCGAAAAACCGCGCCTGCACAGCAACCCCGGTACCCGTGCGGCACACATCCGCATTACAAAGACCACTCCATCATGCTGTCGCAGGATCACACATTACGTTTTGGCTGTCAACAATATAGCCGGTAGGCATGCGAAAAACCGCACACTCGACGAAAAACTATTACCGATTATCTAGATAATCAGACCTAGCTCCGTGAAAAATGCATCAAGCCCGACGCCAGACCGTCCCCTGCGGCGTATCCTCCAACACAATGCCTGCTTCCAACAAATCTTTCCGGATCGCATCGGCTTCGGCGAAGTTTTTGGCTTTTTTCGCTGCCGTACGTGCTTCGATTTGCGCCTGAATATCCGGCTCGCCCAACCCCTCGCCGACGCCACCCTGTAAAAACGCCTGCGGATCGCGCTGCAACAAGCCCAGCACCCCGGCCAGCGCTTTAAGTTGCGCAGACATCTGCACGGATTGCGTACGGTTTGCCTCGTTCGCCAGATCGAACAGCACAGCAATCGCTTCCGGCGTATTGAAGTCGTCCGACATCGCCGCCTTAAAACGTTGTGCGTGCACTTCGGTCCAATCTACCGCTCCCGTTTCGGCGCTCACTGACTTCAGCGCAGTATAAAGGCGCGTCAGCGCGCCCTTGGCATCGTCCAGATGCGCATCGGAATAATTCAGCGGGCTGCGATAATGCGCACGCAGAATGAAGAAGCGCACCACCTCCGCATCGTATTTTTTCAGCACATCGCGGATAGTGAAGAAATTACCCAGCGACTTGGACATTTTTTCGTTATCCACCCGCACGAAACCATTGTGCATCCAGTAATTCACGTACTGGCACTGGTGCGCACCTTCGCTTTGCGCAATTTCATTCTCGTGATGCGGAAACTGCAAATCCGCGCCGCCGCCGTGAATATCGAAATGCTTGCCGAGCAACTCCGAACCCATCGCCGAGCACTCGATATGCCAGCCGGGACGACCCTTGCCCCAAGGCGACTCCCACTTCACCTCTTCCGGCTCGCTTGCTTTGGCATGTTTCCACAGCACGAAATCCAGCGGATCGACCTTACCTTCCGACACATCCACCCGTTCGCCGGCCCGCAAATCCTCCAGCGACTTACCGGACAGCTTGCCGTAGCCCGCAAACTTGCGCACGGCGTAATTTACATCGCCGTCTGCCGCGCGGTAAGCCAGCCCGTTCTGCTCCAGCCGCCCGATCATTTCCAGCATTTGCGGCACGAACTGCGTGGCGCGCGGCTCATGATTCGGCGGCAAAATCCCCAACGCCCGCTCGTCTTCATGCATCGCATCGATAAAGCGCTGGGTCAGCGCATGAATCGACTCAGCATTCTCCGCCGCACGCTTGATAATCTTGTCGTCGATGTCGGTGATATTGCGCACGTAAGTGACGTCGTACCCGGCGGCCCGCAGCCAGCGGGATACCATATCGAATACCACCATCACCCGCGCATGTCCGAGGTGACAGAAATCGTAAACCGTCATGCCGCACACATACATGCGCACCTTGCCGGATTCGATCGGCTGGAATATCTGCTTTTCACGCGCCAGCGTGTTGTAAATCTTCAACGTCACTTCGTGCCTATCCGTTTCAATCGTTCAAATCGCGTTCAAAAACCCAGTAATGGCCGCCGCCGGGACGCATCCAGTCGCGTGCCGGATTACGGCGAAAACCCTGCAACTGGTAAAGACCGTGTGCATAGGAATGCATCGGCTGGGTCGCCAGCACCACACGACGAAAACCGCGATTCGCCACGCGCCCGACGCATTCGCGTAACAGCGCCGAGCCCACGCCGCGGCGACGCATATGCGACGGTACCGCCAGCAAATGAATCTCCGCCTCGTTATGTTCAGCCACCTGCCGTACCGGACTGTGCGGCTCCACCAGCATGCACAACCCCACCACCTCACAGTTGTGTTTAGCCACCACGATCTCGCCGTGCGTGCGCAATTCGGCAGGATTCAGGGTTTTATGCAACACAGCGCCGTCGGCGAATCCCGTGCCGACGAACACATCGTTCAGCAAAGCGGACAGAGATTCATCGTCGGCATGCTCGAATTCAAAACCTTCCAATTCCATGCACCCCTCCATCATCAAAATATAATTATTTAATTTCCCGCACCAGCAACACCGGCATGGCCGCCAGCCGCGCCACATCTTCCGCCACGCTGCCGAGCAGTAAGCGGTCAACGCCCTTACGTCCATGCGTACCAAGCACAATCACCTCGGCCTTCCAGTCATTCGCCTCTTCGGCAATCACCGCACCGATGCGCTGGCTGGCATCGTTCACCTGCCGGGTTTCGGAAGCGATCCCGGCCGCCGCAACCTTTCCCTGCGCGCGCGCCAGAATCTTGCGCCCGTTTTCTTCCAACTGATCGAGCAACTCCTGCGGCAACACCCAGTTATCTTCTAACGTGAGCATCACCGGCTCTTCGTTCACATGCAGCAAGAGCAACGCCGATCCGCCGTCGCGCGCCAGCTTCATCGCCTCGTTCAGCGCACATTCCGCCGTCGAACTGCCATCTACCGCCACTAAAATGCGTTGATACATCGCAGCCTCCTTCCGGTTAGCGCGCGTCTTTCGCCCACGAATCCTTCAGCGTCACCGCGCGGTTGAACACCAGCTTCCCGCCTGCCGCGTGATCGCAGCGGTCGGTGCAAAAATAGCCCAAGCGCTCAAACTGATAATGCGTCTCCGGCGCAGCATCCCGCACCGCCGCCTCTACCCAGCCCTGCATCACAGTCAGCGATTCCGGGTTAATGAAATCCAGGAAATTTTTCTCTTTATCCGCATCCGGCTCCGGCACGGTAAACAGACGATCGTACAAACGGATTTCTGCCGGCAGCGCATCTGCGCAAGACAGCCAGTGAATCACGCCTTTAACTTTACGTCCCACGGGATTTTTACCCAAGGTTTCCGGATCTATCGAGCAGCGCAGCTCGACCACCTTACCTTCGGCATCTTTGATTACCTCATCGCACCGCATCACGTAAGAATAGCGCAGGCGCACTTCACCGCCCGGCGTCAACCGCTGCCAACCTTCCGCCGGCACTTCGGCGAAATCGTCCGCTTCAATCCAGATTTCGCGGCCGAACGGCACCAAACGGCTGCCGAATTCCGGGTGCTGCGGATGGAACCCCGCTTCGCGCGATTGCGCATTCGCCTCGTCGAAATTGGTAATCGTCACCTTTAGCGGCTGAATCACCGCCATCACACGCGGCGCGCGCGCTTCCAAGTCTTCGCGGATACAGCCTTCCAGCACGCTCATATCCACCACGTTTTCACTCTTGGAAATACCGATACGGCGGGCGAATTCGCGAATACCTTCCGGCGTATAGCCGCGGCGGCGCATCCCCGATATGGTCGGCATACGCGGATCGTCCCAGCCGGACACGCGCCCCTCATTCACCAATTGCAGCAGCTTGCGCTTACTGGTGACGGTGTAATGCAGTTCCAGACGGGAAAACTCGATTTGCTGCGGATGACACGGGACGGACAACTGATCCAACACCCAGTCGTACAACGGGCGGTGATCTTCGAATTCCAGCGTACACAGCGAATGGGTAATGTTTTCCAGCGCATCGGAAATACAGTGCGTGTAGTCGTACATCGGGTAAATACACCACTGGTCGCCGGTACGGATATGGTGCGCGCGGCGAATACGGTAGATCACCGGATCGCGCAGGTTGATATTGCCCGAGGCCATATCGATCTTGGCGCGCAGCACTTTCGCGCCGTCGGCAAATTCGCCGGCACGCATGCGGGCGAATAAATCCAGATTTTCTTCGATGCTGCGTGCGCGATACGGGCTGGGCTTGCCCGGCTGGGTCAGGGTCCCGCGATATTCGCGCATCTCCTCGGCAGACAGATCGTCCACATAGGCTTTGCCCTGTTTAATCAACTCAACCGCGAAGGCGTAAAGCTGCTCGAAATAATCGGACGCCCAGCGCACCTCGCCATTCCAGTGAAAACCGAGCCAGCGCACATCATCCTGAATAGAGCGTGCGTACTCTTCGCTTTCTTTTTCCGGGTTGGTGTCGTCGAAGCGCAGGTTGCACTTACCTTGAAAATCCTGCGCCAGACCAAAATTCAAGCAAATCGACTTCGCATGGCCGACATGCAAATAGCCGTTCGGCTCGGGCGGGAAACGCGTCACAATCCCGCTGTGCTTGCCGCTGGCAAGATCCCCCTCAATGACGTTGCGGATGAAATGGGAAACGGGGGCGGGGGCTGCACTGCTCATGTTCAAATCGTAAAGTCCGGTTAGCTAAACGGCAGGATTCTACCCGAAAACCCCCTCCCCCCTGCAATGGGCAAGCATGTGCCAGCCGCCGCCAGATTTGGTAGAATCCCGCGCACTTGTCGACAACCTTGCGGCAACTTGCACATAAAATAGCCAACCAAATGTATTTTAAGAAAAAAGATCAATATCGCCTGTTGCCCGGCGCAATTCTGCTCTGTCTGAGCTGCGCCGCACTGGCAGACGATGTGCAAGATGCCAACAAATTGTTCAAGCAGAAGCAATACGCGCCTGCGCTCGAAAAAGTCGACAGGACACTGGTCGCCAAGCCGAACGATGCGACCGCCCGTTTTCTGAAAGGGCTGATTCTGGCCGAACAAGGCAAAAACCCGGAAGCGCTGGCGATTTTCAACAGATTGACCGAAGATTATCCCGAACTGCCGGAACCCTATAACAACGTGGCCGTGCTGTTCGCCGCGCAAGGCGATTATGAAAAAGCGCGCCATGCTCTGGAAATGGCGATCCGCACCCATCCGGGCTATGCCCTCGCACACGAAAACTTGGGCGACCTCTACATCAAGATGGCGAGTCAGTCCTATGAGAGCGCACTCAAATTCGACAAACGCAGCACTGCGCAAAACAAACTCACATTATCCAGAGGCGTGTTAAACAGCAATGGCAAACCGCTCGCGCCCCCTCTGGCACCGAGCCTGACTCCCGCGCAGCCTGCCACCAACGAACAGCGGTAATCGCACAATCAGTCATCTCGTTCACAAAGGAACCGCATGAAATTCTTAAAGTTTTTTATCCCGCTGCTGCTCGCCCTGTGCCTCGGCACCGCGCAGGCCGCCGCCAACCCACCATCAATCAAAGGAAAGCATAAAATGGTTAAACTGCATACTTCTCTCGGCACGATTACACTGGAACTGGATGCTGAAAAGGCACCCGTCACCGTCAAGAACTTCCTCGACTACGTAAACAGCGGCTTCTACAGCAACACCGTATTTCACCGCGTGATCAATGGCTTCATGATCCAAGGCGGCGGCTTCGAACCCGGTATGAAACAAAAACCGACCAACGCCACGATTCAGAACGAAGCAGCTAACGGCTTGAAGAACGACGCCTACACGATCGCCATGGCGCGCACCTCCGAACCGCACTCCGCCACAGCGCAATTTTTCATCAACGTTGCCGATAACGGCTTCCTGAACTACAGCGCCCCGAACGCACAAGGCTACGGCTACTGCGTATTCGGCAAGGTTGTGGAAGGCAAGGAAGTGGTCGATGCCATCCGTAAGGTGCGTACCGGCAACCGCGGTTTCCATCAAGACGTGCCGGTGGAAGACGTGGTCATCACCAGCGCGGAAGTCGTGCAATAAATCGGCAGGGCGCAAGCCCTGTTCGGCCTCATGCCGCACAGCCTGTTTATTTCCGACCTGCATTTAAGTGAAGAACAGCCGCAAATCACGCGGCTGTTTCTGCATTTTTTGCGGCATAACGCCCAACAGGCCGAGGCGTTGTACATCCTCGGCGATTTATTCGAATACTGGGCCGGCGACGACGATCTCGACGCCCCCCTGCACCGCCAAGTGAGCGATGCCCTGCATGCACTGAGCGATAAAGGTACGCGCATTTTCCTGATGCACGGCAACCGCGATTTATTGATGGGCGAGGCCTTGGCCGCTGCCTGCGGCGCAACCTTGCTGCCCGACCCGACGCTGATCGACCTCTACGGCACTCCTGCCATCATCAGTCACGGCGATGCCCTATGCACCGACGATGCAGAATATCAAGCCTTCCGCAGCCAGGTGCGCAACCCGGAATGGCAACGGCATTTCCTCGCACAACCGCTGGCGCAACGCAAAGCCTTCATCGAAAAGGTACGTGCGCAAAGCGAGCAAAACAAACAAACCAAAGCCTACGACATCATGGACGTCAACCCGTCCGCCGTCGAAGCCATGCTGCGACAGCATGCTGCCCCCCTTCTGATTCATGGTCACACCCATCGCATGGCGGAGCATCGGCTCACCGTAGATGGGCGCTCCTGCACCCGCTGGGTGCTCGGCGACTGGC
The DNA here is from genome assembly GCA_040757065.1 of Pseudomonadota bacterium. Lineage (GTDB taxonomy): Bacteria > Pseudomonadota > Gammaproteobacteria > Burkholderiales > Gallionellaceae > JBFLXR01. Next base: position 66,395 of record JBFLXR010000007.1, read on the forward strand.
ATGCCGGGCACGGCAATGCGCTGAAATGCGCTCCGCATGGTTGCGCACTCGTAGCCTTTTCATAAACTTTCGAAAGAAAAGCATGCCCGCTTACATTCTCATCCGGGTTAAAACCAGCCAGCCCGAGCAGCTCAAAGCCTACCAGCAAACCGCACCGGCTATCGTCGCGCAATACAAAGGAAAATTTATCGTTCGCGGCGGGAACAGCATGGTTCTTGAAGGAACAAGCGAACCCGGTCGCATCGTGGTTTTGGAGTTTCCCACCCTTGCCGATGCCGAGGCTTTTTACCGTTCGCCAGAATATTCTGCTGCGAAAAAGCTACGCGATGGAATTGCCGACTTCGAAATGATTGCCGTCGAAGGCCTCACGCCAACTTAATCACGAATCCCGACGATGCAACCGGAAAAAATCCTCTTCCTTCCCGGCACAGGCGGCAATCCGAACTTCTGGAAACCGGCGGGGCAATTATTGAACACCGGCATTCCGCACCGCTATTTCGGATGGCCGGGGTTCGAAGCCATGCCGGACATGCACAACATCCATAGCCTTAACGACCTCGCCGCCCGGGTAGCCGCAGAAATCGAAGGGCCGACTGCCATCGTTGCGCAGTCGATGGGCGGTATTCTGTCCATCCGCACTGCACTTGCCTTTCCAGACCTCATTACGCACTTGGTACTAACTGCGACCTCTGGCGGCATCGACGTTTCATCGTTAGGCGCACAGGATTGGCGAAACGATTTTCTCGAAGCCAACCCGCAAGCGCCGCGCTGGTTTATCGAGGAACGCACGGACTACTCCGCTCAACTGCCGGACATTCGCATTCCGGTTCAACTAATCTGGGGCGATGCCGACCCGATCAGCCCGGTTGCTGTCGGCAAAAAACTTCTCGATTTACTTCCCAACGCAAAGTTGGATGTCATCCCCGGAGGCGCGCACGACGTTGCCGTCACACATGCGCACCAAGTAGCGAACTTGATCGGAACACATCTTGCAATCAATACATACGAAGCGCGATCTGCCCCTTGACCCTCACGCAACGTGAGGCCTCATGCTGCATGCACGTTGAAGAAAGGAGCTGCCGATGTTACTCAAAGTAGGTGAATTAGCGAAACGATGCGGACTCACCGTTCGCGCCTTACACCACTACGACGCCATCGGCCTGCTCTCGCCTTCAGCGCGCTCCGAAAGCGGTTACCGTCTGTATAACCGGCAAGATATCGCCAAATTGCACCAGATTCAGGCTTTACGCAAATTCGGCATGTCATTAACCGACATCGGAGCTTGTTTGGCGAACTCGGGCTATCCGCTTTCATCGCTCATTGCGCGGCAACTTCATGCGCTGGATCGGCAGATTGAGCACGCTCAAAAACTGCGTGACCGGCTGTACGCACTGCATGCTCAACTGTCTAAAGGAGAGGAGCCCGATCTCGCCGAGTGGCTAATCACACTGGAGCTCATGACCATGTACGACAAATACTTTACGCAAGAAGAATTGAAACGCCTCCCGCTCTACCAAGACCATAATGCCCGGAGCGCTGAATGGAGGACACTTATCAACGATGTCGGCAATGCTATTGCATCCAACCTCCCGGCTTCCAGCCCAGAAGCCGGGAGGTTGGCGAAACGTTGGATGCAAATGCTGGAGCACGATACCAACAGCGACCCGAGATTATTCTCAAAATTAAACACCATGCACGTCCACGAGCCAGCGGTGCAAACTCAAACCGGCATCACGATGGACATGCTGGAATATATTCAGCAAGCCTTCGCAGAAACCAAATATCTTATTTACAAAAAATACCTTAATGCGGATGAATTCCGGTTCTTACGCGAGAACTACCTCCTGCGCGCGAACGAATGGCCATCTCTGATTGCAGAAATTCGTCAGCACATGGAAGACAGCACGCCGCCCGATGCCGAAGTAGTGCAGCGCCTCGCCCAGCGCTGGCTCGATTTATTCCGCACCTATGCCGGCAACGACCCGGAGACTCAGGCAAAATTCCGAGCTGCGCACCAAGCCGAGCCAGAACTTCTGATCGGAACGTGGACAGATGCAAAGTTGCTTGCGTATATCAGACAAGCTATTTCACTGCTGAAATAACGCTGCGCCCATTCCGGCTTAGAGCACGACAAGCTTAGTGTCGGAATGTCGCTTGCCGCACCGACACTAAGCTTGCGTTACATCAAAAACTTCTCCCGACGCTTCGCTATACTTTTTGCGCTCGCAAGGGCTAATACCACGCCAATAACGATGAGGAGAATGTATGTCGCAAAATATTGCTATCGTAGGTCTTGGACGCGTCGGTTCGGTGTTTATGCGCGGCATGGTGAATAAGCACGGCAAGGGCGTCAATCTGGTGTGCGTCGCCGAGCCGAACGAAACGCCGGGACGGGCGCAAGCCATTGCGGCAGATGTGCCGCTCGCCAGTATGGAGGCGATGGCAGCGATGGGCGATAAGGTCGACATCATTTTCGATCTGACCGGCAACCCGGAGGTTCGCAAGCAGATGCGCGAACTCATGGCGCAGTTCGGAAACCGTCACACTGCGATTGCACCGGAATCGGTTGCACGCCTGATTTGGGCGCTGATCGGTACGGAAGCCCTGCCGGAAATCGCCGGACGCAATACCGGGTATTAAAGCTAAGAAGTGCGCCGGGTTGCACTAACGCAGCAATTCCGCGGCATGCGCTTTGCGCCATTGCCACGGAGGGATCGGACTGTCGTCTGCCCAGAGCCCGCGTTGCGCCTTGCGCGCTTCTTTTTGCATATCCCTGTAGGCACGGTTGCTGTGGTAGTAGGAATACTCCCATGCCATGCCGCGGCGCAGTTGTTCGGCATTGACACTTTTCCCTTCTAGTCTGAGCAACGCAACGGTACGCCGATAGCGATCGACCGCGCGCGTTTCGCATTCGATGCGCTTATGCAGCACCAGCGCCTCAAGCGAACGGCGAGATGCATCACCATACGGCTGTATCTTTTCCGGCGCATCGATATCGGCCAAACGAATCCGCACGGGATGATTATCGCGGCGAACAATAACCGTATCCCCATCCAGCACCGCCACCACTTCGGCTTCAAAAGTTTCAGCCTGCGCCAGCGCGGTCAGCAAGCAGCCGCCGAGCACAACAACCGCTCTGCTCCAGCCTACCAAACGAGTGCTTTCTTGATGATCGCCATGCACAGCAAAGCGTACCCGGCTGCCAAAATATCGTCGAACATCACACCGAGACCGCCATGCCAAGTGCGATCGAAATGGCGGATAGGTGGCGGCTTCACGATGTCGAAGAAGCGAAACAGGGTAAATGCCAAAATCTGCCAAGCCAGCCCGGCGGGCGTGAAGAACAACACCAGCAAAAAGGCAACGATCTCGTCCCAGACAATACCGCCGTAATCGGCATCGCCCAGCTTGCGTCCGGTCTTGTCGCACACCCACACGCCGATAGCGAATGCCCAGATCAACACCAGAATAAATAACGGCTCGCTCAGCCGCGGTGCGAGATACCAGTACATCGGAAACGCAACCAGAGTACCGAACGTACCCGGCGCTTTACGTGCGAGGCCGCTGCCAAAACCAAAAGCCAGAAAATAAGCCGGATGGCTCAGCAGCAAATTCCAGCTCGGTTTCACATGTAAATCATGCGAAATGGTCATATCCCCCCTGCTCACTATTTATCAGACTGCCGTCCGCCGTCCGCACTGTGCAACCCGATCCGGCAACGATCCGCCCGATACACGTCAGCGGCAGCATCAGCTGTGCAGCCAACGCCTCGATCTTGGTGCGACGCGCGGCGGGCGCGGTGAAGCACAATTCATAATCGTCACCGCCCGCCAGCGCGCATTGTTGCCGCAAAGCGGCATCCGGACAAGCGCGCAACGCTGCGGAGAGCGGCAGCGCCTCATACTCCAGCTCGGCAGCACAAGCGGAACACTCCAGAATATGCCCCAAATCGGCCAGCAAGCCGTCGGAAATATCGATGGCACTGTGCGCCAATCCGCGCAAAGCCAAGCCCAGTTCGATGCGCGGCTGCGGCTGGTATAAGGCGGGCAGGCAGGCTTGCCGGTCGGCGTCGCCCAGCAGGATGCGGCCTTGCAGATGCGCTAGCGCCAGCGCTGCATCGCCCAGCTTACCGGAAACCCAGATCTCGTCCCCCGACTGTGCGCCATCGCGGCGCAAAGCTTGCCCTTGCGGCACTTCGCCGAAAATCGTTACACAAAAATTCAGCGGCCCGCGCGTAGTATCGCCGCCGATCAGATCGACATGATAGCGCTCGGCCAAAGCAAAAAAACCGGCGCTGAAATGCGCCAGCCATGCCTCATCCGCCTGCGGGATAGCAGCGGCCAGCATTGCCCAACGCGGGGTTGCCCCCATCGCGGCCAAATCGGACAGATTCACCGCCAGCGTTTTATGTCCGAGCAAGAAAGGATCGGTATCGGGAAAAAAATGCGTGCCGCTCGCCAGCATATCGGTCGAAACCGCCAACTCCATGCCGGGCGAAGGACGCAGCAGCGCACAATCGTCGCCCGCACCAAGTTCGGTCTGCCGGGTGGGGCGAACGAAATGCCGCGCAATCAGATCGAATTCGGACATGCGCTCCGATTACTTGGCCGCCACCTCGGCGGCACGCACTTTGGCAGCGAGCTTATCCAGCACGCCGTTAACGAATTTGTGGCCATCGGTGCCGCCGAAGGTTTTTGCCAACTCCACCGCTTCGTTAATCACCACGCGGTAAGGCACTTCAGGGTGGCGCAGCATTTCGTAGGCACCCAGCATCAGCACGGAGAATTCGATGGGGCTGAGTTCCTCAATCGGGCGATCCAAGTGCGGTGCGATCTCGGCTTGCAAATCTTCGCTGCGCGCCACCACGCCGTGCAGCAATTGCGAGAAAAACTCGGTGTCATAGCGCCCCAGGCTCTTTTCTTCGCGGATTTGTTTTTCGATGTCGGTCACACTGTCGCCGCCCATGCGCCACTGATAAACCCCTTGCAGGGCCAGCTCACGCGCGCGACGGCGGATGCTCTTGCCGTTGGCGTTGGAAGCGGCGCTCATGCCAAACCTCGCAGCAAATTCGCCATCTCAATCGCCACCAGTGCGGCTTCCGCACCTTTCACGTTCATACGGACTTCAGCCTGCTCGTCGGTATCGGTAGTCAGAATCGCGTTGGCAATCGGCACGCCGGTTGCCAGTTGCACATCGCTTACTCCGCGTGCCGATTCGTTCGATACCACTTCAAAATGGTAGGTATCGCCCCGGATCACAGCGCCCAGCACGATCAGCGCATCGTAATTGCCGCTTTCGGCCATATTCAGCAGCACCAGCGGCGCTTCCAGCGCGCCGGGCACGGTCGCCAGCGTAATATCGTCTTCCTTCACACCCTGCTTAGCCAGTTGCGCACGGCAAGCCGCCAGCAGTCCTTCGCAAACCGTAGTATTAAAGCGGCTTTGTACGATGCCGATGCGCAAGCCTGCGCCGTTCAGATTTTGTTCGAATTCCTTCATATTCCGCTCTCTCAGTTTGTCTTGCTAGTTGTTTCGTTGCTGCCGGACGATGCGGCATCGATGGCGGCCCCGGTTACTGCCGCACCGGCTTTGACGGTAGTGGCAGCGACGCTTACGCCCGCACTCGCCACATCCGCCGCCACGCCGACCGCCGTCGCCCCCACCTTCACTGCCGTCGAGGCTACTGTGACGCCCGCACTCACCACCGAGCAAGCGTTCAGCGCCGATACGGCGAGTAGCACCCAGAAAAATTTAAGCATAACCCACGACTTCCAGTCCGAAGCCTGCCATGCTCGGCAGCTTGCGCGGCGTGGCCAGCAGACGCATCTTACCCACGCCCAGATCGCGCAGAATCTGCGCGCCGATACCGTAGCTGCGCAGATCCCATTTCGCCGCATGGTGCGCATCCGGCGCTTGCGTAGCGCGCGTCAGTAAGTCGTGCGAACTTTCGCCGCGATGCACCATGACCAGCACCCCCGCCGGCGACTGCGCAATCTTGCTCAGCGCATCGTGCACACTGGTGGAATGCGGATAGCTGGCCTGTTCCAGAAAATCCATCACCGACAGCGGTTCGTGCACGCGCACCAGCGTTTCGTTCTCCGAGCGAATCTCGCCTCGGGACAGAGCCAAATGCGTACGCTGCGTGGTTTTATCCACGTAAGTCATCAGATTAAACGCCCCGTAAGCGGTTTGAACCGCACGGGTAGACACACGCTCGACTAGCGTTTCCTGATGACTGCGGTATTCGATCAGATCGGCGATGGTGCCGATCTTCAGCCCGTGTTGCTTGGCAAACACAATCAGGTCCGGCAGGCGCGCCATCTCGCCGTCGTCTTTCAGAATTTCGCAAATCACCGAAGCTGGCGTCAACCCGGCCAGCTTAGCCAGATCGCAACCAGCTTCGGTATGCCCGGCGCGCACCAGCACGCCGCCATCCTGTGCGCGCAGCGGGAAAATATGCCCCGGCTGCACAATGTCGGCCGGTCTGGCCTGCGGATGCGCTGCCATCTGAATCGTGCGGGCACGGTCGGCAGCCGAAATGCCGGTAGTCACACCGGTTGCGGCTTCGATCGACATCGTGAAATTGGTGCCCATCGAGGAACCGTTATCGCGCACCATCAGCGGCAGATCGATCTGCTTGCAGTGCGCGCCGGTCAGCGTCAGGCAAATCAGCCCGCGGCCGTACTTCGCCATGAAGTTGATTTTTTCCGGCGTCACAAAATCCGCTGCGAACAGCAGATCGCCTTCGTTCTCGCGGTCTTCCTCGTCCACCAGCACCACCATCTCGCCTGCGCGAATAGCGGCGATGATGTCCTGTATCGGTGCAATATCGGTCATTTCAATCCATCCTTTTCCGCCTGCTGCATGCGCTCGACGTAGCGCGCAATCAGGTCGATTTCGAGATTCACTTTCGCACCGGCTTCCAGCTCATTCAAGGTGGTTACCGCCAGCGTGTGCGGAATCAGGTTGACGCTGAACAGCGTGCCTTCGACCTCGTTCACGGTCAGGCTCACGCCGTTAATCGTAATCGAACCTTTCACCGCAATGTATTTAGCCAGCCCTGCCGGAGCGCACACAGTCAACTTCCAGCTCTCGCCCAGATCCGCGAAAGCAGTCACTTCACCGACGCCATCCACATGCCCGCTCACCAGATGCCCGCCCAGCCGGTCTGCCAACCGCAAGGCTTTCTCCAGATTGACCCGCTTACCCTGCTGACCGAGGCCCACCGTACAACGCAAGGTCTCGCGCGACACATCCACCACAAAGGTATTGCCGATTATCTCGATGACCGTCAGGCACACGCCGTTGACCGCGATACTATCGCCGAGGCCGACATCGTCCATCCCCAGCAATGCTGTCGCCACATGCAGGCGCAGTCCGCCGTCGCGGTCTTGCGCCGATTCGATCACCCCTACGTCCGCTACGATGCCACTGAACATGTCGCTTCCTTTTTCACCCGTGCCGCGATACGCAGATCCCTGCCTACCGGGCGCACGTCTTGCCAGACCAATTCCACTCGCTGCGCCAGCTCGGTCAACGCGCCGAGATCGGCGAGTCCCCGTGCTGCATTACCAAGCAATTGCGGTGCCAGATACAACACCAGCTCATCGATCAGCCCGGCGCGCAGCAACGCGCCGTTAAGCGTCGCACCCGCCTCAATCAAAACCTCATTCATGCCGCGTTGCGCCAAATCGCGCAGCATGGCGGCCAAATCCACCCGCCCGTCCGCCCCCGGCAGATACACCACAGTTGCGCCGCGCTGCTCCAGCGCCGCGCGCTTGTCGGCATCGTCGTTGGCGGTATACACCAGCACCCGCCCTCCGCTCAGCAGCAATGCTTTCGGCGGCAAGCGCAAAGCGCTATCCGCCACCGCACGCCACGGTTGCCGCGCCGTTTCCAGATCGCGCACATTCAGACGCGGATCGTCCGCCAGCACGGTATCGATGCCCGTCAGCACCACGCACGAACGCGCCCGCCAGTGCTGCACGTCACGCCGCGCTTCCGGCCCGGTAATCCACTGACTGACGCCGTTTTTCAGTGCTGTGCGTCCGTCCAGACTGGCTGCGATTTTGCTGCGCACCCACGGCAGGCCGGAGGTCATGCGTGTCGCAAACCCGACATTCAGTTCGCGCGCCGCGCTTTCCATCAAACCGGATTCGACCGCAATACCGGCTGCCGCCAACCGCGCCAGCCCCCGTCCGGAAACCAAGGGATTCGGGTCTTGCATGGCAACCACCACCCGCGCCACACCGGCCTCGATCAGGGCATCGGCACATGGCGGCGTCCGCCCAAAATGACTGCACGGCTCCAACGTAACATACGCCGTTGCACCGCGCGCGGCCTCGCCCGCCTCGCGCAGGGCATACACCTCGGCGTGTGGTTCGCCTGCCAGCACATGCCAGCCTTCGCCGACGATTTCGTCGTCCTTAACCAACACGCAGCCGACGCGCGGATTGGGGCTGGTACTGTATAACCCGCGCTCGGCAAGTTGCAGCGCGCGCGCCATCCAGCGGCAATCTGTAGCGTGCCCCATTACATGTCCGTTTTGCGGCGACGTCCCGGCGACTTGCTGACGGCCTCCACGGCGTCGGCAAAATCGCCCACGTCCTGAAAGCTCTTGTACACTGAGGCAAAGCGAATATAGGCAACTTTGTCCAGTTTCAGCAGCTCTTTCATCACCATCTCGCCGATCTGGCGCGAACTGATTTCGCGTTCGCCCAAGGCAAAGACTTTCTGCGTGACTTGATCGATCGCGGCATCCACCAACTCAGTCGGCACCGGGCGCTTATGCAGCGCGCGGGTAAAACTGGTGCGCAGCTTCAGGGGGTCGAAATCGCTGCGCATGCCGTTCTGCTTGACCACCTGCGGCATGCGCAACTCCACCGTTTCATAGGTGGTGAAACGCTTATCACAAGACAGGCAGCGGCGGCGACGGCGAATGCTGTCGCCCTCCTCGCTTTCGCGGGTATCCACCACCTGGGTATCCGGCCCCTTGCAGAACGGGCACTTCATCGCTCGTCTTAAGCGCCGTAAACCGGGAACTTAGCGCACATTGCGGTGACTTCTTCCGCCACGCGCGCAATCACCGCCTCATCTGCCGGTGCGTCCAGCACGTCGACGATCAGGTGCGCCAGTTTTTCGGCTTCCAACTCTTTAAAACCGCGGGTAGTCATCGCCGGGGTACCGATACGGATGCCGGAGGTCACGAACGGCTTTTGCGGATCATTCGGAATCGCGTTTTTGTTTACAGTGATGTGCGCACGACCCAGTGCGGCTTCTGCATCTTTACCGGTCAGGTTCTTGGCGCGCAGATCGACCAGAAACACGTGGCTGTCGGTGCGACCGGAAACGATGCGCACACCGCGTTCTTGCAGCACGCGCGCCATCACGCGGGCGTTATCCACCACTTGTTTTTGGTATTCTTTGAATTCCTTGCCCATTGCCTCTTTGAATGCCACGGCCTTAGCGGCGATCACGTGCATCAGCGGGCCGCCCTGAATACCGGGGAAAATCGCCGAGTTCAGTGCCTTCTCATGCTCAGCCTTCGCCAGAATAATCCCGCCGCGCGGACCGCGCAGAGTTTTGTGGGTGGTACTGGTCACGAAGTCGGCGATTCCGACCGGACTGGGATAATAGCCCGCTGCAATCAGACCGGCGTAGTGCGCCATGTCCACAAACAGATAGGCCCCAACGCTGTCGGCAATCGCGCGGAAACGCTTCCAGTCGATCACCAGCGAATACGCAGAGGCACCGGCCACGATCATCTTGGGCTTGTGTTCGTTCGCCAGACGCTGCACCTCGTCGTAGTCGATTTCTTCTTTGTCGTTCAGACCATAGGTCACAGCATGGTAAATCTTACCGCTGGCATTTACCGAAGCGCCGTGGGTCAAGTGACCGCCGTGCGCCAGCGACATACCCAGAATGGTATCGCCCGGCTTCAGCATGGCCATATACACGCCTTGGTTCGCTTGCGAACCAGAATGCGGCTGCACGTTGGCGTATTCTGCGCCGAACAACTGCTTCACACGGTCGATGGCCAGTTGCTCCACCACGTCCACATGCTCGCAGCCGCCGTAGTAGCGCTTGCCGGGATAGCCTTCGGCATATTTATTCGTCAGCTTGCTGCCCTGCGCTTCCATCACTGCCGGGCTGGTGTAGTTTTCCGAGGCGATCAGTTCGATGTGGTCTTCCTGACGGCGGTTTTCTTCCTGAATCGCGGCCCACAGGTCGGGATCAACTACGGAGAGGGTATTTTTGTTCGAGAACATGGCAGCCTTCCAAATAACAATGAGAAAACGGTAAAAGGCGCGCATTTTACCATGCCGGCGGGCCGGACACACGCCGCGCTAAACACGGCAAAAAACGCCTTTACTGACCGGCGACCGTCATGCCCTCGACCAGAATCGAGCCGCAATGACGGGAACCCTGTACCAGTACGTCGCTGCCGACGGCCACAATGTTGCGGTAAATATCTTTCAGATTGCCCGCGATGGTAATTTCCTCGACCGGATACTGAATCGCACCGTTTTCCACCCAAAACCCCGCCGCACCGCGCGAATAATCGCCAGTCACCGGATTAACGCCTTGGCCCAACAACTCAGTAACCAACAGACCGCGCCCCATTTTTCTCAGCAGCCCGTCGAAATCCAGCTCGCCCGGTTGCAAAAGCAAATTATGCGTACCGCCCGCATTCCCGGTAGTGCGCAAACCGAGCTTGCGCGCCGAATAGGTACCAAGGAAATAACCCTGTAACACACCGTTTTCCACCACAGTGCGGCGCTGGGTACGCACGCCCTCATCGTCGAAAGCGCTGCTTGCCATCCCTTTGCGAATATCCGGCACATCGTCAATGCGCACAATGGGCGAAAACACCGGCTCGCCCAATTTATCGAGCAAGAAAGAAGACTTGCGATACAAACTGCCGCCGCTGACCGCATGCACAAAATGCCCGAGCAAACTGGCAGCAACCGGCGCTTCGAACAACACCGGCACTTGCATCGTACCGAGCTTGCGCCCGTTCAGACGGCGCACGGTGCGCTGGGTCGCAATGCGCCCCACCTCGGCGGCAGAAAGCATATCGGCAGCATTGCGCGCAACCGTGTACCAGTAGTCGCGTTGCATTGCATCGTCCTTACCCGCGATCACTGAGCAACTGATACTGTGGCGCGAGGTCGGGAAACCGCCCATAAAACCGAGGCTGTTGGCATAAACGAATTGCGACTCCATCAAATGCACAGTCGCCCCTTCAGAATTGCCGATTCGCTTGTCGGCGTCGAAGGCGGCCTGTTCGCAGGTTTTCGCCAGATCAATTGCCCCCTCCACATCGAGCTGCCAAGGGTGATACAAATCCAAATCGGGGAATTCGGTCGCCAGCGTATCGGCATCCGGCAGCCCGGCACAGCCATCTTCCGCGGTATAACGGGCAATCGACAAAGCCGCATCCACCGTGTCGCGCACGGCCTGCGGCGAAAAATCCGACGTACTGGCATTGCCGCGCCGCTGGCCGAGATACACCGTCACGCCCAATCCTTTGTCGCGGTTGTACTCGATGGTTTCCACTTCCTGCTGGCGCACGGTAACCGTTTGACCGAAGCCATCCGACACCTCTGCGGCGCAGGCAGTCGCACCTTGCCGGCGGGCATAATCGAGCATTTCTTGCGCAATTTGGCGCAAGGTCGTTTCGGAATGAGAAAAGCGTTGAGCGGGCAAATCAGGTGCGTTCATGTACGAGACTCCATAGAAGGCGTTATCATAACAGTCTCTACACACACTTTTGCATTGCCATGCACCATCACCCGCAAAACGAAGAATACGACGACGAGCTGGATCAAGAACAAACGATCAGCAAAACCAAGCGCAAGCAGCAGATGCATGACCTGCGCGATATCGGCGAAGAACTGACTACGCTCAGCAAAGATCAGCTCAAAGAACTCGATCTGCCCGAGAATCTGCTCGAAGCGGTCGCCGAATACAAACGCATCAACAAATTCGGCGCACAACGCCGACAGTTGCAATACATCGGCAAGCTGATGCGCGACATCGACCCCGCCCCGATCATGTCCAAACTCGAAGTCTGGAAAGGCACGTCGCGCGAACACACTGCCTATCTGCACCGACTGGAACGCTGGCGCGACCGCCTGATGGAAGATGCCGATGCGCTCACCGAACTGCTGGCGGAGCATCCGCAGGCGGACGCACAGCGTCTGCGCACGCTGATCCGCAATGCGCATAAAGAAAAAGAACAGAACAAACCGCCGAAGAGCTACCGCGAAATCTTTCAGGCGTTGCGGGACATTCTGCCTGAATCATGAGCGCCACTCTCCCGCACATTCTGCTCGATACGGCACCCAGCCCGCGCTATTGCGTGATTTGGCTGCACGGGCTGGGCGCTGACGGCGAAGATTTCGTACCGATCGTGGACGAAATGACGCTGCCAACGCCGGTTCGCTTTATTTTCCCGCATGCCCCAAAACAGCCGGTTACCATTAACGGCGGATTTGTCATGCGTGCCTGGTACGACATCATCGCCAGCGACATCGGTGCGCAGCAAGACGAAGCCGGCATTCGCGCCTCGCAAGCCGAAATCGAGAAACTGATTGCACAGGAAGTCGCACGCGGCATTCCGCCGGAGCGCATTTTTCTCGCGGGATTTTCGCAAGGCGGTGCCATTGCACTGCATACCGGGCTGCGCCACGCTGCCCGACTGGGCGGCATTCTGGCACTCTCCACCTACCTGCCGCTGGCCGACACCTTGCCGGAGGAAGCCAGTGAGGCCGCGCACGCCACGCCGGTTTTCATGGCGCATGGCCGCAGCGACCCCATCGTGCCGTACAGCCTCGGGCATCGCTCCGCCGAAGCGCTGCGCGGTCTGGGCTATACACTGGAATGGCACGAATATCCGATGCCGCATTCGGTGTGCATGGAAGAGGTGCGCGACATCGAGGCGTGGCTGGCACAGCGCCTCGCCGGATGATTGCATTACTGCACGGCGACACCCCGTTCCCGCCGGTCGAACAGGCGCTCACCGACCCGAACGGGCTGCTCGCGCTCGGCGGCGACCTCAGCCCGCAACGCTTGCTTGAGGCTTACCGCCGCGGAATTTTCCCCTGGTTTAATCCAGACGATCCGCCGCTGTGGTGGAGTCCCGATCCGCGCATGGTCTTGCCGCCGGAAGACTTCAAGATTTCCCGCTCGCTGCGCAAAACCCTGCGCAACAAACTTTACCGGGTGACGTTCGACTGTGCATTCGAAAACGCGATGCGCGCTTGCGCCGCCCCGCGGGATGCACATGGCGGCACCTGGATCGTCGAAGAAATGGTGCAAGCCTATTGCGCGCTGCACCGGCTTGGCTACGCCCATTCGGTGGAAGTGTGGATAGACGGCGAACTGGCCGGCGGCCTGTACGGCGTGGCGCTGGGCCGGATGTTCTACGGCGAATCGATGTTCAGTCGCCGTACCGATGCCTCGAAAATCGCACTGGCTTGGCTCTCGGCGCAATTAAAGCGCTGGCAATTCGGACTGATCGACTGCCAGATGCATACACCTCATCTGGCTACGCTCGGCGCACGCACCATGCCGCGCAGCGAATTCGTCCGCCGGGTGGCAGAATTGGTAGAATATCCCCCAGTCGCATCGCCTTGGACTTTCGACGAGGATTTGCCGCATGAGCTTGCTGAATGACATTCCGCTTAGCGCGCTTCAGCTTTACCTGACCGCCCCCTATCCGTGCAGCTACCTGCCGGACCGGCAAGCACGTTCGCAAGTCGCCACCCCAAGCTTTCTGATTTCTACGCCAGTGTATGCCGAACTGGTGCGGCGCGGTTTCCGCCGCAGCGGCACCTTTACCTATCGTCCACGCTGTGACTTGTGCCGCGCCTGCGTGCCCGTGCGTGTGCAAACCGGGGATTTCGCGCCGAATCGCATGCAAAAACGCGCTTGGCGCAAACACCAGAATCTGCAAACCTCGCTGCATCCTCTGGAAGACAAACCGGAATATTTCGAGTTGTACAGTCGCTACCAAAAAACACGGCATAGCGATGGCGGCATGGATAACGACAACCACGAACAATACCGTAATTTTCTGCTGGAAAGCCACGTCGATTCCATGCTGGTGGAGTTCCGCGAAGACGGCATACTGCGCATGGTCAGTATCGTCGATATCCTCGACGACGGACTGTCCTCGGTCTACACCTTCTACGACCCGGACGTGCCACAAGCCAGTTTCGGCACCTACAACATTCTGTGGCAAATCAGTTTATGCCGTAAAATGCGGCTTCCGTATTTGTATCTCGGCTACTGGATCGCCGAAAGCCGAAAAATGGCCTATAAATCCCTCTACCGTCCCTTGCAAGCCTTGCAGCAAGGGCGCTGGCAACCCCTGACCGAAGCAGGAACCACACTATGATCGTGCGCCTCGCTTTATTCGCTTTCGCCCTGTTCGCCTTGCCGCCGCTGGCCTTGCTGGTCGCCGGCAGCGAACAGCCCGGCGAAACACTGTATCCGGGCGACGACGCAGCCGCCATGCTGACCGCCATCGCCGCAACCGCCGTGCTGGGCTGGCTGCTCGACCGTCTGACCTACCGACGCAAAAAGCATAGCCTGCTGCATAGCGAGCGTCGCTACGCGCAATGGCTCGCGACCTGCGGCGCCATCTTGGGGCCGCTGCTGTCATGGATGAATCTGTATGCTCCGGCCTGGCTGACGGAAACTGCCGGTTTCGTGCAAACGCTGGTACTGAACAGCCTGCTCGGTGCGGTACTGCTGCCGACTGTGCTGATCCTGCGCAACTGGCTGGGCGGCCTGCCGGGTCTGGTGAAATTCGGTTCGCGCCGCTTCGCGCTGCCGGCTGTGCAGCCGCAAAGCGCCATTCCGCTGCTGTTGCTGGCCGGGCTTGCCGGACTGCTGGGCGGCCCGGTGCGGCCCGATGCATTGTTTTGGCTGTATTGGGCTGCCCCGCTCACCTTACTGGTCGCGCTGCAATTAATGTGGCACGAAAACACCGTGTTCGCCGACTTAAAATCCGGCAACTGGCACCGCATCGTGTTGGGCACGCTATCCGGCCTGCTGGCCGGCGCAGTCACGCTGACAGCCTATCATCTGGCGGGCGGCAGCCTGATTGCCTTGCTGCCGCGGTGGTCAATCCCGTTCGGCCTGATGCTGTACGGCCTGCTTTGTCTCCAAATCGGTGACATCGTCGCCGAAAGCCGTCGCGGAAAAAAACGCGGCGAAGTATTTAAAAAGAAATCCTTCCCGATCCCGGTGGTCGTGAAAAAAGACTAGGAATAATCCCGCATGTATAGCCTGATTCGCCCGCTCGCCTTCGCCCTCGACCCCGAAACCGCTCACCACGTTACGCTGGACAGTCTGAAAGCCGCCGAAAAGCTCGGTCTGCTGCCGCTGATGTACCCGCAACCGAAGCATGATCCGCGCACCGTAATGGGATTGCATTTCCCTAACCCGGTCGGGCTGGCCGCAGGTCTGGACAAAAACGGCGACTGCATCGATGCGCTGGCCGCACTCGGTTTCGGCTTTATCGAAATCGGCACCGTCACGCCGCGCCCGCAGCCGGGGAATCCGAAACCGCGCCTGTTCCGCTTGCCGGAAGCACAAGGCATCATCAACCGCATGGGCTTCAATAACGCGGGCGTGGATAAGCTGATCGAAAACGTGCAGCGCGCCAAGTTTCGCGGCATTCTCGGCATCAACATCGGCAAGAATTTCGACACGCCCATCGAACGGGCCGCCGACGATTACCTGATCGGACTGCGCAAGGTCTATCCCTATGCCAGCTATGTCACCATCAACATTTCCTCGCCGAACACCAAGAATCTGCGCCAATTACAGGGAGGCGACGAACTGGATGCGCTGCTCGGGGCACTGAAAACCGAGCAAGCCAAACTGGCTGACATGCACGGCAAATATGTCCCGCTGGCGGTAAAAATCGCGCCCGATCTGGATCGCGAACAAGTCGCCCAAATTGCAGCTTTACTGACGCAGCATCGCATCGATGGCGTGATTGCCACCAACACCACCCTCTCCCGCGAGGGCGTGCAGGGCCTGCAGCATGCAGAAGAAACGGGCGGCCTGTCCGGCGTGCCGGTCAGGGAAAAATCGACCGCGGTTATCCGCCAGTTAGCCGCCGATTTGGCCGGCGCATTGCCGATCATCGGTGTCGGCGGCATTATCAACGGCCGTGATGCTGTAGAGAAAGTCGAAGCAGGCGCAGCGCTGGTGCAAATCTACAGCGGTATGATCTATCGCGGCCCGGCCTTGGTCGGCGAGGTATGCGCGGCCTTGCGCAAGAAATAGCACGCTGCGCCCAAACAGACAGGGCGCTTAAGCGCCCCTTATTTATTCCGTTAACCGCCGATTCAGTGCGGATGTTTCTTGGCGTTTTCAGGATGCGCTGCATGACAGACAGTGTGGAATTCGCGGTCGGATTCCCCGCTCGGCGGAATATCCGTAAAGACGGGGTGCGCCCGCGTTTCCCGGTGGGCAATCGCTCCGGCGCATTCGTCCTGCTCGAAATAATAGGTTGTCATCACGGCAACCTTATGCGACTGACAATCGAACAGCTTTTGCTCTTTCCGGCAAAGATAGCCGCTGCCGTCCGGCAACGTGCGCATATGCTCGAAATCGCTGGTCACCCACGCTTCGACATATTTATCCTTATGCACGATGGATTGCTTCTGCACGAAAACCATCACAGCTTGCGTATCCGTGACGATCACACGGTCGTCGCCCGCGTACGCTCCGCCGGCAAACAGCGCCGCCAGCAGCGGTAATATTCTTTTTCTCATACCCCTCTCCTCTGGCGGTCTTTGCCGCCTGAGGAGATTCTAACAGGATATTTACCGTGTCTGTGCCGCTTCGTCCGGCATAGCCGGGGGAGAGATGCTGCCCTTGCGCCGCGCCAGCCGGTGTTCAACCAGCGAGTAAACCGCCGGGACGACCACCAGCGTCAGCAAGGTCGAGGAAATCATACCGCCGATCACCGCAACCGCCAGCGGACCGTTGGTTTCCGCCCCTGCGCCCAGACCGAGCGAAGCGGGGAACAGCGCCAGAATAATCGTCGCCGAGGTCATCAGCACCGGACGCAGACGGATCGGACAGGCTTCGCGCAAAGCTTCGTCTATGGGCATACCTTCCGCACGACGCTGGTTGGTCAGGTCGATCAGCAAAATGGAGTTCTTCGCCACCAGCCCGATCAACAGCACCAAGCCGATCATGGAGTACATATTCAGCGTATGGTTGAACAGCCACAACGACAGCACGCCGCCGATGATCGCCAGCGGTTGCGCCACCATCACGATCAGCGGCTGAATAAACGAGTTGAACTGACTGGCCAGCACCATGTACAGCAGAATCAGCGCCAGCGAGAAGGCAAACAGCATGTACTTGGCAGTCTTGCCGAATTCCTCCGCCTGACCGATCAGCTTCACCCGATAACCGGCTGGCATCATGCCTGTGCCGATTTCTTTGACCTTGTTGGCCGCTTCGCCCAGCGGAATGGAAGGCGTGACATAAAACGTTGCGGCATATTGCAAGTCGTAGCGCCCGACCACGGCAGGCCCCAGCGTTTGCTCGAAGCTCGCCGCCGCATCCAGCCGCACCATACTATTGTCCCGCGCACGTAAAAACACACGGTCGAGATCCTCCGGCCGAACGAGATCGCCCTCTGCTGCTTTCAGGCGCACATCGTAACGCTCCCCGTCGCCCGGTTCGTCGCTATAGGCGGCAACATTCAACCCGCCGGTCATCACAAACATCGCCTGCGCCACATCCTGCGCCGACAAACCAAGCGCAGCGGCATTGGCCCGGTTCAAGCGAATCGACAACTGGGGCAAATCGAGCTGCAAATCGGTGTCCACCCGTCCGAGTTCGGGCACCTCTTTGCTCAGCCGTTGTTGCAACTGGTTTGCCAGCCGCGCCACTTCCGCCAGATTCGGCCCGGTCAGCACAAACTGCAAGGGTTCGCCGCGCGAACCGCCCACCATCGACACCGGAGCCGGAAACGCGCGTATGCCGGGAATTGCCCCCAACTCTTTCCGCAATTTGGCAATCAGCTCCTGTTGCGACACCTTCCGCGTATCGCGGGGCGTCATACGCACATAAGAAAACGCTTGATTGACCTGACCGGCCTGACCGATACCGATACCGGAAAAATTGCTGGCCACTTCAGAGTGGCTAGCCAGAACTTTCTCTACCTCCGCCAGTTTGCCGCTGGTGTATTCGATGGAGGAACCGAGCGGCGCCTTGGTGAACACCATGAAACGCCCCTGATCGGCATCGGGTGAGAAAGCCTTGCCGACATTCGAAAAGAAATAACCGCTGGAGAGTACCGTAACGACCGTGAACAGCACGACCTTCCAGCGATGTTGCAGCACCCAGCCGAGCATCCCGCGGTATATCTCGTCCATGCGGTGGAAAGCATGCTCCAGTTTGGTGTAGAACGCGCCGTGCTGTTTTTGCACTTTCAGGAAGCGCGAACACAGCATCGGAGTCAGCGTCAGCGAAACGAACAGCGACACCAGTACGCCGAAGGTCACTACCACGGCGAACGATTTGAAGAACATGCCGATAATGCCGCTCATGAAAATCACCGGCGCAAAAATCGAGACCAGCGACAGCGTTGCCGCCAACACGGCGAACACCACTTCGCGGCTGCCGTTGATCGCCGCATTCACCGGATCGGGATCGATCTCTTCGCGGTGGCGGAAAATATTTTCCAGCACCACGATGGAATCGTCGACCACTACCCCGATCAGCAACAGCAAAGCCAGCATGGTCATCGAGTTGAGCGTATATCCGGCAAAGTAAATCACCGCAATCGCACCGAGCAGCGACACCGGGATCGCCACCGAGATAATCAGTGTCGAGCGGAAACTGCGCAAGAACACCCAGACCACCAGCGCCGCCAGCAATGTCCCCAGAATCAGATGTTCTTTCAGCGCGTTAATCATTTCCTGAATGAAGGTCGCGTCGTTAGTCGCCACTTTCAGCGTCATGCCGGGCGGCAATGCAGGAATCACATCGGCTTCCAGACGGCGCTGCACCTCTTGCACAATCGCGACGGTATTGGCGTTGGAAACTTTCACGATACCGACCCCGATTGCGGGTTTGCCGTTGAAACGTGCCAGCTGCCGGTAATCCGACAGGCCATCTTCTACTTCGGCCACTTCCTGCAGACGGATCGGCGCACCGTCGCGGTAAGCCACGATCAGACGCTTAATATCCTCCAGCTTATGAAACTCCAGATCCAGCTTGAGCAGCATTTCGCGGTTTTTGCTCACCAGAAAACCGCCCGGCATTTGCAAATGCTCACGGTTGAACGCCGCTACCAAATCTTGCGTAGTCAGGTTATAGGCCGCCAGATCGGCCGGTCGGATATTGATGCGGATTGTGCGGTCGCGCCGCCCGCCCAGACGGACTTCGCCGACGCCGTTAATGGTTTCCAGCTTTTTCTTCAGTACATTCGCAGCGTATTGGTTCAGTTGCTGCTGGGTACGGTCGCCCTGTAGCGCCAGCCACATCACCGGGCTTGCGCCAGTATCCATTTTCGCCACCACCGGTGCATCGGCCCCGTCCGGCAAGCGGCGTAAGGTCTGGTTCACCTTGACCTGCACTTCGTTGAAAGCGATGTCGATATTTTTTTCCAGACTGAAGGTGATACCGACCACCGAAATCCCCGGCGAAGAAGAGGATTGCACGTGCTCGATCCCCGGTACGCTGTTCACCGCCGACTCGATGATATTGGTGACGCTCATATCCACGTTTTCCGGGTTTGCCCCCTTCATGGAGGTTGTCACCGTAATGACCGGAAACTCGACATAGGGATACTGGTCGACACCCACGCGCTGATAGCTGATGACCCCCACCAGCATCAGCACAGCGCTGAGCATGAACGCAAATACGTGTCGCTTGATCGAAAGTTCTGGCAGATTCATGGTGCGTTTCCCGAACGGTCGGTGCGTTACTTAGCAGCAGGAGCCGAAGCCGCCTGCGCTGCGGAAACCGCTTGCGGCGCAGAGGCCGGCGCAGCCGGTTTAGAGGGAACAAGCACCTGTGCCTGATCGGTCAGGAAGCCCGCTCCGTCCACTGCCACCGTCTCTCCTGCCGTCAGCCCGCTCAGAATTTCGACCCGGTTATCGCGGTGTCCGCCGGTTTCGACCACGTTTTGTACCGCTTTGCCGTTTTTCACGGCATAAACCACCTTGCCTGCCGGACGCAGCACAACCGCTTGCTCGGGCACCGTCAGCGCATCGGCATGCGAACCCAACACCACGGCGCCAGTGACGGTACCGCCCGGTTTCCAGTCGCCAGGATTATCGAAGGTCATAAACACGTCGAACGAACGGTTCATGCTGCCGGCCATCGGACGGATTTCCTCCACCTTGCCATCCAGCGTCTGTCCGGTTTGATTAGTCAAATGCAGCGTCATTCCGCGCCGGATGCGCCCTGCCATGCTCTCGGGAAACGGCAACCGGGCGCGCATCTTTTTCAGCGAAACCACCTGAAATGCCGCATCGCCCACTTTCAGGAATTGCCCGCGCGCCGCAATCAGTTTCTCCACCCGCCCGTCCACCGGAGACACGATGGCGGATTTACCGACATTGTGTTCCGCCAGCCCCAGTTGCGCACGCGAGGCATTCAACTGCTCCTGTGAAGCGGTATGCTGAGTAGTCGCTTCATCCAGCGCGGCCTGCGATATAAAATTCTTTTCGCGCAACTGCTTCAGGCGCTCCAGATTGCGGGTCTGGTTGGCAAACTGTGCCTCTGCACGACGCGCATCGGCCTGCGCAGCCTGTCGCGCCAGCGAGACATCCTGCCCGTCCAGCAAAGCCAGCACCTGCCCGGCCTTGACCTCGCTGCCCGGCTGCACGCGAATTTCCAGCACCTTCCCCGCCACCTCGGCAGCCACGATCGGGTCGGCCTGACTTTCCAGTACACCGACCGATTCTTCGACGATTTCCATCGTGCGCGCTTCGACTTGCGCCACCGAAATCGGCGTGCCAGTCGGACCGCTCTTCTGCTCTTCCGTTTTCTTGCCGCAACCGAGCAACACGCCCGCCAGCAAGGCCAGCATCAAATAATTTTTAGTCATACGCACTCTCGCAAACTTTCAACAGCGAAAAAGGCTAGCGGGACTTAGAGTCCCGCACTAATTTGACAGAATAGACGATTCCGCCCCCAGCCATCAACCCTATGCCACAGAGGGATTCTCGGCCTCAACTCAAGGCGTGTTCGTATGAGAACAGCTGGCGCACCGTTTCGCGTTCGCGCACCACATGCGCTTCGCCGCCGGTCACCATTATTTCCGCCGCACGCGGGCGAGTATTGTAATTGGAGCTCATGCTCATCCCGTACGCACCGGCAGACATCACAGCCAGCAAGTCGCCTTGCTCGATTGCCAGTTCGCGGTCGTGCGCCAAAAAGTCGCCGGTTTCGCAGACTGGGCCAACCACCTCATAAGATTGCGCCGGAATCGCGCGGCGCAGTACCGGCTGCACAGCGTGATAAGCATCGTACAAGGCCGGACGCATCAGATCGTTCATCGCCGCATCGACAATAGCGAAATTCTTGGTTTCGCCGTGCTTGAGATATTCCACCTGGGTCAGCAGCACCCCGGCATTGCCGACCAGTGCGCGCCCCGGCTCGACGATCAGACGTTCGCTGCGGCCTTGCAGCGCGCCTATCAGCGCATTCGCGTATTCCGCCACCGAAGGCGGTGTTTCGTCTTGATAACGGATACCCAACCCGCCGCCCAGATCGATGTGTTCCAACGTGATGCCATCCGCCTTCAACTCATCCACCAGCGCCAAAACCTTCTCCGCCGCCGCCACGAACGGGCTGGCCTCGGTCAGTTGCGAGCCGATGTGGCAATCGATACCGACGATGCGGATATTCGCCATTTGACTGGCTTTGCGGTACAGCGCGCGCGCCTGACTGTAGGCCACGCCGAACTTGTTTTTCTTCAAGCCCGTGGAAATATACGGATGGGTTTTTGCATCCACATCGGGATTGACGCGCAAGCTTATCGGTGCGACACGACGCATACTGCGCGCCACTTCGTCCAACCGTTCCAGCTCGGCTTCCGATTCGACGTTAAAACACAGAATTTCCGCATCCAGCGCCATGCGCATTTCCGCCACCGTTTTGCCGACACCGGAAAACACCACCCGACTGGTACCGCCGCCGGCCGCCATCACGCGCTGCAACTCACCACCGGACACAATATCGAAACCCGCGCCCATACGCGCGAACATACTCAGAATCGCCAAACTGGGATTCGCTTTGACCGCATAGCAAATCAGGCTCGGGCGCGCCTTAAATGCCTCGGCGAATTCGCGGAAACGCGACTCCAGTGCGGTATGCGAATAGACATAAGTCGGCGTGCCGAAACGCTGTGCAATTTCGGCTAACGGCACATCTTCCGCATACAAATCATCGCCGCGATACTGAAAATAAGGGTTCATGCTCGACTTTCCCGGATATCCGAACTTAAGGTTGCTGTTGCGCGTTCGCAGGCGGCTGTTTCGCCGCAGGCGGCAGAGTCAGCGGCCCTTTATGGCCGCAGCCTTGCATCCACAGTGCAAAAGCCAAGATAATGCCCGCCTTGCGCATCTCGCCTCCGAAATTTGAACGAGGCGGCATTATAAGGGGACAGCAGACATGACCGAAAGCGAATTCACACAAATGGCCGACGCGGTATTCGACCGCATCGAACAGGCCATCGATGCCAGCGGCGCGGATATCGATTGCAATCTGAACGGCGCCGTACTGGAGCTGGAATGCGACAACGGTGCAAAAATCATCGTTAA
Organism: Pseudomonadota bacterium; assembly: GCA_040757065.1. Classification (GTDB taxonomy): domain Bacteria; phylum Pseudomonadota; class Gammaproteobacteria; order Burkholderiales; family Gallionellaceae; genus JBFLXR01. Next base: position 89,214 of record JBFLXR010000007.1, read on the forward strand.
CCGCCACACGCCGTCGCAGGAAATCTGGCTGGCCGCCGCTTCGGGCGGATTTCACTACAGCCTGCAAGACGATGTCTGGCGCAGCCGGCGCGATCAAAGCGAACTATACGAAAAACTGAGCGAGCTGATCCGCCTTTCCTGCGGCGAACAAGTCGGATTCTGATTCGCACTCAATCCGCATAAAATACTTGACAAGTTAACTCGGAAAAGCGCCAAATAGGCTCGGGACATTGCTCCAAAAGGGGGGAGTAAAATGTCGGATAGCCAAACAGGGTCGACCGGCCGCATCCTCGGCATACTCGCCGTAGCGGTGGTTTATGCCGCCAGCGCCTACCTGTCGCAACGACTCGCCGTCGAACCCGGGGGGCTCTTGCCGGTCTGGCTGCCCTACGGCCTCTCCGCACTCGCACTCTCCCGTTACGGCATCCGGCTCTGGCCGGGCGTACTGCTGGGCGCTTTAGCCCCCGCTCTGCTTCTCGGACAGAGCATCGCCACTGCGCTGGCGGATGCGCTGCCGGATACCGCTTCAATCGTGCTGAGCGCATACTTGCTGCACCGGATCAACCTGAAGGCGAATCTGCCCACCCTGCAAAACTATTACCTGACGGTCGCCGCACTCGCCGCTGTCAGCCTGCTGTTTGACTCGGCACTCTCCCCGACCGTTCCGGCATGGCTTGGCATTGCGCTGCCCCTGCGCGACAGTGTCTGGCTGAACAGTCTGTGTACGGCACTGTTGCTGCTCCCTGTTACGCTTTTCATCGACGACCCGCGCGGCTGGCTGCCGCGCCAGCGATGGGCCGAGGCCGGGCTGCTGATCCTCGCCACGCTCATAGCCGGCGCAATCGTACTCGGCGGCTGGACGATTTGGGGACATTCGGTCTACATGCGGGGATTTCTGCTGTTCCCGCTGGTATTGTGGGGCGCGTTGCGCTTCGGTCGCCATGCCGTCGCCATTCAACTCCTCGTACTATTCGGGCTAACCTTGTGGGGACTGTTTCACGGGCAAGGCTATTTCGGCTCCACCGTCACGACCGAGAACCTGAACATCGTCTGGCTCTACCACATCGTTCTGAACATGACCGGCATGACGCTGGCGATCGCCATCAAACAGCGCGCCCGGCTGAAAAACCAGCTGCGCGTGGCCGCACAGGCCTTCACGCACAACCGCGAAGGCATCATGATTACCGACACGCAAAACAAAATCGTACATACCAATCCCGCCTTTAGCCGCATCACCGGCTATACGCTGGAAGAGTCGAAGGGGCGCGATCCGAAATTTCTTTCGTCCGGCGCAAACGACCTGGAATTCTACCGCGCCATGTGGGACAAACTGTGCGACTGCGGGCAATGGGAAGGCGAAATCTGGGATCGCCGTAAGAACGGGCAGATTTTCCCGAAATGGCTATCGATCTCCGTCGTCAAAAACCAGAACGGCGAAATACTGAATTACATCGATCAATTTTCCGACATCAGCGACCGCAAAACGCAGGAAGAGAAAATGGCGCACATGGCGCATTTCGATCCGCTGACCGATCTGCCCAATCGCGCGCTGTTCTCGGACCGGCTTGCGCAAGCCATTGCGCCTGCACGGCGCGAATCGCGCAATTTGGCGGTACTGTTCATCGATCTCGATAACTTCAAGCCGATCAACGACACCTACGGTCACGACGTCGGCGATTTATTGCTGAAAGAAGCCGCCCGGCGCATGCAGGAATGCGTACACCGCGAATCGGACACCATCGCCCGCCTCGGCGGCGACGAATTCGTGGCCTTATTGCCGAGCGGCAAGCACCGCGAAGATGCCGAACTGATTGCACAGCGCTTGCTGGAAACGCTCGGCACCCCCTTCATACTGGCCGGTCAAACCCTGCAAATTTCCTGCAGCATCGGCATCGCCCTCTACCCGCAAGACGGTCAGGACGGACATACGCTGATGCAACATGCCGACCACGCCATGTACCGCGCCAAACGCAGCGGTCGCAACAATTACCGCCTCTACGCGGATGGCGACTTCCCCAACGATTACTCGATCTGAATCAGTCGTGCAGCGCGTAGCGCTTCAATTCGGCACGCAAGCTGCGCCACTCCGGCAGCACGGCTTCCACTTCCCGCCAGAATGCCGCCGAGTGGTTCATTTCCCGCAGATGCGCCAACTCATGCACCACCACATAATCGAGCAAGCGCGGCGGCAACTGCACCAGACGCCAATTCAGGCGCACGATGCCGCGCGCCGAACAACTGCCCCACTGGGTACGCGCCGAGGACAGCTTCAGCATTTTCGGCTGCACGCGCATATGCACTGCAAAGTGCGCTAACCGTTCGGCGAACACCGGCTCTGCCTGCCGCATACACCACTGCTGCACCTGATGGGCGATCATGTCCGGCGGAGCATCGTCCGCCAGCGTCAATACCAACTCGCTGCCGATGCGCTGCGGCGGGGCGGCAAACAAACCGGGACGGATGCGCAGCGTTAACAGCTCCCCGCGGAACGGCACGGTTTCACCGTCCGCCCAGTTGCGTACCGGGCGCTGACGCGCCTGCCACTGATCCAGCTTTTCGATGACCCAGCCCGCCTTGTCCTGCAACACGCTATGCAGCCATTTTTCGGAAGCGCGCTGCGGCATGCTGACGGTCAGGCCGCGGTCATTGATACGCAGGCCGATACTGCGCCGCCGCGCACTGCGTTTCAGCGTATAGGGAATGATACGGCCGTCGAACTCGATAGCGCGCTGCTCGACGGCGGGCGGCTGAATCAGGCGGCGCAGGCGTTTCAACATCAGCCGAGCCGTTGCACCTCGGCCTCGATCCAGTCTTCGGCGCGCTGATTGATTTCCTCGGCCTTCAGACCGCGCGGATCGATGGGCTGACCGATACTTATCACTATGGTACCGGGATATTTCAAAAAGGCATTGCGCCCCCACAGCTTGCCTGCATTGTGCGCCACCGGCACCGCCAAGGCTTCGGAGGAAGCCGCAAGCAACGCTCCGCCGATTTTGTATTTACCGCGCTGCCCGTAAGGAATGCGCGTTCCTTCCGGAAAAATCACCACACAAAAACCGGCGGCCAAACGCGCCTTACCCTGCTTGAGCAACTGCTTCATCGCTTCGCGCCCATCGGCGCGATTGATCGCGATCGGGCTGGTCATCGCCAGCCCCCATCCGAAAAAGGGAACTTTCAGCAATTCGCGCTTCAAGACCCACACTTGCGGCGGAAAGACTTTTTGCAGCGCCATGGTTTCCCAGGCCGACTGGTGCTTGCACAATACGATGCACGGCTGGGTCGGAATATTCTCCGCACCGCGCACTTCCATGCGCACGCCGCACACCACACGCAACAGCCACAGCATGCTGCGCGCCCAGCCGGAAATCAGCCGGTAACGTGTAATCGGATGCAATGGAAACGACAGCAAAGCAATCAGCGTGAATAGCGGAGTAATCACGACTTGCAGCAACCCGTAAACCAGTGAGCGCAAATAAACCATCGCGTTACACCAACGTATCGACCGCAGCCGCCAGATCGGGATAAACCAGCGTGCCTTCCGGCAGATCGCCCTTGGCCTGCGTTTTCTGTCCCTTACCGGTCAGCACCAGAATCGGCTGCGCGCCCAGTGCTGCCGAAGCCTGCAAATCGCGCAGCGAATCGCCCACCGAGGGCACGCCGGTCAGATCGGCGTTATAGCGCGCGGCGATTTCCTCGATCATGCCGCTCTTGGGCTTGCGGCAATTGCAGCCTGCTTCCGGCGTGTGCGGGCAGAAGAACACCGCATCGATGCGACCGCCCGCCTGCGCCACTGCCTTGAGCATTTTGTCGTGAATCGCATTCAGCATGGGCATATCGAACAACCCCCGCCCGACACCGGATTGATTGGTTGCCACTACCACACGGTAATCCGCCTGACTCAGCCGTGCAATCGCCTCCAGACTACCGGGAATCGGCTTCCATTCCTCCGGGCTTTTGATGAATTGCGCCGAGTCGTAGTTAATCACGCCGTCGCGGTCGAGAATAATCAGCTTCATCGTTAGGCCGCCAGCTTGGAAATATCCGCCACGCAATTCATCAGCCCGCCGAGCTGATTCAGCAAGGCCAGGCGGTTAGCGCGCACTTGCAGGTCGTCGGCGTTCACCATCACGTTATCGAAGAAAGCATCCACCGCACTGCGCACCGCCGCCAAGGCGGACAGTGTCGCGGTGTAATCCTGCTGCGCCAGCTTAGCTTCCACTTGCGGCGCCAAGGTTTGCACCACGCCGAACAACTCGCGCTCGGCGGCTTCCTGCAACAAAGCAGGCTGCACAGCGTCGCCCACCGCTTCGGCTTTCTTCAGAATGTTCTGAATGCGCTTGTTCGCCGCCGCCAGTGCAGCCGCTTCCGGCAAGGCACGGAAAGCGCGCACCGCCTCGATTCGCGGCAACACCAAATCGATGCGCACCGGGTTCTGGGACGCCACGGCCTCGATTTCGTCTGCCGCATAGCCGCGCTCGCGCAGCATGCCGCGCAGACGATCCAGCATAAAGCCGTACAAATCGGCTTCCACGGTCTTGCTCAGCACGCCCTCTTCGAATTCGGAGGCCGCCAAGTGCAGCAATTCGTCCAACCCGACCGACAGCGGCGTTTCGATCAAAATACGCAACACGCCCAAGGCATGGCGACGCAGGGCAAACGGGTCTTTATCGCCGGTCGGCACTGCGCCGATACCGTACATCCCCACCAAAGTATCCAGCTTATCGGCCAGCGCGACGCACAGCCCGACCGGATTGCGCGGCAAACTGTCGCCGGCGAAGCGCGGCTTGTAATGGTCTTCGATAGCGTCCGCCACGGCCGGTTCTTCGCCGTCGTGCAGCGCGTAGTAACGCCCCATAATGCCTTGCAGCTCGGGGAATTCGCCAACCATTTCCGTCACCAGATCGGCCTTAGCCAGCAGCGCGGCATGTTCCGCCGCTGCCATATCGGCGTTCAGCGCGCGGGCAATGCCTCCCGCCAGAGAAATCAGGCGCTCGATGCGCTGCATCTGGGTACCCAGCTTATTGTGGTAAACCACATTGCCCAGTTTGGGCACGCGCCCTTCCAGCCGGTGCTTACGATCCTGATCGAAGAAGAATTTGGCATCGGCCAGACGCGGGCGCACCACGCGTTCGTTGCCGCCGGTGACTGCCGAAGCGTCGTCCGGGCGGATATTCGATACAACGAGGAAACGGTTGGTCAGCTTGCCCGACGCATCCAGCAGCGGGAAATATTTCTGGTTGGCCTTCATGGTCAGAATCAGGCATTCCTGCGGCACTTCAAGGAACTGTTCTTCGAAAGCACACAGCAAGACATTCGGGCGCTCCACCAGCCCGGTCACTTCGTCCAGCAAGGCTTCGTCCTCGATCGGCTGCACCCCGCCGCCCACCTGCACTGCTGCAGCCTGCAACTGGCGCACGATTTCGGCACGACGCTTGGCGAAGCCCGGAATCACGGCGCCTTCGCTCTCCATCTGGCTTTCATAGCTATCGGCCTCGCGGATCGCAACCACAGCCTGCGCCGCCTCGAAACGATGACCCAACGTTTCGCGACCGGCCTGCAAACCCAGTACCGCAACCGGCACCACTTCGGCGCCATGCAACGCTACCAAGCGGTGTGCCGGACGCACGAAATTCACCGAAGACCAGCCATCGGTCAGCTGATAAGACATCACCTTGGGAATCGGCAGTTTGGCGAGTGTTTCTTCCAAAGCTTTTTGCAAGCCATCGGTTAATGTCGCTCCCGGCAATACCGCATCGTAAATCAACGATTCGGCCTTGCCTTCGCCTTCACGCCGCAAAGCGGCAACTGCGTCCGCCCCGAGCCCCAAGCCTGCCAAGCGCTTCAACAATGCCTGCGTCGGTTGTCCGTTCGCATCCAACCCCACGCTCACCGGCATCAGTTTTTGCGCCACCGGCTTATCGGCAGCTTTGGCTACCACCTCGCCGAGATGCACAGCCAAGCGGCGCGGCGAAGCAAAGGACGTCACCACACTCTGCGCCCCAGCCAGCCCTTGCGCCTTCAGGCTGTCCGCCATCGCCGACGAGAAACTTTCGCCCAGCTTTTTCAACGCCTTGGGCGGCAACTCTTCAACGAACAGTTCCACCAATAGATTTTTCGTGCTCATTATGCCGCCACCTTCTTTTCAATCTGCGCCAACACCTCTTCCGCCCATGCTCTGGGCGCCATCGGGAAGCCCAACCGGGCACGGCTATCGAGGTAGCTTTGCGCCACGCTGCGCGCCAGATTGCGAATGCGTCCGATGTAGGCCGCGCGCTCGGTCACCGAAATCGCGCCGCGCGCATCGAGCAGGTTAAAGGTATGCGCGGCTTTCAACACCTGCTCGTAAGCGGGCAAGGCCAACTGCTGCTCCATCAGGTGCTTGGCCTGCTTTTCGTGCGCCGAGAAAGCGCCGAGCAGGAAGTCCACATCGCTGTGTTCGAAGTTGTAGGTCGATTGTTCCACCTCGTTTTGGTGATACACATCGCCGTAGGTCAGACCTTCAGTCCATTTCAGGTCATAGACGTTTTCTACGCCTTGCAGATACATCGCCAGACGTTCCAGCCCGTAGGTAATTTCGCCGGTGATCGGTTTGCAGTCGATGCCGCCCACTTGCTGGAAATAAGTGAACTGGGTCACTTCCATGCCGTTCAGCCACACCTCCCAGCCCAAGCCCCATGCACCCAGCGTGGGATTTTCCCAATCGTCTTCCACGAAACGGATGTCGTTTTTCTTCAGATCGAAGCCAAGCGCTTCCAGCGAGCCGAGGTAGAGCTCCAGAATATTTTCCGGCGCGGGTTTCAACACCACCTGAAACTGGTAGTAGTGCTGCAAACGGTTGGGATTTTCGCCGTAGCGGCCATCCTTGGGACGGCGCGAAGGTTGCACGTAGGCGGCTTTCCAGGGTTCCGGGCCGATGGCGCGCAGAAAGGTCGCCGTATGGCTGGTACCTGCGCCGACTTCCATGTCGTAAGGTTGCAGCAAAGCACAGCCTTGCTTATCCCAGAACTGTTGCAGGGTCAGAATAATTTGCTGAAAGGTAAGCATGTCGCAAAAACCGGTTGATCGCAAAACCGGCATTTTACGGGTTTTCGCCCCCTGCCGTCACCTCGCACAGCGCAAGCTTTTCCCGGCGCGATAATCGCTTGACCGCCGCCTCGCGCTGCAAAGCCGAAGACTTGTCGGCGCACGGCTCACGGTAAGCCAACACTACCGGCCTGCGGCTGCGGGTATATTTCGCCCCCGTGCCACTGTTATGCGCCTCCAGCCGGCGTTCCATGTCGTTGGTTATACCGCAATACAAGGTATCGTCGGCACAGCGCAGCAAGTAGCACACCCAGCCGCTCATCGGCTGCGCAACCGCCATGCCGCTGCCAGCATGCCCAATGCCAGCAACAGCGCCGCTGCATTCCCCCAACGCGCATACGGCGTCATGCCGCTGTAGCCCTGCACTTCGCCCTGCAAAACACCTTCGGTATGCTGCGACAGCATGGCACGAATGCGACCATCTTTACCAATGATCGAGGTCACGCCGGTATTGGTGGCACGCAACATCATGCGCCCCGTTTCCAAAGCCCGCATCTGCGCAATCTGATTGTGCTGCATGGCCGCATGCGACTCGCCGTACCAGGCATCGTTGGTGACGTTTGCCAGTAAGGTTGCCTCGGGCAACGCCCGTATAATTTCCTCGCCAAACACATCTTCGTAGCAAATATCTACCGCCACACGCTGCCCATCGGTGCGGATCGGCGCTTGCTTTGCCCCGCCGCGCGCCAGATCGGACATCGGAATCTGTAACACCTCGTTAATCAGCCACCCCAGCACAGCACGCACCGGGATGAATTCGCCGAACGGCACCAGATGATTCTTGCGGTAGAACTGCTCTTCGCCGTTGCCGAAGGCCGCCACACTGTTGTAATAGTTTTCGCCCTCGCGCTCGAACAGCCCCGCCAGTACCACGCCATCGTGCGCCCGAGCATGCGCCTTCAGGCGCTCGACATAACTCGGCGGCAAGGTTTCGCGCAACAGCGGCAAGGCGGTTTCCGGCAGGATGGTGAGTTGCGCGTCGGTCTGCTCGATCAGGCGGCGATAGAGTTCCAGCGTACCGATTAACCGCCCCTCTTCGAATTTGGCATCTTGCGGGATATTGCCTTGCAGCAGCGCCGCTTTGATCGGCGCACCGTGCGGCTGCGTCCACTCGACGCCGCGCAAAACCGCGCCGCCCAGCCACAACACGGCCAAACTCAGCATCGCCAGCTTACCTGACCGCTGTGCACGTCCCTGCCAACCCCACGCCAGCAATCCGGCACTCGTCGCCACCACCAGCGACACCCCGTACACACCCAGCAACGGCGCATACCCCGCCAAGGGGCTTTCCGCTGCTTGCGAATACCCGACCGTCAACCACGGGAAGCCGGTCAATGCATAACCGCGCGCCAGCTCCGCCAACACCCACACGGCAGGCAACAGCAATGTCAGGCGCGCCCAGAGCGGCACATGCAGCCGAGCCTGCGCATAGCCCGCCAGCGCCGGAAACAACGCCAGCACGCCCGCGAAAGCCAGCGTCACCGGAAGAGCCAGCAGCATCGGCATATGCCCGTAGTCGTGCATCGCCACGTACACCCAGCCGATTCCGGCGGAAAAATAACCTAACCCGAACGCGAAACCGATGCGCGCCGCAATCCGCGGGGCGGGCGCATGTTGCCAGCGATAAAACAGCAGCGCCAGCGCCAGCACCGGAAAAGGAAACCAGCCGAACGGGGCAAAACCGAGTACCGCACCGACGCCCAGCGCAAACGCCTGCAATCGGCGCGAAGAAAAGAAGATATTCACAAAACGGTTCGGGCGAATATAAAGCGCCGATTATACGGCGTAAGCGGCTTCTGCATCACTGGCGCGGCTTGCTTGGCTGCGCAGCGGCCCGGCGTAGCACCTCATCCCGCCATTGCCCGAACTGCTCGCGCGTTTCGTGTTCGATAAATGCTTTGCCGAGCACCGGCGGCAAAAACACATCGGGAATCGTATCGACATGAAACTGCACGTGCGTACCGGCACCGCGCGCTTGCAACAGCAGGCGGCCTTCCATTTTGCGCATTGTGCCTTTCAACAAGTGGAATTCGATCTTGCGGTACGGCGTCAGACGAAACTCGCGGGTTGATTCGAACGAATAGGACAGCAAACCGTGTTCCGCCCGGCCTTGCTGATAGACTTCCAGCACATTGCCGCGCCGGGCGAGCACCTTGCTGACCTTCAGGTTGGACAAGATGTCCGTCATATGCTCGTAGTCGGTGAAGACCGCCCACACCAGACGCGGCGGCGCAGCAATCTCCAGCCCGACACCGATCCGCAACTCCTCGCCCGCTGTCGTCACTTGCACCTCGATGTCGGAGACGGCGGACGACTCGGCCCGCGCCGGTTGCGGCAGCGTCCAAACCAACACCAAAAATCCGTACAGCAAATTTTTCATGGTTCCCCGCATTCCTACCCATGAGTTGTTGCATAATAGGCGTTTCGAATACCCGACACAAACACTTATGTACCGCTTTCTGCTTGCCTGTCTGCTGTCCTTTACCGCTTTTTGCGCTCAGGCGATCACCCTCGACCAAATCTCCAACCAAGATGCCGTCGCCGGACTGCGCGAGGCCTTGCAGAAAGGCGCGGGCAACGCAGTCGGCAAACTCGGTAAAACCGACGGCTTTTTCGGCAACCCGCAAGTCAAGATTCCGCTGCCGGCATCGCTGCAAAAAGTCGACGGGTTGCTGCGTTCGTTCGGCATGGGCAAATACGCCGACGAACTGGTACTGACCATGAACCGCGCTGCCGAAGCCGCCGTACCGGAAGCGAAAACCCTGCTGATTAATGCGATTAAAGGCATGAGCGTGCAAGACGCCAAAGGCATCCTCACCGGCGGCAACACCGCAGCAACCGAATTCTTCCGCCGCACCACCTCGCAGCCGCTGCGCGCCAAATTTCTGCCCATCGTCAAGCAGGCCACTTCTAAAGTAAGGTTAGCCGACAAATACGACCAATTCGCCGGACAAGCCGGCAAAATGGGCTTAATTGACGAAAAAGACGCCAATCTGGAAAACTACATCACGCAAAAAGCGCTGGATGGTTTGTTTCTGATGATGGCGGAAGAGGAAAAAGCGATACGCGCCGACCCGGTCGGCCAAACCAGCAAACTGCTGAGCAAAGTATTTGGGGCAATCGGTCGCTAGAGCCGTAAAACCACGCTGCGCAAAATGGCGCAGCAATGAGGAGAGTGAAGTGAGGCGGCACCCGTTCGGGAATCTGAGCCTGAAAGTTAAGGTCATGGCGATCAGCCTTGCCCTGTTCGCCTGCGCCATCTGGATTCTTGCCTACCAGATTTCTTCCGCGCTGCACAAAGACATGGTCGAGCAGCTTTCCAAACAGCAATATTCGCTGGTCAGCTTCGTCGCCGAGCGTGTCGACGATGCGATGAAACTGCGCATCGATTCTCTTGGCATGATCGCGGGTTCGATCACCCCGGAAATATTACAAAACAAAGTCGCCTTACAAGACTTTCTGCAACAGCGCAAAGCCATTTACAACATGTTTCCGCTCGGGGTGATCGTCATCGGTCGGGACGGCCGGGGCATCATGGACTATCCGCTGCTGCCGGACCGCGGCGATGCGGACTTTACGCAACAGGATTTCTTCCGGGAAACGCTGGCACAGGGCAAAGCGGTCGTTTCCCGCCCCTCCGTCGGACGCTTCGCCAAAGAGCCGCGCCTTATCGTCGCTGTACCGATATTCGGCAAAGACAAGCAAATCGAAGGCGTACTTGCCGGCGTACTAAGCCTCTATCAGGACAATCCTTTCCAGCAAATCATGAAAGCGAAAGAACTGGGCAGCAACGGCCTGCTGATCATCTCGCCGCGCCACAACACTTTCGTTTCCGCCTCCGACAAATCGCGCATTCTGCAAACGCTTCCGGTGCCGGGCGTCAACAAAATGCACGACCGTTACATGCAAGGCTTCGAAGGCTCCGGCATTGCCGTCAACTCGCTGGGCGTAGAAGAACTCAGTTCGGCACGGCGCATTCCCAGCGCAGACTGGTTCGCCGTCGTCACCCTGCCGACCGACGTCGCTTTTGCGCCGATCCACCGCATGCAATCGCATATCTATTTATCGAGCGCGATACTGTCCGTTCTGGTTTCGGTTTTCCTGTGGTTCTTCTTGCGCCGCGAATTCGCTCCGCTCACGCGCATGACGGAAAAACTCAACCAGCTCTCCTCCGAAGACTCTCCGCTGCAACCCCTGCCGCTGGAGGGCAGCGCGGAAATGCTGCAACTGCAAACCGCCTTCAACCGGCTGGAAGGACAATTGCAGGAACGCGAAATCGAACTGCAAAACCGCGAACGCATTTACCGCGACATGTTCGAAAAGAACTCGGCCATCAAATTACTGATCGACGTCGAAACCGGCGCCATCGTAGACGCCAACCCCGCCGCTGCCGAATTTTACGGCTGGAGCCGCGAAGAACTGCGCACCATGCACATCTCGCAGATCAACACCCTGCACGATGCCGAATTGCGCAAAAATCTGATGAATGCCAAAACCGGCGCGCAGCACACCTTCCGGTTCCGGCACCGTCTGGCCTCCGGTGCCATCCGTATTGTCGAGGTGCATTCCGGCAAACTGGAATACGGCGGCCGCACGGTTCTGCACTCAGTGATTCTGGATGTCACCGCCCGAGAACAAGCCATCCGCCGAGAGCGCGACCGCACCCTGATTCTGGAGCAACTTTCTCAGGGACATAACCTAGAACACATATTGAGACTGATTGCCCAAAAAGCGATCATCGACCTCCCCGGCGCATACTGCGAAATTCTGCTGCTGACCGACGCACACCTCAGCCTTCCCGATGCCTCCACCCTGCCCGCCCCACTGCATGCATTGCTGCGAGGGCTCTCCATACACGACACCCCGCTACCCGCCAGCCGCAGCTTGTTGACCGGCAAACGCACTGTCGCACTGGATGTCGCCAGCAGCGCCTATCCTGCGGACTTTAAACAAGCCATGCAGCGCAGCGGCTTGCATTCCGCTCTTTCCGACCCCATCCTTTCCAGCCAACACGAGGTGCTGGGGTGCATCGATTTGTATTGGCCGGACAACACGTTGCCGGACGACGAAATCCTCGACGGACTCAAGACCTTCGCCGAACTGGCACGCATCACTATCGAGCAAAAACGCAACGAAGAAAACCTGCAACTGGCCTCGACCGTGTTCCATTCCAGTCTGGATGCGATCATTATCACCGACCCTAGCAACCGCATTCTGGCGGTCAACCCGTCCTTCACCCAAATCACCGGTTACGCTGCGTATGAAGTCATTGGTCAGGACCCGAAGCTGCTCAGCTCGGGCAAATATGACCGCGCCTTTTATCAGACCATGTGGGAAAACATCCGCAAAACCGGGCACTGGCAGGGCGAAATCACCAACCGGCGCAAAAACGGCGAGCTGTTTATCGAATGGCTGACCATCAACACGGTATATGACGAGCAACACAACGCGCTCCGCCACATCGGTATTTTTTCCGACATCACCGAGAAAAAACACACCGAAGAACTGATCTGGCGGCAAGCCAATTACGATGCGCTGACCGGTCTACCTAACCGACGCCTGTTCCTGGACCGCCTCACGCAAGAACTCAAAAAGGCCGACCGGGAAGACACCCCCGTGACGTTAATGTTCATCGATCTGGATCATTTTAAAGAGGTGAACGACACGCTCGGTCACGAAGCCGGCGACACGCTGCTGAAGGAAGCCGCACATCGCATCAGTCGCTGCATTCGGGAAACCGACACGCTGGCGCGTCTCGGCGGCGACGAGTTCACGATCATCTTCCCGAAAATGGCCGACAGCAAGCGACTGGAAGAAGTCGGCGACCAAATCATCGAAACGCTCTGCGAGCCGTTTATGCTCGCCGAAACGCCCGCCTACGTTTCGGCGAGCATCGGCATCACCCTTTACCCGCAAGACGCCGACAACTTGCAAGCATTATTGCGCAATGCCGATCAGGCGATGTATGTTGCCAAGGAGCAAGGCCGCAACCGTTTCAGTTATTTCACGCAGTCCATGCAGCGCGAAGCGCAGTACCGTCTGCAACTCAGCAACGATTTGCGCTCCGCGCTGGAAAACGGCGAATTCGAGTTGCACTATCAGCCGATCATCGAACTGGCGAGCGGAGCAGTCCACAAAGCAGAAGCCCTGCTGCGCTGGCGACACCCGCTGCGCGGCTACGTCAGCCCGGCGCAATTCATTCCCATCGCCGAAGAAATCGGCCTGATCAACAAAATCGGCGACTGGGCCTTCCGCGAAGCCGCGCGCAAAGCACAAACATGGAACGATGCGCTCACCGGCAAACAGTGCGCGATCCAGATCAGCGTCAACAACTCGCCGCGCCAGTTCGCCGCAAACAGTGCCAGTCTGGATATGGTAAACCACCTGCGCGAAATCGGCCTGCCGCCCGCCTGCATCGTAGTCGAAATCACCGAAGGCCTGCTGATGGACGAACGCCCGGAAGTGACCGAAAAATTACTGGCCTTCCGCGATGCCGGCATTCAGGTTGCGCTGGACGATTTCGGCACAGGCTATTCGGCAATGTCCTATTTGCAAAAATTCGACATCGATTACATCAAAATCGATCAGTCCTTTGTGCGCGACATGGCGGAAAATCCGGGCGATCAGGCCATCGCCGAAGCGATTATCGTGATGTCGCACAAGCTCGGCATCAAAGTCATCGCGGAAGGCGTGGAAACGCAGGCACAGCGCGATCTGCTGGCCGCAGCAGGCTGCGATTACGTGCAAGGCTATTTCTTCGCACGCCCCATGCCGGGTACGGAATTCGACGCCTATGTGAAAAACGCGAACGCCTCTTGATTTGGCCTTTTTCGCGGCGCACAATAACTGTGTACCTCAACCCAGAAAGGATGTTTATGCGTTACCTGATCGCACTGACTGCGGGACTGCTGCTGACCGCGCCCGCCTTCGCTGAAAACGGCGATGCGCTCGCCAAGAAAGCCAACTGCATGGGATGTCACGGCGTGACGAACAAGTCGGTCGGCCCGGCTTTTAAAGCTGTTGCGGAAAAATATGCCGGCGACAAGGATGCGCAAGCCAAGCTGGAGAAGAAAGTACGCAGCGGCGGCTCCGGCGTGTGGGGCGGAATGGCGATGCCGCCCACACCGGCTTCCGTCGGCGATGCCGATGTCAAAAGCATCGTGCAGTGGATTCTGTCGGTCAAATAACCGTTTCGCTGTAACCGCCCGCGCTCAGGCCGGCATCTTCCTGCCTGAGCACCGTGACGTTATTCTTGCGCTGCTCGACGAATAAGCTGTTTCCTTTGATCTTCTTCGCCATTTTCTTCGCCAGACTCGCTGCCGCAGACACTTCGTGGTGCGAGATAAATTCGCCGCCGTCTACCCGTACCGCCCCGATCGAAAGCGACGGCAATGCATGAAACACGACCTTCCCTTGCCGGTCTTCGCTTTCGTAGCCGCCGATCCTGCGGTGCTCGTCCAGCGCTAATGCCGCGGAGACCTCGGCGAATGCCGACAACGCATCCTCGCACCGACTCTGCCAATCCTTGCTTTGCATCAGCACAATAAAATCGTCGCCGCCGATGTGCCCGAGAAAATCGTGTTTGGGATCGCAGACTGAGCGCAAAATGCGCCCGGTCAGCTGTATCATCTCGTCGCCTTTGCGGTAACCGTAAACATCGTTATAAGGCTTGAAGCTGTCCAGATCGCAATAACAGGCGTAAAACGGCGACCCGGCCCTTAACAAGCGCTCGATATGCTCGTTGATCGGCACGTTGCCCGGCAGCAGCGTCAGCGGATTAGAATAGCGGGCCGCCTCGATCTGCATTTGCGTAATCGCCCGCAGCAAATCCTGTCCGGTTGCCATACCCAGATAGCGCCCCTCTTCCGTCACGATAAAACCGTCTGCGAAATGGCGACTGTCGCTCTCGGTCATAAACTGGCTGACCTCCTGAATCGGCGTACTTTTCTCCACCAGCAGCGGCTGTTCTTTCATCATTTGCACGCAGGATTTTTTGCCCAGCAGCTCGCGCCGGAACGGTTGCGCGAAAGCATCGATAAAACCGTAGCGATTAATCAGTCCGACAGGCTTGCCGTGTTGCACCACCGGCAGCGCATGCAACGCGGCATTATCCGTGAAGCGCTGAAAAACAACGTCATTGCAAGTCTCCGGCGTCACCGGATCGATATAGGTCAGCAGCTTCTGCGCCGTCACCTGGCGGCTGTCCAGAATATGGTTCTTGGGAAACACCGTAATCATCGAACTGCTGATAATGCGCCCGACTTCCGGCTGCGTTACCAGCGGCGGCACGGGGCAGGGCCGGAAAATGAAATATCCCTGCCCCAAAGCAATGCCGATGTCGCGCACCGTCATCAGCTCCTCTTCGGTTTCGATCCCTTCGGCAATCACCCGCGTACCGCAACTTTCCGCAATCTGCTGGATAGACTTGAGAAACTGGTGCTTCAGTGAATCGGCATTCACGCCCTGCACGAAGTGCATATCGATCTTAACGAATTCCGGACGCAGTTCGGACCACATGCGCAAGCTGGAGAAGCCTTCGCCCAGATCGTCCATCGCGATCTTGAAGCCCATCTGGCGGTAATGCATCAGCGCCTTGCGCATGGCCTCGAAATCGAACGTGGGCTGGTTTTCGGTAATTTCGATCACCACCTGCTCAGGTTTCAGACCGAGCTTGCGGATGTAATCCAGCGTTTGACCGTTCTTGAAACTGGGGTGCAGCAAGGTATCCGGACTGATGTTCAAAAACAGCTTGCCCGGCAGTTGTTGCTCGGCGAAGCGCTCCAGCACGACCTGACGGCACAGCATTTCGATTTCCAACGACCGTCCCTGCTGCCTTGCCGCGCCGAACAAATTCACCGGCGAGTGCAAAGGACTGTTCGCCGGGCCGCGAATCAAGCCTTCGTAGCCATAGAACTCGCCCTTACCCATGTGCAGAATCGGCTGAAACAGCGCAGACAGATTGCGCTGCTCGATCAGCATATCCAGCTCGCTTTTCTGCGAGTCAGCGCCCCATATCCCGCCCGAAGCACCGCATTCCGCCTCTTCCGTTTCGACCAAATAGAACCGCGCGCTCATTGCCGTCTCCTAAGCTGAGTTTACGGATGTCACTATAGCGAGCGCGGATTTCAGATTTATGACAAACGCCACTCCCGCCGCGAATTCACAAAACATTCATTAAATTGTCACACCCGACAGCTACGATGCCGCAGAAAACCATGCCATGCCGGCCTGTTCCGGCACATTAAAAAGGGAATAGCGATGCAACTGCCATCATGGACTTTGCAGCGGAAATTACGGCTGATTAACGCGATCGCCCTGTGCGGCACGCTGGTCACCATTGCCTTTACGCTGCTCAACCTCGGACAACTGATCCGCGAATTCAACGATTATCATTCCCGCCAGATTTGCGACAAAGCGCTGATCGACATCAAGGCCAGCGCCCTCGCCGTCAGCCGCGCCGATCCGATACTCGGCGAATCCCGACAACTGCTGGCCCAGACCGATGCCCGCATCCGCGCCTTGCAACAAACCGTACTGGAACAGCAAGGCGAGGCGGGTCAGGAAGCCATGACCTCCATCGGACAACGCTGGGCGCAATACATGACGGGTTTCGGCAATGCAATCAAAATCGCCGAAACCAGCCCGAACGATGCACTGATGATGCCCGGCGAACTGTATGCGACGCATCTCGAACCGATGGTACAAACCATCGATACGCTGGTCGAGGCCAATCACAATGCCGATACTGCATCCAGACAAATCATCGAGCGCGACTTCAACACCATTTTATGGGTCGTTCTGCTCCCGCAAATTCTGTCGGGCATCTCGGTCACTATCCTGCTCACCCTGTTCAGCCGCAGCATGCAGCGCCGCCTGCGCGCCATCGGACAGGAAATCGACCATTTGCGTCAGGGCGACCTGAGCCGTCGCCTGCCCGTACAAAGCAACGATGAAATCGGCCAACTGATCCAGACCATCAACCACTTTATCGAACGCTTCCAGCGCATCCTCAGCGATGTGCATGCCTCGGCTGACCATACCCAACGCACCGCCGGAGGCGTCGCCGAAATGATGCATGCGTTTACGAACAACGCACAGACCCAATCCGCGCAGGCGCAGCATGCCAGCCGCGCCATGGACGATCTCGGACAAACCGTGCGCGAAATTGCCGGCAATGCGGGACAAGCCTCCGAGGCAGCGCACGACACGCTGTTACTGGTCAAGACCGGCAACGAAACCGGACGGAAAGCCATCGCCGCACTCGAAAAGATCAACGAAGCCGTCGACTCTTCCTCCGCCACGCTGAGCGAACTGCATCAGGCCATGCAGCGCATCGGTACCGTCAGCAATGTCATTCGCGACATCGCCGAGCAAACCAATTTGCTGGCACTCAATGCGGCCATCGAAGCCGCCCGGGCCGGCGAACACGGACGCGGATTTGCGGTCGTTGCGGACGAGGTCAGAAAGCTTTCCATCCGTACTGCCGATTCCACCGCGGACATCGCCAAAATCGTACTCTCCATCCAGCGCAGCACATCGAATACCGTGAAATCCCTGCAACAAGCCAAGCATGAGGTCGAGCAAGGGGGCGGGCTGGGTCGGGACATGGGCGAACTGCTGCACAGTATCGACGAATCGGTGCAAGTCGTCACCGAGATGATGAAACAAATCGCCGAGGCGACCAAGGCGCAGTCAGCCGCGGGCGACGCCATTTCGGACAACATCAATACGGTCGCCGCGATCAGCAGTGCGAACGCCAGCGACATCGAAGAAGCGCGCAACGCGATGGTTAGTCTGGCGGATATCTCCGAAAAGCTGTATGCCGCAGTGGGGCAGTTCAAACTCACGGCACAATCCGCCTAAACGGCAATCGGGCTCCGGGCTGTCACAATCGCGTCATATTGCAGCGTTAGCATGCGGTTTTACCCAGACCGGACGGAGCCCCGCATGCATCATCCCGAACACACCTCCCGCCGCTTCGATGCAGAACTGGACGACATCCATGCCCGGCTGCTGAAAATGGGCAGTCTGGTCGAACAGCAATTCAGTCAGGCGCTAAACGCCTTGAGCACCTGCTCCGCCTATCTGGCACGCGAGGTAATCGACCGCGATGCGCAGGTCAACCGCTTCGAAGTCGAAATCGACGAGGCCTGTTGCAGCATTATCGCCCGCCGCCAGCCTGCTGCGAACGATTTGCGCTTTATTGTCAGCGCAACCAAAGTCGTCGTACATCTGGAACGTATCGGAGATGAAACGAAGAAAATCGCGCGCATGGCAGAACTGCTGGCCAAGCCCGACCGTTTAACGCTGCCGCGCTTCAGCGAAATCGGTCACGCCGCCACCTTGGCGCAATCCATGCTGCACGAAGCGCTGGATGCGCTGGCCCGGCTGGACGGCCAAGCCGCAAACGCGATCATTCAGCGAGATGCCATGCTCAACAGCGAGTACCACGCCATTCTGCGCCATCTGGTCGGCTACATGATGGACAATCCGCGCAGCATCAGCGCTTCGCTGGAAATCCTGTTTATTGCCAAGGCGATCGAACGCATCGGCGATCACATCAAAAGCGTTTTAAAACAGGTTTCCGATATGTGGGAAGCGGAGCGTCCGACCTATACCGCAGAATAGACGCATCCGCTCGCGCTAAAGCGTTTCCGCATCGATTACGGTACGCAGCACTGCCTGTTCGCGGCCGCCGCGTGCGCGACTGGCAAACCACCAGACCGCGCCTTTGCGCACGCTCAGCCCCGACTCGGTCTGCAACAGCAAAGCCGCTGCTTCGCCCAAGGTCGGTTGATGCCCGACGATCAGAACCGTCCCCTCCGCCCGCGGCCAGCCTGCCGCTTTCAGTACGGCGTCGGCCTCCGCTCCCGGCGCAATCGCATCAACCGTTTCAAAAGCCCGTCCCAGTGCGGAAGCAGTCTGCTGCGTACGGACAGCAGGACTGACCAGTATGCGGGCTGATGCGGGCAAGCGCGCATTCAGGAAGCCGGCCATCCGCTTCGCCTGTTTCTCGCCTTTCGCCGTCAGCGCGCGCGCCAGATCGTTCGCGCCCTCTTCGGCCTCGGCATGCCGCCAAAAGATCAGTTCCATCATGATGACAAAAAGATTACACTTTAATCTGAAAGGGTTACCGCTCTATACTACCACCTCGACACGCAGAAGGAGTATCAGCATGACAGAGAAACCCGCAACACCGAAACGCACCGCCGCGCCCGCCGCCGCAAAAACTGCGCGCGCGCCCGCAGCAAAGAAGCCCGCACCGGCAGCCGCTAAGCCTGTACCGGTAGCCGCCAAGCCCGCGCCGAAAGTAAGCACTGCGGTGAAACCAGTTGTAACCGTTCCGAAAAAACCGAAAAAAGTGCGCGACAGTTTCAGTATGCCGCAAAACGATTACGACCGTATCGATAGCCTGAAGAAAACCTGCCTGAAAATCGGCGTAGTCGCCAAGAAAAGCGAACTGCTGCGCGCCGGGCTGCGTCAGCTCGGCAAACTGAAACCGGCCGAATTGAAACAAGCCTTGGCCGACGTGCAAGCCGGAAAATAAGCCAGCCTATCCAACAAAAAGGGAGCCAACAGGCTCCCCTTGTTTTTTGCGCGGCTCAGCGCTTACTTGGCGGGCGGCGTCATCGGTTCGGGATGCGGCATGCGGTGCATGCGGTCAAACGCATCCTTCATCTCTTCTTTGGTTACCTTCCCGTCCTTGTTGGCATCGAATTTCTTAAAGTTTTTCGACACCATCGGCATTTTTTCCGCTTCCGTGGCAGTTAACGCACCGTCATGGTTGGCATCCGCCGCATCGAAATGCTCGTCCATCATCGCACCCTTACCACCTTGCGTCTGACACTTCGCTTTATGGTGCGCATCCATCTCTTCGGCGCTCACCTGACCGTCGCGGTTAGCATCCAACTCCTTAAAGCGCTGCTCGTGATAGGCATCGAATTCCGCCTTGGAAACCAGCCCGTCACCGTTCGTATCCATTTGTTTGAAATGCTGTCCGGGCATCTGACCCATTCCGTGCCCGCCCATCGGCCCGTGTCCGCCGGGGGGACAAGCCCATGCGGCAGCAGAAGCCAGCAGCAGCGAAGAAGCCGCCATAGTCAGAATCGTAGGTTTGTTCATGCATTTCTCCTAACATTGAAGTCGCACAGTGCGCACCCGAGTGGACAGGTGACACACGGGGAAAGTTCCGGCTGGGGTATAATTCCGTACCGTCTTACACGCAGTCCGCAATGAACATTTTTTACGAAGAAGACGGCGGTTTTAAAACCGGCGTCATTCTGACCGACAATACGACCTCCCTGCAAGTGGAAAACGCCCACGGCAAGCGCAGCAAGATCAAGGCTGCGAATGTGCTGGTGCGTTTCGCCCAGCCGGGTCTTGCCGAATTCATGGCGCAAGCCGAACAGATCGCTGCCGAGCTGGATATTGCCCTGCTGTGGGAATGCAGCCCGCAGGAAGAAAGCGGCTTCGAAGAATTCGCCGCCGAATATTTCGGTCATGCGCCCTCACCGGTCGAAGGCGCGGGGGTGCTGATCCGCCTGCACGCTTCGCCGATGTACTTTTACAAAAAGGGTAAGGGGCGCTACAAGGCCGCCCCGCCGGAATCCTTGCAGGCGGCGCTCGCCAGCGCGGAAAAGAAGCGCCTGCAAGCCGAGTTGCAAGCGCGCTATACCGAACAGCTCAGCCGGTTCGAACTGCCTGCGGAATTCGCCGGCAAGTTGCCGCAATTGCTGTACAAGCCGGATCGCAACACGCTCGAAGTCAAAGCGTTGGAAGCCGCCTGCGCCGCTACCGGCCTGACCCCGGTGCATCTGTTGCATCGCTGCGGCGCACTGCCTTCGACGCATGAATTCCACTTCCAGCGTTTCCTGCACGAGCACTTCCCGCTCGGCACGGGCTTCCCGCCGCTGGAATTCAGTGCGCCGCCCGACGACCTGCCGCGCGCGCCGGTGAATGCATTCAGTATCGACGACGCCAGCACCACCGAAATCGACGATGCGTTCTCGATAGAAAAACGACCGAACGGTAACTGGCGCATCGGTGTGCATATCGCCGCCCCTGCGCTCGGCATTCCGCGCGGTTCGATGCTGGATACCGTCGCCAGCCAGCGCCTGTCCACCGTCTACATGCCCGGCGGCAAAATTACCATGCTGCCGGATAACGTCGTCGAAGCCTACACGCTATGCGCAGACAAAGTCTGCCCGGCGCTGTCGATGTATCTGGAGGTTGCGGCCGATTCGCTGGAAGTGCTGAGCAGCGACAGCCGCATCGAGCAAATCCACATCGCCGCCAATTTGCGGCACGACACGCTGGAGCCGCTGTTCAACGAAACCACGCTGGCGGAAGGCCGCCGAGATTATCCTTATGCCGAAGAACTCGCCCTGCTGTGGGATTTCGTGCAAAAGCTGGAAGCCGGTCGCGGCAAATCGGCCGACAACAGCAACCAGCAAGTGGATTACACCTTTACGGTAGAAAACGATCGCATCGTTATCGGCGAACGCCGGCGCGGCTCGCCCATCGACAAGGTCGTAGCCGAGCTGATGATTTACGTGAACAGTGCTTGGGGTAAGCTGCTGGCCGACCACAACATTCCCGGCCTGTACCGCGCGCAAAACAACGGCAAAGTGCGCATGACTACCGCCCCGGCACCGCACCAGGGGTTAGGCGTGGCGCAATATGCCTGGTCGAGTTCGCCGCTCCGCCGCTATGTCGATCTGGCGAATCAGCGTCAGCTGATCAGCCTGCTGCAAGGCGAGGCAGCTGCATATCCGAAGAACGATACCGCGCTGTACGCCATATTGAGGGATTTCGATACGGCCTATACGGTTTATAATGACTTCCAGCGCCACATGGAGCGCTACTGGTGTTTGCGCTGGCTGCAACAAGAACAGGTCGAACAGGCCGAAGCGCTGGTGCTGCGTGAAAACTTGGTCAAGCTCACGCGCATTCCGCTGGTAGGACGCATTCACAACATGCCGGAACTGCCGCCGAATACGCGTGTAATGCTAGAAATTGGGGATATAGACTTGCTCGACATCACTTTCGAAGCCCGTCTGCTGCATACGATCGGAGAGGAAGGCGCGTGAGCGCCGCCCTGCCCGCTCCCGTACGCCTGCCGCTAAGCCTGGCGATCTCGCTGGGCTTGCATGCCTTTTTATTGTTCGGCATTACCCTCTCGCTACCAGACAAGCACAAGATTAGCAATCTGCTGCAACCGCTGGAGGTCATGTTGGTGAATACCGCCAGCCGCGAACGCCCGCAACACGCAGATGCGCTGGCACAGGCCAATCTGGACGGCGGGGGCGGCAATGCACCGACACCGCAACGCCCGCAAAGCCCGCTACCAGAAGAGAATGCAGTCGCGCACCCGGTAGACGAACAAGCTGCGCAACGCGCACAGCAACTTGAACAAGAGCAAAAGCGCTTACTAACCCAACTCAAGAGTCAAGCAAAAACACCGCAAGAAAATACCCGTAAATGGCAGATGGTGAGCGGGATTGGAAGTGCCGATCAGATGCAGCGCAACATGGAAATCGCCCGCCTCGAAGCGCAGGTCGATCAGAACTTCAACGATATGCAGAAATCTTCGCGCCGTAAACACTTTGGCGCCACCGCCAAGGAGTTCCGTTTTGCCCGATACATGGAAGATTGGCGCATGAAGGTTGAACAAATCGGCAATCTGAACTACCCGGAAGAAGCGCGTCGCCAGAAAATCTACGGTCGCCTGCAACTCACCGTCACCATCCGCTCGGACGGGAGTGTAGAAAACATCGAAGTTACCCGACGTTCCGGATACCCCATTCTGGATGCAGCCGCGATGCGTATCGTCAAGCTAGCAGCCCCTTATGCTGCGTTTCCTCCTAATATCGCACACGACACCGATACCATCAGCATCACCCGCACCTGGACATTCACCTCCTCCGACAAACTGGAAAGCGAATAAGCTCTCCTCAACCGCACCTTAACGCGAATTATCTACACATTCCGGCTGATTGCGTCAACAAAACTTAAGTAACATACTCAATACCTCGCATTCCCAATCTCTGCCGCCGATGCTCCTCACATCGAACAGTGCATCGCTTAACCACCGCCTGCTACGCACGCTCCGGCGCACTTTCGTCTCCGTCTGGGTCGTATTGACGGCAATAGGCCTGCGCTATTGGCCGCTGCAGGATCTCGGCTTCCACATTCCCTACCTCACCTTTTTTCCTGCCGTCACCATCGCCGCGCTGTACGGCGGTTTATACGGCGGGCTGGTCTCCACGCTGCTTGCCACCGCCGTCATCGTCTACTGGTTATCGACCGGCGATCCGCAGTTTATTTCGCACCAGCTCGGATGGGAAAGTCTGGCGGTTTTTCTCACCAACAGCCTTGTCGTTTCCGCCATCAGCGAGGCCATGATTCGCGCCCGCAGACGGGAAGCCCGCGCCGTCGAGGCTAGCGAACAGGAAAGGCAACGCACCGAGGAAGCGCAACTCGCCCAGCAACGCCTCTCCGCCAGCGAATACCGTTTTCGCCAGTTGTTCGAGCATTCGCCGACCGGCGTGCTGAACATCGACCCATCGTCGAAACTGATCGTGCGCGCTAACACCCGCGCCCAGCAGATGTTCGGCTACTCTGCCGAAGAACTGCCGGGCCGCTCCATTGTCGACCTGACCCACCCGGACGACCGCGAAAATACCGCCCGCGCAACTAAAATACTGAAACAAGGCGCAACCGACTGCATATCGCTCGAAAAGCGTATGCTCCGAAAAGACGGCAGCGCATTCTGGGTGGAAGCCAACATTTCCGGCCTCAAGGGCATGGATGGCAAGCTAGAACTGATTATCAGCAGCTTTACAGACATTACCGAACGCAAACAAGCCGAACTCAAGCTGCAAGAGCAAGACGAGTTGTTCCGCGAGATGAGCGAGCTGGCGCATGTCGGCGGCTGGAGTTATGACCGCAACAGCGGAGAGGGCACATGGACGTCCGAAGTCGCCCGCATTCTCGACACTGAGCCGACGCAGTCCGAAGTCAATACGCCATACAGTCTGAGTTTCTTTCAGGGCGACTACCGGAATACGCTCGAAGCGGCGTTGCGCGAAGCCTCGCGCTCAGGCAAGCCCTACGATCTCGAACTCGAGCTGACCTCTGCCGCCGGCAAGAACAAATGGGTACGCATTATCTGCCACCCCATCATTCAGGATAAAAAGGTGATCCGCATACGCGGCGCGATTCAGGACATCACCGACTGCAAGCTCTCGAAGGCGGAGCTGCTGAAGCGCGAAATTCAGTATCACACCTTGTTTGAAAACAGCATGGACGGCGTACTGCTGACCCGCCCTGACGGCAAAATTCTCACTGCCAACCCGGTCGCACAGAAAATACTCGGATACACGGAAGAAGAGTTGCGCGACATCGGTCGCCAACATGTCGTGGATAGCAGCGATCCGCGCCTGCAAACCGGTTTGCTCGAACGCAAGAAAACCGGGCATTTCAGAGGCGAGCTGACTTTAATCAGGAAGGGCGGAGAGCATTTCCCGGCGGAAGTTTCATCGCTCGTGTTCAACGACGAGCTCGGCCAGCCGATGTCCAGCATGGTAATCCGCGACATTACCGAACTCAAACGCGCACAGGAAAAAATCACCGCTTATATCCGGCAACTGGAAGGCACGATGGAGGGAACGCTGCAAGCCGTAGCAAAAATGGTGGATTTGCGCGACCCTTATACCGCCGGTCATGAACGCCGGGTCGGCCTCATCGCTGCCGACATCGCCCGCGAAATGGGCTGGCCGGAAGAAAAATGTCAGAATCTGAAACTGATCGGCTTGGTACACGACATCGGCAAAATCGCTATCCCGGCAGAAATTCTGGCTAAGCCCGACCGGCTAACCGATCTGGAATACGAGATGATAAAAGCCCACGCCGAAAAGGGTTATGAAATTCTGAAAGACGTCGATTTTCCCTTGCCGATTGCAGAAATTATTCGCCAGCACCACGAACGGCTCGACGGCAGCGGCTATCCGCGCAAACTCAAAGGCGACGCCATTCTGGCGGAAGCCCGCGTGCTGTCCGTCGCCGACGTGGTGGAATCGATGGCCTCGCACCGCCCCTACCGCCCTTCGCTCGGCATCGAAAGCGCTCTCAAAGAATTGAGCGATTTTCGCGGTATACGCTACGACCCCGCCGCAGTCGATGCACTGTTGAACATGATACACTTCAAAGGCTACGTGCTTCCGGCGTAACCGACTGTGCCGGTCATGCGCCTTGCACCCCGCGCACGCATTTGTTAAGGTACGTGCACTATGCGTTGGCAAACCCATCTTTATAAATTTCTGCTCGTCTTCATGCTGCTGTTCGTGCAGCAAGGCGCGGCAGCGCACGCCATTACGCATACGCTTGCCGAGCAGAAACAATCCCAAGCGCACGATCATGGCTGCGAATTGTGCGTGGCCGATGCCCAATTCGGCAGCGCTTTGCACACACCGCTGCAAGCCCTACCGATACGCGAATTCGCTGCGCCGCGCCAAAGCGCGACGCTTACCGTCTCACTTCCGCAACGTATCTTCGCCGCCACGGCGCGCGGCCCGCCTGCCTACGCCTGAAACCAGACTTAAGCCGCAGACCAAGCCTGCGGATTTTCTGTATTAATCAGGAGGCATCCATGAAATTCGCTCCATCCTGCATTGCAATGGCCTTAGCACTTGCAATGCCCGTCAGCGCTCTTGCCGCTGACGAAGCCGATTTGCGCGCCATACGCGAGCAAATCGCAGCATTAAAAGCACAGTACGAACAACGTATTTCGCAACTGGAACAACGTTTACAACAAGCCGAAGAAAAGGCGGCAAGCCGCCCCGTTGCAGCGGCTGAATCAGCGCCAATCGCTGCGCCCGCCATTATCCAGACTGCCCCAGCCAGCAGCGAAGGGACATTCAATCCGGGCATGTCGCTGATTCTGTCCGGCACCTATGGGCAAATGCGGCAAGACCCGGCGATTCCGGTTACCGGCTTCGCCATGAATGCCAACAACCCGAATGCGACCCAAGGCTTCAGCCTAAAAGAATCGGAGCTGGGTATCAGTGCAAACATCGATCCACGGTTCCGCGGCACAGCCACGCTGGCGCTGGCACCGGCGGGCGGCGTCACGGTCGAAAACGCTTATGTCGATGCGCTGGCACTGGGCAGCGGCCTTAACCTGCGGTTCGGGCGTTTCTTCTCCGGGCTAGGCTATCTGAACGAACAACATGCCCATGCCTGGGATTTCGTCGACCAACCCTTGGTCTACCGCACGCTGTGGGATAACCAGTTAGGCGAAGACGGACTGCAAGCACGCTGGCTGGCACCGACCGATATGTATATCGAGCTTGGCGGGGAAATCGGGCGGGGACGTAGCTTTCCCGGCACCGACCGGCAGAATCGCAATGGCACTGGCGCGGGCGTGATTTTCGCCCATATCGGCGATGAAATCGGCACCGACCACAACTGGCGCGCGGGCGCTTCATTGCACGAAACCAAACGTATCGATGCCGTCAGTACCGGCGTACCCGATTTATGGGGCACACCCGGCGGCGTCACCGACCAATTCAGCGGCAACAGCCGCACCTACGGACTAGACTTCGTCTGGAAATACGCCCCCAACGGCAACAGCAGCCTGACCAATCTCAAGCTGCAAGCGGAGTACTTCCGCCGCAAACAAAACGGCCTGCTCACCTACAATTTCGGCATGCCGGGTGCCGTTACCGATGGCTACGCCGTTACCCAGAGCGGCTGGTATCTGCAAAGCGTATGGCAATTTATGCCGCACTGGCGTGTCGGCCTGCGCTACGACCAGCTCGATCCGGGCAATGCCAGCGTAGGCGCACTGAATACCGCCAACGTGATTGCCAATTATGGCTTCACCCCCAAGCGCACAACTGCCATGCTGGATTACAGCCCGAGCGAATTCTCGCGGGTGCGCTTGCAAGCTGCGCGCGATCAGTCGCGTCAAGGCCTAAGCGACACACAAATCTTCCTGCAATACGTGATGAGCCTCGGCGCACACGGCGCACACAAATTCTAGGAGCCTGCATGAAAACCCTGTTGAATATTCTGAGCGCTGCCCTGCTGCTGGCATGCGCTTTACCTGCACAAGCCGCGCTGAACGTCTTTGCCTGCGAACCGGAATGGGCTGCGCTGGTGCAAGAGTTGGCTGGCGACAAAGCCAGCGTGTATGCCGCCACCAATGCTCTGCAAGACCCGCACCGGGTCGATGCCCGCCCGAGCCTGATCGCCAAAGCACGCCGCGCGCAATTGGTCGTCTGTACCGGCGCAGAACTGGAAACCGCATGGCTGCCGGTCATCCTGCGCGAAGCGGGCAACCCCGATGTCGCCCCCGGCAAGCCGGGCTATTTCGAAGCCGCTTCGCAGGTCGCCATGCGGGAAGTGCCGAGCCGCCTCGACCGCGCCGAGGGCGATATCCACCCGTTCGGCAATCCGCACATCCAGCTCGATGCGCGCAACTTCCTGCCCATTGCCCAAGCGCTGACGCAACGCCTTGCCGCACTCGATCCCGCCAATGCCGCAACCTACCGCGCCCGCCTCGATACCTTCTCTCAAAAATGGCGCGAAGCGCTGTTGCGCTGGGAGAAACAAGCCGCACCGCTCAAGGGTGTCGCTATCGTGGTACAGCACAAAGCCTTCCCCTATCTGGAAGCCTGGCTGGGCATGAAAGAAGTCGCCGCACTGGAACCGAAGCCGGGAATGGAACCCAGCGCAGCCTACCTCTCGCAACTGGTCGGACAATTACAGCAACATCCGGCTAAAATGATCCTGCGCGCCGGTTACCAAAGCCCGAAATCCTCGGATTGGCTGGCCGAGCGCACGCAACTGAAAATCGTTACGCTGTCGTTCAGCGTCGGCGGCTCGGATGCAGCCAAAGACCTCTTCGGCCTGTTCGACGACACCCTTGCACGTTTGCTGGCAGGATTGAAATGAATTTCGCCGATCTCGACATTGTCTGGCCCGCCTTTCTGGCGGGCGTGTTAGTGCTCACCACCCATGCTCCTTTCGGCATGCGGGTGCTGGCGCGCAATGTCATTTTCGCCGACCTCGCTGTCGCGCAAATCGCCGGGCTGGGAGCCTTCGCCGCGACAATCGGCGGCTACGGCGAAAATCCCCTCATCACGCAGGCCGCCGCCGGGGTCAGCGCGCTGTGCGGCGGTTTGCTGCTCGCCCTCATTGAGCATTATTTGCACGACATCCGCGAAGCCTGCATCGGTTTGCTGTTCGTGCTGTCCGCCACCGCCGCCATCCTGCTCATGAGCGGCGACACCCACGCGGGCGAACACTTAAAGGATTTACTGACTGGACAAATTCTCTGGGTAAGCACACACCAACTGATCGTCACCGCCCTGCTGAGCGGCATCCTGCTGCTGCTCTGGCGCAAATTCGGCGAACACATCAGCCCGCTCGGTTTCTACACGCTCTTCGCACTGGCTATCACCGCCTCGGTACAACTGGTCGGCGTGTATCTGGTGTTTGCCAGCCTGATCGTCCCTGCGCTTGCCACTTACCGCATTCAGCGCCGCCGCCTGCCGGTTGCCTTCGGCATCGGCTTCATCGGCTACGGCCTCGGCTTGTTGCTCTCGGTGTGGTACGACCTGCCCTCCGGTGCAGCGATCGTCTGGAGTATGGCGGCTGCCGGCGCGTTGGTTCTATTCGGGAAACGGGCGTAACCCGGTATAATTCGCGGCATGACGATCGACCAATACGCCGTTATCGGCCACCCCATTTCGCATAGCAAATCGCCGCTGATTCACACTCTGTTCGCCGAACAGACCCGGCAGAATATGCAATACCGTGCCATCGAGGCGCCGCTCGACGGCTTTGCCGACACCATCGCCCGGCTGCGTGCAGAAGGCTATCAGGGTTGCAATATCACCGTGCCGTTTAAGTTCGAAGCGTTTCAACTAGCGACCGAACGCAGCGAGCGCGCCCAACTGGCGGAGGCGGTAAACACCCTGAAATTCGACGGCAATACAGCCTATGGCGACAACACCGACGGCGCGGGATTGGTACGCGACATTACCCATAACCTCGGCTTCGATTTGCGCGGCAAACGCGTCCTTCTAATGGGTGCAGGCGGGGCAGCCTACGGCGTGGCACTGCCTTTGCTGCAAGCGGGTGCGCATCTGACTATTGCCAACCGTACCGCCGACAAAGCGATCAAGCTCGCCGATGCCTGCGCCCCGTTCGGCAGCACGCAAGGTTGCGGCTACGAGGGCCTTGCCGGACAAACCTTCGATTGCGTAATCAACGCCACCTCCACCGGCCTGACCGGCGATCTGCCGCCGCTGCCGTCCGGCCTGTTTGCGCCCGGCGCACTGGCCTACGACATGATGTACGGCAAGGAAACGCCGTTTATGCGCTTCGCCAAGGAACACGGTGCCGCACAAATTGCGGACGGCCTCGGCATGCTGGTCGAACAAGCCGCCGAAGCCTTCTTCGTCTGGCGCGGCGTGCGCCCGGAAACCGGACACGTACTGGAACAACTGCGCGCATTATGAGTACGATCTGGCGTTGGTTCTGGCGCATCATCGGTGCGCTGCTTCTGCTGGTGTTGCTTTACCAGCTGTGGATTTTCGCGCATATTTGCTGGTGGATTAAATTCAATCCCTCTACCAGCGCGTTTATGGAAACCCGGCTGGAAATCATGCAGGAGAAAAAGCCTGAGGCCGAACTGCAACACCAGTGGGTGCCCTACGAAAAAATCTCCAATAACCTCAAGCGCGCAGTGATCGCCGCCGAAGATGCCAAATTCGTCGACCACGAAGGTTTCGATTGGGACGGCATCCAAAAGGCTTATGAAAAGAACCTGAAGAAAGGCAAAATCGTTGCGGGTGGCTCTACCATCAGCCAGCAACTCGCCAAGAATTTATTCCTCTCCTCCAAGCGCTCGCCGTTCCGCAAAGCCGAGGAAGCCGTCATCACCCTCATGCTGGAAGGCGTGATGGATAAACGCCGGATTTTCGAGATTTACCTCAACGTGATCGAATGGGGCAACGGCGTGTTCGGCGCCGAGGCCGCCGCCCGTCACTATTACCGCGTCAGCGCGTCGCAACTCTCGGCAGGCCAGGCCGCCAAACTGGCCGCGATGGTGCCCAACCCGCGCTATTACGACAGCCACCGCGAAGCACCCGGCCTGATGCGCAAAACCGGCATTATCTTAGGCCGGATGAATTCGGCGGATATTCCCTAAGTTCGAGCGGTTCTAATTGATCTGGCTGCCGCGCCCGATGCCGCGCTTGCCGGTGTTTTCGTCCACCCAGTTCAGCAGGACTATCGGCTTGGGCTGGCGCGGAATCAGTTCTTGCGAAACATAGTAGGTCTTCCCTTTGGCGGTATGCAGCGTCAGCGGCGTGGTACTCCATGAGGGTGAGCTGATCACGTGGTCGCCGGGGCTGACCACGACGCGGAAATAGCCGTAGGTCACCAGATTGCCCAGCGGTTTGTCGTCGAGCGAGATCGGCGTCGGCGTGGGGGTATCCACCCCGCCCAATTCGCGGTAGATGTAGATCACGGCTTTATCCGGCCCGGCCTGTGCCGCACCCGTAACCGCGCCCGGGGCAACCGGAGTTTGCGTGGCGGAACACGCTGCCAGCAGCAGTGCGAAACCGTACAGCATCAAAGCAGTGAAGCGGCGCATCCGATTTCCTTTCTTCGTGAAAAACGAAAGCAGCATACTCCCGCGCCGGTCAGGAGGGCAAGCCCTCCAGAATCCGGCGTACCGGAGCGGGGATTCCCGCCTCCAGCGCGGCTTGCACGCTAAACCAGCGCCAACCGGCGGGTAATGCATTCCCTGCACTTTGCACGCGACCGTGAAGCGGCGCGAGGTGCAAGCGGAAATGCGTAAAGGTGTGGCTAAAACCCGGCAACCGTTCATGACTGATGAGTTGTAAGCCCGCTGCGGCACTGGCCTGCAATGCTTCGGCTTCGGCGGC
Source organism: Pseudomonadota bacterium (assembly GCA_040757065.1). Lineage (GTDB taxonomy): Bacteria > Pseudomonadota > Gammaproteobacteria > Burkholderiales > Gallionellaceae > JBFLXR01. The sequence continues at coordinate 120,260 of JBFLXR010000007.1, forward strand.
GAATTCCGGCAAGCTCCACAACCCGCCCCAGATGCCCTGCGCCGGACGCTTTTCCAGCACGATGCCCTGCTCACTTTGCAGCAACAAAAAGACCGTTTCTCTTTCCGGCAGGGTCTTGCGCGGCCGTGGCGCAGGAAAGGCGGCCACACGGTCTTCCAACCGGGCGCGACAGTCCTCCGCCACCGGACAGATGCCGCAGCGCGGCTTGCTGCGCGCACACACCAGCGCCCCCAAATCCATCAAGCCCTGCGTGTAGGCTTCCACCCCGCTGGGGGGCAGCAAAGCTTCTGCCGCCTGCCACAACCGGCTTTCCACGCGCTTATCGCCCGGCCAGCCGGCAATCGCCTGATGGCGCGCCAGCACCCGCTTCACATTCCCATCGAGAATGGCACGACGCTGGCCGAAAGCAAACGCGCTGATCGCCGCCGCCGTAGACCGGCCGATGCCGGGCAGTGCCAGAATTGCATCGAAATCGTCTGGAAACGCGCCGCCGTATTGCGCAACGATCTGCTGCGCTGCGCGGTGTAAATTGCGCGCCCGCGTGTAGTAGCCCAGCCCGCTCCAGTGCGCCAGCACCTCGTCTTCGTGCGCAGCCGCCAACACCGCAGGCGCAGGAAACCGTGCCATGAAACGTTGATAATACGGAATCACCGCTGCCACCTGCGTTTGTTGCAGCATGATTTCGGACACCCACACGCGGTAGGCATCGCCGCCCTGCCACGGCAGCCCGTGGCGGCCGTAGCGCTGCTGCCACGCAATTACACGAGACGAAAAACTCACTTCACTCCAGCCTTCGCATTCAAGCAAGGGGCAGAGTTTACTTGAAAATATTCTGCAATCCGCCTTTGAGTTGCTCTTGCAGCTTGGTTTTCACTTCTTCTTTTTTGGCTTCGACCTTCTGCTTGGCTGCATCGCCCACCATCGAACTGAAATCGAGGGTATATTTCAAATCGGCAAACGGCCCGCTGACGCGCACCGGCACCGTGACACCGGAAAGATTATCCTTGCCGCCCTGTCCTTCGAGCGTTTTCACCAGCGTCGCTTTGGCGAGGTAGTTAATGCTGTCTTCGCCGATATTGATATCGCCGTTGCCCGCCAGCCGCAGCAGCGGCGACTTCATGGCGAGGTCGTCGTTATGCGCCACCCCGTTGCTCACCTTAAACTTGCCTTTCAGCTCGCTGAAATCGGTCTTTTCATCCTTATTCGCACCTTGAGTTTGCGTCTTGCCGACCAGACTACCCGCCTCGCGCAGCTTCTTGGCAATATTGATGCCGCGTATCGCGCCATCGGCCAGATTCAGGCTCATCGCACCGTTCAATCCCTTTTTCAACGCACCGACGGTATTACCTTGCGTGGTGACATTCACCGCCACATTCCCCTTGCCCTCCAACGTGTCGAAACCGGCGGCATCTTTCAGCAGCGGAGCGACATTCACCCCGTTTAAATTCTGGTGAATCGCAAAGCCCGGCGTCGCTTGCGCGGCGTTTACCGTCACGCCGCCGTTCAAACTGCCCTGATACAAATTGGCCGAAAGCGGACTGACATTCACCACCCCGTTCTGCGCCTTCATTTCCAGCTTCAACTGCGACAGTTTCACATTCGCCGCCTTCAGCGAACCGATGCGCAACGTACCTTCCAGATTCAACGATTTCAGCGCAGACAAATCGAACGGCTGCTCCGGCTCTTTCTTCTGCTGCGGCGACTTCGGCGGCAGATACAAATCCGCATCGAACTGATCCACCTCCGCGTCGAAATGAATCGCCGGCGGGCTGAAGCCATTCACGGCCACCTTCGCCTTCACCTGACTTTGCAGCAACCCGCCCGCCAGATCCACCGAAACTTTCTGCTGCTTTGCATCGATTTGCACACTGCCTTTCAGCTCGCTGCTAATCGACTTATTCGGCAACTTCTCGCCGTTCGCCTGCACCGCCAGCACCAGCGGCGACAAGCTGAACTGCTGCGCCGCAGCATCGCCCGCCAGCGGCGCGGTCAGGCGCAGCTTAAACGCCTGCCCCGATTGCTTCACATCCACATCCAGCGCCAGCTTGTCGCCGGAAAAACGCGTCTTACTGAAATTCAGCGCCGGCAAATCCAGCTTGGCCTCGAACTGATTGCCGCCCTGCGTCCCGTTCGCCGTCAGCGCCAGCTTGTTCGCGGTATATTCCTGCGCGGCGAGATTCGCGCTGGCATCGCCGCTCGCCTTCAACGCCAGGCCGGTTATGCCCGCCGCCTCGCCGCTGGCATTCAAATCCAGCCCCTCGATGCGGTAAAACTTCTTATCCAGATCGAAAGTCAGCGTCGCCTTCACTGCCGTAGCCAGCGCCACCTTTGGCTGGTTCGCTTGCACGACGGCAGCGAAATCCACCTTGCTCGGCACCCCGTTGGCTATCCGCCCGGTCTTCAAGCGCACATCCTTCAAGGCATACTGCGCCCCGCTCGCCTCGTCGCGATAATCCAGCTCGGTTTTATCCACGCTCACCGCCGCGATGTCGAACTCCAGCTTGCTATCGCTCGGCTTACTCTCATCCTTACTCAGCAAATCGTCGATATTGGTTTTGCCGTCCTTAAACTTCACCAGATGGGCACGTAACCCGCTCACCGACACCTCATCCACCACCGCCCGGCCGGAAAACAACGGCACCAGCGCCAGCGAAACGCGCACATTCTCGACAGCAGCAAACTCTTGCGGATTTTCAAACTCGGAAAGCGCGACCTTACCCAGATTCGCGCCAATATTCGGAAAAAAACTCAGCTTAATATCGCCATCCAGCTTCAGCGTGCGGTGCTTCTTCTCCTGCACCGCCTGAATGATCTGCCCCTTATAGGCATTCGGATCGAACGTCGCGACCACATACCCCGCCACGCCCGCCGCCACCGCAACCACCCCGCCGACCGACCATAAACCGTACTTCAGCGCTTTGTGCATGGCGACCTCCTGAAATCAAAATTCTTAGCAATTGGGCAACAGACCAAGTTAATGAGTTCACATCTTTTCATATTTTTTAGAAACTTGACATTTCAGCCCTTAACTCAAAACTCAATACTCTCTATCATGCGACGTCCCCCCGTTTTTCAGTAGCACGGGGCTTTAGAGTCCGTGGGTAATATAACCGATTTTCCTACCAGTTGTGCTGCGTACGCCGAGGGCGTCAGGCCCCCCAGCGATCTCTTCGGTCGCTCTT
>JBFLXR010000008.1:0-123404 GCA_040757065.1 Pseudomonadota bacterium
GGAGAGACCAAAGAGATCGCTGGGTGGCCTGACGCCCTCGGCGTACGCAGCACAACTGGTAGGAAAATCGGTTATATTACCCACGGACTCTAAAGCCCCGTGCTACTGAAAAACGGGGGGACGTCGCATCTATTGGCGCTCTCCGAATGAAGTTAGTGTGACAGATTTTGATATGAGCAGGGGAGATTATACATGCCGGAATGGCTGGATTATCTTTTCCAAAGAAGGGGAAGGCGGTATTGAGGGTACTTCCACTAGCCATAAGGCGACAATTGCTATTACCAAACTAAAAGACCATTCAATCATGTATTACTGGTACTCAAAGACAATAAGAAGCGCCTTGCTTATTTTTAGAGCTGAGATAATGTCAGAGCAATATTATAGATTCGAGCCGGCACCTCAAGATGACATGACCGGCACGCAGTCTCGGTGAGCGCTAGCTCGGTGTGCGGCGTAGACAACCCCATGTAAAGTACTTGCACTTGTTTGAGCTGAGGCGAATGCGTCGGGGGGTGAGCAAGGGGGCTGGTTGAGAGGGACTCGCTATGTCAAATGTTGGTTCCTGCTGGTCTGGGGGGCTCGTGGTGCGCAGTTGGGGGTAAACGAAGCTCCGGCATAAAGCGGCTGCGCCTACGTTCTGCCGTCTGGTGCCAGTGCAGACAAGTTTCAGCAGCACTTGGGCTGGCTGTGGCGTGAGAAGCGTGCACGCATAATAATTGCATCATCACAACCTGTCAGAATCACCAGTTTCTCTGTGCGCAGAATTCCCGCAAAATCTTCCTCTGGCTGATGCAGGTTTTTCTGCGGCGCCAATTGGCAGCGATAGGCGTGGGGATGATGTATCAAAAAGTTGTGGATAAAGCCGTACACCCATAGGTGGAGTGGATAGAGATGGAAGAAGAGTATATTAAAACGCCCCTTGTGAGCGATCCAGAGAAGGCTGCTTCATATGCGGTTGGTTTGTGGCGTGGCTATGCTGTGCTTGTATTGATCCGTATATTTATGCACCGATTCGATTTTGTAAAATTTCTGTTGGATTTTGATCAGAATAGTGAATTCCTTATGTTTGCATATGTGACTCACTACTTTGCTTCCCGGCTGCGGGGAAATAATTTTGTTATCGGCGCGTGGGGGGTTAAAACAAATAGCAAGTCCATGCTGATGTTCTCGGATATCTCAGGTGCTATTATGTACCTCATGATTTCAAGCAAATTACTTGGGTTCTGGTAAGTTGATATTGATGGTTTGACGTATGCTGAATTTCAAAAGGGCTGATTTTTTATGGAATATCGTAAGAAAGAAACCGCGAATAGAAACCGAGGGACTGCCGAAATATACTACGGCTTGGAAGATGGAAAGAAATAGTGCTGGCATGCTTAAAAGCTTTTGAAGCCATCTTCACTTGCTGACTAACCTGTGCCTGTTGTGGAGTGGGGGAGTGGAGGCATGCACAACAGCTTCACAACCTGCGCAAGAACCATGCCCCGGCGCAGCTGCTGGTAAAGGATGGTGTGATTGGTGGGGCGCTGTGTTATGGTCGCCGTCAGCCAACTTGTAGCAACCTCAATAAATATTTTCCAGTGCAGCAATAATAATCACATCGCGGCAAAGCTAATTGTTCTCTTGATATCTTGAAGATATGAAAAAAATATTCATTGTTGATGCGGTAGTCGTGGCTGTGTCTATATGGCTATACTTCTCTGATGGACCTTGGCGATGGGTCATGCTTTTTGGGTCATCTGCTTCACAAGAGGCGCAGCTGTTGCTGTCCGGTCACGAGGGGAAAAACGATAAATTTAAGGATTATTTGATTTACACAGTGGACAACTGCGTTGTATTCGTTAATCAAAAAACAGTAAATCGGACTATGGTTTACTGCCCAAAAAATATTCCAGCAGATACAACGAAAACTGGTGCATTAACTCATTTGGTTGATGATTGGTATGTGGCGCAGTAAGGTATAACGACCAACGGTCATTGCGCCGAATAGTCTGCCAGTGGTGTGCGCAAGGTTTTCTAGGGACTTCAATGCTAACTAAACGTACTGTCTTATATGCTTTGGCGCTTGCTTCCTTAATCTTAGGGGGAGTGTGGACTATCGGGCAGATATATGAGGGTTGGAAGAATCACCTTGATGCAACTGTGCCTTTTCCGCTGCCCGGTCATTCCGTAACGCTGGACGCAAAGATTCCAATAGAAAGTAAATACAGTTTACATATTTTGGCGACTGCACCTCCCTCGGCGAGGGAACTGGTAGACGATCGGATAGTGTGTCCTATTCAGATACAAGTAGGGTCAGCTAGAAAGGCTGAAATTACAAAATTAAGGCAATATGCGAAGGGCGCTGAGCATGAGGTCTACACTATCGATTTTGATTGGAATCTGCCGCCGGGGTTTGTAACATTCGACATATGGGTCGGGGAGTCTTGCAGCGATGAGCGGTTTCGTGGAGCAACGATTTCTCTGGTCGAGAGAGTTGACCACTTGAAAGAAAAAGTTATTGTTTCACAGCTTAAGTTTCTTGCGGGACTGATTTTGCTTGCTTATGGCGGGAGAATGTTGATTAGACTGACTCGAGCGCGGCGGTAGTCGTTGCATAAGTGTTGTACAAAGATGTTTTTTTGGCAATGGGTTGCGTGGTAGTGAGGCGATAATGCTGGCAATCAATGGCTAGCGAGTGATCGGGATTTGATATGCAAGCCGAATTTATTCGGCTTGCCAATGCCCGGAACGTCCGCCCTGTTTTTCCTGTAAGCGAATTTGACCGATGGTCATGCCGCGGTCGATGGCTTTACACATGTCATAAATGGTGAGCAGGGCGACGCTGACGGCGGTGAGGGCTTCCATTTCTACGCCGGTGCGTCCGGTGGTTTCTGCGGTTACGGTGCATTCGACTTCTGATGCAGTCGTGTCAAGCTCAAACTCGACGGCAACGCGGGTCAGCGCGAGGGGGTGACAGAGGGGGATCAGTTCGGCCGTGCGCTTGCTGCCTTGAATCGCGGCAATGCGGGCAATGCCGAGGACATCGCCTTTGGCGGCTTGTCCTGCGGCAATGGCTTCCAGCGTGGCGGATTGCATGGCGATACGTCCGGCGGCGCGGGCGATGCGTTTGGTTTCCGGTTTGTCGCCTACATCTACCATGTGGGCTTGGCCTTGCGGGTCGAAATGGGTGAGCGATGAAGTCATGTGCGATCCTCGGGGTTCCAGCGTGCGGCGCGTTGCTGGTCGCTGGTTTTGGTAGCCAGCCATTCGCTGCCGTGGGTGGTGGTTTGTTTTTTCCAGAACGGAGCGCGCGTTTTCAGGGCGTCGATCATAAATTCGCAAGCGGAAAAGGCATCGGCGCGATGGGGGGCGGCAGCCAGAACGAGGACGATTTGGTCGCCGGGATGCAGTTTTCCGATCCGGTGGACGATGCGTGCGCCTAATAGCTGCCAACGCTCGGTGGCTTCTTCAACCAATTGCGCTAGCACGTTCTCGCACATGCCGGGATAGTGTTCCAGTTCGATGTGTTGCACGGTTTGGGCGTCGCTGAAGTCGCGTACCAATCCGACGAAGCTGACGATTGCGCCGGTTTCCCGGTGCCGGTTGCGCAGGGCGGCATATTCGGCGGCAAAGTCGAAATCATCATGTTGTACTGCAATCGACATTTCAACCTCCGGAAATCGGCGAGAAAACGGCAATTTCGTCGGCTGCGGCGAACGGGGTATTGCGTGCAACGAGTGTTTGGTTGCGGGCGAACTGAACCCGCGATTCGGTAAGCTCGTGCGCCCATGCTTCGCCGCGTTGCCCCAGCCATGCCGCAAGCTCGTGCAAGGTTTGCAGGGTGTCGGGCACTTCGACGGATTCCTGATGTATGCCGAGCTTTTCAGCCGGGCGTCCGAAGTAGAGCAGGGTGATCTTCATGGGGTGGTCTCTTCGATGCCGAGGTGTCGAAGTAGGAATGTTACCACTTGTTTGGGGTTGTTCAGGTCGAGCCGGGGCAAGGGCAAGGCATCCGGCGCGTCGGTTGCAACGGCAACAATGCGCGGGTCGTTCGGATAGAGGTAAGGATGGCCGGCTGCGGTGCGGTGTATTTCCAGTTTATCGATTTCCGAGAATTTGTATCCTTCCACCAGCACCAGATCGCAGGGCGACAGGCGGCTGCACAACTCGCTCAGCGTCGGTTCGGCTTCATCGCGTAATTCATGCATTAGCGCCCAGCGATGCCCCGAGGCGATGACTACTTCGTGCGCTCCGGCTTCTCGGTGGCGGAAGCTATCCTTGCCGGGACGGTCGATATCGAAGTTGTGGTGGGCGTGCTTAATGACTGAAACCCGCAGGCCGTGCTCGCGCAACAAGGGAATCACTTGTTCCAGCAGCGTGGTTTTGCCGCTGCCGGAATAGCCGGCGAAACCGAGAATTCGCATCGCTGTTTAGCGGGTCTGCCCCGGTTTGAACCAGGACAGTTTTTCGCGCAGGCTGACCACGCCGCCGACGATAATCAGTGTCGGAGCTTTCAGTTCTTTGACTTCGGGGTTGGCTGGCAAGTCGCCCAGCGTGCCGCTGACCACGCGCTGATTCTGCGTGGTGCCTTGCTGCACAATGGCGATGGGCGTGCTGTCCGGCAAGCCGTGCGCAATCAGCTGCGCACACAGGGTATCCAAGCCTTGCAGGCCCATGTAGACCACGATGGTTTGATTGGGGCGCGCCAGCATGTCCCAGTCCAAGTCCATGCTGTTGTCTTTAAGGTGTCCGGTGACGAATATGCAGGATTGCGCATGGTCGCGGTGGGTGAGCGGAATGCCGGCATAGGAGGCGACGCCGGATGCTGCGGTGATGCCCGGTACGACTTGGAAGGGAATCTCGTTCTCGGACAACTTTTCGATTTCTTCGCCGCCGCGCCCGAAAATAAAGGGGTCGCCGCCTTTCAGGCGCAGCACGCGGTGGCCTTCCTTGGCCAGACGTACCAGCAATTCGTTGATTTCTTCTTGCGGCAGGGTGTGGTTGCCGCGCATCTTGCCGACGAAGATGCGTTTCGCATCGCGCCGGGTCATTTCCAAAATCGGCTTGGAAACGAGGTTGTCGTATAGCACGACATCGGCTTTCTGCATCAGGCGCAAGGCGCGGAAGGTGAGCAAATCGGGATCGCCGGGTCCGGCACCGATCAGATAGACTTCACCGACCTTTTTCCCTTCGTTTTTATGTAAGAGTTCATCGAACAGCGCTTGCGCACTGGATTCGTCACCGGCGAAAATTTTTTCGGCGATATGACCTTCCAGCACGTCTTCCCAGAATATGCGGCGATGATTGTCCTGCGCGATACGCGCTTTGACTTTGTCGCGCAGGCGGGCGGAGAACGCCGCCAATCGGCCGTAACCGTGTGGGATCAGGGTTTCCAGCTTGCCGCGCAGCATGCGGGTCAGTACAGGGGATGCTCCGCCGCTGGAAAAAGCGACCATGACCGGCGAGCGGTCGAGGATCGACGGCATGATGAAGGAGCATAATTCAGGGTTGTCGACCACGTTTACCGGGATGTTGCGGGCTTGGGCTTCGCGCGAAACGCTGGCATTGGCGGCTTCGTCGTTCGTGGCGGCGATGGCAAGGGTCATGCCGTCCAGATGCGCCGGTTCGAAGGGCGCTTGAATATGTCTGACATTCGGCAGCGTATCGAATTGTCCCTGAATATCCGGGGCTACCACGGTAATCTGCGCACCGGCTTGCGCCAATACGCTGGCTTTGCGGAATGCGACGTCGCCGCCGCCGACGATCAGACAGGGTTTGCCTTTTAGATTCAGAAAGATCGGGAAATAATCCATAGCGGTCTCAGACGTTGAAACGGTTCTTGTCGCGCGCTTGCCAGAGTGCGCGCGCTTGTTGCAGGGCTTCCTCCGGGGCGGTTGCTTCTCCCAATGCGCGCAGAGCGACGGCCGCTGTGCCAATAACGGCGGCCGCGCCGTATTCGTCGTCGATTTCGCCTCGCCACAGTTGCGCCAGACGGGTTACATCCATTTCGCTGTCTTTCATATGGCGAGTGGCGAATTGCGCCGGCCATTCTTCTTGGGACAGCGCACCGTTGTGGGCTAAGCGTACTAGTGTCGCTGTATCGGGGTTGATCTCGGCCTCGCCGCCTTCGCCCTTGAACACGGCGACACCGGCGTCGCCCAGCAACTGGCTGGCTTGCTGATGAACTTCGTCGTAGCCGGGGTGAAAAATCCCCATGATGGAGGCTGGTGCCGCCGCCGGGTTCAGCATGCGGGCAATCGTATGTACCGGGGAGCGCAAACCGAGCAGCGGTTTAAGATTAATGATGCGGTACAGTTCGGCATTCAGGGTTTCCAGCGGCACAAATGCGAAACCGAGTGATTGCAGGCTGCTTGCTGCATCCGGTAACGTTTTAGAAGGTTGCAGGCCGAGTGCAGTTAGGGCTTGCGGTACGAAAACGCGGTCTTCGATGCCGCCGTCTAGCCCGTGCATCAATACGCGACGTTCCGGACTGGAGAGCAGCAAGGCCGAGAGCACATACCACGGCAGTTGGCGGCGTTTACCCGCGTAGCTGGCCCAATCGAGCGATACCTGGGGAAAGCCGTAGGGTAAGCCGATTGCCTTGCGGCAGGCTTGCACAAAACCGGCAACTTCTTCTGCGGTTTCTTCCTTGATGCGCATCAGCATCAGGAATGCGCCGAGTTGTATGGGTTCTACCTGATCGTTCAGTACCATGCTCATGGACTGCTCGGCCTCGGCTTGGCTCAGGTCGCGGGAACCGTGCTGGCCTTTGCCCAGCATGCGGATAAAAGGGGCGAATGGGTGTTCCATACGATTACCGTTGTACGTGCGTGTATTAAGGAATGCTAATCATCGCACGAACCGGCGCGCGATGCCATGCTGCTTTTAATTTGCCGGACGAATGCGACGAAGCGCGCGGCCCAGTAACACTGACCGATAGTACGCAGATGCGTGTAGGAAGCGAGTAGATTGCCGATGACCAACCCATCGTTTGCACCGTCGATGCCATAGCCGCGTGCTACCCGGTAGGCGTATCGCATGCCGGCGGGCAGATTTTCCAGACTGGAATAATGGAATTCGTGGGCGCGAATGCGATGTGCTGGTTCGTGCGGGCGCGGCCAGAGATGTCCTTCGTTTTCAACTAGATGGACATAGCCGCGCCCAACCGGTTTGGCGTGCATCACGACATCTCCCGGTATGGCCCCCACCATTTCATAACGCTTTCCATCTTGCGTCAGCGAACGGGAAAGGTACATCAGTCCGCCGCATTCCGCATAGGCGGGCAGACCGTTTGCAAGGGCGGTTCTAATACTGTCGCGCAATGTTTGGTTGGCCTCCAGCTCGGTTGCCATTGCCTCGGGAAAGCCGCCGCCGATGTATAGACCATCAACCTCAGGCAGCATTTCGGTGCGGGTTGCGTCAAAAGGAACGAGTTCGGCACCGGCAGCGCACAAGGCATCCAAGTCGTCGGCGTAGTAGAAGCCGAATGCGCGATCTTGGGCGATGCCGATGCGCACCGGCTCGCCGGACGGAAAATCGAATACCGGCGGCGGAGCCTGTTCCGCCAGCGGTGGTTTACGGGTGAGTTCGATCAGGCGGTCGAGGTCAATCTGAGCCGCAACAGCCTCTCCCATGGCCGCAATCCGATCTGCTGCCTCAGTTGATTCATTACTGGGCATTAAACCCAGATGACGTTCGACGATTTGCATGCGCTCGTCGTGCTGCACGGCACCGATTACCGGCACGTCAGTGTAGTGCTGGATAACTTCACGCAACTTCGCTTCGTGGCGTGCCCCGCCTAAATTATTGAGGATGACGCCGGCGATATGAATCTCAGGGTCGAAAGCCTGATAACCCAGAATCAGCGGGGCGATGCCGCGCGTCATGCCGCGGGCGTCGATGACCAGCATGATCGGCAGATCGAGCAGTTTGGCGAGCGCGGCGTTGCTGTTGCTGCCGTCTAAAGCCAGACCGTCATACAAACCCTTATTGCCTTCGACCAGATTGAAATCGCTGCTGTGCCGGGCGAAGTTGGCGACGATCTCATCGCGTTCCATCAGGTAGAGGTCGAGATTGCGACAGGCACGCCCGCTCGCCTGCGATAGCCACATCGGGTCGATATAGTCCGGCCCTTTTTTGAATGGCTGGACAGTATGGCCGCGTTGCGACAATGCGGCACACAGGCCGATACTGATAGCGGTTTTTCCGGAGGATTTGTGGGCTGCGGAAATCAGCACCCGGTTCATTGGGCTTAGTCCTTATCGCCGGGCGTATCTTGCGGCAGAAAATTGAACAGACGCACGCCGACCACGGTAATGAAGAAGGCGATGCCCATGCCGCCGATGCCTAAGACAAATTCCGGCAGCGAAGGGTTGTATTGCCCGATCTGTCCGTCGCCGAAGGTGCTGCTGGCTTCGTAGCCGGGGAAAATCGCCAATGGGTATGCCTGACCGCCGACGATGAACACATACAGTAATGCCAGACTGCCGATCACAATCAATGAGGAGGCGATCACAACGCACTTGGTCTTGCCGAGGTTGGGCAGGTAGAGCAGCGCCAGCGGAACCAGATTGCCTAGCAGCACATAACCGCCCCAGAACAACAACGGATAAATGCCGCCGTCAAACAAAATAAAGTGTTCGAAGCCAGTCTGTTTGGCGAAATACAGGTTGGTCAGATGATAGGCGATGACGAAATACAGCGAGCCAATCACAAACACACCCATTAGATTTTTTTTACGCTGCAAGATGGCCGGGTTAAGTGTTTTCCGGTTCCAGGCATACATCGAAGTTTGCACGATGTGAAAGACCGCCATGCCCCATGCGAAAGACAATACGATGAACATCGGCGGCAGCAGCGCCGAGCCGTAGGCCTGCCGGGCGACCAGAAACGCGAAAATCAGACCGGTGCCGGTGGTCAGAATAATCCGCCAGCCGAATACCATAAAGCCGACCGGCTTGGAGTAGGGGTTCATCCGGCGCTCCATGATGCTCCAGATGTAAATTGCGACCAGCGTGAATAAGCCCGAGTATAGGACGATATTCCACGCAAAAACAGAAGTCGGATTGTAGTTGGTTGCGGCAACCATCAAACGGTCCGGACGTCCCAAATCCAGCATCAAAACGGTCAGGCCACCCGCCAGTAAGGCAATCGATAACAAGCCGGAAAGCGGCGCGCGCGCCTTGTAGATGGTTTTGCCGAAGACTGTGCCGATCGAGGCGACATTCAATACCCCCGATGCAGCGACGATCATGAAAATGGCGAATACATGCGGCAAGCCCCAGACAATCTGGTTGTTCATGCCAGTCACGATATGGCCGTGTTCTTCCATATAGTACGAGGCGGAGAAGCCGAGCGCTGACAGCAGCATACCCAATACCAGCAGGGTATAGAATGCGCCTTTGTCGGATGCGGGAGCGGAATTGACGGACATGGATCAGATTCCTTGATATTGCACGCCGGGATTCAGCGCCAAGTCGCTACGCACTTGGGTCGTGGCGGCGCTGCGGATGCGTTTGGAAATTTCGCTGTCCGGGTCGTTCAGATCTCCGAACACAATCGCGTGGTGTCCAGCTTTGTCGCAGGCTGCTGCGCAGGCGGGGCCTAATCCTTGGTCGATGCGGTGAACGCAAAGTGTGCAGCTTTCGACAGTCCCTTTGCCGCGCGGCACCTCGGTGCGTTGGTCGGTTAGCGCTTCGTGAACGAATGAACGCGCTTTGTAGGGGCAGGCCATCATGCAGTAACGGCAGCCGATGCAGCGATGCTTGTCGACTAGTACGATACCGTCGGCGCGTTTAAATGAAGCTGTGGTCGGGCAAACGTCTACACAGGGCGGTTTCTCGCAGTGCTGGCACATCATCGGTAACGATGCCGTACGTCCACTGCGCATATCTTTCAGTTCGACCTTGCGGATCCATTGTGAATCTGTGGACTGAGTGCCGCCGGACAGGCCGTTTTCCTGATTGCAGGCGGTTACGCAATCGTTGCAGCCCGGCTTGCATTGATTGGTATCGATCAGTATCCCCCATCGCACTTTACCGGAGGAGGCTTCGCCAGCCGGGCGACCATGCGCGGTATCGATCAGCAATAAACCGGGGGCAAGTGCCAGTCCCGCCACGATGGCGGAGGAACTGCCGAGAAATTTTCGGCGGCTAGGGTCGATTTCGCTCATTTTCCACTCTCCGGGAGCGCTTTTCGTTTACTTGCATGGCACTCGAAGCAATCGATCCTGACAGCGGCATAACGGTGGCAGCCCTGACAGAAGCTATCATCGGTGCCGACGACGCGACCGGTTTTGGCGCTGGCGTGACATTCAACACAATCGGCCAATTTGTACTTGCCGCCGCGGACGCCCTGACGCAGGGTTTCGTCGCGCTGATGGCGCAACAAGCGCATGTGATTGTCGCGCATGAATTTAGGGTCGTCCACGCATTGACCGCCTTTGCCTATATCCAGTTTGGGCTTTAGGCCGGTGTCGGCCGCAAGCGCAGTGCCGGCGGCAACGCAAAGGAGGAAAATTGTCAGCAGACGCGCGATCATTTACTCGCCTAGCCCCATTTGAATATAACCGGTCGGACATACATCGTGGCAGACATGGCAGCCGATGCACTTGTTGTAATCGGTATCGACATAACGACCGGTCGTCGACTTGGCTTTCGGTACGCGGAACACTGCATCTTGCGGACAATACACTACGCAGTTATCGCACTCGAAGCACATTCCGCAGCTCATGCAACGCTTGGCTTCTGCCACCGCTTCGGCTTCAGACAGCGTCATTAAGCGTTCGTCGAAGTTGTTCAGTGCAGTTTGCTCATCCAGCGTAATGATGTGGCGTTTCGTTCGTGGGGTAAAAGCGAAATGACCGAGGAATAGTTCGTCGTGCGGAATGACGTAGCGACCGGAGCGATTGTCGAAGTTATGTACTGCTGCGGTCGACTTGTCGGTGCCGCGCATGGGTTCGGTTGCTGCTGTAATTGACAGCCCTTTTTCCTCCATTTTGCGCATTAAGTCAAACTGATGCACATCGATCTTGGGGCGCTTTTCCTGCTCTTCGCCAGCGAGGAACCGGTCGATACCTTCCGCGGCAATCGCACCGTGGCCAATCGCAGTCGTCAGCAAATGCGGGCGAATCACATCGCCGCCAGCAAATACCCCGGCTTGACCGCCTACCTGATAGTTTTTGTCGGTGGTCACCGCGCTGCGACCGTTATCGAATACTTCCAAGCCGGTGAAATCGACTGCCTGACCGATTGCCGAAACGATCAGATCGGCAGGGATGTCTTGTTCGGAGCCGTCTTTTTTGATGACTTCCAGTTTGCCGCCGGCTATCTTGGCGACGCATTCAGCTACCCGCAGCGCGACCGCACGACCGTTTTCCTTAACCACGCCGACCGGAACCAATCCGCCGCGAATGGCGATTCCCTCAGCCAGTGCTTGTTCGATTTCGTGCTTGTTCGCCTGCATCTTGTCGATTGCGAAAATCGAGGTCAGCGTAACGTCTGCCCCTTGCTTGGCGGAAATGTCAGCGACATCGTGCGCCATCTGACCGGCAATCGCTTTATCGAGGTCACCCGGATGCGCATGTTCGATGTGCCCCAGGCGACGGGCAACAGTCGCCACGTCGATTGAGGTATCGCCGCCGCCGACTACTACGACGCGCTTGCCTACGTGTTGCAAACGGCCATCGTTGAAGGCACGTAGGAAGGAAGTTGCGGTCACGACGTTCGGTGCGTCGCCATCTTGTACCGGTAGCGCACGACCGGCTTGTGCGCCCATGCCCAGGAAGACCGCGTCAAATTCTTGGCGAATTTGATCGAGCGTCACGTCCTTGCCGATGTGGCAATTCAGGCGGGAATCGACCCCCAGATTCAGAATGCGCTGGATTTCCGCATCCAGCTTGTCGCGCGGGGTGCGGAAGCCCGGAATGCCGTAGCGCATCATGCCGCCGAGTTGGGCATGATCGTCGAAGACTGTGACTGCATGCCCTTTTAACGCCAGTTGGTAGGCGCAGGAGAGACCGGCTGGGCCGCCGCCGATCACAGCGATTTTCTTCCCGCTGGAGGTTTCCGGTTTAACGAATTGCAGATTGTTGGCAATCGCATAGTCGCCTAAGAAATGCTCAACAGAATTAATGCCGACATGGTCTTCCACTTCGTTGCGGTTACAGCCGGATTCGCACGGTGCCGGGCAAACGCGACCCATTACGGCGGGGAAGGGGTTGGCTTCGGTCAGACGACGCCAAGCGTATTCTTGCCAAGTCGTACCCACAGGCGGCTTTTCGGTGCCGCGCACGATTTGCAGATAGCCGCGAATGTCTTCGCCGGCCGGGCAACTCGCCTGACAGGGCGGACTGGACTGAATATAAGTCGGGCATTTGTAAGAATGTCCGGCCTGAAAGATTTGCTCGCGGAAAGAACGGACTTTTTGATCGCCATCCTTGTAGCGGCGGAATGTGAGTTTGGTTTCATCCATCGTAGTTGACATTGCCTATCCCCGATCAAAAATCGTTATTTATCACCCAATTTGATGGCGCTGCTGACCAGTTGGTGCACGCCGCCGACCATGCTTCTCTGAAATCCGTAATAGGGTAGTACTTTGGTGAACTGTGCCTTGCAGATGGCGCAGATCGTCGCCATAAAATTCACTTTGTCGCTGTCGACAACTTGTTGCAGTGCTTCCATGCGCGGCAATGCACCTTTGACGCGCAAATCCAGCAGTTCGTCCGTCAGCAACCCGCCCCCGCCGCCGCAGCAAAAGGTTTGTTCGCGGATGGTGTTTTCGGACATTTCCACAAAATTATTGGCAACCGCCTTGATGATGTTGCGCGGAATGTCGAATTGTCCGCCGGCATAGTCGCCCATGCGCGAGGCGCGCGCGACATTGCAGGAATCGTGGAAAGTGATAATGCGATGGTCGTTCGCTTCCTTATCGAAGGAGAGTGCGCCTTGTTGAATCAGATCCCAGGTTAATTCGCAGATGTGGGTTGGTTGCTTGTAGCGGTGGTCCAACTGGTTTTGCAGTTGGATGGCGAAAGGGTCGTTCGCACCTGCACCGATGCCGGTAAGCGTATTCCAGAAGCTGTAGGCAACACGCCAGGCATGACCGCATTCGCCGACCACAATCCGCTTCACGCCCAGTTCTAGTGCGGCTTCGCGCACACGGAGCGCAATTTTGCGTAATTGGTCGTAGTTGCCGATAAACATGCCGAAATTGCCGCCCTCGGAGGCTTTCGACGACAAAGTCCAACTGATGCCTGTGGCATGGAATACCTTGGCGTAACCGATCAGGCTATCGATATGCGGTTCGGCAAAGAAATCTGCGGACGGTGTGACCAGCAATACTTCAGCGCCTTGCACGTCCAACGGGAAACGCACATCGATGCCGGTGTCTTCTTTAACGTCTTCTTCCAGTCCCTCCAGCGTGTTTTCCAGTGCCGGGCCGGGCAAGCCGAGGTTGTTGCCGATGCGGTGAACTTTACCGATGATCTCGTTCGAATATTTCTGGCCGTAGCCGATGCTGTCCAGAATCTCGCGAGCGGCCATCGTAAACTCGGCGGTGTCGATCCCATAGGGACAGAATACCGAGCAGCGGCGGCATTCGGAGCATTGGTTGTAGTAAACGTACCACTCATCCAATACTTCGCGCGTCAGATCGCGTGCGCCGACCAAGGCAGGTAGCAGTTTGCCAGCCGGGGTGAAATAGCGGCGGTATATGCTGCGCAGCAAATCCTGCCGGGCGACCGGCATGTTTTTGGGATCTTGCGTGCCGATGAAATAATGACATTTGTCGGAACACGCACCGCAATGTACGCAGGCATCCAGATAGACTTTCAGCGAACGATATTTTTCCAGCAGTTCGCCCATCTTGGCGACAACGCGCGCTTCCCAGTCTTCCACCAGCGTGCCGGGAAAACCGATTTCCTGCTGAATTTTTTCGTTTGCGACATAGGGCTTAGATTCTGCCATCGCGCCCGGTTGCAGCTTGGGAATAATGGGAATGACGCGATAGGGCGGTGCCTTGATTTCTGCGGCCATCTGGTTATTTCTCCGATTCCAGTTTTGCGGCCCAGTCGGCCAGATGGCGCTTTTCGCGCGGGTTGTCGGTTTGATTGCGGGTCGGCGAGAAGAAAATACCCGGTGCGTGCAGCAGTTTGCTGAACGGGAAGATAACTAAAAGCAATGCCACGAGTGTCAGGTGGACAGTCAACATGGCATCGGACGGCAGCGGCTGAATTTCAAAGCGCATTAAACCGAGGAAGAATGCCTTCACGCCGACGACATCGGTGCGGGTGACGAATTTCATGGTGAGGCCGGAAAGCGCGATCAACAGCAGCAGCACCAGCATCAGGTGATCCGAATAGGTGGAAATGTAGCGGATGCGCTCGACGAACAAGCGCCGCGCCCACAGGCCAGCCAATCCGGCGACCATGGTGAACCCCGCGTACATCCCGAAAGGTTGCGCCAGTTCGACCCAGAACCATACCGGCTCGGTGAAATAGCGCAAGTGGCGTACAACGACTAAGGCCAGGCTGACGTGAAACAGCCAGCCGAAAATCCATGTCCAGAGATTGCCTTTGAACAGGCTTTCGAACAATACGACTTCGCGCGCCATGCGCAGCACCACCCCGCCGCGCGTTATCGGCGCAGGGGTGGTGGGAATCTTCAACGGCACCGGAGTTTTGGCGTAGGCGGCAATGCGGTAGACAAGGCCGCCGACGAACAGCAGGGCGGAAACGTAGAAGAGCGCTGCGTACATGGGGCGTCCCTGTGCGCTGGTTAAACGCAACCGGTGGGTTTGGGCAGGCCGGCAATCTTGCAGGCTTGCTTGGCCGGGCCATACGGGAACAGTTCGTACAGGTACTGGCTATTGCCTTTCTCCGGGCCGAGCTTTTTGCCGATGGCCTTGGTCAGCACGCGTACGGCGGGAGCGATTTGGTACTCTTCATAGTATTCGCGCAAGAAATCCACTACTTCCCAGTGTTGGTCGCTCATGGAGATATTTTCGGTTTGTGCGATGAAGTTGGCGACATCCTTGTTCCAGTCGGACAGGTTGACCAGATAGCCTTCTTCGTCGGTTTCGTAGGTGCTGCCGTTTACTTCAATATTAGCCATGGAATTTCTCCTCTATAAATTTACAGCCAGGATTGGCAGGTGTTGTTGGCGACGACGAGGTCGACGAAACCAGCGTAGTCGACGGTCGTGACTCCATCGATCATCCGGTCGGACATGCCGCGCGCTTCAAGATCGGGCAGCAGTACATGGATTTTGCAGCGGCCCATTGCTTCGCGTACTTTGCCTTCGACGGATGTGCCGGAAGTGGCGGCATAGACGGCATCCTCGATCAGCAGAATGTCGCCGGAAGCGGCAACGCGCAGACAGGAGTCCAGCGAGCCGGTGCGCAAGGGAGATTGGTTGATAATATGTAGCATGTGGTCTCCTTCCTCAGAAGCTCAGGACGACGTCTTGCTCGTCCATCAACTTGCCCATTTCTTCGCGACCCAGCACGATGACGTCCACCAGCAGGTCGTCTTCGTTCAGTCCGCGCGCTTCCATCGATTCGCGTTCGACATAGAGTTTCTCGATGTCGTAGCCTTCCAGCGCACGGTAGGTGGGCGAGAAATTTTTGGTTTCGATCCCTTTGGTCTGTTGCGCTTTCTTCAACTGATAGACGCCGTCGTCCATAAAGCACAGCGAAACATCCTGGTCGAAGGCGGCGGTAATCAGCACGACTTCCAGCGATTCCAGCGCGTAAATAGAGCCGTAGGGTGCTTTGCGATTCACAAACATGAATTTCTTGGTATCGCTCATTTTTGCTCCTAATCGCCGAAGACGACCGTGCGGTCGGACTGGATGCCGGCTTCGACCAATTGGCCCAAACCGGAAATTCTGAAACCGGCGGCCAGATTTTCTTCGCGGATACCGCGACGCAGTGCTGCCGCGACGCAGACTACCAAGTCGACGCCATGATCGGCAGCCAGTTTGCTCCAGCGGTTGACGATATGGCGATCATCCTGCGGCGGTTCAGTCAGGCGCGAAGCATTGTTAACGCCGTCATGGTAGAAAAATACCCGACGGATTTCGTGCCCCTTTTCGATGGCTGCCTTGCAGAACAGGTAAGCGGAATCGCTCGCCTGATGCTGGTAAGGTCCTTCGTTTACGACGATGGCGAATTTCATTGCCGTCATCTCCTTAGAAACGCATGTGGGTCGAAGCATTGAGGTTGTTACGCGAACCTCTCCAGTCGTCGATCAGGTACTTAGTAAATGGCAACCCGGTCTTTTCGAAGAAGCGCGGCCAGCCAATCCGGTCAATCCAGTCGGACAGTCGTTCCCATGGGCGAGCATCTTCCTTATAGGTGTAAAGAATCTTCTTTACCACTTCGCTGACTTCCGGCCAACGCGGTGCATTGTTCGGCAGACCGGAGGCAACCATCTTCATGAAGGTGGGCTTGCCGCGGGCATTGGAGTTTTTGCCGCCGACCCAGATCGCCAGTTTGGAGTGTTCCGGATCATTAATTTGCATGGGCGGGCAGGGCGGATAGCAGGCACCGCAACAGACGCATTTGGCTTCGTCTACTTCCAGCGAGGGTTTGCCGTTCACCATGGCAGGACGAATCGCTGCTACCGGGCAGCGGGCTACGACCGCCGGGCGTTCGCAGACGTTCGCCACCAAGTCGTGGTTGATCTTGGGGGGCTTGGTGTGCTGCACGATAATTGCGATGTCTGCCTGCCCGCCGCAGTTGATTTCGCAGCAGGAGGTCGACAGGTGTACGCGGTTCGGCATTTCTTCGCGCTTGAATTCGGTAATCAGTTCGTCCATCAGCGACTTCACCACACCGGAAGCGTCGGTGCCGGGAATGTCGCAGTGCAGCCAGCCTTGAGTATGGGCGATCATCGAAACCGAGTTGCCGGTACCGCCCACCGGGAAACCGTTGCGCTCCAATTCGGCGATCAGCGGATTAACCTTGGCGGCATCCGAGACCATGAATTCGATATTCGAGCGAATGGTGAAGCGTACGTGGCCTTCGGCAAACTGGTCGGCGATGTCGCACAGCTTGCGAATGGTGTAAACGTCCATTTGGCGCTGCGTGCCAGCACGAACCGACCAAACTTCGTCGCCATTCCGGGCAACATGGTGCAGCACACCGGGGCGAGGACGATCATGGTATTTCCATTGACCGTAGTTTTTCGCCAGCAACGGATGCAGATATGGCTTGTTGTCAGGAACCCCGCATTCGACGGGACGGCGCAATTGCGGCTGACTCATGCTTATTCTCCTTTGGCAGCTTGTTTCTTGGCGTTAATGCGGGCGACTTCCTCATCCCATCCGTCGGTACGGACGTAGGGGTTCATACGCGGCGAGGAAACCATGTTCGGATCGGCATCGATGCCCATTGCATCAAGGAAATTGACCAAACCGATACGTTCGATCATTTCGCCGGTGCGTTCGTGTTCCAGCGCATTTTCCGCAAAGAAGTCGATAATGTTTTGTGCCAGTTCGACCAGTTTTTCGACGTTTTCGTCGGTGTCGAGCTTCATGAACGGCACCACCACAGTCCCCATCAGATCGCCGATTTTCAGCGTGCGCTTGCCGCCGATCAGAATAGCGGCACCGCGGTCGTTACCGGGAGCCAGCCCGCCAGTCATCACATTGATGCAATGCATGCAGCGCACGCAGTCGCGGTTGTCGATTTCCACTGCATGGGTGTCGCTGACGGCCACACTGGAGATATGGTCGCCGGATTTGACGTCTTTGATTTGCTTTAACTGGAAAGCTTTGGTCGGGCAGCGCGCTACCACGTCGTTTACCAGTTCATCCATGCCGTGCTTGGCGAACCACTTTTTAGCCAGCGCTTCGTCAGTCTGGATGTTATCGCGCCACGTTCCGATCACAGCCATGTCGGAACGCTGAATCGAATTCATGCAGTCGTTCGGGCAACCGGAGAACTTGAACTTGAATTTGTAGGGCAGGGACGGGCGGTGAATATCGTCGAGAAAATTGTTGATGATGGCGCGGTGTGCTTTAGCCTCATCGTAGCAGGATTGTTCGCAACGGGCGCTGCCGACGCAAGACATCGAAGTGCGGACGGCCGGACCAGCGCCGCCGAGGTCGAAACCGAGCTCGTTGATTTCATCGAAGGCTTTTTGCACGTTTTCGGTGGTTGTACCCTGAAACATGATGTCGCCGGACTGCCCGTGAAAGGCGATCAGGCCGGAACCGTGGCGCTCCCAAATGTCGCACATCTTGCGCAGGATATCGGTTGTGTAATGCATGCCGGGCGGGGGCATGACGCGCAGGGTGTGGAATTCGGCCGCATCTTTGAACTGAGGGCTGCCGTTCTCGTCTTTGAGTTCAGTAAAGCGTGGAATAACACCGCCGCCATAACCGAATACCCCGACTGTGCCGCCTTTCCAATAACCTTTTCGGGTTTCGTAGGAAGTTTCTAGCTGTCCCAGCAGGTCGACCGCCATGTCCTTGTCTTGAGCCAGGCGCTTCAGCCCGGTAACAAAGCTGGGCCAAGGGCCGTTCTCAAGTTCATCGAGATTCGGTGTGTCATGCAACTTCTTTGCCATGAAATTTCCTTTCGGTCACGTTGCCGGGGTGCTCCCGGGACGAACAATTAAAGCGCTTGATGCAAATGGATACGGCTGTGCGGCATTGCTCGATCCACTTTCAAACTCATTCGGGTCTGACGGAACGTTTGTTTTATTTATCGCTGCGCCCGTCCGGACAGAGCTCCCTTGATGCGCCGGAATGTTAAGGGGCTTATCCGCGCTTCGCCATTACCCTGACGGGTATATCGAATAACCCGAATGGGGGATATGCGGGGCACTCCTTGGTGTTATCCTCATTCGCTGGCTTTATGGATAGACTTGGCGGCAATCAATGCCCCCGATTGCAGGGTCGTCCGGCACGGTTGAATCGGATTACATTGAAGGGGAATATGTGACGCAGTTGAAGACACTAGATAGCTTCAAGGTGCCTTGGGGTGGTCAGGAAATCGAATTGCAGCAAGTGGATTTTGTCGAAGATGGAATGCCGCTGCTGCGCGTACGGATACGGGAAGGCAAGCGCTTCACAATATTCGACATTGATCCGCTGACGGCACGTCGCTGGGCTGAAGGCATGCAAGCGTGGGCGCAATCGCTGGACAGCGATCGGGGCGAGGCGTAGCCGTGACGATGACCGATGTCGTGTTCGAGTTGCGCGGCGACCGGTTGCCGGCCGATTATGCTTTCGGCTTGTGGGATGAGATTGTGCGATGCGTTCCCGCGCTGGCAGAGGATGCACTGACTGGGGTGCATCCGCTACGGTTGGCGGCGGGCACGGAAGAATGTTTGTTGCCGAAGCGCGCCAAACTGGTGGTGCGGGCGAGCGCCGGGCTGGTGCTGCAAGCACTGCGCCTGAGTGGGGCGCGTTTGCAGGTCGGCGGCGAAGCTCTGGAGGTGGGGCGCGCAGTCGAGCGCGAACTGACGCACTTTTCGACTTTGCAGGCACATCTGGTGGTCGGCGCAGGGGATGAGCAGGCATTTTTGGAAGAGATTGACGTCGTGATGAATGCGCGCGGAATCGCAGCGAAACGGATTTGCGGCAAGCGCATGGCGATAGGCGATCCGACACGCGGTTTAAGCGGCTATGCGCTGGTTTTGCACGAGCTGAAACCGGAAGCGTCGCTGGCTTTGCAGTACGAAGGTTTAGGGGCAGGGCGGTGTTACGGCTGCGGGATTTTTGTACCGCATAAAGTCATCGCGGGGATCGATTAGCCGGTCTGCTGTTGAATAGGGAAGCGAACATCGTATAGGGAGAACAGGATGAACGATCAGGAATTGCACGCCAATCTGGTAGTGAATATGAAGGGACTGACTTGTCCCGCACCCTTGCTCGGCGTAAAGCGCATGATTGCCGATCTGGAAGCCGGGCAAATTTTGCTGCTGATTTCCGACTGTCAGGGGACGCGCGACGATTTGTTCGCTTGGACAAAGCAGACCGGCAATCAGGTGCTGAAAGCCGAACCGATGGAAAACGGTGCGACCGCGTACTATGTGAAGAAAGGGAAGGCAAAGGCGGTGACGGCGAATGTATTGCTCGACATTCGCGGCGTTGTGTGTCCCGGCCCGATCGTGGAAGCGAAAAAACTGCTGAACGGTATGAACAGCGGCGAAATTCTGAAACTGGTCAGCAACTGCCCCGGTATCGAATCCGATATCGTTGGCTGGGCCGCGGCGACCGGCATGCGTATTCTCGAAACCGACAAGGTGTCGGCCGACGAGTACGAGTTCTATATCCAGAAGGCCTAGTTTTCCATGCGGCTGAAGAGCCATTGGTTTAAACCGGGTAAAGAAAAAACGCCGCAGGAGCTGGCAGGCGCTGCGGCGTTTTCCATTTGGCGCATTGCTGTTCAGGCAATCAAAAATTTGCGCAAGGCCGACTTCGAAGTGGCGGTGGGCGAACAATATTTCGCCTATTTATATGAATTTCTGAATTACCTGGTGCAGATCGCCGACCGGCAGGCGTACCTGCATTTGCAAGGCGCGGCGCGGGGTACGTTTACGATTGCGCTGGTGAACCGGGTAGGCGAGATCGTTGCCGAAAACCGCAGCGAGTTACTCGGCGGTGAGGCGGCCGGCCACAAGGCCCGGTTTGTGGACTTGTTCAACCATCGCGCCGACGATTACGCAGAATTCGATTACAACGAAGAATCCGGGCCGGACTTCGGTTTCTTGCGGTATGCCGCCTGCTGTGTACAAGAAGCGGCGGACGAGCGCGACCAACACTGGATTACTGACCAAGTCATGGCGATCGAAGGACCGGAAGGCGCGGCATTGGTTGCTCGGGCGATGCGCGGTTTACTCGAGTTGGAGCCGCGTCGCCGTGCGGCGGGCGGTACGAGCGGAGATTGAAATGCCGTTCCGTGCGGAAGGCTCACCCTTCGATCTGGAAAATGACCGTGCTTACCAGCAATGGCGCGCTCGCAAGTTAAGTCAGGTGCCAGTTTCAATCGAGCAATTGGTGGTGGAAGTCGATCATCCCGGTCGTTTATCGGATACAGAGCTGGAAGCGTTGCGTACGCATTGCCGACACAGCAATATGGTGATTTACGCCAGCGCGAAACCGCTTGAAGACAGTGCGGCAATACTGGCGTTGGGGCAGAGGTTCGGGCTGATGCGGCTCGATGCGAACTGGCTTGCGGACGAGGACGGCGTGTCGCGTATCGCAGTCGGCGCAGATGCGCTGCATAAGGCCTATATTCCCTATACCAACCGCCCGATCAAGTGGCATACCGACGGGTATTACAACACCGAGGAGCATCGCATACGCGGGATGATACTGCATTGCGTGCGCAGTGCAGAAATCGGCGGCGAGAACCGGCTGATGGATCATGAAATTGCCTATATCTTATTGCGCGACGCTAATCCCGATTATATTCGCACCTTACAAGCGTCGGATGCCATGACCATTCCGGAGCGTGAAGACGAAAACGGCGTTGCGCGCGCCGCGCAAACCGGCCCGGTGTTTTCGGTCGATGCCACCACCGGCAGCCTGCACATGCGTTATACCGCCCGCACGCGCAGCATCGAATGGAAGCAAGACTCAACGACACTGGCTGCCGTGGCGGAACTCGAACGGATACTTTCCGATGCATCCTCCCCCTATGTGTACCGTGTCCGCCTCGAACCGGGGATGGGGTTGATTTGCAACAACGTACTGCACGACCGCGCCGGATTTACCGACAATCCGCGTCTGCCGCGTTTACTGTACCGGGCACGGTACTATGACCGGATTGCGGGAACTTGAATAATTTCGCTCGGAAGAAACAAAAAAGCCCGCTGTACAGCGGGCTTTTTTGTCGATGGCAGTCTTACCAACCGTATGCGATGCCGAATGAGTTTTGCGACATGCTCAGGTTGGCTTCGCCGCCGCCGAATCCCGGAGGTGCGCCGGGCGGAATGGAACCCGCGCCGCTGACGGTTTTCTTGAAGGCGTGCATGTAGGCGAGGGTGATTTCCGACTTGTCGGCTAGTGTCCAAGTTGCGCCCAGAGTCAGGTGATCTTGCACAACACCCGGCGCCAGAATGTTGAAGAAAGTCTGGCTGGCGGGGATGGGCTGGTCGTTATGGTTGTAGCCGGCTCGCAGTGTCAGGGTCGAATCTACGACATGGCTGATGCCGAGTTTATAGACATTGATGCTGCGCCAGCCGAAACCGGAACCGTTCGACGCGCCCATCGGTCCGCCAGCAGCCATGGTGTTGGAGATCGATTTAATATTGCCGTACAGAATGCGTTCGACGTCGAAGGCGAGCGTGGTAGACGGGCTGGCTTTTAATGCCATGCCGATTGCGTAGTTGGCCGGAATGTCGAAGCCGCCTTGTTCCGCGAACAGCCCCTGATATTTGCTGAATTTGCTCATTCTGGTCTTGGTTTGATAAGTCGCGCCCAGCGAGAATTCTGGCGTTAGCTGGCCGACCCAGCCGATACGCAGGCCGTACCCGGTCGAGCTGTTTTTGCCGTTATTGCTGACGTTGGCCGGAGATTGCGACATGCCGGCGAACGGTTGAATGCCTTTGGCTTCGAATGTTTGGTAGGCCAGATTCAGCGCGACGCCGATGGAATGCTCCGGTGCCAGCTTCATCGACCAAGTCGGTGAAATGAACAGTTGTTCCAGATTCACGCCGGCTGTTCCCGTGCCGCCGAATCCGCCGAACGGGTTGGTGTTGTAGGTGGTATTCATCCCGCCGTTACCGAAAACCGATAGCCCAAGGGCAGTGTCGGAATTCAGCATTTTGTTGTAGCCGAATTCGGGGATGAAAAAGTTTTGTTTGCCGTTGGCGCTGTAGGTGCCGTTTACTCCGGGGAACATATTCCCGGTGATTTGCGCTTCGCGCGATGGACGGAACCAGTCCAGGCCGATGTCGGCACGGTCACCGACCATAACCATTCCGGCCGGATTGGTTGCCGCAGCCAGCGCATCCTGCGGCAGGGCAACGCCCGCTCCGCCCATGCCTTTGGCTTTCATGCCGTAGCCGTGCGAAAAATATCCGTTAGTGGCGAAAGCCGCCGGTGAAATCAGACCACATGCAATGCACATCGATACAGCAAGCTTCAGCTTCATTTCCATCCCCCCTGTTGGTTATATTGAAACTGGTACTGCGAACCGCCTGATTGCGCTGACAAGCAGCGCGTGTTGCCTTAGATAAACAGACAGATGTCGGTATCTCCGGCGAATTCCATAAAGGTCGCAGCGCCGCCGTATTCGACGCTGTCGATGAAGTCGCTCTTTTCGAATTCGAACAAGTCGACGGTCATCTGGCAGGCGACGAACTTAACGTCTGCTTCTAGACACAAGTCGCGCAGTTCTTCTAGCGAGGCCACGCCTTTTTTCTTGAGCTTGTCCTTCATCATCATGGTCGCCATGGTTTCCATGCCGGGCAGCATTTGCACCATCACGGGCATGGGAATCGGCATCGGCATCGCTGGATTGGCCAGCGGGCTGATCTTAACGTCGGATAAATCCTTACGCAGCAGTTGCAGGCCGTAGAAAGTGAAGAAAATCTGTACGTCGTAGCCCAGCGCAGCGGCGGTCGAGGCCAGAATAAACGGCGGGTAGGCCATGTCCAGCGTACCCTTGGTGGCGATGATGGCCATCTTTTTCATGATTCGCTCCCTGAGTGAACGGATTATTTCTTTTGCATGTAGAAGAAGTATTCGCCGTTTTCTTCGCTTTGAGACAGCAGGGCGTTGCCGGTCTGGTTGGCAAAGGCTTGCATATCCTTAACCGAGCCGCAGTCGGTCGAAACGACCTTCAACACCTGACCGGATCCCATATCGGTCAGCGCTTTTTTGGTTTTCAGAATCGGCAGCGGGCAGTTCAGACCGCGGGCGTCCAGTTCTTTGTCGAAATTCATGGTTCTCTCTCCTGAGTGTTGCGTGTTGAATAAAATATCCCGCTATTAGGCAGAATGCTGCATGCAGTGTCCATCCCCTCCAAGGGTAGTGTGTCTATCCCCCAACTGGGTTATTCGTGCGGCATGGGCGTTTTGGCGACTAGGACTGCGGTTTCCGCGAGGCCGATGATTTCGCGTGCGACGTGGCCGAGCGCCTTGCGGAATTCAGGGCGGTGACCATGCGCGACGACGATGAGATCGGCACCGCGTGCCGATGCGGCCTGCACGATTTCTCTGGAAACTTTGCCGGACAGTTGTGCAGCGGAGGTCGTTGTTCCGGCAGCGTTTGCGCGGGCGACATGTTGTTGAAGAACTGCGTCGGCTGCGGTTTCTTCTCCTTTAGCTTCAGTTACACTGGCGATGGTAAGCGGTATCGAGCAGATTCCGGCGATCGTGGCGGCCAGCTCGGTCAGCGTTTCGGAAGGGTGGCGATAATCCAGCGCGAGCAATACGCCCTTCGACCACATATGCGAGGCGCGCGGGACCATTAAAACGCTGCAAGGGGCTTGCGCCGCTACTTTGCCGACCATTTCACCGACTAACAGGTTAGCGAGAAAGCTGCGTTTCCCGCGTCGGCGGGTTATCAGTAGATCGGCTTGCCGGCGTATGGCTTCCTCGACGATTTCTTGCGCGGGTTCTTCGCCACGCCGTACTGTCACGTCAAGTCTTACACCGGCGTGTTGTGCCAAATTTTGTAAGGCGGCAATCTTGGAGGCGGCTTCCTGTTCGGCACGGCTAGCCAGTTCCGGTGCGGCGGATTCGAATTCCGGGTTGCTGACGATGGGGATGATCGCCATCAGCGGCAAACCGCAGCGGCGGGCCATTTCGATGGCAACACGCTCGGCCCCGCTATCAAATTCTGTATGTTCAGTCGCGAGTAAAATGCGTTCGAAAGGTTTTTGCATGGTGTTTTAGTGACCTGAGTGCAAGAGACCGGAGGCGGCGAGTAGCTGTACGCCGATTTCCAGAATGCAGATCGCAGCATATATCATGTCGCGTCGGCCTGAATAGATCGGAATGACTGCAACCAAACAAATGACTGAGCAGCCCGACAGCCATGCGATGCTGCTCAGGCTGGCGAAATCGCCGTAATTCAGCATGCCGGCCCAGCCCCAGCCAGTCGGGGAGCCGGTTTGTTTTAAATATTCGCCAACCGGTAGATCCCAGTACTCCGGGATCTTATTCAGGGGGATGTGGGTTGGAATAATTTCGAACACATAGAGGGCAAACAGCGTGATGAGCAGAAAAAGACCGATGCGCATGCCCCAGTTCAGGAAAACGGAGTAGCGGATTTGCTCTTCTGAAACATGATGGTGCGTCACGATTTTTCTCCTAAACTCAGATGCCTAAGCCTTTCAGCAAAGCGCGCAGTCCGGCGAACAATAGCAGACTAATGACCATTTTGCGGACGACCGAAGCCTTTAAAACGCGCAGAAGACGTGCGCCGATCATGGCACCGAGCATCATGCCGGTAATCGAAGGAATGGCGATGATGGCGAGGACTGCCCCTTTGTTGAGATAGACCCAGGCAGCCGAAGAGTCGACCAGCGACAGAATAAAGCTGGAAGTTCCTGCCGAGACTTTGATCGGTACGCCCATCAGCAGGTTCAATACCGGAACATTCGCCCAACCTGCACCCATGCCGAACATGCCAGCGAGAAAGCCGATGCCGGTAAACAATAACAGCCCACCCGGCGTACGATGGACTTGCCAGTGCATGTTGCGGTTATTGGCAGCATCGTGGAAAACACCGTGAATTGCCAGCGCAGTCGAGAGTTTGTCGGCGATCGGCACGGAGGGAAATTCCGATTTCTTTGCTGTCGCCATCAGTGCGACGATGCCGAGAATGGTCATGCCCAAGGCGATTTGCACAGTGCTGGCGGGTAGTGCTAAACCCATCATTGCACCGGCAATCGAACTAATCGAGGCCAATAGCGCTAGCGGTAGTGCCAAGCGTAGATTGGCCAGTCCGCCTTTCAGTAGGGTTGGTCCCGCCGCCAGCGCGCTGGCCAGCGCGACCAGCAAACCCGCTCCGCGTACGAAATCGAGATGGAAGGGGAAGAAACCGCCGACGATCGGGACGAAGAGTACGCCGCCGCCGACGCCGGAAGGAACTGCGACGATGCCCAGCAAAAAACAGACGACGAAGAGCAGCAACGGCCAGCCCCACCAAGGCATGGAGGAGCTTCCCGTGCTAACGGCTTCCGTAGCGAGGCTGTCGAGTGGGAATGCTGCCAGCAGAAGAAAAATGCTCAGTAGCGCAATAAAATTGCGTTGACTTAGTCGGAAAACGAAGGCGAGCATCAGGAAACCGTCTGGTAATAAAGGTTTTGCGGATGACGGGCATCGGCGAAAAAATACCAGCGTTCAGCCAGCAGGCCGAGATATTGCAGTGCGAACGCGAGTCCGAACATGGCGGCCGATTCGCTCAGCAGCAAGGCGGGCGGGATAATGAAAGCCAATATCAGGAAAGTCAGCCGGATGTTGCGGATAAAACAGGCGGACTTGCCGTGGAAGAATTCGCGGGTATTGAACGAGCCGCCCATCGCCCCTTGGGTCTTTTGCACGATGCGCGGGTGTTTGATGCCGATCGCGCTTTGCATAGTTGTCGCGGGGGCGAGCTTGGCGTTGCGAAGCATGGCCGCGCTCCGCGTGACAAATGCTAATAGCGTCAACAGGAAGGCAGCAAGGGCATAGCTGCCAGCCAGATCCGGTGCGGCAAGAGCCGCGTAGAACGTGGACAGTGTTGTTCCTGATGCGCAACCAAGCAGAAGGTAATTGATGACGGTCAATGGGTGTGCCCATTCGCGCAGTACCTTGATAGCGGCATAGATCATTCCGGTACAGACGAACAGTACCACGGAGAGCGTCGCCCCGATTATGCCGATCAGCAGCGTGGTTTCCGAGCCGAACCAGTGGGCTGCACCGTAACCGAAGGCGGCCGCCATGAAGGCGGGCAGGGCGATCACTTCGCGTGAAAGCCAGGATGTGCGCCACATTGCGGCAGCACGCCATGCACGCTCCGGGCGGCCCAGATGGAAGAACGAAGCGATCAGGCCAGCCGCGCACAGAATCAGGACGATGGCGGCACCGATGCTATAAAAGTATTTGTCTTCCGAGCGGTGCATCAGCTCGGTGGCGAACAACACCAGAAATAGCCCCTGACCGGCGCCGATCAGGGTGGTAAGGAAAACGACGGAAAGAGCTGGATGCATAGTGATTACGTTGTATAGTCTTCTGGTGCGGGAGAGAATTCAGCCAAATGCGCTTCATCGATTTTCAAGGGATTGTCGGCGCGATAGAGCTGTTCTGGTTTGATTTCCACATGTTGCTTGCGGCGCGGCAGATAATGGTTGGACGGTTTGGTACCGTGCTCCGGCATCAGCGCATAGCCGCCACGTTCGATTATCGCCTTGGAGGCTTCTGATTCGGGGTCGTGAATATCTCCGAAAATGCGCGCACCCGCCGGGCAGGCCAATACGCAGGATGGCTTACGTTCAGCTTCCGGCAGCGCTTCGTTGTAAATACGATCTACGCAAAGTGTGCATTTAGTCATGACTTTGCGTTCTTCGTCGAATTCTCGTACGCCGTACGGGCAAGCCCATGAACAGTATTTGCAGCCGATGCATTTGTCGTAATCGACCAGCACAATGCCATCTTCCTTGCGCTTGTAGCTCGCGCCGGTTGGGCATACCGGCACGCAGGCCGGATCTTCGCAGTGCAGGCAGGACTTCGGGAAATGCACGGTTTCTGTCTTCGGAAACTGCCCGATTTCGTAGGTTTGCACCCGGTTGAAGAAGGTGCCGCACGGATCGGCGCCGTAGGGATTTTGGTCGACCAGCGGCCCGGCTGCGCCCGAAGTGTTCCACTGCTTGCAGTTGGTGACGCAGGAGTGGCAGCCTACGCAGACGTTGAGATCGACGACGAGAGCGAGTTGTGTCACTTGTTCTTTCCTTTTCCGGCGAAGAAAGCGCGCCAGCCGGGAGCCTTTTCCATCGAGGGCACGGGGTGCATCGGCGCGAATTGCGGCGAAGTTTGTTCAGGTTCGTCCGGTGCGGCGGGGTAAATACGCACGCGAACATCGTACCAGGCTGCTTGCCCGGTAATCGGATCGGAATTGGAATGACGACGCCCATCTTTACCCGCGAGCTCTTCCGAAATTAGATGGTTCAGTAAGAACCCTTTTTGCGATTCGTTGGCGTCAGGCGACAGATTCCATGCGCCGGAAGATTTGCCGATAGCGTTCCATGTCCAAACTGTACCGGGTTCGACCGCCTCGGAATAACGGCACATGCAGCGTACTTTGCCCCACTGCGATTCCACCCACATCCAGCCGCCGTCCTCGATTCCGGCCGCCTGTGCAGTGACGGAGTTAACGTAAAGATGATTGTAGGTGTGAATCTGGCGTAACCAAGCGTTCTGCGAATCCCATGAGTGATACATTGCCATCGGACGTTGAGTTACCGCGTTGAGCGGGTAATGTGTCAGATCGGTTTGATCTTCTTCCAGCGGCGGGTACCAAAACGGCAGCGGGTCAAAATAGGTGGTGACGCGCTGACGTAAATGTTCGGGTGGTTGTTTGCCCGGACGTTTGCCTTGTGCTGCCAGTCGGAAACTTTGCAGGATTTCCGAATAAATATGAATGATGACGGGGTCATTATCCCGCCGTAGCCCCATTTGTTGTGCCCATTGCATGTAGCCTTGATTCCAGTTCCGCATGTACTGGTAAGAGGGCGGCATTTCGTAGTGATAGACACAGTTGTTTTGGGCGTACATATCCCATTGTTTTGGATTCGGTTCCCCGCGCATATCTTTCTTGCCGTCTTGCCCGCGCCACCCCATCAGGAAACCGATGCCAGAATTGGGAGCAGTCTCGTAGTTAACGATGAAATCCGGGTAATTTTTGAACTTGCGTGTGCCGTCGGCATGGGTGAAGGCTGGGAACTTTAGGCGGCTGGCCAGCTCGATCAACACTTCTTGGAATGGCTTGCATTCGCCCTTGGGTGGCAGGATCGGAATGCGCACCGAGTCCACTGGGCCGTCGAATTCGGAAATCGGACGATCCAGCATCGACAGGCAGTCGTGGCGCTCCAGATAAGTCGTGTCAGGTAGAATCAGATCGGCGAAGGCGGTCATTTCCGACTGGAAAGCATCGCAAACTACGATAAACGGAATTTTGTATTCGCCGTCTTCGCGCTTGTCGAGCAGCATTTTGCGCACTTCGGAGGTATTCATGCTGGAGTTCCATGCCATGTTAGCCATGAACAGCAGCAGGGTGTCGATCGGGTAGGGGTCGCCTCGCCATGCATTGGTAATCGCATTGTGCATTAAGCCATGCGCGGAGAGCGGATGCTCCCACGAGAAACCCTTGTCGAGCCGTACCGGATTGCCGTTGGCATCTACGAACAGATCATCCGGGCTTTCCGGCCAGCCGAGCGGCGCACCGTTCAACGGGGTATTCGGCTGAACGGCTTCCGGACCCTTGGGCGGGCGGGCATTCGGCGGAATGGCTCGCGGATAGGGTGCCTTATGGCGGAAGCCGCCAGGGCGGTCGATGGTGCCCATCAGCGACATCAGAATTGCCAGCGCCCGGATACTTTGGAAACCGTTTGAGTGTGCCGCCAATCCGCGCATGGCATGGAATGCAACCGGATGACCCGTAACGCTTTGATGTTCTTTTCCCCAACAATCCGTCCAAGCGATGGGCAGTTCGATGCGGTTATCGCGGGCGGTGACACCGATTTCATGTGCCAGCCGCCGAACGGTATCGGCCGGAATGCCGGTAATTTGTTCCGCCCATTCCGGCGTGCAATCGAAAACACGCTCTTTCAGCAATTGGAACGCGGGTTTGACAGGCGTGCCATCCGGCATGGTGAAACTGCCGAACAATGCGGCATCCGCTCCTTCGGTATGGTCTGCGACGGGACGGTTCGTCAGACGATCCCACCAATAGAAATTGTGCGGGCGCAGCGGATTGACAATATCGCCTTCAGGATTGCGCATCATCATGCCGTAATCAGTGCTGGTCAGGTCTTGATTCACCAGTTGCCCGGAGTTGGTATAACGCACCAGAAAGTCCCGGTCGTACAGGCCGAGCGAGATGATTTCGCGGATGATGGCCAGCAGCAGCGCGCCGTCGGTGCCCGGTTTGATCGGAATCCATTCGTCGGCGATGGCGGCGTAGCCGGTGCGTACCGGATTGATGGCGATAAAGCGACCGCCGTTGCGTTTGAATTCGGAGAGGGCGCTCTTCAGCGGATTGGAGTGGTGATCTTCCGCTGTGCCGATCATGAAAAACAGCTTTGCGCGCTCTAGATCGGGGCCGCCGAATTCCCAGAACGAGCCGCCGATGGTGTAGATCATCCCGGCAGCCATGTTCACCGAGCAAAAGCCGCCGTGCGCGGCGTAATTCGGCGTGCCAAACTGGCGGGCGAACAGGCCGGTCAGCGCCTGCATTTGGTCGCGTCCGGTGAACAGTGCGAATTTTTTCGGGTCTGTGGCGCGCAGTTTGGCTAAGCGCTCTTCCAGAATGTCGAAAGTCTCGTCCCAGCTAATTTCAATAAACTCGTTTGCACCACGTTCGCTGCCGGGTTTGCGTTTTAGCGGCTTGGTCAGCCGGGCTGGGGAGTATTGCTTCATAATCCCCGAGGAGCCTTTGGCGCAGAGGACGCCTTTGTTCAGCGGATGATCCGGGTTGCCCTCGATATAGCGTACTTCGCCGTTGCGAAGGTGTACGCGTATGCCGCAACGGCAGGCGCACATATAGCAGGTTGTCGTGCGCACATCGGTTTTCGCATCCGGCATGGGGGATGCAATGGGGTCGTGGAGTCGGCTCATTCTTTAATGTTGTGTGGATTGCGGTAGCGATCGAACGGGCGTTATTAGCGCAATTGGCGTTTTTTCTGTCTATTACCAAGTCGGGGGGGATGGGATAGCCCATCTGGGGGATGCGTCAGAAAAGTGTTGTGAAATGATGGAGTTGGATGTGTGGTGTAATTTTCTTTTCGGGAGTGCGATGCAGGCATAGGCATACGACGATAAATCCAATAGAATGCGACATATTAGGGTTTGTTGATATATAACAGGGCGGTAAACGTCCGGACAAGCGAGGCAGCGCCGAAGCGCGCTGCCATTGGAGGCGCTTTTGAATCTTGCACAGTTTCAAGCGGCGGTAGATAGCTTCCTTTCCTCGGTCGAGGAGCGGGAGCAGTCTGCGCATCGCTTTCCGCCCGATCTTCCATCTGCCAGAGGGGAGTTGTGTATTCCCATGGAAGAGTTGCTGGCCTCGGTTTGCCGGGCGGCCGAAGCATGCGCGGCGATTGCGCGCGTGTTTTCGCCGAACGATGCCGAGTTGCAAACGGTCGGCGCGTACGGCGTTCCGCCCGATCTGGTCAAACAAGAAAGCATTGTGGATTGCAATTGCGGTGTGTGCGGCAAAGCGGCCTACGGACGGGGCATCGGCATTGCCGATTCTGCCGGTTGTGCGGCACAGCGCGGCATGAGTTTCTTTAAGGATGCCTGTCGCTCGGTGGTGGCGTTGCCGATGGAGTGGCACGGGCAACCGATTGGGGTGCTGTCGCTATTTTTTGCCGAGCCGCTGGTGCTGGACGATGCCGGTACGCGAAAATTGTGCGCCTATGCCGATTTGGTCAGCGTAGCACTAGGGAATTTGCGACAAAACAGGGAGAAATACCGCAACGATTTAATGGCGGAGCGTCAATCGTTGGCTAACGAAATTCACGATTCTCTGTCGCAGACGTTGGTGTACGCCAGAATGCGGCTGAATATGTTGTCGGAAGTGCTGTATGCCGGCGACGACAGCGCTGCGCTGAAATATACCCGCGATATCGATGAGGTGCTGAAGGGCGGACAGAAGGAGATTCGTGAGCTGATTACGCATTTCCGGGCGCATATCGATCACATGGGGTTGCAGTACGCTTTGCAGAGTCTGGCGGACGAGTTTCAGGAACGCACGGGGATCGAGATCGAGTATGTCAATCGCGTTCCCGATCTGATTTTGCCGGTGGAGTACGAGCTGCATGTTTTTCACGTTGTGCGCGAGGCTTTCGCCAATATCGCCAAGCATTCCGGGGCGAGCAAGGCAAAACTGACGGTGGAATGCGACGAGGGGGAATACCGCTTTTCGGTTGAAGACAATGGCAGCGGCTGCAATCTGATTGAAGAAGACGGGCATTACGGCTTGTCGATCATGCGCGAACGCGCCCATCGTATCGGCGGGGTGTTGCTGGTGCGCAGCGGGCAGCATAGCGGAACGCAGGTTCATTTGCGCTTCAGGATTTCTGACATAGGAACGGAACAACAGCGATGAATGCGAAAATACGACTGGCTTTGATCGACGACCATAGCTTATGTCGCCGCGGCTTAAGCGAGTTGCTGGCGAATACGCCGGGTATTACGGTGGTCGGCACGGCGCGCAATCAGGGCGAATTGTTTCCTTTGCTGCGCGAGCATCAGCCCGATCTGCTGGTTATGGATTTACGCATGGAACCGCTGGACGGTCTGGGCATGCTGGCTGCCATGCGGCAGGACGGTATTGCGACGCCGGTTGTTATTCTGACCATGAGCGATGCGGAAACCGATTTGGCGAATGCGCTCCGTGCCGGGGTGCGCGGCTACCTGCTGAAAGATATGGATCCGGATGATGTGATCGATTCGATTCGCCGCATTGTGTCAGGCGAGTTGGTGGTTGCGCCGGCCATGACCGCCAAGATGATCGACATTTTGCAAAACAAGCCGCGCGAGCCGGAAAATAAAAATGCGTTGAAATCGCTTACCGAGCGCGAACGCGAGATTCTCAAACTGTTGGCCGAAGGCGAGAGCAATAAGGCGATTGCGCGGACTTTGGGTATCAGCAACGACACTGTGAAACAGCATGTGCGCCATATTTTTACAAAGTTGCATCTGACTTCCCGCGTCGAAGCCGCCGTGCTGTTCGCGGTCGAGCAGAATAAATCGGGTACGATCCATTCGATTTAGCAGCGGCGGTTTAAGATGCCTCCAGCCAGAACGGGGCATGTTCGCCCTGATCGAAGGGCTGCACCTCCACGTTTACGCCGCTTGCGATATTGCCGGCTTCCGCCGGTAATACAATAAAACAATTCGCCTTGCTCATCGAACTCAGAATGCCGGAGCCTTGTGCGCCGGTGGTGCGAACTGTCCATTGCCCCGAAGCTTCGCGAGTCAGAATGCCGCGCTGAAATTCAGTGCGGCCGGGGATTTTGCGGATCGCTTCGGTGCAGACCGCCGACAATGCGACAGGCGTGCGGGCAGGCAATCCCATCAGGCGGCGCAAGGCGGCTTGCACGAATTGGCGGAACGTCACCATTACAGCAACCGGATTGCCCGGCAGTCCGAAGAAATAAGCTGAGCCGAGCTTGCCGAAGGCCAACGGGCGACCGGGCTTCATGGCGATTTTCCAGAACACAACCTCGCCAATTTCAGCTAACAACGCTTTGATGAAATCCGCTTCGCCGACCGAAACGCCGCCGCTGGTAATCACTACGTCGGCTTGCCGTGCGGCATCGAGGAAGCCTTGGCGTAAGCTGTCGCGATCATCGGCGATGCTCGGCAGATCGATAATCTCGACATTCATCGGTTGCAGCATGCCGTACAGGGAATAACGGTTGCTATCGTATATTTGACCGGCAGTTAGCGGTTCGCCGGGTTGACGGATTTCGTCTCCTGTAGACAGCAGCGCAACGCGCAGCTTGCGAACAACTTCTACCCGGTCGAAACCGAGCGAGGCGAGCAATCCCAATTCGGCGGCCTGTATCCACGTGCCTTGAGGCAGAATCAGCGTACGTTCTGTAATATCTTCGCCGCACCGGCGTATGTTTTGGCCCGGTTTCGGCATGCGCTCGATAATCAGGTTATCGTCTTCGCGTCGGGTATGCTCTTGCATGACTACGGTATCGCATCCGTCTGGAATCGGTGCGCCGGTCATAATGCGGATGCAGGTTCCAACCTCAACACGACCGGTGTAGGGGTGACCGGCGAAGGCGTGTCCGACGATTTTCAGCGCGGCATGGTCGGTGTGTCGGAAAGCATAACCGTCCATCGCGGAGTTGTCGTGGGGCGGCACGTTGACGGGAGAGTGTATCCCGACCACCAGCACGCGGTGCAGCGCATCGCGCAGAGGGACGCATTCGGTTTCTGGAATCGGATGAAGGTGCTGTTGAATAATGCGTTGTGCTTGTTCGACCGGCATGGAGTCCGGGTCGTAATCGTCCAGTGCATGGAGGGAAGTCAGGCTCATGGTTCGGTTCGGTTGGTAATCGGGCGATGACGGCGTTTTCAGCCGCCGATGTAAGACATTTCGATTCTATCGGATTGTCCGGAATTCTGCAGGCGGCGCAATTCCGAATGGCGGTCGTTGCGCACTTGCCAGTGCGAAGCGATGGCGTTTGCCAATGCCGTATCGCCGATGCCGCTGCGCAGCAACGCGCGCAAATCGTAGCCGCGGTTGGCGAACAAGCAGGTGTAGAGTTTGCCTTCGGTCGAAAGCCGGGCACGGTTGCAATCGCCGCAAAATGCTTGAGTGATGCTGGAAATGAATCCCACCTTGCCGCTACCGTCGAGATAGCGCCAGTAGACGGCAGGTTCGCCGTTGCGTGCGGTTTCCGCTTCGACCAGCGGAAAGTGTTCGGCGATGCGGCGACGGATGGTTTCAGAAGAAACGACTTGTTCCGGCTGCCAGCCGTTGGATGTGCCAGCATCCATATATTCGATAAAGCGCAGGGTGAACGGGCTGTCTTTGAAATAGCGCGCCATCGGCAAAATCGCATGTTCGTTCCAACCCTGTTTAACCACCATGTTGACCTTGACCGGGGTAAGTCCGGCGCGGTGTGCTGCATCCAGTCCGCGCAAGACGTCGCCGACCGGAAAATCGGCATCGCTCATCCGGCGGAAAGCGGCATCGTCCAATGCGTCGAGCGAGACTGTGATGCGGCGCAAACCGGCATCTTTGAGCGTTTGCGCCCGTTCGGCGAGCAATGCGCCGTTGGTCGTCATCGTCAGATCGAGCGGCTTGCCGTTCGGCGTTTCGAGTTGCGCCAGCATTTCGATCAGCTTTTCTACCCCTTTGCGCAGCAACGGTTCGCCGCCGGTCAGCCTGATTTTGCGTATGCCCAGTCCGACAAAGCTTTTGGCCAGCCGCTGAATTTCTTCGAAACTGAGTAATTCGGTGCGCGGCAGAAAGGGATAGTCCTTGCCAAACGATGCCTTGGGCATACAATACACGCAACGGAAATTGCAGCGGTCGGTCAGTGAAATACGCAAATCTTGCAGCGGACGGGCGCGCGCGTCCAGTACCGGCAAAGACGGCGGTGAGTGCGGAGCACTGTTTCCGCGTTTCCATTCGGTCAGGGGGATGATCTTCCCGGTCATGGCGTTTATTATCGGTAGCGATCAGGTTCCATAAGCTTGGAAGTGTAAACAGCGCTGCAGCGACTGTTAATAACACCGATGGGGGGGTATGCAAAGCGGGCAAGCAAGACAACAATCCGTTTCAGGTGTGATTCTGGCGGGGGGGCTGGGTATCCGGATGGGGGGCGACAAGGCGAACCGATGCTTGTTGGATAAACCGCTGACGGAGTGGGTGGCTGCTGCACTGGCCGGGCAATGCGACGAATTGCTGATTAATGTCGGACCGGGCGAGGCTTCGCCGCTACCGGAATATGCGACTGTTACCGATTGTATTGCCGGATATGCCGGGCCGTTGGCGGGCGTTCATGCTGCGATGCGGACAGCCCGGTTTCCATGGCTGGTTTCCGCGCCATGCGATACTCCGTTTTTACCGCCGGATTTGGTGGTGCGGCTGATGGCGCAAGCGGAGCCGGAAGTCGAGGCGGTAGTGGCGACGGTCGGCGGCAAGCGTCAGCCGACGGTTGTGTTGTATCGCACGCATTTGCATGCACGTCTGGAAAGTTTTTTGCAGGCCGGAGGCCGCCGGGCGGGCGAGTGGCTGAACGGGCTGTCGCTGGCCGAGGCGGAGTTCGCCAATGCTGTGGGGTTCGTCAATATAAATACAGTGCTGGAATTGCAGCGCGCCGATGAAATTTTACGAAACGGGGGAGATGCGCAGGATGTCTGCAGAGCCTTTATTTAAAATCGGACTGGTGTCGATCAGCGATCGTGCCAGCAGCGGTGTTTACGAAGATGCGGGACTGCCCGCATTGAAAGAGTGGTTTACTCTGGCACTCTCGACGCCTTGGGAAAGTTGCACTCGGCTGATTCCGGATGAGCAAGACGAGATCGAGGCGACCCTGATCGAATTGGCCGACCATGAAAAATGTCATTTGATACTGACGACGGGGGGAACCGGCCCCGCGCCGCGGGATGTGACGCCCGAGGCGACTTTGGCGGTGGCGGACAAGGTTTTGCCCGGTTTCGGCGAGCAAATGCGGGCGGTGAGTCTGCGCTATGTGCCTACTGCGATTTTGTCGCGCCAAGTGGGCGTGGTGCGCGGACAATGCCTGATTCTGAATCTGCCGGGCCAGCCGAAAGCCATTAAGGAAACGCTCGACGGCGTATTTGCTGCGGTGCCGTACTGTATCGATTTGATCGGCGGGCCTTATATCGAAACGCATGCCGGCGTGGTCGAGGCGTTTCGCCCGAAATCGGCGTTAAAAACGAATCGGAACCGCTAGCACGATTGCATTAATCAGCATATTATTTAAGTAACAAAAAAGGGTACCGAGCCATGAAATTACATAAAGGCTTTTCATTGGTAGAGCTTATGGTTGTCGTCGTTATCGTCGGCATACTGGCGTCGGTAGCTTTTCCTGCCTATACCGACTACATCATGCGCGGCAGAATTCCGGATGCCACAGGCAATCTTGCTAATAAGCGTGTCCAGCTTGAACAGTCTTTTCAGGATAACCGGACATATGTAGGCGCAGCCGCTTGTAATGCCGATAGTACAACTAGCCAGTATTTCGATTTTTCTTGCGCCAATCAGACAGCAACGACTTATACATTGCAGGCGGTTGGAAAAGGTGCGATGACGGGTTTTACCTATACAGTTACGCAGGACAATGTAAAAGCAACGACCTCCGTGCCGAGCGGCTGGACTACAAGTGCTACTTGTTGGATCACGGGGAAGGGCGGAGCATGCTAGCCAAGCAGTCTGGACAATTGGGCGTTACTTTGGTCGAGTTGATCGTCACGATATTGATCGCTGCCATTCTGGCGGGGATAGCCGTTCCAAGTTTCAGCGGCTGGCTGCAGAGTTTGAAAGTGCGAGCAGCGACGGAATCTGTTTTGGGCGGTATGCAAATTGCCCGTTCGGAAGCGCTTCGCCGTAATACCTCTGTTCAGTTTGTGCTCGGAACTGGGGCAGCCTGGACGGTCGGGTGTGTCACCACTACAGTGGATTGTCCGGCCAATATTCAAGCGAGCGCTGCCGGGGAAGGCGGTAATGGCGGCGTGACGCTGACTGCAACGCCTGACGGTGCGACGACGCTTATATTCAATAACTTTGGCTCCATTGTTGCAAGTGGTGCATCAATTACACAGCTTGATCTGGATATTGCACCAATGGGGCAGGGACGGAATTTGCGTATTACAGCCAGCGCGGGCGGAGCAGTGCGTATGTGCGATCCGAATAAAACTGCGCCAGACCCGCGCGCGTGTTAGGAGCGATGATGCTAAACAGGGTTTCCCACGCTTGTATTAAACAAAAAGGCGGAGCCTTGCTGGAAGCAATGATTGCGATTTTGATTTTTTCCATCGGTATGCTCGGTATTGCAGGCTTGCACGCGGCGATGATTAAAAATACTTCCGATGCAAAATATCGTGCAGACGCCAGCTTTATTGCGCAGCAACGTGTAGGTCAAATGTGGTCTGACCCGAATAATTTGGCGAGTTTTGTCGAGGCCAATACGGATATTTCAGCCTTGTTGCCGTCCGGGACGCGTACAACCACCTTGCCGGCTGCAGGTCAGGTAAGGGTGGTTATTACGTGGCAGCAGCCGGGGCAGACTGAAACGCATAGCTATACTCTCAATGCCAGTATTACGGGAGGGTGATATGAAGCTACGCGTTCGTGCCGCTTTCGGAAATGCTGGTTTGAGCCTTGTCGAAATTATGGTTGGGCTTGCTGTCGGCATGATCGCCTCGTTGGTGATTATGCAAATTTTCGGGGCCTTTATCACGCAGCAGCGTACAACGGTCGGGACGGCGGATGCGCAAACAAGCGGTGGGGTGGCGCTGTATTTGTTGCAGCGAGAGGTGCAAATGGCAGGCTATGGACTGCCGGTTTTCGATACAGCTAATCCCGCTCTCCTATGCAACACAGCAACCGACAGCAGTACAGGTAATACTATCGATATTTGGCCGATTACAATCGTGGACGGCGGCGCGGCGGCGGGCTCCAGCGACCAGATCGTCATTCACTATGGCGATGCCCAAACCGGGGGGAGCTATAAAACAAATATTACCTATAGCGGCAGTTCGCTGAATGCCTACAATACTTATTTCCGACCTTTCATGTATGCATCGGGTCCGAATAATTGTCCTGTTACGATGGGCGATTGCCCCGTAGTGCATTCGTTGCTGCACATGAGTGGGGCTGGTTGTACGCTGCATCCGATTACCACGGGGGATAATATTGCCGTTACAACAATGAATAGCTTGGCCTATCTCGGGGCATGGACAACGGCGACTTTTGCAGTGACCAATAATCGATTGACGAGAAACACTATTGTGAAGCGGCGCGAGATAACTTTCGCTGATTTGTGAGATAAATGGAGCTTGGTTTATTTTGACATTGCGCAAACGAATTGCGCAGGTAAAAACATGGAAAAGAAAAGCCGGCCACTGAAGGATGGTCGGCTTTTTTATGCGAAACAATCCGAATGCGGTCTCCGGTTGCGCGAAACCCGCCTCACCAGTTGCGAATAATCAGCTCCGCCGTCTTGGCTGACCGGCCAGCTCCGCCCACGGTGTAGGTGATCGGCACGCTCTCCATGTTCAGCCCGGCGAACGCCCGGCGCATTTCTGGGATGTCATTCACGCTGATAAGCATCCTGCCCCGGATTAATCTGGCCAGCTCGGCTATGCGGTCGTATTGCTCTAGGCCGAAGTCCATGCCATAGCCTTGCGTGCCCCAGTACGGCGGGTCGCAATAAAACAAGGTGTGTTCCCGGTCGTATTTGGTGATGCACATCGTCCAGTCCAGATGCTCGATGAAGGTTCCGGACAAGCGCAGATGCGCCTGGCTCAAATCCTCCTCCAGCCGCAGCAGGTTCAATCGGGGCGCAGCGGTGGTGGCCGTGCCGAACGTCTGACCGCTCACCTTGCCGCCGAAGCCCAGCTTTTGCAGATAGTAGAACCGCGCCGCCCGCTGGATGTCGGTCAGCGTTTCTTCCGGCGTGGCCTGCATCCACTTATATATCTGGCGGCTGGTCAGTGCCCATTTGAACTGGCGGGTGAATTCTTCCAGATGGTGTTTCACCACCCGGTATAGGTTCACCAGTTCGCCGTTCACATCGTTGAGCACCTCAACCTTCACCGGCTGTTTCAGGAAATACAGCGCCGCCGCGCCGCAGAACGGCTCGACGTAGCAGGTATGTTCCGGGAACAGCGGGATGATGGTCTTGGCCAGTCGTCGTTTTCCGCCGATCCACGGGATGATCGGCGAGTGCAATTTGTTAAAGAGCGGGTCTTGCTTGTCCTGCATGGTGCGTCTCCTCTCGGGTGGACGCTCCAGGGCGTGCAGGTGGGTGGCTCGTGGCCATCAACTGATTCAGCGTGCCACAACGCGGGCACTTGATTGCCAGACGGATAAACTCTCCATCGGCCAATTTACGATTACAACTTCCACAGCGAATTTCCATTTGCTACTCCGGCGTGATAGCCTCCGGCCCGCTGTGATCACAGCACGGTGCCCAGGCTGAACGCAGGATGCCTCTGCGGAAGGTGGTCGTTGTAGGTGTTACAGCACCCGCAACGGTCGCACCGTCTCTTTATAAAGTACAAACATATCCGATTAAACCGCCCGCCATCGTGGCCAGCGCATCACGAACATCTGGCGTATGCAGATCGCGGTGAAAGGCGTCGTAGATTTCCTTGCCGACTGCGATAACACCGACAGCAATGCCCGCAAACAACAGTGATTGCAGTTGTGCGACTGCAAATATTGCGCACCCATGAAGGGCATGATTGGCTTTATCCTGAGGCAGCAAGACGAGTGATAATAGTTTTTCGATCATGGT
Organism: Pseudomonadota bacterium; assembly: GCA_040757065.1. Lineage (GTDB taxonomy): Bacteria > Pseudomonadota > Gammaproteobacteria > Burkholderiales > Gallionellaceae > JBFLXR01. The sequence continues at coordinate 40,159 of JBFLXR010000008.1, forward strand.
TACACCTCTTTTGGTTCGCGAAATTTTGCTAGGTTAATTACCCGCTCACTAGCCGCGTCAACTACGGCTTGATGTGATGCGCGTATTGCATTGTCGGCATCAACAACTTCTTTGATTATCTCGTCTGATACGACCAATACTGGCTGAGCTAGCCGTAATGTAGATTCTTCATAACGCAACACCTCTGTGAGCAGCTCGTTGTCGGTAATTTCTTGCCGATATTCAGATTCTTCCACCGTCAACAACTCCCCGATACCTTTGATCTGCGCTTCTGTTTCCGTATTCAGCCTGTAATCACCGCGTAAAGAGAACACGGCGCGGCACAGCATGGCAATCAGCTCTGGGTATCCTAGCCCTTGTTGATTCAGCCGAGACATGCTCCGCGCCTTGAGTTCGGATGCGTTATAGATGGTGTTTCCGTTCAGGTCGATCATGTTCTTATCCTTTTAAGCGGAAATTAGCTCGAAATCGTATGCGGTAGATGCCGCAAGGCCAGTGTCCATGTACCAAATGAAACCGTCTGGCTTCGGAGGATTAACACTCAGGCTCACATAAGCACCGGCGGTGCTGACCGCTTTTATTGGCTTGAACCCTTGCGGGAATTCAACGCGGCCAGCAGCGCTTGATGTTTTGCTCCATGGGATTGCCTTTTGATTCAGCGCAGCGTACTTGCGGCGCAGTGTGTTGAGTTCTCCTGCGATGTTGCGTGCCTCGCCCGCGACGGTTGCGCCCGTACCCGCGATGGCTTTTACACCATCGCTTGCTGAAAGTGCTTTGAGTGCGGTGACGCCGTGCGCATAAAACGTGTTGCGTTTCAGATTGGTGAATTCGTCCACGTTCGTGCCATTCCCAACCAACAGCACATCGCGCGCCTTGTTGTAGCTCAGTGCCGACACAGTTGCGGAATTGGACAGCAGGCAAGGCTGACCGCCATTGAGTGCGTTTTCGGTCTGCGCGACAAATGCCGATTGCTCTGCCGTGTGGGCTGTCGCGGAACAACGAGCGTATCCAGCATACGATCCACCGAGCCACGGCCTTGATGCGGCCTGCGCCTCGCCGATTCGGTATGTGCCGGTCGCATTGCTCACTGTGAGCGTCGATACAGCAGAGGCAACCACTATGCCATCAACCAATATTTGTAGCGTATTAGCCACACCGTTCAAAGTGCAGCGCTTGACTTCAATCATGTGTTCACCAGCATCGGTAAATGTGGCAGTAGATGTCGCAATCGCGGTTAGAGCCGTGCCGTTGTGGATGAGGAACGAAAGCGTATTGGCAGCCGTATGCTGCAACTCGAACGATCCGGCACTAATGCCACTACCAAAGCTCGCGAGACATTTCAGCGTTCCGGCAGTTCCAAATTTCGCATGAGGGATTAAGACAAGCATGACATCTGCTGCGCCAAGTGCGTTGAAATTCGCACTGGTCGGCATCTCGATGTATTTGCCAGCGCCGAAGCCGGAGACTGTTGTCAGCCCGCCTGCCACTGGCGTTTTGGTGAGCACGCCAACTTCATTGACCACCCCGGCTTTTACTGACTTGTCTGCCAGCACGGATGCGCTGTCGTAGCCAATGGCGAATTTAGTATCGCCCACCATCCAGCCAGTGTTATAAGTGTTGGTGACGTTTGCGCAAAAATATTTTGTTTCGTTTGCGGGATTATGTTTAAGCAGGATTAGACCCGCACCGTGACCAAAAGCCGACCCAACATTAGATGAAAATGACTGGTTTGTTGGCCAGATAAAATTACCCGCCCCTGCCTTGTAATAGCAAAATGCTCCGACTGCCGTTGTCCAAGACCCGCTCAACCAACTATTGGTTACAACTGGGAGTGCAGATGCTATTGGGAGACAGCAGACTTCCGACATTCCGCCTATAAAAACCGCTAACGCATATACGTATTTGTCGTCAGTGTAAATTTGTGTGATGGGCACGGTCGCAGAGGTTGTTGTACTCGTAACTGTCCCGTCATGGGCTATTCTCGACACGCCAGTCGGTGTTGCCGCGTAGATCGTCGGCACAGGCAAGTTCGTCACTGAATCAATCGGTGCATCGGGCAGTACTGTGACGGCGATGTCGTTGACCGCTGAATTATTAAGCCCGATTTGATTGATTACAAAAGCGCCAGCACCGGCATTGCGCATCGAAATCGTCGGCGAGACATAACCATATGTGCTTGACTGCCAGACAAGCTTGGATTTATCAGCGGGGAAGTTAATTATCGGCATGGCGTATGTCCCGCCGACAAACAACGTGCCGTTAAGCATCGCCAGTGATGATAAAACTCCTCCGAACAAATGATTAGCAGATGCGACGGCCCCGCCGCCCACTAAAAACACCATCCACGGCGTACATAAACCTTGCGATATATCCCAGATGATTACCCGCTGCGCTTCCGCTGTGATTAGGGCGTCAGCCGGAAATTCTTGCGTCCCCATCCGGTAGGTCGCCACGGATGCTGTTAAACTGGTCAGCGCTTCGAACGTTGCATTTGTGCTGTTGTAATAATAATCCCCCGCCACTGCACCTGCCGTTACCGCAGCTGTGACAGAGGCATATACACCCCAATATCTGCCTGTGGTGAGTGCTTCCGTGCCCCATGATTTGTCTGCAAAAATCTTGCGCCAAGCGCCACCATCGTAATCGTCCGATGCCAGAGAAATAATGGCATCGACGAACGATAAATTGGGGAGTGAGAGGTTGAATGCGGCGGTGGCCAGATAGCCATTGCGCTTCATGTAGGTGTTGTCGAGTGCCTGTCTGACCTGATTGAGCACCAGATGATTGGGCACCAGTCCGCCCGCCGTAATGACGGCAGAGAGTTCCTCGACCATTTGGTGCATAAGGTACGGCCCGGTCACCGTAGGCATAACCCCTGCGAGCGCATTGCCGCGCGAGGGATAGCCGATGGAAGGGTTGGCAGGGGGTGTGGGTGGTATGGCGACTGCGCCGGATTCGTAGACTTTGTCCATTTTTTATCCTATTGATAAGTAAATATCAGCTTGGTATGAGCGGGAGAATCTTTCAGCATTGCCGCTTCAAAATCATTTACCCATGCGGCGGTGGCAGTTGCGTGTGCGTTGATGCGCCAGACAAACCGGAATTCTTCCAGACAGAGCGGGTACATGACATCGTGCATGATGTTGCAGGGGATGAATTCGTCGATGGTGATGACATAACCCATGTTGCGCGCGACGTCGGTGAAATAGGTTTTGCTCTGCCCACCGGTCTCCGCAACTCTGCCTGCCACATAAGCGCGGCGCTGATCGACGGATGCGCTGATACTGTTGCCAAACACACGCTCCCAATCGCTTAGCAGTTGCGTAGCAATACGCGGATCACATTCGCTCAGCAGGCTGTCGGCGCTACTGGATGCTGCATCCAGTGCATTTCCCTCGGCATTCAATTCCGCCGATAGGATGCGTGCTGTCGCATCGTAGGGGGATGGCAACAACAGCGATAAAATATGAGTGTGGTTCATCTCAACCGATTACAACTTGGCCAAGTGATGCGACCTGCACAGTGTTCGCATCTACTGTCATCTGGACATTTGCAGCAGGCGCAATTAAATTGAAATCCACAACGCCTTGCGTATTAGAAATGATCGCGGCGATCTTGTTGCGAATGACGGCATCCCCTGGATTGAGCGTGGCGAAATAAGCATTCAGCGACGAATTGATACTTGCCGTAGCAGCAGCCAGAGTCGTATTAGATAAAGTGAGTTGCGCTGTGACCGGTACGGGGATGATCGTTGGGCCATAGACAAGACAATCTGCAGCAACAGGCTTGACTGCATTGATTGCAGCTTGCACGCTGCTGATGATCTGTAAGGATGGGGCGGTATTACCAATACCTTCTATCACAATGTCCACTGTCCCTACACCGCGCCGCAATGGCAATACATAGGCTTCGGCAACACCTGGCACAGCACGCGCCCAAGCCAGATAATCTAGCGCATTGCCACCGTGAGGCGCATTTCTTAGGCGAAACTTGAGCCGAGACAGCAATGCAGATTCGCTCTCAACATCTTCACCGCCGGTAAAATTTGTTGCAATAGTCGCGGAAGAATTAATGCCTATCGGTGCCGCCGACAGGGTAAGTATTGTGCCTGCGGGAAGATTTCCGCTCACGCCACCAGTCAAAGCACTAGCGGCCAGTGTGAGCGCTCCATTTGCAGCAACATTTCCTGTGGCAGTGGTCACAAAAGCGATGCCATCTACCGTTTTAACCTCCGTTCCAACAGGAACTACTGCTGCACTCGAAGCGGTAAAGGTGATCGTACCGCTTGCAGGCACAGCCGGTTTTTTATTGATCCCGTACAGGCTTGCCCAGCGTTCAAGATAATCACTGTCTGCGGTATCCGGCAATATCTGCCGGGCTATCCATTGCTGGTGCTGGTACAAACCCTCCAGCGCCGCTGCGACCGCATTGGCGCGGATAGCGAAATCGGAATCGCTGCCGGTTGCCGCATCGGGCAACTGGTTGGCGATGTCGCGCAGCAAGGCGGTGCGCAGAGTTGAATAATCGGGTGTCGGGAACATGCGTGCAGATTACGCACGCGCGCGAGGCCAGTTAAGGCGGAAGGGTTTCCGCTTGAGGATTAACCCGCGATCTTGACCGGATGGTTGAACGTGGCGACCTGTCCGCTATTGGCAGTTACAGCCACCGTCAGCATCAAGCGGCCCGGCTGGCGTGTCACGCTGACCGCGATGCTTTTTGCCCTGGCATCGGTCACCAGCGGCTGGAGGGCTTGCTCGGCGTATTGCACGGCCAGGCGCGCAACACGGGCGAGATCCTTTTCCCGCTGCAACTCATGCAGGCGGCTGCCCAGCAACGGGTCGGCCCAGTAGGAACCCAACGGGGTCATCAGCCTGAAATAGACGGCGTTGGCCAAGCCTCCGGCTGGATCGCGCGCAAGCTGGCCACCAGCAAGATCGTAGTCGCGGGAAAGCGGGTTGATGAAGGCATCCATTACATTTGTGCTCCTGGTGCGGCCACGCTACCACCCTGCGGATCGGCGTGAGTGTGGCCGTTGTAAACGGTGCGTATCGAGGCCATCGTCTTGCCGCTGCTATCCAGCAGATTGCCGCCAGAGCTGCTGATATTGCCAACTGCCGTGATCGTGCCGCCGACGCTCAGATTGCCGGATAGCGTCACTGTAGGGCTGGTGATATTGACCGCCGTCTGAGCATTGATATTGACGGTCGGGCTGGCGATATTCACCACCGTGGCGGCGCTCACGTTCAGGGTTTGCGTGGTGACCTCCATCACACGCCCACGCTTCAAGATGACGCTGTCTCCTTCGTCGGAATACAGCGCCACCTCGCCGGGTTTGAGGTTCTTTAGGCGGTACGAACCGTGCTCCGTGGCAATGACAATGCCGTGCCCGGTGCGTCCGCCCAGGGGCAAGACGACGCATTCGCTGCCCGCAGGTGGGTTGCTGGTAATCCCATAGTGCTGCATCAGCTCCACATTTTGCAGCAGCTCGTCAGCCAACCCGGCCACCTGGGCCAACTGGATAGGTTGGCCGCTGTTGTTGCGCGTCAGTTTGCCCCGGAATGCCAAGCGGATACCATTCAAAGCCCGCTCGATGTGACGCTGTACTTCGCGGATCATGGCTTTTCTCCTGAAGCCGAGGCGGCCAGCTTGGCCTTGCGCTGCACTCGGCTGTGCGGGTGCGCATCGATCTGCCACAGGCCGTCCTGATACAAGGTCAGGTCGGTGAGCGTGCCGCTGTCGCGCCCGCCGCGCAGCTTACGTGACATCAGCAGCCATACGCCGCTCACGCCCAGTGCATCCAGCTTGAGCGACACCCGCATGCCCGGTGTCCACAGCAGCCCAGTGTCGGTGCGATGGCCATGCACCGTGCAGGATATGCAGCGCGACTTGAGCAGGCCATCGTGCAGTTCTTTATTGGCGCGAGCATCGGCGATCTTGGGATTGTCGGACTCATAGTCGGTGCTGATCTTTGGGCGATAACGCGGTGGATTGACCGCCGTTGCGTGCCCCCAAACGCCGCGCATCCCACGCGCGCCCTCCGTACCCGCCGCCTGGCCAAGCACGCGCACCTCGCTGTACACGTCCTGCAGGCTGCGCGTGAACGTCGCGCTCAGCACATTGTTCTTCTCTGGGGTGTCACGGCTCAAGATCAGCGTGGCGGCGGCATCCTTCGGTACATCGGGGCGGCCCAGTATCAACTGGCCAGAAGGGTCGAACCACGGCCACAAGCCGTTCGCCTCGGCAGCATTCTGCAATACCTCCCAAGCGGTTTGCCCCGGCGTTGTGCTGACCTTGTGGCGAATTTGTGTGGCGGCGGCATCAATGCGCCGGTTGGTGATTTTTAACGGGTCGCAAATGGCTTTTACGATACGCGACAGCGGCACTTGCAGCTCATTGAACACCGGTGCGGAGCAGTCCAGCAACTGACCGGCCATGTCCCGACCGGACAGGTTGATGCTGTGAGTATGCTTGTCGAGCTGCTCGACAACCTCATCCACCACGCCGACCATCACCACATCCTGACCGACACGAATCACGCTATCCGCGCCTGGCTGGATGACATCAGGCAGCGGCTTACCGCCGCCCAGCCGCATATTCCAAGCATCCGCAGGCGTGAGCAGGTCGGAGTCGATCTCGTAGCTCAACCAGTCGGCGTGAGACACACCGCCGATGGACAGGCTGACGCGGTCACTGGGCGAAAGCATTAAGCGCGTCTCCCTGCTGGATAAAGTTGGGCTGGCGGATCAATGGATTCAGCCTAGCCAGCTCGGTGGCGCGGGTATGGTCGCCATACAGCGCATGAGCGATCAGGCGCAGATTGCCAGACACAGGTGATTTCTTGACGACCAGAGGCGGGCGCGTCTCGATCACCAACTGCGCGGACTGTTGCACGAGCAGCGCGGTATTCTTGAGCGATTCGATGAGCGGGCGCGATGACTCCAGTGGATACAGCGCAGCCAGCGCATCGATCTGCACTTGCAACGACCCGCGCACGGCGTTGGCCATCGCCTCGATCTGCAACGGCGTGGCAGTCGGCTGAGCCAATTCGGCGGCCAGCACCACTTGCGCCGTCTGTACACACGTCAGCGCCGCCACCAACTGGGCGTTGACCGTAATCAGGGCCGCATCCTGCTGCGTTTCAACCGGCGTGCCAGCAGCCAACGCGGGGAACGTCGTGGCCACCGTCAACTGGCTTTCCGTGGCAGCGTAGCTTTGTACCGATGCGGCTGGTGCGGCGGTGCCGCCCCCCAGCAGGTTATTCAGGCCGGATGTATCCAGATGCGGGCTGAGCGCACCCAGCATGGCGTGTAAATCGGACATCAGCGACGACGGCATGTCCAGATAACTCTGCACGGTGTTTTGCACCGCCTGGCTGATTTGTGCCACCTGCGCCATCGTCTGGCTGATCGTGGCCACCAGTTGCGTCAGGCGGTTGTTGTTGGCCAACGCAAGCAGGTTGCGCAGCTTCTGGGCAAAGGTTTCATCAGCCAGAGTGGAGGTTTCAGCGATTGCATTGGTCAGTGCATTGAGTTTGGCTTCTGGAATGGCCAGCTCAAACATGCGGACTGTACGCAACTGCTCAATGAAGGTGATGTCCAGGGCAACCGAATCGGTGTTGTCGGCATCAAAGGCGGGACGATAGCCTTCTACCACTGCCCAGACATATCCATAAACAGGGTGGGACAGCCATCCGGCATCGGGTGCGTCCAGCGCGTCGATGAGCTGCTGATAGCGACTATCTGCATTCGCCCCGAACAACATAGCGCGCACCGTATGACGCTTGGCACTCAGGCCAAGGTCTTCAACATCCGCACCATCCCGGAAGGGATAGCTGTGCGCGACGGTGGAGCGCGACACCTCTTCCCCAGTCGAGAGGAAATCAAAAGGAATGTCGCGAAAACTCGCTTCTAGGTAGGTATCAGGCCAAGACATGCGCACACATTACGCGCGCGCGAGGGGGTGAGTAAGGCGGAAGGACTTCCGCCTGATCTTAATTGCGACGGGATTCGCGGGCGTTGACGGAGTTGATGACCTGGGCGAGTTGCTGGTCTCCAATGCGGACATTTACCTGCAAAGGACGATCATTGATGCCTTGCACAATCTTTTCTGCCATTTGCTCATTGCTGGCCTGGTATCCGTCCATGACGCTTTTCTGCGGGGTGGCTAACCATTCTCCCGCCATACCGCCTAGCGCCGATCCAATCATTGCGCCAGGCACAGCACCAAACCCGCCAAACAGAGCGCCGATTGCACCACCGGCGACACCTCCAGCAATACTGCCAACTGAACTGCCTGCCAGCTTTTTATATTCGTCCTTCTTTTGCTGATCGGACATTTCTTTATCGTGTCCAATCTGCCAGGCAGAATATGCAGAAATAGCCGCTGTGATAGGGGCACCCCATTTGAGCGCACCCCACGCGCCGGACTTAACCAATGCACCGCGCCCAGTGCCCTTTGCCGCTTCGCCAACGACTTCACCTGATCCGCCACCGCGATGCTCGCGTTTTTGTCGTAGCGCCTCCCCTGGGGAGAGCATCGTTCCGGGCCAGTTGGTGACAAACACTGATTGCAGCCCACCAGCCTTGCCAAGGAAGCTTCCCAGCACCCCGCCGCCTTCCCCCTTGCCGCCGAATACCGTCTTGTACGCCAGCCGACCGGCAATCAATGCTCCACCCGCCAATGCTGCGCTGGTTGCAACTTTATGGTTGTCAAAGAATTCTGCCGCTCCAGAAAGTGTACTGGCTACACCCCCAGTGGCATTGGTGGCTGTATCCGATAGCTTGGCCTTCTCGACAACGATTTCGGCAGCTTTTACCTTGCCGAAGTCCGCTTCCTTGATCTCGGCGAAAGCCGCTCCAACCAAGTCGGTTTTTGCGGCACTCGTGCCTTGCTTCATGGCGTCACGCAATGCTTCAACATCTTGTAGTGATTGCTGCGCGGCCTTGGCCGTGTACATCTCGCGGAATCCAGCCTTGCCCATTTCAAATGGGTCAGTCAGCTTCTTCTCGCGCATTTTCTCCAGCAAGGCAAGGAAATCATTGATTGCCGCCTGTCCGCCGATGGCTTTGCCTTGAGCGTCCACGCCGCCGAATTTTCCGCCCGGCATGTACTTCTTGATGTCGATACCAGCCTTGGCCAAACCTTGCACGTAATGTGGCTGGGTTAGGTGCGCCAGAAAGTGCTCCATGTAGGTTGCCACTTCTGATGGCTGGGTAGTTGGCGCAAGTCGCATTAAACGCTGTGTCAATGCTCCCATGAGGTTGACACCCTCAATGCCGGTGAACCCGGCTCCCGACATCGTATTAAGCGTGCGCGGTGCATCCATCGACATCGCCTTGGTTTCATAGCGGCCACTGCGGGCATGGTATAGCAGCATGTTGTGCGCCTGTTTCAATTCTTCGGCGCGCAGATTCATTTTCTGTTTGAGATCCACGTCCATGTTGGCGATCTCCACCGGACGGGAGAAAAATGCCGTCGCAGCACGGGCAGATTCATCTACAGCGGCCAGCGCGAATTCATATTTCTCACCAGCAGTGGTGAAAGCTCGCAACCCTTCAAGCATGTCCTGTGGGGTCTGAAGTAGCTTGCCGCTGGCCTCCATGATGTGTTTCTTGGCTGTTGCCATTTGTGCCGTGGACATCTCGCTGGTTTGTTTCATTTCCAGCAAGTCACGATGAAAATCAAGATTCGATCTGAATGCGTCTTTCGCAAAACCAGCCGCATTAAAGCCGGTGTAGGCAAATGCAGCTTTGGATATGGTCGAAAAACTGTTGAGCTGGCGCGACAGAGCAGAAACTTCCCTGCCCATGCCCTGCAACCCAGTTGAAATGCGTTTTATCCCGCTGGATGCAGCTTCGGTACCCAGCGTGCTGATGCGCAAAAATAGTTGCAGATTGCTGCTCATGATCTTATATTGAGGCCGCTATGGATGATAAAAACACACTGCTGGACAGCTTTGAAGATGCAGCCGAAACAATGCTGTGGTTGGTCGTGCTATCTGGTCTATTCCTCGGTGCTCTTGCCATTGTGTGGCAGATACTGAAATGGATATGGCAGGCAATCGAGTGGTCTACCGTCACAAAATCAAAGGCACGCTGGCTGATTCTGGCTCCGATCATGGCGATATTCATGCCTTTCTGGTTAGCTTGGCTGGCTGCGAAGTGGTGCGGATTTCAGTTGTTCCGCCTGTTTTTGCGCACCATCATCGCTTGTCGTCACCTGTTTTCTTGAGCCTTCTGGTGGCCTTAAACGTTTTCTTGTTTCTATCCTCTGGCGGGCTATTTTCAGCGACTACCATCCCCAGCATCCATAGCCACTGGCCGTGGGTTAGCTGGCAGGCTGCGACACCGAAATAGTAATAAGCCTTTTCAGCATAGCGAAACTTAAATCGTTCAAACGCGGCGTTTGCGGCGTTTTTTTTACCTCCTCCAGCAAGGCCATCAAATCATCATCAGACAGGTTGCGCTCCGATGGCGAAATGGTTTTTTCATGGTTCAAGTACTGCTCGATGAGGTAAGCCACTTCTTCACGCGACAATGCCGCGCGCAGGTCTTTTGCAGTGGTGGCCACTGTTTTATTGTCAGCTGGATTGACCAGTGCGCGCAGCAGCAATTGGCTGGATTTTTCGGTCTCGAACAGTTCAGCGGTTGAGACCGACAATTCCACACCCGCCGCCTTCATCGCGGCCTCTGCCGCAATGCCCGCATCAAGATAATCTTGCTCAGACAGCACACGCAATCCGAAATCCACGTCGCCGACCTTAACTGGAGCAATAGCAGATTTGCCCGCTTTCAAACGATCAAGCAAATCGCTCATCACTCAATACCTTCCTTCAGTGCCTGCATGCTCAAGTCCTGCTTGGCTTCGCCATCCACGGTGTATTTCTTGCCGACATCGACGGTGAAGCAATCGTAGTAGGCTGTGCGCTTACCGCCCGCAGTTTGCGGATAGACGACGATCTTCGCGCCCTCGATACCCTTCCAGTCGATGTCGCCGGTGAGCGGGATCACGGCGGTCACCTTCAGGTCGATCTCTTCGATACCGCGTGCGAAGCCTTTGGCACGGCCCGTTTTGTTCATGGTTTTGACCAGCTTGCGGCCCGTCTTGGTGGTCACGTCCAGAGATTCGATTTCGACCTCCTGTCCGTTCACTTCCATCACGATTGCGCCCAGATATTCTTGCAGTGCCATGTTGTTTCTCCTTTACAGAATCAGGTCGATGCGACCGGCAAACACGTGCAGGCCATTCACTACGTTGGTCGGAATCTTCGCATTCAGGCGATTCGGGTCTTGCAGATCGCGCTCGACGATCAGCTGCGGCTTCCACTGCTCGACGTTCTGCACGATCTCCAGCTCCTCCAGCTTGTACAACACGTCCAGCAGCTCGGAGCGCACCTTGTCCGGTGTCCGCGCCGACAGCTTGTCGCGCGGGAAGCGCAGTGCGATACGTTCGCGGCAGGCACGACGCACATAGTCCAGCGTGCGGATGGTGGTCAAGTCCAGCAGGCTGGTATCCGGCACACCTTGCGGGTCGAGCGTGTAGGTGGTGATGGCACGCACGATCTGCACCTTGTCGCCGGGGCCGACCTCGGTCGGCGTGACACCGTTGTACAGCGCGTTTTCCTGCTCGGTGCGACTGGAGCGGTTGGCCAGCGGGTTCGCCAGGATGCCGGTGAGTGGCAGTGTATTGAGCGGACGCGCGGGATCTTCCTCACTGGCGACTACCGCGCCATAGCTGGCCGCCACTTCGTAGGCATTTTCATAACCGGATGGCACCAGGATGCCGCCGATGCGCCCGCTGTTGATGCTGGCAGCCAGCGTAGTGGATTGCGCCAACGTGCCGGTATGCGCATAGATGCCGATGGCACCGCGCTGTTCCAGTGGGCCGGAGACGCTGTCCAGATGGGTGCGCAGTGCGGTCAGGTTGACCGAGTCGTTCCAGGCCGAAATGATGATGTTGTGACCGGCAGCAAATACCGTGGCCAACGCGGTGGCGATGGTCGGGTCGGTCGCGCCTGCTGTACCCGCCGCTACAGCGACGGCCACACCGGGAGCGGTGACAGAGGATGAGACTACGATGCCGTTTCCGAGCGTACCTTTATTCTTTGAAGTGAGCGTCACTACGCCCAAAGCTGCCGCTGCCGTGTACGGCAGGTCGGGCTGTTTGGCGATCTGCGCGGCTAGTGCTGCAGCGATGATAGTCGGGGTGTCGGCGTTGCTGACGGCTACCACCACAGACTGGTCGCCCACGTTCAGCATGGCCGAACCGGCTCCGGTAGCATTGCCGGTGAAGGTTGCCGTCTTGGTCGCGGCAATGCTGCCTGCCGCATCGTCCAGCGCGATCATGGAGAGCGCCAGATAGTTGTTGGCCTGCAACGCAGCGCGCGCCATCAGGTGCGCGACCGAGCCGCGCCCGAAGTAGGTGGCGGCCTCCACATCGGAGAACACGTCCACCGGCGTATTGGCAGCCACGGTGCCTGCGGCCAGGCGCTGGCCGACGATCAGCGTCTTTTGCAGATTGCCCGGCAGCGTGCGCACCGCCAATGCGGTGTTGAACTCGAAGTATTTCCCCGGCTTGCGGATGCTCGACGGGATGTTGCTGAAAGAAACGTTAGCGGATGCCATGATTATGCAGCTCCTTTAGTGGTTTTCGGGGCGGTATCAGCAACGGCAATCAGGTCGCCATCGCTGAGGCGGCGTTGGTAATAGGCGGTATCAGGCACATCCGCCACGGCAGCATCGGTGATGTAGTCGTGCGGTTTGTCTTCCATCGGCACTTTCAGTCCGGCAGCAGCTTGTACTTTCATGGTGGTCTCCAGTTAAAGGTTATCGAGTGGTCAGCAGATCGGACACAACAGGCTTGTTGCCCGGAACGCCGGTATAAGTCATGCCGATTCTGAGCAGGTCAACTGCCGCTTCGGTTGGCGTGTTCACCACGAATTGGGTGTGCCATTCCTGTGCAAATACGGAGATGCCGCGATCCGTCATGACGGTGTTGAACAAGGTGCGCTCGGCACCGGGAGTGAGCGGCGAAATCGCCAGGCCGAAATCCTGACGGATCAGCAGGTCACGTGCATCGTTGAGCATCTGATACACGCCCGCCTCAACCACCACGCCGTTCACGGTCACACCGCGCCGACGATCAGCCTCGCCACGGGTGTTATAAGCGCCCGCCATGACGACGAAGGTAACGGGCTTGAGCCACTTGTCCTTGCTTGTCCCGACGGGCGTAGACTTTCCGCTGCCCGAATACGTCACCCAGAATGCAGGGAAACGACGCACCACCTGCATCAGGTCGCCGTCGAACTCGCCGCCGTAACTCTCCACATCTGCCTTATAGCTCAAGCCAGTGGCCGATTTGAGCCGTGCGATGATGGCGTCTTCGATGGCAGTGATCATGTCCGTGCCGTCCTTGAGAACACGCGGCTGGAGGCCGTGGACATCTTGACCGTTACGCCCTGGGCGACAGGCTTGTTCTGTACATCCATGCCGAGGCTGACCTCACGACTGGCGATCTTTTGCAGGAACTTCACTGCCTCCAGATACCGGTTGCGCACTTCCTCGGTGTCGTTCGTGGCACCTGCGGAAAGCCGGTACCGCGCAATGTCACAGGCAAATCCCACCAGCAGGCGCGGCACGGTCGGCAATGGCAACTGGTAATGGCCAGCCAGATACGGATCGATTTCAGCATCTGCCTGATCCAGCGCATAGGCCAACACGGCGGCATCAATCACGCCAGCGCGAGCGCGGTCGGTCAGCATAATGACCTCGCGGTCGCCGAAGCGATTTACCATGTCGGCCTGTGTCGCGTAGCTCATGGCTTAGGCCGCGTTTACCAGCGTCCAGGCCGCATCACGCTCAGCGGCGCTCACAGCGAAGCCAACTGCAGCCGCTACGGCCTCGGCGGACGGCTTGCCGTCTTTCAGCCACAGGTCAGCGTTGTTCGGGTCGAGCGATGAAATCGCAGCGGACAGCGCGGCCATGCGCACCTTGCTGTCTGCCGGGCCAGTGGCAACCGGAGCGGCGGGCTTTGGCGCATCGACCGGGCCTTCCAATGCCTCCACCTCCATCAACGCGTCGACATGAGCGTCTTCCACCTCGACCAGTTGACCGGGCTCATAACGCTTGTTGTCCAGATCCAGCGGCAAGCGCACGCGATAAGTCAGTTTTGTCATGTTCTTTCTCCTTAATGCCCCGCCCTGCATTCAGGGCGGGGTCACGTCATTGATGGGTTAAATCACGCAGTTCTGGAAGAAGTAGCCAGCATCGGGCGAGACGATGACTTCCTTCACCGATTCGCCGGAGCGGATACGAGAGCCACCGCGCAGACCGGCCTTGGGTTCGGGGATCGTGCCTGCGATCCGGGTGCCGAATTGTGCTGTCCAGCCGAAGGTAGGCTGGCCAAGTTGCGCGGCCAGCGAGTCCACATGCAACAGTGCGCAGTGCTTGCCCCATGCACGGGTATAGACCGGAGCTTGCCCCTTCTTGGCGGTGTTGTAGAAACCGCGCCCGACCAGAATCTGATCCAGCTCCAGCAAACCGGCGACTTCCACCAGGCTGGCGTTACCGCCCAACTGCGCACTCTTACCAATGGCCTGAATGATCTTGGGATGCTGGCGCAGCATCGTCCATGCCTGCTGACCGATCACCATCTTGTTGGGGCGTACCAGCGGCACGTCCAGCGCTTGCAGGATGGCGTTCAACGGGTTGGAGTTCACCTGGTCAGACCATTGCGATGTGCCCGCCAGGGTGGACTGGTTTGCACCGGAGTAGTTGGCTGCGCCGAACACGGTATTGGCAACACGGATTTCACGATCCAGTTGCACCAGACCGGTCAGCATCATGGTCGAGAGAGCTTCGGGGGATACCGGGCCGCCCACGGATGGCTTGGCCATCGCGTTGTACGCGTCGATTTCATCGACCGGCACCAGATCGTCCAGACCATAGTCCTGGCATTCGTCGGTGACATCCGTGCCGCCAAAATCCACCATGTTCGGTTCCGATTTACGACCGACCTTGGTTTCCGGCACGGTGTAGCCTTGCTCGACGGTGTACTTCGTCCACTTGAACTTCTTGGCGGTGGGGACACGCGGCAACACCTCGTCGGCGATCAGCGCAGATGCCGGATTCTGGTAAGCGATGGCGATGGCCGTGAGTTCGGGGTTAATTGCAAATGCAGTGGTACTCATGTGGGTCTCCTATTAACCTTGAATGCGATTGGTGGACAAACTGACGCTGCCAACATCGCCGAGCACACCGGATACCAGCGCGCGACCGATGACGTTGTTGTTGACACCCGCACCAGGTGCGGCTGAAACCGCACGACCGCTGGCGTCACACGTCAGCCAGTCGCCGCGCACCACCGCGCCGCCATACAGCACATCGGCCACGCCCGCCAGAATCACGTCGGCGCGTTCACCTAGCGCAGCGGGGATGTCGGTGGTGACGCCGATGATGGAATCGGTCACCGCCGCCGCAGCCACGACGTTGCCGTCAACCGTGCCGGGCTTGACCAGGGTAAAGGCCGGAATGGCGGCCTCTGCCTTGAAGTTTCGTGCGAGTAGTACGTTGGACATTTCAGCTCCTTAAGTGGGTTAGTGGGATTGAGAAAGAACGTACTGCACAGCTTGGGCCGCGTTGACCGTGCGACCTGCCGCCAACTCTTCCGCCTGATACTTCTGAGCCAGCGCCGAGATGGCGACCGAGTCATTGGGATCAGCGAGAGCAGCTGGAGCCTTGCCACCTGTCTGCGTGCCAGTCAGTGCAGTCAACGGCGTAGCGCCGTCGATCATTTTGTTGAGCGCGGTCAGATTGGCGCGGCCCAACTCGATGGCGGCCTCTTTCTGCGCGGGCAGCAAGCGGCCTGCGGTCAATGCCGCCTCGACAATGCCGGTGATTTCCGCCTCGGTTTTTTCCGCCTTGAGTGCAGCAAGCTCGGTTTGCGCTGCCGTCAGCGCCGCCGTGGCGGTATCCAACTTGGCCGTCAGCGCTGCGATGTCAGTCGCACGCGCTTGGCTCAGGCCGACGATGCCCAGCGTGTTGGCGGCAATCGCTTCGCCATCGCCTTGCTTGATCTGGTCGATGCCCTTTTGCAGTTCAGCCAGGATTTCTTCCTGCGTGGCCAGCGTTGGCAGATTCAGCATCCAACGCAGTTGTCTCAGCAGCTCTTCGATTTCCATACTCAGGTTCTCCTGTGGGTTAAATTCGGCGGTCAGACGCGCGACGACCTCGGCCATGCCGTCAATGGCCGGGTTATTGGTGAGAGCCGCGTTGATCAGTTTTTTGATTGCGCCGGTGGCCTTGTCATAGGCGATCACCGGGCTGATGAATTTGTATTCGCCCGCGTCGATATAGGCGATGGCGCGCTCTGTCCATTCGACGGTGGCAAACAGGCCGACGCCATCTTCCCAGCGCAACGACTTGAACCAGCCCGCTGCGGGGGCAGGCTCACCGTTCTCGGCGGACAACAGGGTCTGGTGTTCGTAGTCGATGACGAGGGGATTGGCGCGCGCGGCGATGTCGGCGATCAGCTTCTCTGCGATGGCGGCATCGGTCAGCCAGCACGGCGCATCATGGGGGCGACCATCCACAGCGTGGAATTCGCCAGCAGGCAGCAACTGGATTTCACCGTCTGCCGAAAGTGCATAAGCGCAGGCGGCGAGTGCAACAGCTTGAGGTTGGTTGGATTTGCTCATGGCCGCCATTGTGGCGGCCGGGGGATTGCGAGTTAAACCGGAAAGGCTTCCGCTTGAGGGGGGCTTTTTTACAGACTACACGAACAGGGGGCGAGATGCTACTGCTGACGCGCTGAATGAATCCCTCCCATTCGATTTATAAACGCGCACGCCGGGGTTTTGGGTGCTCTGGATATATCCTTGCCGCATACGAATGCAGATAGAGCCTAAAACAGGCTCCCGTTCAAATCCTCTTCCGGGAGATTGGATTCGATGTTGCGAATCTGGCGAGGGGTCAGGCCGAAGAGCAACGCCGCCTCGGTTTGCGAATATCCTTCGGCGCGCGTTTTGAGGATGTTGCGGTGGCGAATCTTGACCATCGCCACCTTGCAGTTTGGCGGCGTGATCGTGATGCCGCCGTAGTTCTTCACCAGTGCCTGAGCCGCATTCATTCCCAATGCCAGTGCCAGGGAGTGATCCGGGTGGACTTCACAGGGAATATACAACGGCACGCCGGGGCGTAGTTCAATCAAACGGATCGTTGCGCCGAAGCCGATCAACACGACCAATTCACGCGCAAAGGGTGGCAGATCATCGATATCCGCCTCTTCCAGAGTAACCAGAGATTCAGCCATGTTTCACCTCGGACAGTACCAGGACAAGATCATCGTATGCGCTTTGCATCGGATCGAAGGTGCCGCGCTGCTGGGCGAATCCAACCGCACCTCGCAGATGCTCGATTTTCTCGGGGGGTAATTGCAGCGCGCCGGACTGGATCGCCTCGGCGCACTGCTTGGCCAGCGCCTCGACCTTGGCGGGCAGGAAGCGCATCGCCCATTTCTTCAGGCTCTCGATCACCGTTTCGGCCTGCGCGCCGGTGATCCACTGCAGGGCATCCACACGGGTCATGCGCTTCACATAGCTGGCCAGCGCCTCTTCGGACGCGTTACGTACCGCGCCCAGCTCGTGCAGCATCAGCCACAGCGCGCGGATCTTCTTGGCCTCGGGATATTCGGCCAGCGGACGGGATGGCTGCGCTTTGGCCTTGCCGGTAGAGCGCACCTTGAAGCCGCATGCCTTGAAATGCTCCAGCACCAGCTTGCGGCCCTTGATGTCCAGCTTGGACGAGCTATCCACTCCGCCCACCGACATCAGCATGGCGCGGTAGGTCGCATCGTCCATCCCGAGCTGCTGCTTGGCGATATGGATGAACTGGATGTCGCGGCGCTTGTCATCTTTCAGTTTGAATCTGGACGGGTTTTTGTTGGAGTGTTTTGGCATGGTGTCTCCCCGGTTAAACTGACTCCCGCAACCCGCTCATGGAACGGGCTGCAGGCGGCGGTCTAGCTGTTCACTGCGTCCTTGAGTGCCTTGGCCGCGCTGAACTTGGGCACGCTCTTGGCCGGGATGTCGATCTCCGCGCCTGTGGACGGGTTGCGGCCCTTGCGCGCCTCCTTGTGCTCGACGTGCAGCTTGCCGATGCCGGGCAGGGTCACTTCGCCGCCTTTCTTCAGCTCGGCGTGCGTCACTTCGCTCATCGCATCCAGGACGAACTTGACGGTGGCCTTGCTGGTTCCGGTGTTTGCCGTATTGGCAGCGATTTCATCGATCAGTTGCGCTTGATTCATGCGTTTCTCCTTTTGGTAAATGGTCAATGTGAAACATGGGCTGGTAATGCGAACCACGGCGCGCCCTTTAGCCGTGGCTCTTTTTTCCGAACAGCCTCACCACATGCGGATGCAGGTACATGCTGGCTAGGATGCCAAGCGGCCCGCCTGTGAGGTAGGCAAACACATCCAGCCAGTCGGTAGGCCCCGGCATGATCTTGAGGATGAACAGGTTGGCCGCGCTGATGCCGAAGCTGGTCAGCACAGCCAACATCTTGTGGCCGCCGTTGACGTTCAGGCTTTGCAGGCCGAGGAACAGTACAACGGCGAAGGTTGCGGCAAAGATAAAGAGCGCACTCATTCGACTTTGATCCTCATCGAACCGCAAACAGCTACGACGCCGAACAAGAACCACCCCCATCCGACTGCTTTGCGTTCGATTAGCCATGCGGCCATACCGAACAGACAGATAGGCACCAGAATCATGATGAACAGTTGAAGTGTCTTCATCTCACACCGCCGCAATATCAAGGCTGATCGGGCGGTACTGGTCGGTGTCGCCGACGCGCTCGTACACGCGAAAGTAGGTCTTGCTTCCCGCCACCTGGATGCTTTCACCAATGGCCAGCATCGCCTTGTTCCACTTCTCGTCGGTGATGTCCAGACGGCGCAGGCTCAGGATGCGGGCCGAGTTGACCCGGCCTTCCTTGTCCACCTGAAACGCGTCGTTGATGAGGGCGCGGATCTCGGAGCGCGATCCCTGGCTCCATTCGTGGATGCACTGGTCGATCAGCTCCTTGGCCACTTGCAGGCGCTCGTCGAACGCCAGCGACTCGGCCACGGCGCGCTGCACCTTGTATCGGCCATCGAAACTGAGCAGGCTGACGTTGCCCTTGATGCCGCCCATCTTCACGCCGTATTTCTCGCCGCTGAGCTGGATGAATGTCTCAATGTCGCCGAATACACCAGCCTTGAACTGCGCCAGCGCATCCGACTGCACCTTGGCCTTGGACACGATCTCGCGCACCAGGTCATCGCGCAGCAGGTCGATCTCGCGCACGGTGTCCTTGGGCCACAGCGCGCCCTTGGCATCCTGCATGTATCCATCTGGGATGGGTTTGATTTCGGTATTACTCACGGCTTTCTCCTTTTGGTTTGGTCGATTTGTTGAGGGCAGCCTTGACGGATTCAGGCATCGGGCTGCGTGGTTTGTCTTGCTGTACTACGGGTACGGGTTGATGAGCGGCGGTTCCTCCTACTGGCGTATGCCCTGCGCGGCGGGCTTCGGTTTGGGTCTCGGTGCGTGCTTCCGCCTTCTGGCTGTAGCCTTCTATGATGGACAGCAGATAGCCGTGGTTCTTGAGGGGCAATGTCAGCCGGTCACGCTTGGCCAACATCTCTTCCATGCCCATGCGCCAGTAATCCTGTGGCGCGCTCCAG
Source organism: Pseudomonadota bacterium (assembly GCA_040757065.1). Lineage (GTDB taxonomy): Bacteria > Pseudomonadota > Gammaproteobacteria > Burkholderiales > Gallionellaceae > JBFLXR01. Next base: position 59,878 of record JBFLXR010000008.1, read on the forward strand.
ATACGACCGTGACGTTCGATCTTGGCTTCATGGATCATCGGTAGCAGTTCGTTGATGAGTGTGGCCACACGGTCGAACGAAAGCTGACGCTGCGCCGGGCGGAACAGGCCGAGGTACTGCACCATGATCTTGCCGATGGGCGCTGGCATCGCCAGTGCGGCCATCACTGCCTCGCGCGCGCCCTCGTTACCGAGGAGCGCATCGAGACTGGACAGCGAGCCGCAGGCCGGACAAGAGAGCTTCATCAGTGCGCCTTGCCTTTCCCTGCTGCAAACTGCTTGCGCTGATCGGACAGCTTGCGCAATTGCACCTCGATGGCGGCCTGGTCGTTTTCGTCATAGGCATCAATCAGCGAGTACAGAAGTGACGACAGGTTGTTCGCCAGCCGATTCATCTCGGCCAGCTTGCTGCATACCTCGTGCATCGTCATACCCTGATCCATCAGATAGTCTTGCAGGTAGTTGAGCTGCTGAATCAGCGCCTCCCGATCCAGCTTTTCTGGCGCGCACAGGGTCGGCATTTGAGTGACAGTTACGCCGTTCACATCACACCTCCGCATGTGCGTCCGATAGCTGCCTGGCGTTGCAAGGGGACAGACGGTTTTGCTTGCGGCGCTGGCACAACGATGCGCGGCTGCAATTCTGCGATGCGCTCCGCTTCGGCCAGACGTGCATCGCTGTCGAACTTGCCGACGATTGCATAGGCGGCGATCAGCCCCAGCAGTCCAGCGATGACTCGCCAGTTGCGGACTTTGATGTTGGGTTCGTGGATTTGCATGATCAAGCCTCCTTCACGGCATCGCCATCAACCTTGGGGAAGCCTTTGTCGGCGGCAAGGTTCATGCTGGCGATGAGCAGGTTGGATACGGCAAGCGGGTAAATCAGGCTGACCGAGCGTGCATCGCGGCTGCCGCGTTCGGTGGTGTTGAATGTCAGCTTGGCCCGGATTGCCTCGATGGCGGATTGCTCGACCACATCGGTCAGCGGCTTACCGGCGCGGTGAAACTTGAACTTGAGGTAATCCTCCAGCTGGCCATCCAGCGGGGCAAGTTCGACGATCTCGCAGCGCTGCACCACTTCGCGCACCTCATGGTTCTGTTCCGAGAGCTTCATGCGCAATTCGGTTTGTCCGATCAGCACGATGCCGAGCAGCTTCTTGAAGCCGTCCTCCAGCTCAAAGAAACGTTTAAGATGCTTGAGCGTGGCGGTAGGCAGGCCGTGCGCCTCTTCGATCACCAGCAGGTATTTCATACCGGCGCGTGTGCCGTCCTTGAGGACGCGATGCACTTGGCGGAAACGCGCCTCGCTGCTGCGCTTGACGCTTTCTAGCGGCGCGGCTGCGGCGATGATGGCCTCGGCGATCTGTACCGCCTTGAGCGTCTTGCCCTTGGCGTCGTTTTCTTCCATGCCCAGTACATAGGGTTCAATCACCACGATCTGCTGGTTTTCACGGGCGATGCGGTCGATCAGATCCCGGCGCAGCGTGCTTTTACCTGCGCCGGATTCGCCCACCACGGCGACGAAGCCACCATGCCGCGCGGTGTTCCACAGCGTTTCACGCACATAGCGCAGGTCGTCGGACAGGAACACATCCTCGTGCGACTGAAGATCATCGGCAAATGGGTCGCGGAACAAGCCGAATTGCTTGCGGGTGGCTGGTGTTAACGTCTGCTTGCGTAGTAACATGGTTTCCTCCTGTGGTTTCTGGGGGTGCTGCTCAACTGCATCAAAAGCACGGCGGCATACTTGGCGGTCTGCGCCGTGCAGCTCTAAAAACTCCAGGATTCCCGACCGGACGGTTTCTCCGTCCGGTTTTTTCGGGAACAGCCTGTGATTGCAAATCTGCGCTACAGTCGCTGGCGAGACATTCAAGTGCTGCGCCAGATCACGCTGGGTCTTGCCGATTTCTTCCAGTATCTGTTTCAACATCAACATCACTTCACTCCTCCTACGACAACCAGCGGTGCTTGCTCCCCGCGCAGCAAACGCGTCTTGAGGGCCTCCACCTCGCCGGATGGGATGCGCTTATCGGGATAACGCTGAAGCACCACGGCGGCAAATTCCTTCTTCCAGTCGCTGCCCATGCTGCGTGAAAATTCGACCAGGGACAGTGGCGGGAACTCGGTGCGGCTGGCGCGGGCGGCGACGATTTGGTCGGTTTCGAGCGGGGTGGCATTGGGCAGCAGGCGTTGCGGCAACTCTTCCTTGCCCAGCTGAGAATGAGCCACCAGCCCCTTGCCATCGTTGAGGTGGGCAAATGGACGCTGCTGCTTGGCTCGGGCTACCTCAGCGCTTTCGCGAGTGGCCTCCGCACCGTAGGCAGCCTGCGCCAGCCGTTTCTCGGTGGCCTCGTCGAAAGTGGCGGCGGCGCGTCCGTAGCTGCCGACCATTTGCGCATTGAGATCGCGGCCAAAATCGTCAAACTCGGTGACGGCTGGCACTTCCACCAGCAGTGGGTCGCCGCCGATGCGCGCCATCTCAATACGCACTGCGCCGCCCTTCAGCAGCAATGGCCACACTTTCACGGATACGCCGTTGCCTAGGAATTCAGCCCACGGGCTGAGGTCGTATTGATGCGACCGCCCAAGCTCTGGGTGAACGAAGCTTATACGCAGGTTGCGCACTTGGCGGCTTTGCTCTGCGCCGTGCATGAAATACGCGCACACCTTGCGTTCCGGCATGGCCACCAGCGCGCCGGGATGGCGCAGAATCAACTGCCAGAGATCGTCGCGCACATGCAGTTCACCGGATGCACGCTTGACGCGGCATTCGACGTGCGGGATGGCATTGGCATTGTGGTCGCGTACCCAGTTGGCGGCGGCGGCATTGAGCTGCTCCACTGTCTCCACCGGCTCAAAGCGCAACCGGCTCTCAAAATGAGTCTCGACCAGGTTGTTGGCTTGTTCAACGCCACCCTTTGCCCAGGCGTGCCCGGCACCGTGCGTCTGATGATCCACGCCAAGCGCATCCAGCAGATTCTTGATGGCAGTGCTGGTGTTGGCGCTGCCCTTGTCCCACAGCAGCATTTTGGGGATGCCGTGCGACACGCGGCCTTCTTGCTTGCCCCATGTCCACAACAGGAACTCGAACAAGCTGTGCTGGTTTTCGCCTGCGGCCTCGAAGTAGCGCACATCCACGCTGCTGGAAGCATGGTCATAGCGCACATAACGCCATACCTTGAGCTGCACCTTTGCGAAGTTCTCCAGCTTGTTCTTGTAGAACTCCTCTTCACGCATCACGCGCTGCTTGCCGCCCATGTAGTAGACCAGGCACAGCGACGGGTCGATCTGGTGCATCTGGTTGGGGTGCTCGGTACGCAACTGGATGGTGTTGCGCGCCGCCATCACCGTGGCTACATCCATGCGCTGCTCACGCATGATCGCGTTCACGCGGCTTTTGCTGACATTGACCTCCAGACCGTTCACATGGGCTATGTTCATCGCCACCTGTGTTGGCAGCGTTTCCTTGCCGTTGCCGCGTACCGCTTCACGCTTGGCAGCGGCGATCACTTCCAGCGTTTCTGTTGGCAGGCGTGTGCTGCCCGCATCCGCACGTTTTTTGCGCCCGCTTGAATAACCCGCATGAGATTTGAGCCACAGATAAACCGTATTGGCCTGCTTGCCAATGCGGCTGGCGAACTCTTCCACCAGCGCGCGCTGGCTGCCGTGCGGCGCAGCATTCAGCGCATCGCGCAGCGTGAAAAGCTGCTGGAGCATATCGGGGGAAAGTTGCGCGGCCATGTCCATTTCCTTAGTCGATCAGCGCGCCCAGCGTCACATCAAACTTGTGACGGACTCCGGTGACAATCTCTTCCGCGCGCTGTATCGCCTCGGCCAGTTCGCGCCCGATCTGCTCGCGTGCGGCAGCGAGCGCGGCCTCCGCACCCGGCTCGGCCTGTTGCTCCATGACTTTTTCGCGGATCACGTCGAGAGCGGCCACCGACTCGATGAAGGTGTTGCGGTGTGCGGCGACGTGGGCATTCAGGCTACGCATCGCCTCGGCCCATTCCGCTTGTGGATCGATCTGTTTGCCAGCAATCTGCTTTTGCAGCTTGGTGATGGTTTTCTGGTTATCTTCCAGTACGCGGTCATTGGCGGCAGCGTCGGCCTTGGCTTCACGTAATGCGGCGCGCAGTTCCTTCACCGACATGGTGGCTATCTTGTCCAGGTGCAGGTCGCCGGTCTGACCGGTCAATTCCAGCTCTTCAATCTGCTCGTCATCCAGCACCAGCATCTCGAACAGCTTGGTTTGACTTCCGACTGCTTTCAAAAGCGGTGTTGACGCCGCATTTGAAAACTTGATTGCCGATGCCATGAATCGCTGCGCAAGGCGCGGCTCAACCCCAAGCACATCCAGCCGCGCCACAAAATTGCCATGCCCGCAGGCAGCCTTCAGCACCGCGAGGCCGCGCCCGACTTCAAGACATGCCTCAACGCTTCGGCGCATGTTGGCGCTGATGTCGCGCTGGATCAGGTCGGGATCAGTGCAATCGGCAGGCAGTTGATAGCCGATCTGGGCAGCCACGGCGCGCACGTTGGCGTCGATCTGGGCGACGAGTTCACCCCCTGCGCTGATGGTTTCAGCAGCGCGAGTGATTCCGGGCGTTTGTTCCGCTGTCAGCTCGTGCGATTCGACGACTGAGGTTGATTTGCTGCGTGCCATATTTGCTCCCTTATGCGGTGGTTAAAAGACGGTTGCGGATTTCATTGATGCGGCGCTCTTCAGCATCGACGCTTTGCATGACCTGCAAAGCCTTGCGGGCGACCGACACCGAAATGCGGATGCGGTCAGTGGCCGGGATGCGCTCGGCGTAGCCAGCTTCTTCCAGCGTCTTGACGTAGACAGTGATTGAGCTGGCCGACAGACCCGTGGCCTTGGCCAAGTCGCCCGGCGTGTAGCCATTGGCAAAATTGCGCCACAGCACGTCCAGCACGGTGAACAGCTTGGTTGCAGATTGATTGGGTTTCGTCGCCATCATTACTCCTCTGAAAATGCAAACTCGGGTTGCAGGTGTTTTTCCACGTTGATCTTGTGCCAGGCCAGCCCCTGCATGCCTTGCTGGATCGCGGCAAGCGCCGTGGCTGCATCTGACTTGCCGCCATAGAACTGAATTAGCTGGCCGACTGCGGTATGGAGCAGTTCTTGCAGGTCTTGCATGTCGGCGGCATCGGCGCTGCGGCCAGATGGGACTGCGATCAAAAGATTGCCGGTGCTGGCCGCCAGCCAGCGAGTGGCGAAGTTGATGCCGCACACGGACTCATAGGGCGGGATCATGTTGATGGGGAAGCGGCCATTCTGTAGCCACTTGTACAGTGTCCAGTGGTCGGCCAGCCCCATGCGTGCGGCGATCTGCTCCACCGAAAGGTGATGCCGCTCTAGCGCATGGTCTTTGCACAGTTCCAGCGCCTGGCGCAGGCTGGTTGGGTGTACCCGTTTCCAATTGCGACGGCTCATTGGAACACCTCATGCCCAGATGCTTGCGTCCAAATCCAAACAAATGACCGCTTGGAATAAGTAAAAGTGTTTTTTATTGCGTAAAATGCACCGCAAGTAACAAATAACGTGGAAGCAGATATGAACGACACTCTCGGCAAGCTGGCGCGCAACATGAATATGGCCTTCGATAATTTGTGTGTTGTTAACATCGTTGTCGAATCTCTCATTCACTCAATGTCGCCGGATCAGGCTAGGCGGTTTGTTCGGAAGCTCGACTCGTTCCTGGTAAATCCGGAGGAAATCGATTCGCTTTCAGAAGAGCATTCAAGGCAGTTGCACCAGTGGCGCGAAGAGGCGGACAAACTGGCGAGCTGATCCGGCTTGAAATGGCGTAGCGGCTGTTCATGAGGGATTTTCCGTAGGCGCAGATCGGCGCTTTGCGCAGCGAGTCCGCGATGATCCCAAGGGAAAGCTGGACGCGGTAGAGCGGGATGGCATGCATGTCAGCTCCTAAGCAGCAAGGCTGGCACGTGGGTCGAAGTCGCGCGCGGTGGTGACCACGCCTTCTTTCAGCCCAAGGCGGACAGCAATTTGATGGCTCTGGCCACGGATGGCTTTTTTGCGGCCTGCCAACACCTCGAATACGAGGTTGGTGTTAAACCCGTTGGCAGTCGCCCAGCCCGCGATTGATATGCCGTTTCGCTGAAACTCGGCGCGGATTTCTTCGGGTGTACGTGTCATGGCGTGCTCCGTTTGGTGGTTTCTAAAACGCATTAGTGTCGCGTTTGTGTTGGTTGATGTGCGGATTATGAGAACTTTAGTTCTACATGTCAAGGGGTGTATATGAACAATGATTCTATTTTCGGAGAAAGGCTAAAAGCCGAGCGGAAACGTTTGAAATTAAGCCAATCCACAGCAGGTGAGCTGGCTGGCGTTAGCCGAGAAATGTGGTACAAGTATGAAAAAGGGGCGATGCCAGGCGGTGATGTCATGCTTGCCATTGAGCGCGCCGGCTTCAATATGGAATATTTGTTCACATCAAAAGAAAATAGTGAACCAAAGATAGATTCGGCGAAATCTTCTCTTACAGTAGCTGCCCCAGAAGGATTCATCCTTGTGCCGCACTACGAAGTGCATGCCAGCGCGGGGAATGGCGCACTTGTCCACTCTGAACAGATCGTCGATTACCTAGCATTCAAAGATGACTGGGTACGCAACACGCTAGGTGTGCCACAAAAAGAATTGGCACTCATCAGCGTCAAGGGCGACAGCATGGAGCCCACGCTGTCGAATGAAGACTTGATCTTGATCGACATGCGCAAAAGCCGCGTGGAAGACAACGCCATCTATGTGCTGCAGCTAGACGGCACGCTGCTGGTAAAACGCATCCAGCGCAAACTGGATGGCTCGCTGCACGTGATGAGCGATAACGCTCGCTATCAACCTGAAATCGTCAATGCGGATCGTTCTGGTGATTTGCATGTGCTAGGGCGGGTGGTTTGGTCTGGCCGAAGGATGTGAACATGAGATTACTCACCAGTCTATTTTCGAAGAAACAACCCCTCACTCTGCTTGCGGCAGTGATGATTGCTGCGCTTATCGGTTGCGATAGTCCAACAGCGAAACCCTCCAATACAATTCGACTATTGGCGGGCAAGATTGCGTTAAATAATGACGGGAAGCCAATCACCCCATGGGCTTCGAGTGATTTTAAAAGCGCAATTTCAGAAACCGCACATTTAGCCGGGCATGCCGTTGCGGTATATCGTGAGAATCCCAATAACCCGGAGAAATTTTCAGGCGATCCAGTTTTAGTCGCAACCTCAGAAGCAGAGCAAACATTTCTCATTCAAAGCAACAACGACGAGAGATACACCCCCTGTTTGGACGCATTGAGGGATAAAGAAGGCGTGAGAGGACTAGTCGAAAGAGGTGGCCCAGGGTATCCAATAGGAATGCAAAACTATCTGGCTCGGATGGTTAGCCATGCAGAATCCTGTCAAAAAGTCGGACTGTAATAATCAAGCCATATCTGGACTATGCTGAAACAGATAGTTGGACTTGCTGTTTTTATATTGCTGATGCCAGATGCGGATGCACGGTCAAGCGCTGAAGTTCGGGCATTCAAGCGAGGGCATCCATGTCCCGCAACACATAGCATTCACGGCAAGTGCCCTGGATATGTGGTGGATCACGTCATTCCCTTATGTGCAGGCGGCGCTGATAAACCGAGCAACATGCAGTGGCAGGAAAAGGCCGCCTCAAAAGTAAAAGACAAGGAAGAGTGGCGTACCTGTCGCGAACTAAAAAAGATCGCCAAACCGTCATAGCCGAATCTAAATAAACGCCCCTCTCCATGAGGGGCTTTTTTCATCCAGCGGAATCCCTTCCGCCTTAACCATCCACATGCACGCGCGTACTCTGCGCGGCATGAACTCAATACTCTCTCAGCAACAACTACAGACTGCACTGCAGTGTTCGCCGTGGCATGCCGCCCGCTGGATTGACGCGCTAAATGAGGCAATGCTTCGCTTCGGCATCAACACGCCTGCGCGCATTCATTCGTTTCTCGCTCAGGTAGGCCACGAATCGGGACGCCTGAAGTTTGTCCGTGAGCTGTGGAACCCGGCGCAATGTCCCTGGCAGGGAAAGTACGAAGGCCGTAGCGACCTTGGAAATACTCAGCCGGGTGACGGCTACCGTTATCGTGGACGCGGCCTGATCCAAATTACCGGTCGTACCAATTACAAGACCTGTGGCGACGCACTTGGTCTCGATTTAATTGCGCATCCCGAGCTGCTCGAAATCCCCCCGCATGGCGCAACATCCGCTGCATGGTTCTGGCAGGCGCATGGCTGTAATGAGCTGGCAGATAAAAACGATTTCAAAGCGATCACCAAGCGGATTAATGGCGGCCTAAACGGTCAGGCAGACCGTGTTGCGTTGCTGGAACAAATTCAAACCACTCTCATTGCTTAAAGGACGCGTGATGAACGATTTTATTAAGAAGGCATTACCGTGGATCGGTGCAGCTGCAACAGGTAACGTGCCTGCGCTTGTCGGGATGGCTGCAGCTGCGATTGGGAATGCAGTCGGCACCCCGGTTGAGGCGAATCAGAAAGCTATAGAAGCTGCTGTCACCACAGCGACGCCTGAGCAGGTGGATGCACTAAAACAGGCCGACGCGGATTTTGCACTCAAAATGAAAGCGCTTGGCATCGCGCATATCGAAGAGCTGGAGCGCGTTGCGGCAGGAGATCGTGCTGATGCACGCCAGCGCGAGATTAAGACCGGCGACAGCTGGACGCCGCGTATTCTCGCTGCCGTCGTAGTGATCGGCTATCTAGCCGTGCAGTGGTTCGTTCTGTCGCACATCGTCGCTCAAGAGATGCGCGAAATCGTGTTGCGGTCGATGGGTACCCTCGACATGGCGCTTGGCCTCGTTCTTGGCTACTACTTCGGCAGCAGCTCCGGAAGCCGTGAGAATCAGGAAGCTTTAAGGGGGGCGATCCGATGAAAAAATTACTTGTCTTAGCTTTGCTGCTTACGTCTTGTGGCGCATACGCCGCTCAGCCGGTAGTACATGACTATCAGGTGCTGCGCGTAGTCGATGGCGATACCGTGGCTTTCAAGGCTGTATTCCTTCCCCCGCCGCTCAAGCAAGAACTGGCACTGCGCATCTATGGTGTGGACACGCCGGAAAAGGGCAGTCTGGCCAAGTGCCAAGCCGAGAAGGATAAGGCCGTTCAAGCGGCTGCATTCACAAAGGCGGAGCTGAAGAGTGCCGCTACTGTGAATGTTGAGCTGCGGACGTGGGACAAGTATGGCGGTCGTGTCCTTGGCGATGTGCTGTATGACGGCAAACGCCTCTCAGAATCTCTTGTACAAGCTGGATTCGCCTCTCCTTACTTTGGTGGCAAGAAGCAGAGCTGGTGCAAATGACCATCAACACAGCCGTAAGCGGTGAGGGAACGACACATGACTGACGCAATCGATCAGGGGTGTCAGCGCGAACAGGAAGATCGTGATCGAGCGCTGGCAATGCAAGCAGCCAAGCGTTCGATGCCCTTTCTGGGCAGCTGTTACAACTGCGAGGCAGTTATTGATCGCGGGTGTTTTTGCGATGGTTATTGCCGGGATGATTTTGAACGGCGTGAGCGCGCCAAGAAACTGAACAGGTAGAACAGAGATAGAAATGACAGCACAACTTGCACTGGGGATTTTTGTTGCGGTGATCGGCGGTTTTTGGGCACTGGCCAAGCTGCTGATGATGCAGACGCTCAAGCAGCTGGATGCGCGGTTTGAGTTGCAGGATACCGCACGCAGCAAGGCTCAAGAGCACTGGGAGTTGCGCTTCGCCCAGATTGAAACATTGGCGCGGGGAACCGACAAAGATTTGTTGATGATGCGCGGAGACCTGCCGAATTTGTATGTACGGCGTGAAGACTATATCCGGGGCCAATCGGTGATTGAAGCAAAACTGGATGCAATCTCGACAGAGTTAAAGATGGTGCAAATCAAGGGAGGTGCAGCTTAATGGCTATCGATATGGAAAAAATCCGGCGTGAGACGATGCGCTGGAACATCATTTTAACGCTCAACAATGCGCAACCGATGGGGACGTCCGAAGAGATCATCCTGTCTGTGGTGCAGGCAATCAGCCCGGATGCTACGCAGATTGAAGTGCGCCGCGAGCTGGACTATCTGGAAAAGCGTGAACTGGTGGAAACCCACCGCGAGCCTCATGGCCACTGGCATGCGGAGCTGACCCGCCACGGCGTGGATCTGGCGGAATATACCGTCGATTGCGATCCCGGCATTGCCCGTCCAGTTAAATACTGGGGTTGACCATGCCACCACGCAGCAAAATATCCAAACTCCCCAAAGCAGTTAAGGACTGGCTGGACAAGGCGCTGGCCGAGAATGGCTTCGCCGATTACGAGCTGCTCGCGGCAGACTTGAAGGAGCGTGGCTACGACATCAGCAAATCGGCGATTCATCGCTATGGACAAGACTTCGAGAACCGTCTCGGTGCACTGCGCATGGCATCTGAACAGGCCAAGGCCATCGTGCAGTCGTCCAATGATGACGAAGGCGCGGTGAGCGAGGCATTGATGCGACTCGTGCAGGAAAAGTTGTTCCAGACGCTGCTTGATTTCAAAATTGATCCTGATAAGCCCGTCAATCTGGCCAGCGCGGCCAAGGCCGTGGCGGAATTGGCGCGCGCTACGGTCAGCCAGAAGAAATGGCAGGCGGAAGTGCAGGCCAAAGCCGTCATTGCCGCCGACTCTGTCGAGTCCATTGCCAAGCGAGGCGGCCTGTCCGCTGAGGCACTCGATACGATACGCCGTGACATTTTAGGCATTGCGTCCTGATGCAAACGCCTGCCGTCCTCCTCAAATACCAACAGGACTGGGTCGCTGATCCAGCTGATGTATCCGTATGGGAGAAATCCCGCCGCATTGGTGCGTCCTGGTGCGATGCCGCTGATGCGGTGTTAACTGCCGCCCCCGCAGAAAACGCGATGGATGCGATGTATATCGGCTATTCGGAGGATATGACGCGGGAGTACATCGACGATTGCGCCATGTGGGCCAAATCGTTCAACTTCGCGGCCAGCGCCATCGGCGAAACGCTATTTGACGACACTGACGAAAACGGCGACACACAGCAGATCAAGGCTTTCCGCATCGATTTCGCCAGCGGCAAAAAGATTCTGGCGCTGTCCAGCCGCCCGCGCTCCATCCGTGGTAAGCAAGGTAAGGTGACCATCGACGAGGCTGCATTCCACGATGATCTTCCCGGCCTGCTCAAAGCGGCGCTGGCCATGCTGATCTGGGGCGGCAAGGTACGGGTGGTTTCGTCGCATAACGGCGATGCCAATCCGTTCAACGAACTGGTCAAAGATATTCGGGCGGGAAAAGTGCCGTATTCGCTGCATCGTACCACGTTTGATGATGCACTGGCTGACGGTCTGTATGACCGTGTGCGGTTGATCCAGGGCGACCGGATGAAGGAGAAATCCCAGGAAGAGTGGCGCGCCAAGATTTACAAGCAGTATGGCGAGAATGCCGCCGAAGAGCTGGATGTGATCCCCAGCGCAGGCAGTGGCCGCTATCTGACACGCATGATGATCGAGGCGTGCATGAAGTCCGATATTCCGGTGATACGCCTCACCCATGACGACAAGTTCACGCTGCTGCCCGCACATATCCGCGAGGCCGAGACCCGCGAATGGTGCGAAGAGGTGTTGCTCCCGCTGCTGGAAAAGCTCGACCCGAATCTGGATTCATTCTTCGGTGAGGACTTTGCGCGCAATGGTGACTTGTCATGCTTCTGGCCGATGCAGCAATCGCGCACGCTGGATTTGCTGACGCCCTTCGTCGTGGAGCTGCGCAACGTGCCGTTCGAGCAGCAGAAACAAATCCTATTCTACATCGTAGACCGCTTTCCGCGATTCCGCGCCGGTGCGATGGATGCACGCGGCAACGGTCAGTATCTGGCCGAAGTGGCGATGCAGAAATATGGCACGGGCCGCATTGCCCAGGTGATGCTGTCCCAAGAGTGGTACCGGGAGAACATGCCGCCATTCAAGGCTGCGCTGGAAGACCTTAAAACCTCCCTGCCCAAGGATGCAGACATCTTGGCCGACCTGCGCACCATCGTGATGGACAAAGGTGTTGCCAAGGTGCCGGACAGCGCGCGTGTACGCGGCAGTGATGGGCGTGACCGCCACGGCGATACCGCGATTGCCTTGGCGCTGGCCACGTTCGCGGCGCTCACGATGGAGCCCGTTAAATTTGAATACCAGCGTGCGTCCGGCAATGAGGCACGATTCAGTAGGAGTAGAGGAACATGGTAAGCATCGTTGACCAATCCGGTAATCCCATTCAGCGTCAGGTGCTCACGGAGCAGCAAACGTCCAAGATCACCAATTTACAGCGGGAGTTTGCGCTGCATCCCGGTAAAGGGCTGACCCCGGCGCGCCTGGACGAGATTTTGCGCTCGGCTGAGTTGGGCAACCTCAAGGCACAGGCCGAACTGTTCATGGACATGGAGGAACGGGACGCGCACATTCTGGCCGAAATGAGCAAGCGCAAGCGTGCGCTGCTGACAGTTGACTGGGACATCCAGCCGCCGCGCAATACCTCCGCCACGGAACGCAAGCAGGCAGCTTATGCCAAGGAGATGCTGAGGGACATCCCGAATTTCGAGGACGTGATTCTGGATGCGCTGGATGCCATTGGTCACGGCTTTGCCTGCCTTGAAATCGAATGGGCGATGTTCGGACAGGAGTGGTTGCCCGGTGCCATTACGCACCGGCCTCAAAGCTGGTTTCAACTGGATCGTGCCACGCGTACCAGCCTGCGCTTGCGTGACATGACGTATGAGGGACAGGAGCTGATCCCGTTCGGCTGGATTACCCATGTACACAAGGCGAAATCTGGCTATATCTCGCGCGGTGGTTTGCACCGCATTTTGTCCTGGCCATATTTGTTCAAGAATTACGCCGTGGGCGATCTGGCCGAGTTTCTGGAAATCTACGGCCTCCCGTTGCGGTTGGGCAAATACTATCCCGGTGCGTCCGAGGATGAAAAAGCGACGTTGCTGGATGCCGTGATGTCGATAGGCCACGATGCCGCTGGCATCATTCCACAGGGCATGGAGATCGATTTCAAGGAAGCGGCCAAAGGCCAGTCGAACCCATATGAAGCGATGATGAGCTGGTGCGAGCGGTCAGTCAGCAAGGCGGTGCTGGGCGGCACCTTGACCACGCAATCGGATGGAAAGAGCAGCACGAATGCGCTGGGTAAGGTGCACAACGAGGTGCGCCATGACTTGATGGTTTCGGATGCGATCCAGCTGGGTAGCACCTTCACGCGGGATTTGGTGTATCCGATTCTGGCATTGAACAAGGGCGGCGTTGAGGACAGGCGGCGTTTGCCGCGCTTCGTCTTCCGCGTGCGTGAGATTGAGGACATCGCTGTGATGGCCGATGCACTGCCGAAGCTGGTCAGCGCGGGCATGAAGATTCCGGTGGCCTGGGCGCACGAGCATTCCGGCATCCCGATGTCGGTGGATGACGAGGAGATTCTAACGGTCGCAAAACCAGCGGGTCAGCCTGCACCCGCAGCAGCAACTGCAGCGTTGAAGGCCGCTATGCCAGAAGATGAAAGCACCAGCGACAAGCTGGCCGCGCAGTTATCAGTGCAGTCGGCATCGGGCTGGAATGCGGTTCTGGAGCATGTACGCGAGATCGTGCAGAGCGCGACCAGCCTTGAGGCATTGCGTGATGATTTGCTGGCCAGCTTTGGCGACTTACCGTCCGATGATTTGGTGAAGGTGATGTCGGCGGCTTTCGCAGTTGCCGAGCTGGCTGGCATGAGTGATGTGAGCGATGGTCACTAATGCGTTCGCCAGCCCATTCGCTGAGCAGGGCGAGTTTTTCCGCAAGAAAATCAACCTGCCCAGTGAGCGCTGGGATGACATCCAAAAATCTGCGCATGACCGCGCCTTCATCGTGGCCGGGGCAAACAAGGCAGACCTGCTGAACGATCTGCGCCTAAGCATAGACCAGTGCATCGCCGAAGGTAAAAGCCTGGGCTGGTATCAAAAGCAGTTTGATTCCATCGTAAAGAAGCACGGCTGGACGGGGTGGACAGGCGAAGGCTCCAAAGCCGGACAGGACTGGCGCACAACCATCACCTACCAGACCAATATGAGCGTGAGCTATGCGGCTGGCCGCTGGAAACAGTTGCACGACCCTGATTTGGTCAAGATTCGCCCCTATCTGACCTACCATCATGCCGATGGTGTGCGCCGCCCACGCCCATTACACCTGAGCTGGAACGGTTTTACTGCTCCCCGCGATCATCCGTTCTGGTCAACACACGCTTGCCCCAATGGCTGGGGCTGTCATTGCTTCATTTCAGCAGCTTCTGAAGAGGATTACTCCGCAGCCCGTGCCGCAGGCAAGCACGAGCCGCCTGATGGTTGGGACAAGATCGACCCGAAAACCGGGGAGCCTGTCGGCATCGACAAAGGGTTCGGCTATGCACCAGGAGCAAATCGAGATAAACCATTGCGGAAATTTGTATCTGAGAAACTCATTACCTATCCACCGGCTATTTCCAGAGCCTTGACCAAAGATATTAATCGCTATGTTGAAACAGCCTATTCTCCTGCTGAATTCGCCGCGAAAGCATTAGCTGATAAATCGGTTAAAGACCAATTGTGGCTGGGATTTGTTGAGAATTCCCCAGAGATTCTGAATGCAGTCGATATCAACTTGATGGGCTATCCAGTATTGTTGCCAGCAAATGCTGTTCGTCATATTGATGCTGCGCATCGCCACGATGGTGCCGGTCAACGTGCTGTTTTAGCGGCTGACTACATGAAAGTGATGCCGTCGCTGCTTGATTACGATAACGTGCGTATGGGGGATACCGTTAATGGTATGCAGCGTCTGATCTTATCTAAAAAGATTGAACAGGAAATGTTTCGCTGGGTGTTTGAAATTAGACCCGGTAAGAAAAACCGGACATTGATGTTAATTTCTGCGGTGATTAAAACAGGAGGGTAGCTGCGGCGTCCCATGTGTATCTGCACACCCTGACTTGTACGTCCAAAACGCTTCCGCATCTGCTACTTGTTTGAGGATAGAGTAAACCATGATCGAAGTCAAAATAGACAATAAGAATGTGCTTGATGCGTTGGATCGGCTGACCAAGGCAACTGCCAACCCTCGCCCCGCATTGCTTGCTATCGGCGAAAGCCTCGTTGTATCCACCAAGAAGCGCTTCGAGACCAGCACAGCTCCCGATGGGTCAAAGTGGCAGCCTAATTCAGATACCACACTGCGTATGGGTTTGCACAGTGGGAATCATTTCAAGAAAAATGGCTCGCTCAAAAAGTCTGGCTCAAGTTATCTGTCCAATAAAAAGCCGCTGATTGGTAAAACTCATAGTTTGGCGACTGAAATCTTTCCAAAGTTTGATAGTAATGGACTGCGTATCGGCTCGCGGCTGGAATATGCGGCGATGCAGCAATTCGGTGGCACAACTAGCCTGCGTAGTATGATTCCGGGAAAACGTATTCCTGCTCGACCATTTCTTGGAATATCTGATTCGGATGAAACGATGATTTTGAAGACGGTGAACGATTATTTGCGCAGCGTAGTTGGGTAGATTTTCGGCTTAATTTTTTGGCGCGTTTTATTTTTGCCTGTTGAAACTGTTTTTTACTGTCTTTCCTGCCTAGGTTCGTTTAGTCCAGCCTCATCCCACATTTATCTCACGTTTTCTATCTCAGTTATCTCAGGTCTGTTCACTATTGAAGTGGCTGCCAATATTGTTAATGTGCAGGCGCAGTACGGTATTTCGGCGACGGCGAGTAGCAATGTGGTGACGCAATGGGTAGATGCAACCGGTGGAACATGGGCTGCACCGACGGTTAATAATCGCAATCGGATTAAAGCAGTCCGGGTCGCCGTAGTGGCACGGAGCGATAAACCGGAGGGGGGGCGGTGACCGCCGCTTGCAGTTCTTTGACAGCGGCTGCGCCGACCGGTTTGTGTGCGTGGGAGGGAAGCGTGGCTTCTCCGGCGCCTGCAATCGATTTGTCGAATAATGCGGATTGGCAGCGTTACCGATATCGCGTGTTCGAAACGATTATCCCTTTGAGGAATGTGATTTGGTCAAGGAATACGTTGCCATGACTGAGAATTTTCGCAAGCCGGTTTCTTGCGGTGTTGCACAGACGCAGCGCGGTATTATTCTGTTTGTGGCGCTGATAGCCTTGATAGCGATGACGCTTGCAGCCATCGCTCTTATTCGTTCGGTCGATACTTCGACCATCATTGCCGGGAATCTGGCTTTTAAGCAGTCTGGTACTGCATCTGCCGATGTGGCATTGAATAACGCAAGCGACTGGCTGAATGCGACCAGTCTGTCCAATCCGACCGCGTTGGAAACGAATAGTGCGGCAAACGGCTATTATGCAACATCGAACGGTTTAAATTTGGCGAGCGATGCAACGTGGGCAAGCGGTACGAGTGCTTTAGCTACGGGGGTCGGCATTACAAATGGAACGGACACGAGCGGGAATGCCATCCGGTATGTGATTCAGCGGATGTGCCAGAGTACTGGAGCAGCCACGACGACCGGTTGCTTGTTCGGGGCGGCAACGGCCAACTCCGGTTCCCAGGCCGTGAAAGATGCGACTGAGGCAGGCGGGGGCGCTACTGCATCAGCCAGCCCGATTTACCGGGTAACCGTAAGGGTGACAGGTCCGCGCAACACGGTTAGTTATGTTCAAGCCTTTGTCTATTAGGAGGTTGCCATGCGACAAGTCTATGACTCACGAATAAATATTCGCCGGGTGCTCACTGCGCTGCTTGGGCTGAGTTTGTTGCAACCTCTTTCAGGCATGAGTGCAGGATTGACGTTAGCAAGTGCGCCGCTCGCTAACAGTACGACAACATCCGTATTGCCAAATCTAATGTTTATTCTCGACGATTCGGGCAGTATGGGCTGGGATTATTTGCCTGACTGGGCGAACGGCGCGACTACGGCGCTGTTTAACAATGCTGCTTATAACGCTGTTTACTACAATCCTGCGATTACTTATTCACCGCCGGCGTTTTTTAATAGCAATGGGTCGCTGAATACTACAACTTATCCGAGCCAAACCGGTCAGTCCACAGCAACTGGGGCCGATTCCACCACAAAGCCGAACTGGAAGGCTGTTAAAAACGATGCTTACGGCATCCAATCTACTAGCACGACCAACTTGCAAGGCAACGCTAGCTATTACACATTTATTCCCGGCGAATATTGCACCTTGCCGGACCTGAAAACCTGCGTTACTCAGTCTTCGTCTTCGAGCACCTATCCCTATTCCGGTGCACTAAGGTGGTGTAATAGTTCGGCACTGACAACTTGCCAGAGAACGCGCACATCTACATATAGTTTTGTTCGTTATGCGGGTCAGGTCATTACGCCCGCGAGCGGTGCAACGGCAACCGTAACGGTCACGAATGCTGCTAGTACGGTTGTGAGTAGTATTAAAGTCAATAACCTGGAAATACTCTCTGCAAGCACGAGTGGTTCTAATAACGTTAATACGGTGGGAAACCGAATCGTATCGGCGATTAATAACTGCACGAACAATGTAACCGGTAATTGCCAAATAGCCGGTTACAGCGCTAACAATAACAACGGGGTTGTTACCATCACTGCACCTGCATCGTTAGGCGCTATTACCTATTTGTCTGCATTGACGTATACCGGTGGGACGATTACTAGAACAGCGTTCAGCGGTTATACCAGTGCGGTGACTGTGCCGGGTTCGAATATGCTGACTAATATCGTCTCGACAACGAACAGCTATCCTTATCCGGGTTCAGGCACTAAGGCCACAACGCGTACCGATTGTGCTGGCACGACATGCACTTATGCCGAAGAAATGACGAATTATGCGAACTGGTGGACGTATTATCACACGCGCATGCAGGCCATGAAAACATCGGTTAGTCGTGCGTTTAAGAATATCGATAATCGCTTCAGGGTCGGGTTCAGCACGATTAGCTATAGCGGCGCGACAGACAGCACCAATTTTCAGCACATCGATACGTTTGAGCTTGCGCAAAAGAACGCATGGTTTACCAAGTTGTTTGCTGCCGATCCATCTCCCGGAAGTACAACGCATTACACGCCGCTAAGAGGAGCCTTGTCGAAGGCGGGGCAGATTTTTGCGCATAAGTTATCCGGTGCCGCAGATCCGGTGCAATATTCTTGCCAGCAGAATTTTACAATTCTTTCGACGGACGGCTATTGGAATACCAGCGATGAAACTGCAAGCTACGGCCCTTACGGTTTGACCGGAGCGAATGTGGGAAATCTCGACGGTGGAACGACTCCTCGCCCCATGTATGAGGGGCCGACAGCCGTATCGAATTCTCTGGCAGATGTGGCTAAGTATTACTATGACACCGACTTGCGTACCTCTGCACTAGGAAATTGTACCGGCGCGCTGGGAGCCGGGATCGACGTTTGCGCCAATAACGTGTTTGTCACTAGCACCGACAACAATACTCAGCAGCACATGACGACCTTTACTATTGGTCTGGGTGTGGATGGTATTCTGGACTATTCAAACGATTACTACACGATAAAGAAAGATACGCCTCCGACATATTATCCTGCTCCGACAACAGGCAGTATCGATTACTACAATCTGATTAACGGATATGGCTCGCCGACGGTCAAATGGCCGAATCCCAATACGACTTCGTCGAGTACGAGTGTTGTGGAACGCATCGACGATTTGTGGCACGCAGCTGTGAACGGCAGGGGATTATATTTCAGCGCGCGCGATCCGGATTCAATCGTTTCAGGTTTTCAGCAAGCGCTTTCGGCCATCGAGTCGAAAATCGGGGCGGGGGCTGCTGCTGCTACAAGTACCCTAAATCCCGTCGCAGGCGATAACATGGCTTATGTGGCCAGTTATACGACCGTTAAGTGGAAAGGGAACCTCGAGGCGCGCAGCATTAATACTGCGACCGGCGTGGTAAGCGAAAGCGCAACTTGGTGTGCGGAGGATGTGGTCGCGAATACTTGCTCTGCTCCCGGTTCGGTTGTGGCGGAAACCAGCGGTTCCAGCACGATTTATTATTGCGTTACGCCAAACTCAACTGCTGCAACCTGCGCCGGAACTTTGGTCGGTACGGACTGTAAAGTTGAGGTGGCTACAGCATGCACAGGCACGATGGCTGCCAAGGTCGCAGCTTCCACCGATACACGTACAATTTACATGAAGGTCGGAAGCAGCTTGCAGGCATTTACCTACAGCAATCTTTCTACTGCTGGATTAAATAGCTATTTCGATAGTGCCTATCTCAGTTCTCGTCTTAGTCAATGGGCTTTCCTCACCTCGGCACAGCAAACGCTGGCGGCGGGCAGCAATCTGGTAAATTTCTTGCGCGGTCAGTACGGTTATGAAGATCGTGCCAGTAATACCGACAAGCTTTTCCGTTACCGTGAAGCTGTGCTGGGCGATGCTACGGAATCGAAACCGGCTTATATTGCCAAGCCGACTTTCAGTTATACGGATGCAGGTTATAGTACGTTTGTCGCCAACCAGACAGGCCGTGCCGGAACAATTTACATAGGTACGAACGATGGTATGTTGCATGCGTTCAATGCCAGCAACGGAAGCGAACGATGGGCATTTGTTCCGACTGCAGTCATTCCGAATTTGTGGAAGCTTGCCGATAAAAATTACTCGATCATGCATGCCAATTACGTTAATGGCAGCCCGGTTATTTCGGATATATGCATAGCGAATTGTACGGATGCAGCTTCCGCCTCATGGAAAACTATTCTGGTTGGCGGATTAAATGGCGGCGGAAGAGCGTACTTCGCGTTGGATATTACCAACCCGACTGCGCCTGCCTTGCTTTGGGAATTTACGCCGAGTAATGACGCAGATTTGGGATATACCTTCGGCAATCCGGTGGTCACTAAGAAGGCCGATGGCACATGGGTGGTGGTGTTTGCTTCCGGTTATAACAACGGCACAGTAAGCGCGGATGGGACGACGAATAATACGACTCCTGGCAACGGGCAGGGCTACCTGTATGTATTGAATGCGAATACAGGTGCGCTCATCAGTAAATACGGCACGGGGGTGGGCAGTGCTTCAACGCCCAGCGGGTTGTCTAAAATCGCTACGTGGGCAGACCAAGCTATTACAAATAATTCTGCGGGCTATACCTACGGCGGGGATTTGCAAGGCAATGTCTGGCGCTTTGATATAAATTCACCAGCGGCAACTGGAACAAACCCCTTTAGATTGGCAACGTTGTTTTCCGATGCGGGTGGCACGACTGCTCAGCCGATTACTACTCAGCCGATACTCGGTACGATAGGCGGTAAGCGCGTTATTTTCATCGGGACAGGCAAATATCTGGAAACCACGGATCTGACATCTACGCAACTGCAGACGTTGTATGCCATTCAAGATGATAACGCTACTGCTACATTGTCAAATCCTCGAACCAGTCTGGTGCAGCAAACCCTTACCAATGCGGGGGCAACCAGAACGGCATCTTCAAGTACAGTGGACTGGGCGACTGGCAGAGGTTGGTTTATAAACTTTCCCGATAGCGGCGAACGGCAAAATGTAGACGGAAAATTGGAAAGTGGAACGTTGTTGATACCGACAACCGTTCCGTCGAATACCGTCTGCTCCCCTGGTGGGTACGGTTGGCTGAACTTCCTGAATTATCAGTCCGGCACGGCAGTGGATACATCGAGCAATCTGGCGGGAACAAAGACGAATGCACCTATCGTCGGCTTGAATATTTACTATATTAACGGGTTGCCGGTTGTATCGTTTGTGGCAGCGGATCATCCGACTCCAGAATTGAATTCCAATGTTCGCTTCCGTACGCAGGCCGCCAGCTTCCAGCAAAAGAAGGCTATCTGGAGGGAATTGATTCAATAGAGAATATCCCCTTACTCCATTCGGTTAGCCACCGTATTTGTACGGTGACTAACTGAGCGCTCGAAGTTGTGCTCAGCGTTACCGGGGTCTAGTAATGTTCGGATGCGGTTAAATCTCGATCCGCGTGCCCATTTCGATGACGCGGTTGGCCGGAATTTTGAAGAAGTCGGCTGCGTTCATGGCGTTTTTGGAAAGTACCTGGAATAGGCGCTTGCGCCATTTGGACATGCCGGGGTTAGGGCCGGAAACGATGACGGCGCGGGAAATCAGGAAGGTGGTGGTCATCATGTCGAACGGCAGGCCGCGCTGGCTGCACAGCTCCAGAGCAGCGGGAATGTCCGGGGTTTGCATGAAGCCGTAGAACACGCGTACACGGAAGAATTGATTGCCGAGGTCGTCGATCAGCAGGCGGTTGCCTTCGGTGACATACGGCTTATCTTCGATGACGATGGTCAGCAGCACGTTGCGTTCGTGCAGCACTTTATTGTGTTTGAGATTGTGCAGCAGAGAGGAGGGCGCGCCGTCGCTGTGCCCGGTGAGGAAGACCGCCGTGCCGGGTACGCGCAGCACCGAGTCGGTGCTATCCAGAATCACTTGCATGGGAATGGCCTGACGGGCGATTTCTTCGGTCAGCAGTTTGCGGCCGTGACGCCAGGTGGTCAGCACGGTAAACGAGATGGCGGCGATGCCGAGCGGGAACCAGCCGCCTTGCGGAATCTTAATCGCATTGGCGAGGAAGTAGGCCAAGTCTACGCAGAAGAAAATGCCAATCAACGGGAACACCAGCAGCGGTGACCAACGCCAGGCCACCAGCACGAAAGCAATCAAAATCGTATCGATCATCATGGTGCCGGTGACGGCGATACCGTAGGCCGCAGCCAGATTGCTGGAGTTCTGGAAGTTGAGTACCAGAAAAACCACGGCCAGATACAGCGACCAGTTGGTGATCGGTACATAAATCTGCCCGCGGGTCTTGTCCGAAGTCTGGAAAATTTCCATACGCGGCAGCAGGCCCATTTGGATGGACTGGCTGGCTACCGAGAAGGCTCCGGAAATGACCGCCTGCGAGGCGATTACCGTGGCGGCGGTTGCCAGAATCACCATCGGGATCAGCCCCCATGCCGGAGCGAGCAGGTAGAACGGATTTTCAATAGCGTGCGGGTCTTGCAGCAAGAGCGAGCCTTGGCCGAAATAATTCAGCACCAGCGCGGGCAGCACGAACGAAAACCAAGTCAGACGTATCGGAAAACGCCCGAAATGCCCCATGTCGGTATACAGCGCTTCGCCGCCGGTGACGGCCAGCACCACGGAACCGAGTGTGAGGAAGGAGAGTTTGGGGTCGGCAATCAGAAACTGGAAGGCGTACATCGGGTTGAGCGCCAGCAGTACGTGCGGGTTGTGGGCGATGGAATACACACCCAGTATGCCCAGCGTGGCGAACCAGAACACCATAATCGGCCCGAAGGCCAGCCCGACCTTGCCGGTGCCGTGTTTCTGAACCAAAAACAGTAAGGTCAGCACGGTGACAGTGATGGGCATGACATAACTACCGAACTGCGGCGCGATGACGTTTAATCCTTCCACTGCCGACAATACCGAAATCGCCGGCGTAATCATGCTGTCGCCGTAGAACAGCGCGGCCGCGAATACGCCCAGTACGCCGATAAACCATTTCGTGCCGGGATGATGTTTGGTCATCAGCTCACTGGCCAGTGCCAGCAACGCCAGCGAACCGCCTTCGCCGCGGTTGTCTGCCCGCATGATGATGGTGACGTATTTCAATGAGACCAGCAGCATGATCGTCCAAAACATGACGGACAGTACGCCTAGTACGTTGGTCTCAATGACCGGAAGCGGATGATGACCGGCAAAGGTCTCTTTCATGGCATACAACGGGCTGGTTCCGATGTCGCCGTAAACGACGCCGATGGCACCGAGAAGGAGGGGGGCGAGTTTTTGTTTGACGTGTGGGTCGCTCATGGTGATAACCGCTTATTATTTATCCCTGCTGCTTGGGGCGGCACTCTACTCGTACATGACATTAAAAACAATACGTTTGTTGCGAATTGCCAATGCGTGCGAACTCGGGGCAACTGAACGCAGCACGCTTATTTCAAAGACGAAATCGGATAGAATCGCAGCATGACTATTCGATATATTTCGGTTTCCTCTTCCCGCACGCTTCCCCTATGGCGGAAAGCAGTTGCGGTCATCGGTACGCTGGCGGTCGGCGCAGTGACACTGATGTTTTCGGCGGTGCTGCTGGCGGTCGTTGCGGTTGGCGTTCTGATCGGCGGCGGGTATTTATGGTGGCGTACTCGCGAAGCGCGTAAACAATTCCGAATACAAATGGAGCAGATGCAGCGTTTTGCATCCGACCGGCAAGAGGGGGCGGGCGAGCCGTTTCATGGTGAAGTTTACACGGGAGAGATTATCGAGGGCGAGGCGACCCGCGTCGATGTACCTCCTGACTCGCGTATTTCCTGAGGCATTGCAATGTGGTTACAAAAACAAGTTCTGCTGTCCCCAAAGCCACGCGGATTTCACCTGATTACCGATGAATTGTTGCGCGCATTGCCCGAATTGCGTCAGTTTCGGGTCGGGATGCTGAATTTGTTTATACAGCACACTTCGGCTTCGCTGACGCTGAATGAAAATGCTGACCCGACTGTGAGAGAGGATTTCGAGCGATATTTCAATCGGGCGGTGCCTGAGCAGGAACCGTATTACCGCCATGTGGACGAGGGGCCGGACGATTTACCGGCACATCTCAAATCCAGCTTGCTCGGGGCGAGTCTGAATATTCCGATTGCCGATGGGCGGCTTGCGCTGGGTACGTGGCAGGGCATTTATTTGTGCGAGCATCGCAATCGCGGTGGCAGTCGTCGCATTATCGCGACAATGCAAGGGGAGTGAGTGTGCCTGGCTCGCAAAAGTCGCTGCATATGATAATGCACGGTAAGGTGCAGGGCGTATGGTTTCGCGATTCGATGCGGCGAGAGGCAGTACGTTTGGGAATCGGCGGTTGGGTGCGCAATCGTGCCGACGGCGCGGTGGAGGCCGTGGTGCAGGGCGAAGAACAAGCTGTGGATGCGATTGTGCAATGGGCGCATCGCGGGCCTCGACTTGCGCAGGTGACACGTGTGGAGATCGAGCCGGTCGGTGGTGATTATTTCGGTTTTACTATAGAGGAGTCGGTGTGAGCCTGCCGCGGCGAACGGTCGAATTGATCGGTGTGCCGAGCGGTATCGGCGCGCAAGACCCTGGGTGTGCCGACGGGCCGCTGGTGTTGCGCCGTTTGCATGCTTTCCGGGATGGGCGGGCGGTTTGGGATGGTATGCTGCGACCCAGAGAAGGGGCGCAATCGGCACTCGAGGCGGATGCCGAGTTGTGTATGCGTGTGGCGGAACGGGTGCAGCAAACACTGGCGGCAGGCCGCTTCCCGCTGGTGGTCGGCGGGGATCACTCTTGTGCCATCGGGATGTGGAGCGGCGTGTTCCAATGGCTGAATGCGCGCGGGCCGCTCGGGTTGATCTGGTTGGATGCACATATGGACAGCCATACCTTCGCCACTACGCCTAGCGGGGCGTTGCACGGCATGCCGTTGGCTTGTCTGCTGGGGTATGGCGAGCCGGCGCTGACAGCGATCGGCGGGGCGGGGGCCAAGTTGCAACCCGAGCATGTGTGTCTGCTGGGTGTGCGCAGCTACGAAAGCGGCGAGGCGGCGTTGCTGCACCGGCTGGGAGTGCGGGTGATTACGATGGGCGAAATTCGTGAGCGCGGCGCAAGGGCGGCGGTGAACGAGGCGTTGCAAATCGCCCGTACGGGGACGGCGGGCTACGGGCTGAGCTTGGATCTCGATGTGCTTGATCCTGCAGAGGGCCCCGGTGTCGGCAGCCCCGTGCCCGGCGGTATTTTGTGCGACGAACTGGCGCAGGCGCTGCACCTTTTGCATAACGACCCGGCATTGCTGGGAATGGAAATTGTGGAGTACAACCCGCTACGCGATCCTGAACGGCAAACCGCGCAGGCTGCGGATCGACTGTTTCGGGCAGTTATGCAGGATTGACTGTGGTCGGTTTGCCGGGAGCTTTAAGGCATACCTGCGACGCGACGGGTTTCATTCAGCTTCGCTAGTTTGGCCTTCAGTTCCGGTAACGCGGCGGCAACGGCTTTCTCACCCTCGAAAACCGCTTTGTTGCGACCGCTCGCATCGGCAGAAGGTAATCCGGCCGTCGAAGGGCGGATGACGATGTCGGCACTGGAGTGTTCATGCCGGTTGAGTGTTTTGCCGAAAATGGCGAAGCTTTGCCACAAAATGTCGACCATACCCCCGGTTTTGCGGTCTTCCGGGCGGTCGGAAATGTCGACCGCAATCACAAAATCTGCGCCCAGGCTGCGTGCGATGCTTGAGGGAACGGGGGCGACCAGTCCGCCGTCCACATAATCGGTGCCGGAAATATTGACCGGCTGGAAGAAGACCGGCACCGAAGCGGAAGCTCGCACTGCCATGCCGGTGTTGCCGCTGCGGAAGGCGACGGGTTCGCCGTTGCCGAGGTTGGTGGCGACTGCAGCAAAGGTTTTCTTCAGCTTTTCGATCGGGCGGTTACCGACGTTTTTGTTGATGAAATCCTGCAAGGCTTGCCCTTTAATACACCCGCGCTTACTGGTGACGGCCGCTTCGGCGATACAGCGATAAATACCGGAACCGTCCAGAACCTGCTCTTCTTCCATATTCATCGATAGCTCTTGGATTTGAAAACCGTTCAGGCCAGAAGCGTAGAGCGAACCGACTACTGCACCGGCACTGGTGCCGACTACGATGTCCGGTACGATACCTTGCGCTTCCAGCGCTTTGATGACGCCGACATGCGCAAACCCGCGAGCAGCACCGCCGCCGAGCGCAAGCGCAATCTTGGCAGGCGGGCGGTCTGCTGCCGACGGAAGTGAGGCAGAACGCGGCGATTCCGGTGGGACGGCGGGTGTTTGGCAAGCCGTTAAGACGACTGCAAACAGGCAGGGAATAAACGTGTTTTTCATGATGCGTAATATGAACATCGGATCGAGAAGGTTCGGATATATTTGAGTAAAGTCCAGACATTATGGAGTATCTCTATAGGCTCCGCCTAGGGTGTCTTTTATGTCCGGAATAAAATATGCGATCTGCCGGATAGATTAAAAGAGCGGGCACCAAATACCGATGTCGGCGCGATGCCCCCTTATCGCGGAGGCATAAGTCCGGTACAGTTGTGCAGCTTAGTCAGACGGGCAGAGGGGGTGCGCCCGTAATCTGCAAATATAAGACCCAATGGGAGCATGTCAATGAGCAATGAGGCATTACTGAATACGCTGCTGACTTCGACTGTCGAGCCGGTTTTTGTGACGGATGCCGATAGTCGGTTGCTGAGGTTTAGCCGGGTGCTGGAGACATTGGTCGGCTGGACGCAAAGCGAAGCGCTTGGCCAGCCGATTGAACGATTCGCTGAGTTGTGCGGGCAGACGGAAGTGGCCAGACTGGTCAGGACGGCTTCCGCGCTCGGCCGGATTTGCAAGGGCGAGGTAACGTTGCACGGTCATACGGCGAATTGGTTGCTGACGGTTGAGCCGGTGCTGGAAGGCGGACGCGTTAACGGCTGTATCGGCGTTTTTAGAAATGCCGCTGAAGGTGTCCTCCATCAGGTCGGTTTCGATGCATTGACGGGATTGCCGAACCGAGAACTATTCAATGACCGACTGTTGCAGGCACTTAATAATGCCGGTCGGGCCCGGAAGTCTGTGGCTGTCATGCACCTCGAGGTGGATCGCTTCGGGGAGATGGTCGATGTACTCGGGCGCGCATCCGGCGAAAAAATGCTGCATGAGGTTTCGGAGCGATTGCAGCAATGCTTGCGGACCAGCGATACCGTCGCGCGACTCGATGAAGATCGCTTCGCGCTGTTGATGCAGATTACCGCGGTGGACGACAGTGTGCTGCTGACCGAAAAAATTCATCAGGCGTTCGAAAAACCGCTTGCGCCGGCAGAACAGAATGACGTAGCCGTGACCTGTTCGGTCGGCATCAGTATTTTTCCGACCGACGGCGCAACCCCGGAAGAATTGATGAAAAACTCCATCATTGCGTTAAGCCATGCAAAACATAGTGGCCGCAATCGCAGTCTGTTCTATTCCAACGACATGAATGCCCGTGCGAAACACCGGATGGAAATCGAGAGCGGCATACGACGGGCGTTAAAAAATCAGGAATTCCTCGTTTACTATCAGGCGAAGGTCGATGTAGCGCATGGCCGCGTTGCCGGTATGGAGGCCTTAGTGCGCTGGCGCGACCCTGAAAAGGGGCTTGTTTCGCCTGCCGAGTTTATTCCGGTTGCCGAAGATAGCGGTCTGATCGAGCAAATCGGGCTATGGGTGCTGGAAGAAACCTGCAAGCAAAGTTGTCGTTGGCAGGCGATGGGACTGCCGCCTGTGCGCGCCTCGGTGAACGTTTCCGCGCGTCAGTTCCGCAACCGGAACTTCGTGGCTTCGGTTGCGGAGACGCTCTCCGCAACCGGTCTTGACCCGAGTTTGCTGGAGCTGGAAATTACCGAGAGCATGCTGATGGGCGACATCGAGGCCATCATTACGCGCATGGAGGAACTGCGTAAACTGGGCGTCTACCTCTCGATAGACGATTTCGGGACAGGTTATTCGAGCCTGAGTTACTTAAGCCGTTTTCCCATTACCACCTTGAAAATTGATCGTGCCTTTGTGCGGGATGTGCAGTCCAACCCGCATACGGCTGAAATTACCCGCGCAATTATCGGTCTTTCGCGCGGGTTGGAGCTGGAAGTGGTGGCAGAGGGGGCCGAAGTCAAAGAAGAAGTTGAGTTCTTGCAGACCAACGGTTGCGAATTGGTACAAGGCTATTTCTATGGACGTCCATTGCCTGCAGAGGAATTCGCGGCCATGCTGAAACAGGGAATCAGGCCGTTGTAGCGGCGAAAAGCCGGAGGGGCAATGCTTTATCTGGAGCTGGTTTCTTGCAGCGCTTCATTCGTCCACTCGGATGCGGGTGGTTTCGGCTTCCTGAGCGAGGGAGAGGCGCGTCGCGCGGCTTCTTTTACTTCGATCAGGCGGCGCAGCCAATTTCTTGCCGGACGCATGCTCGCCAGACGCATGTTGTGCCGGGTGTTCGGAGGAAACCCGGAAGACTGGTCGATTCGTGCAGAAGACGGTTTTCCGCCGCTTATCGAAGATTTTCACGAAGGGCGGTTATCGATTTCGCATAGCGGCGACTGGGTGGTGTGCGCACTTTCCGATCAGGAGGTAGGCGTGGATGTCGAACTGATTAAGCCGCAGCGGGATGTTATGGGGATTGCGCAGATGGTTTGTCACCCGCGCGAGATCGGTATGCTGGAGCAACTGAACGACGCGGGGCGGCTCGAACGTTTTACCCAGTTCTGGTGCTTGAAAGAGGCATGGCTGAAGCGACAGGGGGGCGGACTTGACCCAGTGCGTATGCGAAAAATATGCGCCGAGCCTTCTAATCCGGTGGAAATGCAGGCCATTACCCTGCAGTGCGCCGATTCCTCCGGAAGGGGAATGCTGGCGATCGTTTCGCCGGAGGCATTGACGGTGCAAATCGATGGTAAGGGGGCTTTGCATACCGGATCTTTGTCATTGTGGCATTTTGCAGTCTGATGATTGAGTACGTTTCTTCGAGCGAATCGGGGGAATTTATGGGACAATTCAGTAAAATCTTATGCGGTCTTTGGTGTCGGGGCTGCTTTTTGCTAACGGTATGATTCGGATGGTTTAGTGTGGGGCGTTGCGCGGGCATCGAGTAGCCCGGTGCGCTTCGAGTGATGTGGGGCATGGTGCGTTTTTCTGTCGAACAGTGGGCGGCATGGTCGCCGGGCTTGCCCAATAAGCAAAGTTGGCTTGAGTGGGTGGAGGCGGGGCAAGATACGTTGCCCGTCGGCGAGGCATTGCCAGCGCTCGCCGAAATGCCGGCCGCCATGCAACGACGCGCCGATAAGTTGGGGCGTGCCGCTTTGCAGTCAGCGTACTGGTGCGACGATGAGCCGGATCCGTCCTGTCCGCTGGTGTTCGCTTCCCGTTACGGCGAAATGCAGCGTTCCGTCGAGTTGCTCGAGCAATTGGCAGCGGGCGAGCCGCTGTCGCCTGCCACTTTCAGTGTGTCGGTTCACAATGCGGTCGGTGCTTTGCTTTCCATTGCGCGTGGTCAGGCGGGCAACTATACGGCCATCGCGGCGGGAGAGGAGACTGTTGAGGCGGCTTTTTCCGAGGCGCTCGGCTTGCTCGGCGATGGTGCACCCGCTGTGACAGTAGTGTATACGATGCGCCGTTGCCCGCGCCGTACGACAGCTTTTCCGGAAAGAGCGAAGCCTTGCATGCCTGGGCCTGCCGCATTCGGCAGTCGGATGCAGGCGGATTCAGTTTGCAATCCGAACTCGAGACCCCCAGGCTTGTCGATCACTGTGCGGTTGCCGCCGATCTGGCGATTTTGCGCTTTTTGCTGACGGGCGGGCAGGCGGTATACCGTCACCCCGTCGGCCATCGTGTTTGGCAGTGGCAACGTCATGTTTGAGCGCTGGGATCGTTTTAAACGCTTGGTCGGTACCGGTCTGTCTTTCCTGACCTTCGGGCTCGGCGGCTTGCTGTTGCGCTTGGTTTATTTTCCCGTGCTGCGGTTGTTGGTACGGGATGCGGAAAGCCAAGCGCGTTATGCACGTTTGGCGATTCACCATGCATTCCGCGGATTTATTGGGCTGATGCGAGTGCTTGGGGTGCTGGAATACCGCATCGAAGGCATCGAGCGCCTGCAACGTCCCGGCTTGTTGATTCTGGCGAATCATCCCACCTTGATCGACGTGGTTTTCCTGATTTCTCTGGTGCCCAATGCCAATTGCGTAGTGAAGGGGAGTCTGGCGCGCAACCCTTTTACTCGCGGGCCGGTAACGGCAACCGGCTACATCACTAATAGCGCGGGCGGCACCGAGTTGGTGACGGACTGTATTGCTTCGCTGGAAGCGGGCGATAACCTGATTATCTTCCCAGAGGGTACGCGTACGCCGGTCGGCGGCGAAATGAAATTGCAGCGCGGTGCCGCCAATATCGCGGTACGCGGCGGATGCAATATTACGCCTGTCGTGATTCGCTGCGAACCGCTCAGCCTGACCAAAGGGCAGCCGTGGTGGAAAATTCCCTTCCGACGCGTGCGCTTTACGATTGAGGTGCGCGAAGATATTCCGGTTGAGCCATTCTTGGATGCGTCGCAGCAAGAGGCGGCTTTGGCTGCCCGTCGGCTGACCGACTATTTGCATGGTTATTTTTCTAAGGAGACATTCGTTTATGCAGGCTCTTGAGCAGGAAATCAAACAGCTTTTGATCGAGGCGCTGAATCTAGAAGATATCCGGCCGGATGACATTAATCCGACGGAAGCGTTGTTCGTCGAAGGTTTGGGGCTGGATTCGATCGATGCGTTGGAATTGGGCTTGGCGCTGCAAAAGCGCTACGGTGTCACTTTGTCGGCAGATTCCGACGAGACGCGCCGCCATTTCGCCAGCGTTCGTGCGCTGGCCGAATTCGTCGCGGCCAAGCGTGCGCGCTGATTGGACAAGCATTTTCCGGGGCGTACGGATAAAATACGCACTATAAGAATAGACCGGGGCAGCCGGTCGCAGGGAGTTGGGTAGGATTTATGACAAAACAGGAAATTTTCGAGCGCCTGAGCGCGATCTTGCAGGAGACCTTCGACATCGAGGCGGAGCGCATTCGTCCCGAAAGCCGCCTGTATGAGGATTTGGATATCGACAGTATCGATGCGGTCGATCTGATCGTCAAATTAAAGCCGATAGCTGGCAAACGCTTGCAACCGGATGCATTCAAATCGGTGCGTACCTTGCAGGACGTGGTGGATGCGCTGCATGCACTGATGAGCGAGCCGGCCTGACGCATGCGCGTCGTTGTCGCCGTCATGATCGCGTTCTATCCGTTGCTGGTTTATTTCGGCATCGGGCGGTTCGAACCGAAATGGCTGGCGCTTATGTTGTGCGCTCTTGCTTTGCTGCGTGCTGTTGTTGCCCGCGAGCGTTTCTGGCTGGGTGCGGCATTCGGTGCGTTGCTGCTGGCAGGCGCGAGCATACTCAGCAACCAACTTTTTCCGCTCAAATTGTATCCGGTGCTGGTTAATGCCGTGTTGTTCATCGCGTTTTTCAGCAGCTTACTGCGTCCTCCCAGTATGATCGAGCGCCTTGCGCGTTTGCGCGAGCCGGAGTTGCCTCCACAGGCTGTGGCATATACCCGGCGGGTTACGCAGGTATGGTGCTTGTTCTTCGCATTGAACGGTGCAGCGGCGCTTGCTACGGTGCAGTGGGGTAGCGATGCGGTTTGGGTTTTGTATAACGGCCTGATTGCCTATGTGCTGATGGCGATGCTGTTTGCTGCGGAGTGGCTGGTGCGCCGTCGGGTGAGAGCGAGGGCTGCGCATGGCTGAGTGTTTGCGTTTATCTCAACTGCTGCAGCAGGGTAGAGCAGAAGACTACCCGGTTGCGTTCCGGCACGGTACGACCTCGACAGTCGATTTTGCGGCTTTCAGCCGGTCCGTTGCAGCGTGGCGCACAGCGTTCGCCGCCCAATCCGGGGTGCGTTGGGCGTTATACAGCGAAGATGCGCTTGAATTTGCCGCTGCGCTGTTCGGAGCCTGGTATGCGGGTAAGTGTGCGGTGTTGCCGCCGGATATTTTGCCTGCCACCCTGAAGCAACTAAGGACGCAAGTCGATGGTTTCGCCGGGGCTTTCCCGTCTCAATGCATGCCCTTAACGCCCGCAGCGGAGATTGCACAGGAAGCATGGCATCTGTTGGATGAAACTGCAGAAGGCGTAGTAATTTTTACCTCCGGCACCAGCGGACAGCCGGAAGCGATTCCGAAACGGTTGGATCAGCTGTTCAACGAAATCGGGACGCAAGCCGGTTTATGGCGCGCGCGCTGGGATGGCGCTCGCATACTGGCGACTGTTTCGCATCAGCATATCTACGGCTTGTTGTTCCGCGTGCTGCTGCCGTTGGCGCTGGGCAGGCCATTCGATGCCTATCGTCTGAATTTTCCGGAGGAAATCGCACTGTTTGCCGCAGAAGCTCCGACAGTGTTGATTGCTAGTCCTGCGCATCTGAAGCGTCTGCCGCAGCATTTGGATTGGGCAGCAGCCCGCAATCATTTGCGTGCGGTATATTCTTCTGGCGGGCCGTTGTCGACAGAAGCGTTGCAGTTGTGCCGGAATGTGTTGGGACAGGCTCCGGTCGAGATTTACGGCAGTTCCGAAACCGGCGGCATTGCCTGGCGGCATAGTACGGACGATGCCGCGTCGTTCTGGCATTTATTCCCGGGGGTAACCATGCAGACAGAGGATGAATCAGCCGTAGTGCATACACCGTTTTTGAGGACGCGGGCAGGCTATGTTCTGAACGACCGGGTGCGGCAAACGCCGTCGGGTTTCGAGCTGCTCGGTCGGGCCGACCGGATTGTAAAAATCGAAGAGAAACGGGTGTCGCTGACGCACATCGAACAAATTTTGCTTGGCAGCGGTTTGCTTGCCGAGGTGCGCGTTTTCGTTTTGCCCGGAGAACGCGGTGCGCTAGCTGCGGTGGCTGTGCCGTCGGCGGCGGGATGGGCTGTACTCGACGCGCAAGGCAAGCTGGCATTGAATGCCGCGTTGCGTGCTCAGCTAACCGACGCGGTGGAAACGGTCGCTTTGCCGCGCCGCTGGCGTTATGTCTGGGCGTTACCGGTGAATGCGCAGGGCAAAACCACCGAAGCGGACTTGCTGGCTCAATTCGACGCGCGCCGCCCGGAGGGACGCCTGCTGTCGCACGATGAGACGCAGGCAGTGCTGCAACTGGAGGTGGCGGACAGTTTGCCGTATTTCGACGGACACTTTCCCGATGCGCCGATTTTGCCGGGTGTGGCACAAATTGAATGGGCGATTCGTTTCGGGCGCGAATTGTTTGCTTTGCCGCCGCACTTTTTGCGGATGGAGGCGGTGAAATTTCAGCACATTATTCAGCCCGGCGCGCGTATCCGGCTCGAATTGGGCTACAACGCAGGGCGCGGGAGTTTGTCCTTCAAACTGCTTTCGGCCAGCGCTACTCACGCCAGCGGCCGTATTGTATTCGGAGCGGCGGCATGAAAACCTGCGTCGTGATTCCGGTCTACAACCACGGTGAAGCGATCGGCGCGGTGGTGGACGGCGTTTTGCGTTACAACTTGCCGTGTATTTTGGTGGATGACGGAAGCGAACCGGGCTGCGTGGCGGTATTGGACGACTTGGCTGCGCGCATAAGCGAAGTGACTTTGGTACGACTGGCGCACAATCAGGGCAAGGGCGGGGCGATGATGGCGGGGCTGCGCACCGCATTGCAACTCGGTTACACCCACGCCTTGCAGATCGATGCCGATGGTCAGCACGATACCGGCGATATTCCTGTCTTTTTGGAGGCATCGGAGGCCCGGCCGGACTGGCTGATTTGTGGTTGTCCGGTTTACGACGAGAGCGTGCCTAAGGGCCGACTGTACGGCCGCTACGCGACGCATATATGGGTCTGGATCAATACCTTGTCGTTCGAAATTCGCGACTCGATGTGCGGTTTTCGCGTGTACCCCCTTGTGCCGGCGGTAGCGCTGATTGATGACGTTGAGATCGGCAAGCGTATGGATTTCGATGTGGAAATTCTGGTTCGGCTATTTTGGCGCGGCATGCGTATCGCCAATATGCCGACGCATGTGCATTACCCGTCGGACGGTGTGTCGCATTTTCGTGCCTTGCTGGATAACGCGCTGATTTCGCGCATGCATGCCCGCTTGTTTTTCGGGATGCTGCTGCGTGCGCCGCTGTTGTTGTGGCGTAAGGCGATGGGATGAATACGCGGCGAAATGGCCACTGGGCCGGGATGCAGGAGAACACGTTCGTGTTCGGCATCCAGTTGATGTATTGGATACACCGTTTGTTCGGGCGCTGGCCGTTTCGGGTGTGTTTGTATCCCATAGTGACGGTACATTGGTTGTTGCGCCCTGCTTTGAGGGCGGCCTCGGTGCAGTATTTGCAGCGCTTGGAAACGGCGACCGGCGCACTGAGGCATGCTCCCGGCTGGCGGGATAGCATCCGGCATGTAGCTTTGTTCGGCGAAACTATGCTGGATAAATTTCTGGCAGTGTCGGGGCGTTACCGCTTCGAACGGGTGCGAAGCGAGGGCAGCGAATTGCTTTACCAGCGGGCTTTGGCCGGGCAAGGCGGGGTAATCGTGACGGCGCACATGGGCTGTCTGGAACTCTGTCAGGCTTTGGCAGACCGGCGGGAAGGTTTTCGCTTGCATGTGTTGGTGCATACCCGGCATGCCGAGCGATTCAATCGCATGTTGAGGCGGTTGAATCCGCAAAGCGAGTTGAATTTGCTCGAAGTAACCGAGATCGGTCCGCAGACGGCGGTATTGCTGGAAGAGAAGGTGTCGGCCGGTGACTTTGTGGCGATAGCCGGCGATAGGGTGCCGGTATCCGGCGGGCGAACGGTCAACGCCGGTTTTCTGGGCGTGCCTGCCGCTTTTCCGGTGGGGCCGTATGTGTTGGCGAGCTTGCTGAAGTGTCCGCTATATTTTCTGGGCTGCGTACACGAAGGGGCTGGGTATACTGCCCATTTCGAACAGCTTGCCGAGCGCGTCGAATTGCCGCGCGGGCAGCGCGAGGCAGCGATGGCGGGATACGCGCAACGCTTTGCCGATGCCGTGACGGCACTGCTGCGGCGTTCGCCCTACGATTGGTTTAATTATTTTCCCTTCTGGGATCAGGCTCATGAGTAATTTGCATACTGAGGCCGTGCGGTTCGACGGCTCCCGCTTAACGATAGACGACGTGACGGCGCTGGCATCCGGCCAGCGTGCAGCAGTATTGTCGGACGACCCGGTATTTCGCGCGCGTATCGCCCGAGGCGCCGATTTTCTCGACCGTTTACTGAGCGAAGACGGTGTAGTGTACGGCGTAACGACCGGCTACGGTGATTCCTGTACGGTGACCATTCCGCCGGAATTGATTGCGGAATTGCCTCATCATCTATACAGCTATCACGGCTGCGGGGCGGGACGTTTTTTGACGCCGGAGGAAACGCGCGCCGTGCTGGCGGCACGGCTGGCCTCGCTGGCGCAAGGGATGTCAGGCGTGAGCGTGGCTTTGCTGGAACAACTCGAAAATTTGCTGAAGCACGATATTTTGCCGCTGATTCCGGCGGAAGGCTCGGTCGGCGCGAGCGGGGATCTGACGCCGCTTTCTTATGTGGCAGCCGTATTGTGCGGCGAACGCGCCGTTTGGTATCGCGGGCAGCAGCGGCAGACTGCCGAAGTATTCGCCGAATTGGGCATCGCGCCGCTGCGTCTGCGTCCGAAAGAAGGCTTGGCGGTCATGAACGGTACGGCAGTGATGACCGGCTTGGCATGTCTGGCATGGCAGCGGGCGGCCTATCTCAGTAAACTGGCAACGCGGATTACGGCGATAAATGTCTTGGCTAGTGCCGGCAATGCGCACCATTTCGACGAATCATTGTTTGCAGTAAAACCGCATGCTGGGCAGCAGCGGGTTGCGGCGCGGTTACGGCAGGATTTGGCGAGCGATCGCCCGACGCGCAACGAACAGCGTTTGCAGGATCGCTATTCTTTGCGTTGTGCGCCTCATGTGATCGGCGTGCTAGAGGATGCGCTGCCGTTTTTGCGCGAGCAGATCGAGAACGAACTGAATAGCGCCAACGATAATCCGATTATCGATGCGGAAAACGAGCGCGTGCTGCACGGCGGGCATTTTTACGGCGGTCATATCGCCTTTGCAATGGATAGCCTTAAAAATGCGGTGGCGAATCTGGCCGATTTGCTCGACCGCCAACTGGCTTTGCTGGTGGATACCCGCTTCAATCACGGCTTGCCTAGCAATCTCTCCGGAGCGACGGGGCCGCGCGCCGCGATTAATCACGGATTGAAAGCACTGCAAATCAGTGTTTCTGCATGGACGGCGGAAGCGCTCAAACAGACCATGCCGGCTTCGGTATTTTCCCGTTCGACCGAGTGCCACAATCAGGATAAGGTCAGCATGGGAACAATCGCTGCGCGCGATTGTTTGCGCGTGCTGGAACTGACTGAACAAGTCGTCGCTGCCATGCTGATTGCGGCACGGCAGGCCGTCGCTTTGCGTCAGCGTTTGCCGGATGCGCCCGGGTTGCCGACCGCATTGGCGGCGATGCATGCCGATTTGGCACAGCGCATCCCCTTGATCGAGGAGGACCGCGCGCTGGATCGAGAATTGCAGGCGTTGCTGGTCGCATTGCGCGCCGAGGCGTGGGGGCTGTATGAAGCCTGAGTTGTTTCATGAAATCGAGGTGATGCCTGCTTTTCACGATCTCGATCCGATGGAAATCGTCTGGCACGGTCATTACGTAAAATACCTCGAACTGGCGCGTTGCGCCTTACTTTCCAAATTCGATTACGACTATCCGCAAATGCGCGATTCCGGCTATGCCTGGCCGATAGTCGATATGCGCTTGAAATATGTGCGCCCGGTTGTTTTCGGTCAGAAACTGCGTGTGCGCGCCGAGATCGTCGAGTGGGAAAACCGATTGAAAATCGAATACCGCGTCTGCGATGCGGAAACAGGTGAGAAGCTGAATCAGGCTTACACCATTCAAGTGGCGGTCGATATGCGCAACCGCGAAATGCAGTATGTCAGTCCTGCGGTCTTGTGGGAGAAGCTGGGCGTGACATGCGATTGATGCAGGTATGCGGCCTTGCGCTCGGTTTGGCATGGGCGGCAATCGGTTTTGCTGCCGAGGATTTGGCTTCGGACGTGAAGGCCCGGTTGGCTTCGCCGCAAGTGCTGCGCGGCCAATTCGAACAGACTAAGGTCGTATCGGGTTTCAAGAAGCCGTTGCTGTCCTCCGGCGTATTTCTATTGTGGCGCGGACACGGTGTGTTGTGGCAAACCCGTAAACCTTTCGATTCTACCTTGACGATACGCTGCGATAGGCTGTTGCTCAGCCAGAGCGACGGGGCGACGGTTTATCGGGTGGATGCTGGCCGTGAACCCGGGTTGCGAGCCGTGAACGAATTATTGTTCGCGTTGTTTTCCGGTGACGTGACCAGTTTGCAGAAAGCCTTCCGTCTGGAAGGCGCGTTGCTGCCGAAAGGCGAATGGAAGTTGGTGCTGCTGCCGACAGAGAGCGGCTTGTCGCGCGTATTTACGCGGGTCGAGCTGGAAGGCGGGCGCTATGTACGTCAGGTGCGGCTGGCGGAAAGTAATGGCGATACGAGTCTGATACGGTTCGATCAACTGGCGGAAACGCCGACGGCAAGCGCGGAGGAGGCGCAGCGTCTTGGCGATTGAGACGACAGTCAAACGCTGGCGATGGCTGGCCGGGCTGTGGGCGGTGATCGTCTTGCTGGTGGCGGTGCATCAGGTGCACTTCTGGCGTGCGGCGCGACTCGATACCGATGTGATGGCGCTGTTGCCGGAAAACGAGCAAGCTCCACAGGTCGGTGAGGCGATGCGCCATCTGTCCGATCAGGCAGCGCGACAGGTTGTCGTGCTGGTGGGGGCGCAGGATTGGCAAGCGGCGCAGCAAACCGCGCAGGCCGTGCAACAGGTGTTGGCACAGGAAGATGCAGTATTGACGCCGCAAGTTTCCGATGCGGCTGCGCGCGAGGCGGCAGTCGCGTTTTATGCACCGTGGCGGGATCGTTTGCTGACTGCCGGGCAGCGTGCGTGGCTGACGCAAGCTGAGCCGGATGGAATCGCTGCTTCTGCACTGTTGCAGCTTTATCAGCCGACAGGCGGTGGGCGAATAACCGACTGGCCGCACGATCCGCTGGGTTTGTGGGCGGGATGGTGGGCGGCGCGGGCAGCGGAAACGCGGGTGCGACCACGCGACGGCTTGCTCTGGCTGGAAGCCGACGGTTTTCAGTGGGTATTGCTGCGCTATGAGCGGCGCGGAGCGGTATTTTCGATGACCGGAGAAACCGCGGTGAACGATGCATTGGCGCAAGCGCTTACTGCGGCGG
The DNA here is from genome assembly GCA_040757065.1 of Pseudomonadota bacterium. GTDB lineage: Bacteria > Pseudomonadota > Gammaproteobacteria > Burkholderiales > Gallionellaceae > JBFLXR01. The sequence continues at coordinate 97,903 of JBFLXR010000008.1, forward strand.
TTCGGACAGCGCCGGGGAGCAGGTTGCTGGCAACCGGGGTGCCGCTATACGCGGAAGTGGCGGCTGCGCAATCGAACCGCGAAATGACTCTGATTGGTTACGGTTCGCTGGCGGCGGTGCTGCTGCTGGTCTGGCTGACATTCCGTTCTTTGCGGCCGATTGTGCTGGTGGGACTGTCTTTGGTAATCGGTTGTGCGGTTGCATTGAGCGCGACGGCTTGGTTGTTCGGTAAAGTGCATTTGCTGACGCTGGTGTTCGGAGCCAGTCTGGTGGGGGTCGCCGAGGATTACGGTTTCCATTATTTCGCGGCCCGTCAGGGGCAGCCTGCTTCGGCTCGCTGGCGAACTTTGCGCAGCTTGCTGCCAGGACTGCTGCTGGCGCTGGCGACCAGTGCGGTTGCTTATCTGGCGCTGGGTTTGGCGCCGTTTCCGGGCTTGCGGCAAATGGCGGTATTCTCCGCAGTGGGATTGTCTGCGGCCTTTTTAACGGTGCTATGCTGGTTCCCGCTGTTCGATCGGGGGGCATTGCCGGTGACCCGTTTCGCCTCTCGGTTTGCGGATACATTGCAGCATTGGCCATACTGGCGCGCATCGCGCGGCGGCTTGGCGCTGGCATTGGTGCTGGCAGCGTTGACGATAACCGGCTTACTGCGTTTGGAAAGCCACGACGATTTGCGCCAGTTGCAAAGCTTGCCCGCCGGATTAGTTGCGCAGCAACAGGAGGCGAATCGCTTGCTCGGTTTGCCGAGTCCGGCGCAGTTTTATCTGGTCGAGGGACGCGATGCCGAGGAAGTGTTGCGCCGCGAAGAAGCATTAACTGAACGCTTGGCGAATCTGATGCAGCAGGGGCGGCTGGAGGGCTACCGCGCCGTGTCCGACTGGGTACCGTCGGCGGCACGCCAGCAAGCGGATGCAGTGCTGACGCAACGGGCCGAACGGGTCGCGCTGGATGCGGCCGCTGCGGAATTGGGTGAAACTGTGCAACGACCTGCTTATTCCGCCGAGGTTTTAACCGTAGAGCGGGCGCTGGCGCATCCGTCTGCGTCGGCGATCAAAGCACAATGGATAGAGGGGGCGCAAGGCCGGTTTGGCAGTCTGGTGTTGCTGTCCGGCGTGACTGCCGCGCAATTGCCGGCTCTGGAGCAGGCCGGGCGCGATTTGCCGGGTGTGCGCTGGGTCGATAAAACTGCCGAATTTTCGGGGTTACTGGCGCGTTACCGGGTTGGGATGGCAGCCTTGCTGTTGGCGGGATATGCGGGGGTGTTGCTGGCGTTGTATGCGCGCTTTCGCCGTGCGGCATGGCGGGCTTTGCTGCCGACGGCTCTGGGTAGCCTGATTACACTGGCGGTGTTCGGCTGGATCGGTTTGCCGTTACAACTTTTTACGGTACTCGCACTGGTGTTGTTGCTCGGTATGGGTGTCGATTACGGCATATTCTTACTCGAACATCCCGGAGAGGGAACCGCTTGGCTGGCGGTTGCGCTAGCCGGGGTGAGTACCTTGCTGTCGTTCGGTTTGCTGGCGCTGTCTTCCACTCCGGCGCTGCATGCCTTCGGTTTGACTATGTTGCTCGGCGAAGTGCTGATCTGGTTATTAACGCCTTTTTTCCGGCTTCGACCGGGGAGAGATGCTGCAATTTCCACTCAGAACGCATAATTCGCTGAAAGGATGCGCGCAAGGCTTGACGCTGCCTTGCAGGATGGGGTCTACTTTATCCCTGCGGCGAGTGGGGATTGAGCGGAAACTCGTTGCGGTAAACGATTCGGCAGAAGATCGTTCGTTGCTTGTTTGAAAACTGGGGCCGGGATCCGGCACTGTGCAGGCGTTGTGCACCGGAAAAGTTTACCGGTGTGACGGGTTGTTTTGAACTGAATTTTCATGCTCGATAAAAAATTTTCTCCCGAGCGCCAATCGGCGTTCGCCGCCCGTTTCGAGGCGCAAAAAATTGCATTCGGTCCAGTCGTGTTTCAATGTGTACGTCATGCCTGGAAAAGCGGCATGCTGGAGGCGGTGGCCTCGGCGGGCGGCGAAGGTGTGTCGCTGGATGTGCTGGCCGACAGCGGGCGCTGGTCTCGCTATGCACTGAAAGTAACGCTGGAAACTTGTCTGTCGGCAGGGGTGGTGTACGTTAGTAACGGACGCTATGTGCTCGATAAAACCGGTTTTTGTCTGCTGACCGATACGATTACCCAGATTAATCTGGATTTCGTGCATGACGTGTGTTACCGCGGCCTGTTCGAGCTGGATCGCTGTCTGGAGAATGAACAGCCGCTGGGACTGAAGACCTTGGGCGATTGGCCGACCATATATCAGGGGTTGGCGGAACTTCCCGAGCCGGCTAAGTCGAGCTGGTTTGCCTTCGATCACTATTACTCCGACACCTCTTTCCCGGAAATTCTGCCGGACGTGTTTGCGACCGCCCCGCGCCGGATTATGGATATCGGCGCGAACACCGGCAAATTCGCTAGTGCGGCATTGGCTTACCATGCACAGGCAGAACTGCATTTGGTCGATTTGCCGCAACAGCTGGCGGTGGCTGCGCAAACGCTGGAAACGGCGGGATTGCGGCAGCGCGCCCACCTGCATCCGGTCGATATGCTGCACCCCGATATGCCGTTTCCCGGCGGAATGGATGTGATCTGGATGAGCCAGTTTTTGTCCTGTTTCGGCGAGGAGGCGATTGCAAGCATCGTGCGCCGGGCAGCGGAAGCGCTGGCTCCGCAGGGGCAGTTGCTGATTATGGATACCTTCTGGGATTTGCAGCGCTACGAGATTGCCAGCTACTGCCTGATTAATACCTCGCCGTACTTTACCGCGATGGCAAGCGGCAACAGTAAGGTGTACGAGAGTGCGGACTACATCCGGTTGTGCGAACAAGCCGGACTGAAACTGCTGACGGTGCGTGAAGGCATCGGCTATTGCCATGCCTTGTTGCGTTTTGCTAAGCGAGATGCGGCATGACGATGCGGGCTTGGCTGGCAGGGGCGGCAATATCGCTGCTTGCGGCATGCACAGCCGTGCCGCAGCCCGCGGCGGGCAATCAGATTCCTCTTCCGAAGCTGACGCCAGCGAGTTTTGCAGGATCGGTGAATCTGGTGCAGCGTTTGACGATTAGTCGCCAGGATGGTGAGACAGCAACGGTCGGGCAGGTCGAGGCATTGCTGGAAATCGATCCGGCGACGGTGAAACTGGCCGGGTTTGCACTGGGTCAGCGCATGCTGACGCTGACTTGGGATGGTAGGCAATTACAAATGGAGCGCCATCCGCAATTGCCCGGGCAGGTCGATGGCGCGCGCATTTTGCGCGACATTCAGTTTGTGTACTGGCCCGCTGCGGCGATCAATACCGTTTTGCCGCCCGGTTGGATGCTGCACGAGGCGGTGGAAACGCGCACCTTGTTGTATGACGGCAAGCCGGTGCTGACGGTGCGCTACGCAGCCGCCGTGCGCTGGAAAGGTCGGGCGGAGCTGGAAAACGCGGCGGAAGGATATCGCTTGACGATCGATTCCGCAGAGCAAGCGGATGTGAGTACGCCGTGAGTGCGGTTTATCTGAACGAAATGGGTGTGGTCTGCGCCTTGGGGGCGGATAGCACGACTGTGCGTGCAGCACTGTTCGGGGAGAAGGCCGGCGGCGTTGCGGTGCGTGACGATGTTTTGCCGGGGCGTGCGCTGCATTTGGGGACTGTGACAGCCGGTCTCGCCGCGACGGAGATTTTGCCGCCTGAAATGCGCAGCCGCAATAATGCTTTGCTGCTCACCGCGTATGCGCAAATACGTTCCGGGGTGGAGGTGGCTCTGGATCGCTTCGGCGCGGCGCGGGTCGGCATCGTGCTCGGTACTAGCACTTCTGGCATAGGCGAGAGCGAAATCGCTTTCGCCTATCGTAAAAGACATGGCTGCTGGCCGGGGTCGTTTCACGTCGCTCAGCAAGAATTGGGTTCGCCCGCCTTGGCATTGGCTCATGTTACGGGAGCCGCCGGCCCGGTGTCGGTGATTTCCACTGCATGTTCTTCCAGCGCCAAGGCGCTGGCGAGCGCGGCGCGCTGGCTGCGCGCGGGGATGTGCGATGCCGTAATTTGCGGGGGCGTGGATGCGTTGTGCGCGTTTACCGTTGCCGGTTTTTCCGCGCTGGAGTCGGTGAGTGCGGCACGTTGCAATCCGATGAGCGCCAATCGCGGCGGCATCAATATCGGCGAGGGCGGTGCGCTGTTTCTGATGACGCGCGAATCCGGCCCGGTATGCTTGGCGGGCTGGGGCGAAACCGCCGATGCTTACCATATTTCTGCGCCCGACCCTTCCGGTCGCGGGGCGCTGGAGGCGATGCGGATTGCGCTGGCGCGGGCCGGTATTCATCCGCAACAAGTCGATTATATTAATCTGCACGGTACGGCTACACAGCAGAACGATGCGATGGAAAGCAAGGCCGTGCATACTTTATTCGGCGGCGAAACTGCGGCCAGCTCGACTAAACCGCTGACCGGGCATACGCTCGGCGGTGCGGGGGCGCTGGAGGCGGCATTTTGCTGGCTGACGCTGACGGAGAACCCGGAAGGGCGTCTGCCGCCGCACTGGTGGGACGGGATTGCCGATCCGGCGCTTGCTGCGCTCCGGTTGGTGCGACCTGGCGAGCAGATTGGGCGGCAGCCGGACTATGCGTTGAGCAATTCGTTTGCTTTCGGTGGCAGTAATGCTGCTCTGGTATTCGGGAGAACATAATGCGGGAACCGATAACGGTAGAGGTTGACGTTATTCTTCCGCAAGCCGGACGTATGCGCTTGCTGAGCAGGGCGATTGAAGGCGATGAAACCTCCATTGTGGTCGAAGCCGCAATTACACCGGATAATCCTTTTTGGTACGGCGACGGAGTCGGCGGCTGGGTCGGGATCGAATATATGGCGCAAGCCGTGGCGGCTTGGGCCGGATGGCGCGCCCAGTTGCGTGGCGAGCCGCCGAAAGTGGGATTTTTGCTGGGAAGCCGCACGTATCAGTGCACACGCGAGATATTTTATTCCGGCGAAATTTTGCGTATCGAAGCGCTGCAACTCGTGTGGGGCGAGAATGGGTTGGGACAGTTCGACTGCCGGATCGAAATCGATGGCGCAGAGGTCGCACAGGCTGCATTGACAGTATTCGAACCGGCCGACTCGACGGCATTTATCCAGGAATCGGCATGAGCGACAAAACGATTTTAGTGACCGGCAGCAGCCGGGGTATCGGCAAGGCGATTGCCATGCGGCTGGCGCAAGACGGTTATAACTTGGTGCTGCATTGCCGTAGCCGACTCGACGAGGTCGAGTCGGTTGCGGAAACGATACGCGGTATGGGCAGTGCGGTGCGCATTTTGCAATTCGATGTGGCGCAACGCGAGGCGGCTGCGCAGGTCTTACTAGCCGATGTGGAAGCGCACGGCTGTTACTACGGCGTGGTGTGCAATGCCGGAATCGCACGCGACAACGCCTTTCCTGCGATGCCGGGCGAGGACTGGGATGCGGTGATTCAGACTAATCTGGACGGTTTTTACAATGTGCTGCATCCGTTGATTATGCCGCTGGTGCGTCGACGTAAGCCGGGGCGGATTGTGACGCTGTCTTCGGTATCCGGGGTGATGGGCAATCGCGGTCAAGTGAATTACAGTGCCGCCAAGGCCGGTATTATCGGGGCGACCAAGGCATTGGCCGTAGAGTTGGCCAGTCGGGGAATTACAGTGAATTGCGTTGCGCCGGGCCTGATCGATACCGAAATGGTGGAGTCGCATGTGCTGGAAGAGGCGATGAAAATCATTCCGGCTAAACGCATGGGCAAGCCGGAAGAGGTGGCAGGGGTGGTGGCGTTTTTGATGCGGGAAGAAGCTGCCTATATTACGCGGCAGGTGATTTCTGTGAACGGAGGCATGGCAGGATGAAGCGGGTGGTGATTACCGGTATCGGTGCAATCAGTCCGTTGGGGCATGAATGGGAAACGGTGCAGGCGCGCTTGCAGGCGCGCAGAAATGCAATTCAAGTCATTGAGGAGTGGGGACAGTACGAAGGTTTGAATACCAGCGTAGGCGCAATTGCGGCTCCGTTCGAATTGCCGTCCGAGCGTTACACCCGCAAGGCGACGCGCAGCATGGGTCGGGTAAGCCTGATGGCGGTGCGTGCGACGGAAAAGGCGCTGGAGGATGCCGGTCTGGCGGGCGACCCGTTGCTGAAAAGCGGCAAAGTCGGCATTTCCTACGGGTCTTCTTCCGGTACGCCGCGCTCGATGGGCGATTTCGGCAAGATGATCATCGAGAAGACTACCGAGGGGATTAACGCCAACACGTACATTAAGATGATGGCGCATACCGCGCCGGTGAATATCGGGGTGTTTTTCGGAATTACCGGGCGGATCATTACGACATCCAGTGCTTGCACCTCCAGCAGCCAGGGTATCGGCTACGCCTATGAAACCATTCAGTCCGGGCGACAGGTCGCCATGCTTGCGGGCGGGGCGGAGGAGTTGGATGCAACGCAAGCCGCCGTATTTGATACTCTTTTTGCCACCAGTGTGAAATACAACGAATCGCCAGAACTAACGCCGCGTCCGTTTGATGCACAGCGTGACGGTTTGGTGTTGGGTGAGGGAGCCTGTACGCTGGTATTGGAGGAATTGGAACACGCAAAAGCACGTGGCGCTCAGATTTACGCTGAGATTGTCGGTTTCGGTACCAATAGTGACGGGAGTCATGTGACGCATCCGAACGCCGAAACTATGGCGACGGCGATGCGACTGGCACTAGAAAACGCCGGACTCGTACCGCAAGACATCGCCTATGTGAATGCGCATGGGACAGCAACCGATCACGGCGACGTGGCGGAAAGCCAGGCGACGCATCGGGTGTTCGGCGCGCGCGTACCGATTTCGACTCTCAAAAGTTATATGGGGCATACGCTCGGCGCATGCGGTGCGCTGGAGGCGTGGATGAGTATCGAAATGATGCGCAGCGGTTGGTTTGCGCCGACCCTCAATTTGAATGAAACAGATTCGCGCTGCGCAGAGCTGGATTACATTCGCGGCGAAGGGAGAAAGATCGAGACCGATATCGTGATGAGCAACAATTTTGCATTCGGCGGGATCAATACTTCATTAATTTTTAAGCGCTGGCGTGATTGAAAACGAGGTTGAAATGAAAGTTGCTATATGCGGTGCGGCGGGTGTGCTGGCCGGTTTTGTATGGGCGGCGGGTGCGCATGCCGAGGAAGCCAAACCCTTGTGGGAGGCCGGGGCTGGAGTGGCCGTGATTAATTTCCCGAATTATCGGGGGTCGGATCAACGGCAAACCTATGCATTGCCGGCACCTTACCTGATTTATCGCGGGGAGTTTCTGCAGATCGACCGCCAACAAGCGCGCGGATTATTCTTCAAGAGTGAGCGTGCCGAGTTGGATGTCAGCGTGAATGGTTCGGTGCCAGTGCGCAGCAAAGATATCGCCGCGCGGCAGGGGATGCCCAACCTCGATCCGACACTGGAAATTGGCCCGGTGCTGAAAGTGGCTTTAATGCGCTCCGAGGATGAAAAAAACGTCTTGAGTCTGCGTTTGCCGATGCGTCCGGTTTTCGCCACGAATTTTAAACATTTTCAAAATGTCGGCTGGTTGTTCCATCCGCAGTTGAATGCAAACTTGCGCGATGCAGTCGGCGAAGGCTGGAATCTCGGATTGGCTGTCGGCCCGATGTTCGCCGACAAGCGGTATCACCAGTTTTTTTACGGCGTCGATCCGCAGTACGTCACAGCGGCGCGACCCGCTTACACTGCGCGCGGCGGCTACTCCGGGACGCAATTCACGGCTTCGCTGAGTAAGCGCTTTCCGGGGTACTGGCTGGGCGGTTATGCCAAATACGACGATTTACACGGCGCGACTTTTGTCGATAGCCCGCTGGTAAAAACCAGGCAATCCTACACAGTGGGCGCGGCCGTCACTTGGATATTTGCGGAGTCCAAAACTTTGGTTCAGCGCGAATAACAACCATTGCTTTCCGGCGGAAACGTAGCGCTTCCGCACGGGATGGACGATGTTTAAGCGAGCGGGGAGTTGCGTAGAAGTTCGAACAATTGCGATGCGGAAATATCCAACCGCGTAATGTTCATTTCTTGCAGGAAGCGCTTCTCGTTTTTTGTCAGTTCGCCTTCGATAACTGCCCAGTGGCGGTCACTGGAGCGCTTAATGATCTGACGCGCGAAAATCCGTTCGAGTTGGTTGCCGAAGCGACAGCCGAGAAACAAGAAATGCCTGCCCTTGCGGAGTGTTTGCACCACCTCGGGAATCGGTGTTTGAATGTCGATTTCCGTCAGAACTTCAACATAATCCGAATCCGAAACGATGTAGTTGCGTGCCGGGCTGACCGAGCCGAGCGGGCGATAGAGCAGCGTTTTCCAAGTTTGCGCGGTTCCGGCGTCAGTCAGTTCGCCTTGTGCGGTGTAGTAACGCACCCATTCGCCGTGATGTTCCGCCTGACTGATTCCTTGCACCTGTCCCCAGTCCGCCCGGTTGTTTAAGGCTTGCTGCATGGCGTCGTCATACCAGCTATCGACGATCAACGGAAGGTCCGGTTGGGCGGCAAGCTGTTTGTGTAGTTCGCCGGGAACGGCCTTGCCGGAAAATATATCCGTCATCAGCGTATTCAGCGTCTTACGGTGTTTGAAATTCTCGATGTACTGCGCCGCAGCAGTCAGATTGTTGCGGATTTTGTGCGATACCGTCACTTTCTCGGTCAGTTTTGCGACTAGTTCGCGGGTGGTGGACGGATGGGCGGGCGGCGATGCAGGATCCCAAATGCCCGGTCCGATGTAAGGTATCAGCTGTCCGCTCTGCAGAGCCGTGCGGATAGCCGCCCTGACAGTACATATCGACACGGCGATGTCCCACGAATGCCGTCTTTCCGGCGGATACTTCGTAAATCTGGAATTCATGCACATGACCGAAATGTTCGTTGACGCGTCCGCCGCCTTTCGTGGCGACCGCAACCAGAACTTTCATGCCGTCATCGGCCGGCTGAGCGTCCAGCGCTTCTTGCTTGGCCTCGACTTGTGCCTGTCGCTCGGATTCCACTTGTTCCTGATAGGCGCGGCGTTTTTCCAGATCGTAGACGACTTCCATCTGCTCGATTTGTTCGAGGGTAAATTCGTCGCTGCGGTCTTCGCCGAGCAGGCCGACCGCATCGGCGCGGCACTGGCGGCAATGCCGCATCAGGTTGGCGCCGCCCATGCAGGCATCCTGCACTTCTTTCAGTTCTTGCGCGCTTGGCCCGCGCTGCCCCGATAAGCCGAAGACTGTGCCGTGCTCGGCTTCCGAGATCAGCGGCATGATGTTGTGCAGGAATGCGCCGCGCGCCTTCACCGCGCGGTTGACTTCGATCAGGTGTTTGTCGTTGACGCCGGGGATCAATACCGAATTGACTTTGGTCAGCACACCGCGTGCGGTGAGCATCTCTAATCCCTTCATTTGACGTTCGGTCAGGATTTCCGAGGCTTCGCGACCGTAGATGCGGCGGTGATTGTAGAAGATCCACGGGTAGATTTGTTCGCCTACCGACGGATCGACCATGTTGATAGTGATGGTGACGTGGTCGATGTTGTATTTGCAGATTTCGTCGACGTAATCCGGTAATGCCAGCCCGTTGGTGGACAGGCAAAGTTTGATATCCGGCGCCTTTTCCTGCAGTTGCCGGAAAGTTTCGAAAGTCTTTTTCGGGTTAGCCAGTGCATCCCCGGGGCCTGCGATACCGAGTACCGTCATTTGCGGAATAGCACTGGCGACCGCCAGTACCTTTTTGACAGCCTGATCGGGCGTTAGCTTTTGCGAAACAACGCCGGGACGGGATTCGTTCGAGCAATCGTACTTGCGGTTGCAGTAATTGCACTGAATGTTGCAGGCCGGTGCGACGGCAACGTGCATGCGCGCATAGTGATGGTGTGCCTCTTCCGAATAACAGGGGTGGTTTTTGACCTTTTCCCAGATTTCCGCCGGCATATCGTCTGGGCCGCCGGAAGAGCCGCAGCTGGATTTGCCTGCGCCGCCGCTCGTGCTACAGCCCGTAGAGGCTTGTCCGGCAACTTCGATTTTGATGCCGCCGAGCGGCTTGAGTGTGCTAGGGGTGTTTTCTGTCGTAAACACGGCGGCCTCGTAGTAATGGTTGAAAACAATCTTTCCGTATTACGTTTAGCAAGCGGCGTGCCAGATAGTGATTTCTTATAAATCAATATGTTGTATTTGTTGCTATTGAGGGTTGGGTGGGGTGTGTAGAGATTGCGACATCCGAACGGAGCGTTTTGCGACAATCTATCGTAGGGGGCAAACAGAACGAATTTAAAATGAGGCGGCATCGGCTGCCGCCTTGCATTCGGGGCTGTTAAGGAGATGCAGTTGAGTTCTTCTTGGGTGCGTTTGTCTGAGTTGGGCGGGTGAATGCACCCCTAATATTTTTTCACGTCGATTCCGTACTTCAGGATGGCATACCCGATTTGTCGCGGGGTGATGCCGAGTAGGCGTGCCGCCTTAGCCTGCACCCAGCCGCATTTTTCCAGCGCGTCGATGAGTTGCTGCTTTTGCGGATCGCTGTCGGAAGGGAATGGGTACTCAAGTTCTTCTTCCTGTGGCGGCACCTGCGGTACCGGCGGCGCACTGTAGGCGGGGGCGGACGGTGTGGTCGGGACGCTAACAATCGGAAAAACGCTGTGTTTGCTATGCTGCTGCCACATGATGGAGGAAAAACACATCTGGCGGTCGCACAATAAATCTTTCTTGCGGATGATGTTGCCTTGCGTCATGGCGGCGATGCGCTCGACGCAGTTGCTCAGTTCGCGCACATTGCCCGGCCACTGGCAGTTGCAAATCGTCTGCATGGCCTCGGCGGAGAATTTCAGGTTTTTGCCGCTTTCCGCATTGGCGGCTTGCAGGAAGTGATCGGCTAGCGCCGGAATATCGTCGCGGCGGTCGCGTAACGGCGGCAAGAAGATCGAGACGACGTTGATGCGGTAATACAAATCCTCTCGGAAATCGCCCTTGGCGACGGCCTCTTCTAGATTGCGGTTGGTAGCTGCAACCAGCCGCACATCGACCCGTATGGTTTTGTTGCCGCCTACGCGCTCGAATTCGCGCTCTTGCAATACACGTAAAAGCTTGGTTTGGAAAGACGGCGAAATATCGCCAATTTCATCCAGAAACAGTGTGCCACCGTTGGCGAGTTCGAAGCGTCCCTTGCGTTCTTGCGAGGCGCCGGTAAAGGAGCCGCGTTCGTGCCCGAATAATTCGGATTCGAGCAGGGTTTCCGACAGCGCGGCGCAGTTAACCTTAACAAAAGGTTTGTCGCGGCGGGTAGAAAGATGGTGGATTGCGCGGGCGATCACTTCCTTGCCCGTGCCGGATTCGCCGCGCAGCAGCACGGTCGAACGGGAAGGGGCGACCTGATGAACCTGCGCAAAGACCTCTTGCATGATTTTGCTTTGGCCGACCACGTTCTCGATACTGTACTTGCTGTGCAGTTCGGATTGCAGGCGCATTTTTTCCTGCATCAAATTGGCGCGGTCTTCCGCCACTTGTTGGTGCAAACGAACCGACTGCCCAATCAGATTGGCGACCATGGTCAGAAAGCGCACGTTTTGCCCGAGCGGATTGGTGTTTTCCTTATTTTCGATGTCAAAGCTCAATACGCCGATGACTTCGCGCCCGACCTTGATCGGAACGCCGACCAGTGCTGTTGTTCCGGCTTGCGTGCCATCGTGTGCACCGGTGCGGTTCAGAAACAGGGCATCCTGAGTAATATCGGGCACGACTGCGGGTACGCCGCTTTTGACGATGCCGCCGATAATGCCTTCGCCGACCTTGAAGCGTCCGCGCGCAGCCTCATCCTTGGTTAAGCCGGTCGAGGCGATGACTTGAATATGGCCGTCTGGTTGTATCAAAGAGACCATGCCGCGCTGCATATGCAAATGGCTGGAGAGAATGTTGAGAACATTCCGCATGGTTTTGTGCAGATCGAGCGACGAACTGAGTACTTTGCTTACTTCGTAAACAGTGACCAATTCGATATTGTTCTTGGTTACCTGCCGGATTATTTGCGACGATTTCCGTAATGTCGCCTGGGAATATCCGCGCGGCGGGCACGGCATTCTGTTCAAGTTCGGCTAAGGCAGCGAAGATCATTTTAAGGAGAGCGATTTATGGGTAAACCAGTTAAACATGTATTCGTCTGCACGCAATCCAGACCGCCGGGACACCCGCGCGGTTCGTGCGGTGCACGCGGCAGCATGGCGGTATTTCAGGAGTTTTTGCAGCAATTCGAAAAGCGCGGACTGTGGGGTAAGTTCGCCGTAACCGGGAGCGGCTGCATCGGTCCCTGCGATTTCGGCCCGAATGTACTCGTCTATCCCGATGGCGTGATGTACGGCGGCGTAACCAAAGAGGCGGTTTCCGAAATTATCGAACAGCATTTGCTGGGCGGTCAGCCGGTCGAGAGCCTGAAAGTGCCCGCAGAAATCTGGGGCTAAACCGAAACAATTTCATCGAAAATTAATTAAGGAAAAACATCATGACTAGCTCTGTTATTCAAGCACTGGATGCCCAGAAACGTTTGCTTTCCCCCGTTTACAAAGGGGCGTTGAAGAAGGAAGGTACCGAAGGATTTCGCGGCGAACTGGCGATTAAATTCGCCGCGCAGCTCGCGGACGAAGCGCGTCCGCCTGAAATCGCCATGTTTCAGATGATGTTTGCCGCTACCGGCGGCAAGCTCGATTTCCTGGCCGGTGAAGTCGATTCGCTCGCGTATCTGGAAGGCTTGTGCGGGGTTCTGGGCGATTACCTCAAGCCGGAAGGCAAATATTTCCTCTTTGCCGGGAACGTGGATATTTCCAAGAAATACAGCATTACCATGGGCAATATTCAGTTTTACGTACTGCCTCTGGACGAAGCGACGGTTTACAACGAACTGCTCGATCTGATCGGACTGGAACGGAACGAGCTGAAGAAGCTGGATACCGCTGCCAAGCTGGACAAAATCGCCGAAGCGATCAGCTACTTCAAGGGTAAATTCCCGGAGGTGTCTTTCGAACAAGGTCTGAAGGAAATGGGCCCGATCCGCATTCCCGATAACCGTCCGGTCTAATCGCTTCAGGATGGACGGGATCGTCATTCCCCGCACACTGTTCGGCGGGGGCGCACCGCCTGCCGTGGCCGCCTTGCTTGAGGAGGCCATGCAGGCATACACCGAGACCGAACGCGCGGAATCGCTGCTGCAGCAGGCAAAAACAGCAGCCCCGGAAGCGTTGCCAGTGTATTTCTCTTTGTACAAATTCTACTTTTACAAGGGGGAGCTGGGGCAGGCAGAACACGCTGTGCGATCCGCTTTGCAGCAAGCTGCGCGTCAGGGTGGTTTTGGTGCCGATTGGCACCGGCTGCTTCCCGGTTCGGCCGATTGGTCGGATTATGCTTCGCCGGCGCATTTCTATTTGTTTAGTCTGAAAGCTTTAGCCTTTATCCGGCTGCGCCGCGGCGACGATGGGGAGGCTACGGCGATTTTAGATAAGCTTGCCGAACTGGATCCAAAAGACAGCGTCGGCGCTTCCGTCATTCGCAGCATCGCAGAAGGAATGAAATCATGAACGAAACGACACTTGAACCGCGCATCGACGCCGTTCGCGATCAAGCGACAGCCTTGCTTGCCGCCTTGCGCGTGCAAATCGAAAAGCTCGCACTCGGTGGCGAGCCGGTCGTTATTCCGGAAATCGGCGAAGCGAAATTTACGCTGGAGCACGATCCCTATGACGACCGGCAAACGCTGATGGCATCGTTCTATCCGGCTCCGCACTACCGCGCGGGGGTATTGTTGTTCCATTCCGACGGCAGTTGTTACGCCGAATACCACGTCATGCGTCAGTATCCGGCCAAACCGCAGTGGTTCGTCGAATCCGCCGAGGCGTGGGTGCGCGACGGCAGAGTGGTGACGGACTTTCGCCTGATCGCGATGCCGTTGTAAGCAGTGATCTCGTTTGCAGCTTTTCTGTTCGTTGTAAAATACAATTGGGGAAACTGATAGAGCGACAAGGGCAAAGGCATGGTGAGATGGAGTAGGGCGATCTGGCTGCTGGTATGCCTGTTGGCTGCGCCGCAGTTGCTTGCCGCACCGTTGACGGTGGCAGTAGCTGCGAATGTGAAATACGCCTTCGACGATTTGCAGGCTGCGTTCGCCAAAGAGTCCGGTGTGGAAATCCGTCCGGTGTTTTCCTCTGCTGGGAAGATCGTGTCGCAGATCGAGGGCGGTGCGCCGTTCGACGTATTCCTTTCCGCCGATATGGAGTATCCCGAGAAACTGTATGCACAGAAGCTGGCAGTGACCAAACCGCAGGTTTATGCGTATGGAACGCTGGTACTCTGGACGCTTAAACTGCTGGATTTAGGCAAGGGTTTGTCCGTTCTAACCGATGACGGGGTGGTCAAGGTGGCGTTGCCGAATCCGAGAGTGGCACCTTACGGGCGTGCGGCAATCCAGGCATTGACTGCGCAAAAGCTGTTTCCTGCCGTTGAGCCTAAATTGGTGTACGGGGAGAGCATTACACAGGCGACGCAGTATATCGACAGCGGTGCGGCGGACATCGGTTTTACCGCTAAATCGGTGGTGATTGCGCCGGAAATGCACGGTAGGGGGAGATGGGTCGAGTTGCCGAAGGATAGCTATGAGCCGATTGCGCAAGGTGTCGTTATTCTTAAACACGGTGCAGAAACGCAATTTGAAGCGGCGCGCCGTTTCGTACATTTTTTGACCTCGCCCAAAGCGCGGGAAATTTTCCGCCAGTACGGTTACTTGCTGCCATGAACTGTTTGCAGGGCATCGTCCGAGCTGTCGAATCGAACGGCTACGTCTCGCTGGCAGACGTGGCCGTTGGCCCGGATGTTTTTACCGCAATTTTGCTGGAGACGCCGCAGAACGCACCATATTTGCAGCCGGGCGGCAGGGTGGAGGTGCTGTTCAAAGAGACTGAGGTGTCGCTGGCGAAAGGGCTGTCCGGCCAAATCAGCTTGCGCAATCGGTTGGAGGCGACTGTGCAGGGGATACGGCACGGGGAGATTCTTTGCGAAATTACCCTCGATTACCGCGGGCAGGCACTGACCAGTATTATTACGGCGCGGGCGGTAGAGCGGCTGGCATTGCAAACCGGCGACGCGGTAGAGGCGCTCATAAAGGCTAACGAGGTGACGTTGCGGGAGTGCGGCGATGGCCTATGATTTTGCTCCGCTTTTGCTGACATTTAAGCTGGCCGGGCTGACAACGCTGATTTTGTGCCTGATCGGCATACCGTTCGCGTACTGGCTGTCGGTGACGCGCACCCGGCTGAAACCGATTTGGGAGACGCTGGTGAGTATGCCGCTGGTGTTGCCGCCATCGGTACTCGGCTTTTATCTGTTGCTGGCCTTTAGTCCTCAGCATTGGTTCGGGCAATTCGTCGAGCGCGCCGCCGGCATTCGGCTGGCCTTTAGCTTCGAGGGATTGGTACTCGCTTCGGTGCTGTTCAGTTTTCCGTTCTTGGTGCATCCGGTGCAGTCAGGTTTTCAGAATCTTTCCTCTTCGCTGTCCGAAGCGGCCTATACATTGGGCAAAAGCCGGTGGCAGACTTTCTTCTATGTGCTGTTGCCAAATATTAAGCCGCAGTTGCTGGCAGGTATTGTGTTGGCTTTTGCGCATACTGTCGGCGAATTCGGCGTGGTACTGATGATCGGCGGTAATTTGCCGGGCGAAACGCGGGTGGCCTCGATCGCCATTTACGACGAAGTGGAAGCCTTGAATTACGACACTGCCAATTTCTACGCCTTGATCCTGTTTGCTGTGAGTTTCGCCATTCTGCTGACGGTGTATTTGGTGAATAAAAAAATGCTGGCCAAGGTGGCTTAACGTGTTCAGGCTGAATATTTCAAAGCGGTTGCAGTCTGCGCACGGGGCGTTCAATCTCGACGTGCGTCTCGACATCGAACCGGGAGAGTTTGTAACGCTGTTCGGGCCTTCCGGTGCAGGCAAAACGACTTTGCTGCGTTGTCTGGCCGGGTTGGAGCAGGCGGATGCGGGCAGCTTGCATGCGAACGGCACGGTTTGGTTCGATCGGGCGGCAGGCGTTCATCTCCCGCCGCAGCATCGGCGCATCGGCTATATGTTTCAGGGATATGCGCTGTTTCCTAATATGACTGTGCGCGGTAATCTGGAGTTTGCCAGACCGCCGGGCGGCGACCCGCGCCGCGTGGATGAGTTGATCGAAATGATGGGGTTGGGGGCGCTGCAATCCCGCAAGCCGGCTACCCTTTCCGGTGGGCAGCAGCAAAGGGTGGCGCTGGCGCGTGCATTGGCTTCAGAGCCGGTCATGCTGTTGCTCGATGAGCCGTTCTCCGCACTCGATGCCGCGATGCGCTTGCACTTGCAGGAAGAAGTGTTGCGACTCCAGCGCCATTACGGCCTGACCACAGTCATGGTGAGCCATGATCTCAGCGAGGTCTACCGTTTATCGCAGCGCGTCGCTGTGCTGGAAGAAGGCAGGCTGACTCGCTATGGATCGCCTGCGGAGGTGTTCGGTAGCAGCGGGGCGGACGGTAAATTCACTTTCGTCGGGGAAGTATTATCGATCGATCCGGCGGATGTCGTGTTTGCAGTGACGCTGTTGGTGGGCAACCAGCTGGTGCGCGTGATCGCCAGCGCAGACGAGGCCGCCGCGCTGTCGCCGGGCGACCGGGTAATGCTCTACTCCAAGGCTTTCAATCCGATTCTGGTGAAGTGCTGACTGCCGTGTCGAGGGAGAGCCGTAACGGGATCATGGCGGATAATTCGAAGCCGTGCCGCTGATAGAAGCGGATCGCGGGCTCGTTGGCACGGTCGGTCAGCAGCGTCAGGCGCAGGCAGCCGGTGCGCTGCGCCCAGGTTTTCGCACTGTTCAAGAGTTGGCTGCCGATACCGTCCTGTCGGTAGTCAGGGTGAACCACCATATCTTCCAGCAGTGCGACGCGACCGCCACAGGCTGTACTGATCGTGTAAAGCAGATTCACCATGCCGAGAGTTTTTTCGCCTTCGCGCATAACGAGGATACATCCCGTTTCCGGCTTCGAGAGTATGGTGCGCAAGGCGGCACTTTGCTTGACCTCGTCGGGTTGAAAGTCTGCCTCCTGTGCGAACAGGATGGCGAGCAGTGCGCATAACTGCGGAATATCGTTCGGCGTGGCGGAGTCGATACGGCGCATCAGCCCGGCATCAATTGAAAGTGTGCTGCACCGGCTTCAGGTGCGAAACATTTGGCATAGTCGCAGCAAGCCGCGCAGCTTGGCGCTTTGCAGGCATGTAAACCCTCGCGCTCGCAGAGTTGCTTGTAGAAGAATTTTTTCCATTTCATGTCGCCGCTATTTTTTATGGCGAGGGCAGGAAAATATTCTTGAAGCAGGGATGAAAGCGCCTGCCGCTCCGGCAGACCGAGGTCTTGCCACAAGTGATCGCGGCCCATGCAGGCGGTGGCGACGAGATGGGCGACGAGATTGTGCCGTGCGTCAGGTGTTGCGCAATGTTCCAGCAGTAGTGTACGTAAATCCTGAAACTCGGCCAGCGGGCCTGCGTCGCCGACGGTTTGATCTTGTGCTTCCAGCCAGCGCGGCGGCGGCACGAAGCCGGGAAAAACTGTTGCAAGCGTCCGGCGGAATGCGCTGTGCTCCAAACCGAGCGCAGGCACGAATGGCGAGGTGCGCGGGTTGCAGTACTGCGCAATGCACCAAGCCAGCGCACGGGTCAGTACCTCCGCCGGCGCTTCGGCGCGTTCAAGCAGCTGCCATGCACCGACGATTTCGGTGCGCGGCGGCGGGACGGCAGTTATGCCGCCATGGCTGCGTGGGTGTAGCATTTTTTCGGGCAGATTTTGGCGCAGGCTTCGCAGCCGACGCAGTTCATCGGGTTGGCGATGGTCATGACTTTCTTTTCATACTCGTCATCGTCGTCCTCGCCCAATTCCAGCGCGATGACTTCACCATCTTCGTCGATTCCGACCAGTTGCAGCACATCGCGGCCGCACACCCGGAAGCAGCGGCCGCAGCCGATGCATTTTTCCTGATCGATTTCCTCCGCGAATTTCGGCGTCCAGCTCCGTCCGTCCGGCAGGGTGATGGTCACATAAGCAGTCATATAGTCTCCTTCATCCGCCGTGCGCAGCCAGTTTCTGGCGTGCGGCGGTCAGTTTTTCATAAGCTTGGTGCGTTTTTGCCGCCACTTCAGGAATGCGCTCCCATCCGGTCGGGAGGTCTTCCGATAGATCGTGTAAATCCATTTTCAGTTGCGTGGCTTGCGCATTCAATTTCTTGATTTCGGCTTTGATCGCGTCGATGTCTTCCATTTTTATCTCCCGTGCGATCAGTAATTGGCGACTTCGGGGAATTTGCGGATCATCTCGACGGCAGAGTCGACCAGCTTGCCGCCATCTTCGGACAGCTTTTCCATCGTCGGGAAGCCGAAACGGTGAACGTCGCGCAAATGCTTGTTAATCACAATCAGCCGACCGGCGGTCAGCACCATGCGGCCGAAACCTTCGTGGCTCATTTTCATGATGGGGGAAACCATGATGCCGGTCTGGCGTTCCACAGTCAGGCCGACTGCGTTGTAGAACAGTTCCAGACGCCATAGGGTTTCAGGGTCGGGGTCGCCGATGATCGGGATTTCCTTGCGCTTTTCCTTATCGATAATGAACGGTTCCAGTAGTTCGGCATCGCTCTTGCCGTCCCATGTGCCATAGGTATCCTGTGCCCGGTATTGCTTCGAGAGTTCTTTGAGAAAGATCTCGCCGCTCGAAACGCTTGTTTCAACTGCGACTGCGGTATTGCTGTTCATGTGGCTGCTCCTTAAAAATTATTATTCATCGTCGAAATTGAGTTCGCGTTCGCTGCCTTTCATCATGGCTTTGCGCAGCCAGGGCGGAGGCTCGCCTTTCAGCACTTCCTGCAAACGGCCGAGAATTTCGTGGATCGCTTCGGGCTCGTTAACCTTGATCGGGTGGATCTTGTTCGCGACGACGCGGGCGGCCGCAGAACCGCCGATAGCCGCCACATACAAAATCGCGCAATCCTGTATGGCGGCGATTTTGGGCGTCAGCTTGTCTTCGTTGCCGTCTTCTTGCAGATCGCCGGAAAATTGAATGGCTTCGACCAGATTGAAACCTTCCGGCGAGATTTCATAAACCGCCAGATTTTTCGCCCAGCCGAAATGGGCATCCACGCGCTGTAGATCCTGAGTGGCAAATGCAATCTTCATACCTTTAACTCCTTGGTTTGGGCTATACAGCCGAAATTTCCGTAACATTTTCATGTGGCACCTCGAGCAGCGGCCAACTGTCCGGTGTTCCTTCGTGGCTATGTGAGAGAAAGAGATTGCCGATCTCAAAAAGTGTATCCCGCGTGCCACGATAGCCTGCCGATAGGCGATGGTTCGCACCGAGTCGGTCGAAGCAGGGCAGGCCGATGCGGAACAGCGGTATGCCGAGCCGTTCAGAAGCTTGTCTGCCATGCGAGTGCGTGAGCAAGATGTCGCAGCCCTTTGCGCCTTGTTCGAAATCTTCGAGATCCCCGATCAGGACTTCTTCCGCTGGGATGTGTTCCAAAACGGGCGATGGGGTGGTAGTCACTGCGGTTTGAATTTCGCAGCCCATTTCATTCAGCAAGCCTGCATAAGCACAGAGCAAATCGGGTTCGGCAGCGATCGCAACTTTCTTGCCGCCGAAAAAGAAGTGGCTGTCGAGCATGGCATCGACTAACTGACTGCGCTGGCGGCGGTATTTGTTCGGAACTGGCTTACCGGAGATTTCGGCCAGCGCCCCAATAAATGCATCGCTGGCTTCCAGACCCGTGAGTCGGTCAAATACCCGGAAGGGAACGCCGGTACGGATTTCCAGTTCGATGGCCGCACTGCGCATTTGCTCGCCGATCGCCAGCGTGATGCGCGAGGCACCCATGCTGCGCGCTTGTGTGACCGTGGTGCCGCCGATGGTGGTCGGGCTGAATTGATCGGGGATATGGCCGTCGAGCTAGCCGGACAAGTCGGGCAGGACGATTGCAGTCAAGCCGAACGCTTCGAGAGTTTCGACGACTTCTTCGATGTCGGCAGCAGTCAGATGGCTGCCGGGCAGCACATTGACTTGCGTCGGAATCGTCAGGGGTGTTTTGACCGCCAGTTCTTCGATGATGCGGGTAACGGCCAGACTCCAGCCGTCCTGAAACGCGCCTTTGAAATCGGGTGTATTGACGAATACGATGGGCAGATCGGTCAGTTCCGGATGCTTTTGGCGGATCAGCTTCAAATCGCCGTGAATGTCTTCGCCCTTGGTTTCGGTCAGGCCGGTGGTGCACAGGCCGATTAGTTCCGGTTTGGCGCGCTTGACGATATTCAGCAGCGCTTGTTCGATATTATCCATCCCGCCCATGATGGTCGTGACTTCGTTCATGGCGGTGGTCTGGAGCGGAATTGCTTCGCGGAAATGGCGTACGAACAGCACCAGTCCGAAAGCGGTGCAGCCTTGCGAGCCGTGCAGAATGGGCATGCAGTTCGCTATGCCGAGAAAGGCGAGTGCGCCGCCTATCGGCTGGCTCATTTTGAGCGGATTAACGCTGCACGATTTTTTGGAATGGGCGACCTTAGCCATGTGCGGCCTCCGTTTCCCAAGGGGCGGGTTGCCGCACTTGCCTCCAGATCGGGTTGTGCAGCGCTTTGTCGATTTCTTGCACCAGTGCGACCATGCCTTCGTAACCAGCATAAGCGTGATGGCGTTCCTGATTGATGTCCAGCCACGGCATCTTGGCTTTCAGCGCGACAAATTGCGAACGCCCGCCGGAGAGCATGATGTCGGCTTGCGCGTCTTTCAGCATTTTGTACATTTCGCGCGGCGGCAAGTCGTCGAACATATGCGCATCTTCGCCCATTAAGTCTTTAATGCGTTCCTTGTCTTCGTCAGTGGATTTTTTGACGCTGGTACCGACGATTTCCAGTCCGACCTCTTGCAATGCGGAAACTACCGACCACGATTTCACACCGCCGGTAATCAGCAGCACACGTTTGCCGCTCAGCCGTTTACGGTAGGCATTGAGTATTTGCCAGGCGCGCGCTTCTTCGCGGCGGATGAGCATTTCGGTGCGGGAAAGCAGTTCATCCGGCGCACCGCGCTTGACCAGTAAGGTTGAGATCTGACGCAGGCTCTCGCTGGTGTCGGAAATGCCGTAGAACGAGCCTTCGAAATAGGGAATGCCCCAGCGCTCTTCCATCTTGCGTGCGACATTAATCATGGCTTTGGAGCAGACCATCATAGCGGCGCGTGCGCGGTGCGAGCGGGCGACTTCGTGATAGCGCGCATCGCCGGAAATGCAGGAAAGTACGCGTATACCCAGATGGTCGAGCAAGGGCTTGATTTGCCACATTTCGCCAGCAAGATTGTATTCGCCGATAATGTTGATGTCGTACGGGGTGGTCGTTTCCGGCTCTTCCGTACCGATGACGTGATCCAGCAGGGCTTCACCTGCCAGTTTGTTGCCCAGATTCTTGCTGCCGACGAAGCCGGGTGCATTGATCGGGATAACCGGTTTGCCGAATTTGGCTTGCGCCGCTTTGCAAACCGCTTCGATTTCATCGCCGATCAGTGCGGTGACGCAGGTTTGATACACGAAAACGGCGGGTGGATCGTATTTCTCGATTACTTCCCGGATGGCCCGGTATAAACGCTTTTCGCCGCCGTACACGACATCGTTTTCCGAAATGTCAGTGGTGAACCCGGTACGATAGAGCAAGGGGCCGGAAGACTTCGCGCCGCGGTTATCCCACGAGTTGCCTTCGCAAGCGATGGGGCCGTGTACGATATGGGCGACATCGGTGATCGGTTGCAGCGCAATTTTGGCGCCATCGAACGCACAGCCGCCTGCCGCAGCGCCGGGAGTGAGCTGCTTGGTGCAGCCCTTCTTGCGCGCCTTGTCGGACTTGGACTGATTCTTGTCGCAGCCGGGTTCGTTGAACACCTCCTGCACTTTGATATTGAGTCCGGCCATGTCGGTTACCTGTGAGTTGGAAAACGGGCGTCGCCGCGAGGCGGCCCTCATCCTGCCTGTAGCAATCCTTGTGCCAACTCGCTTATGCAATTAACCCCATGTTTAAAATCCGATATTCTGTCAGTTCGATTTGTCGTGTTTACGACAAATCGGAGGATTTGCTACGCAGCGACGCAGGGATTAGGCCAGTGCTTCGCAATATTGCGACGGGTATGATTTTTGCTGAAGAACGTAAAACTTTGCGGCGCAAATCATGAACGGTATTCCACTATCCGAAACCTCGATTGCTGCCCGGGGGCATAGTACCAATCTGGTTGGTGTGCCTACGGGGCTGTTGGCGAATGCCGCGTTCAACGATTATCCCTTGCCGCTGCACATCAGCGGCACGCGCGAATCGCATCGCGGGTTGTTCAACCGTTTGCGCCATGTGGACGATCCGCATGAAGCCAGCCGGATTTTTCAGTATTACATGAACCTGTTGTTTTCTTTGGACGAGCTGCAACTGGCGACCGGGAACCTGCTCACCACCACCGACCCGGCCGGCAACGTCACCCGCCTCACCTACGACGCCCGCGGCCGCAAGGTTGGCATGAACGACCCTGACATGGGCATCTGGACCTATGCCTACAACGCACTGGGCGAACTCATTCGTCAGGTGGATGCCAAAGGCCAGACCGTCACCATGACCTACGACAAGCTCGGCCGTATGCTCAGCCGCAACGAACCGGACCTGATCTCAACATGGGTGTATGACACTGCTGCCAACGGTAAGGGTAAGCTGGCTTCTTCCAATTCAAGTAACGGCTATAGCCGCACGCATACCTACGATGCGTTGGGACGACCAACGGGCACGACAACCATCCCGGGAACAGGCGAGGCGGCAATGGTGGTCAGTGTTACCTATGATGGTTTTGGTCGCGTCCTCACTCAGACCTACCCGGCTAGTCCCACCCATCCGGCAGGTTTTACGGTGAGTAATACCTATAATGCTGATGGCTATTTGACCGGGGTGGGTGGGTTTTGGGCGGCCAACAGCATGGACGCCATGGGTCACCTCACTCAGCAGACCTACGGCAACGGCGTAGTTACCACGCAAGTGTTTGATCCTGATACCGGCAAACTGAAACAACAGCTGGCCGGTGTTGGCAATGCCGTGCAGAACACCAGCTACAAATACGATTCTCTGGGTAATCTTAAAACCCGGGTCGACGCTGTCAATGGTCTGACCGAGACCTACTCTTATGACAACCTGAACCGCATCCTCACGGCTGCGTCGCTCAGCGGAGCGGTCAACACCCTCAACAGCTACAGCTACAACGCCATCGGCAACATCGTCGGGCAAAGCAAAAAAGATGTAACGGCCGGCACCATTATTTATGACTACGCCTACACCTATAACACCAGCGGCCCAGCCAGCATCCGCCCGCACGCCGTCTCCGCCATAACCGGCACCGTATACGGTGTTACCAACCCGGTTTATACCTACGACGCCAACGGCAGCATGCTGACCGGAGCCGGTCGCAACGTTATCTGGACCAGCTTTAACATGCCTGCGCAAATGGTGGGCTGCCCGAACGGCGGCGCTACCTGCAGCACTGTAGGCTTCACCTACAACCCCGAACACGAACGTGTGAAAGAAACGCAGGCCGACGGCTCCGTCGTCATCACCTTAAGCCCGCGCTACGACACCGGCCTGCATTTCGAGAAAAAGACCTTCAACGTCAAAGATCCGCAAACCGGCGCGCTGATTCCCGCCGTCGAATACGAACACTACCTGTGCGCCGGCGGCATGATGTTCGGCAAATACATCACCACCACCACACCTGCGGGCCTGCCGGTTACCGCCCAGAACGGCACCGTACTCGTACCTGTCATCCAGACCGAGTACTACACCAAAGACCACTTAGGCTCCATTGTTGCCATCACCGACCAGACCGGAGCGGTCACCCAGCGCCTCTCGTTCGACGTTTTCGGCAAACGCCGCTACCCGAACGGCGCGGCCGACCCGAACGGCCTGCTGAACAACCCCGACATGTACCACGGCTACACCGGACATGAAATGCTCGACGCCGTCGGCCTCATCCACATGAACGGCCGCATATTCGATCCGGCTATCGGACGCTTCCTAAGTGCTGATCCGTCAATTCAGGCGCCAGGTAACATACAGTCGTATAACCGCTACACGTACGGCTGGAACAATCCATACGCGGGGACCGATCCAAGCGGCTTCTCGTGGTGGACAGATGTACGCGGGATTGTAATTCGTGTTGTTGCAGCAGTAGCTGATGCGTATTTCTGTTCTGGATACTGTAGTGCCGCAGTTGGGGCCTATGAAGGCTATAAGCATGGCGGGGTTGGCGGAGCAGTTGTCGGCGGTGTCGCGGCTTATGTCGGGTACCAAGTGTCGTTGAATTATCCGCTGACTGATCAGGCGGGTGCTATAGTCTGGCAAAACGTGGCAATTGGGGCCGCGACAAACGCTGTAGCTGGGTGTGTGAGCGCAGAAGCGGGTGGTGGACGTTGCGGTCAGGGTGCCCTTCAGGGGGCGGTAAGTACCGTTGGTTCGGCATTTGGGTTTACCGGGGCAGTGATTGCGGGGTGCGCGGCCGGAAAAATTGGCGGGGGAAGCTGCCGGGAAGGAGCGCTTAATGCAGTAGGTACATATGCTGCCTACAGTGCAATTGGCTATATAGTCCAGTCACAGAGGGTGGAAACACCTTCGCCGCAGGATCAGACGTACGCTAAGTTGGCCAGTGGTGTATATGATCCGAATTTTAACGGGGCCGATGGTTATGTGCGTCTATCTTACGAAAATGACATAGATTCGGGCTTTCAAGCAGCGCTATTTGTTAAAGGCGATCACTATGTTTTGGCTTTTGCGGGAACCGATCCGGGCTCATGGGCTAACTGGAAGGCAAATTTTACTCAAGCTTTTGGAGGTGAGAGCGTACAGTATACGAAGGCGATGGATATGGCGGTGAGTGTTCATGCCGCAAATACTAATGTGACCTTTGTTGGGCACTCGTTGGGTGGGGGGCTTGCCTCTGCTGCTGCAACAGTTACGGGCGGGGCGGCTGTAGTGTTTAATGCCGCTGGTTTGCATCCAAATACTACAATGCGGGCAAACAACTCTACACCTGCGGGGGCTAATGTAACGTATTATTATAGTGCTTTAGATGTCTTGCGGGTGGTCAATGCGTTCTCTCCTGCCAGTGTTCCGGGCCGGGGGGTGCCATTAGGTGCTGCCGGCTTTCATGGGATGGGCGGGGTGTGCAAAGGTATGGGGACGTCATGTTAGGTTTTATTAAGTATATCTTGATGGCGGCGGCGCTTTTCCTGATCGCCGAAGGTTCTGGAATGGCGGGTATTTTCGAAGATATGGATGCCGGGCAGCGTGCGCTGAACGAGCGATCCAGAAAAACGGTTCTGATTTACATGTCACCGGAGGATATCT
>JBFLXR010000009.1:0-117048 GCA_040757065.1 Pseudomonadota bacterium
ATAAATACTCTCTACACAGCGAGTACGGTAGAAACTCTACCAACGTAAGCCTAAATCTATTCAATCAAAAATCTGAAATGCTCACCTGAATAGTCCTCTCCTTCAGTGTAGTATCTGTTCATATCACGGGTTGACTTAATCAGTTGAGTGTCTAGGATTTCAAGCGTGTGACGTTTCTCGTCTATGTCCAGAACACTGACCGATTTACCAGACTTTAAGGCGTCAACGATTCTGTGTATCCAGAAGTTTTCCCCATCTTCAGACTGAACCTTGTCAGAGACAATACACCCGTATTTTGAGTACAACAGTTTTTCAAAAACCCATTTCGGCAACCCTACAGTATCAGGGTTCAACTTATTACGCCATACAGACACTTGACCGCAAGTTGGCTTGTTTAGCTTGCCCACGAGCTTGTAGCGAATAACTCTAACTCCGTATTGAATTAGCCCACCTTCGTGGACAAAGTAAAAATCAACATCTGGTGCGTCCTGATGATGGTACAGGTCAAGGTCTTCGTACTTTGCGACTTTCTTGGATGTAGGTAAAACTCAGCTCAACTCAGCAGCATTAGTCTGTTGCGTTTTAGCCCAGGTATCTCTTACCACACTTATTTCTGTTAATTGTTCATGTAACTGTTTTGTTGTCACATACGAATTCTTCGGAATACGCTTTAATAACTCCAACGCAAGAATTAACGTTTCTCCCGTATCAGAACGCTTTGCCATTACTTCCCCCACAACTCTCAAATCCAGAAAAAAAATGCCATAAATGCACCAAGGCAAGCGTATCCAATTGGCAGTAAGCCGATAGTTGAGCCACAATTTCAGCCCTTCGATCGTTCAGAGTTGAAGTATGAATTGCCTCCAGATAAGCATCGATTGCTGAGCTACCATCCTGAACTCCATCAAGAGTCTGATAATCCAACGCAGGAACAATTGTTGGCAAAATAGACTTGATACTCCAACTCCCCCGCTGAGATGGATGGTAATAATACTTTGCAGCTATAGGGTGTAAATCGACAATTCTGTTGGAGATGGCCGAAAGCTCCAAAGAAATTTTTGGAAATCTCTTCTCTAACTCAGCAATTCGAGCTTTTTCAAAATTGGCGTTATATACAAATATTGGCCCCCGTTTCCCGCAAACAGAGATTAATGCTTCAGCAAACTTCTTTGACGGATCTTTTCCCGATAAATCTATGAATTCCACATGTTCAAGCTTCCTTTTCTTAGACAATCGATGCAAACTGAACTGGAACGGGATTTTCTGGTAAGGTCGAGTGTTTTTCCAAATTGGCACAGCAAATTGAACAGTTTCAAAGTCGAGAAAATATGCTGGAAGTTTATATCCCTCCAATACCTTAGCCGCTTCCTTTGAGTCAAAAAAGCTCTTACCTGACAAGGTGCATTGCTTCACTCGTTGTTGAATCGAATTAAGAAGTGCATCTGGGACAGATCGCATATCCAATTGATCATTCTCTAATAACTCCTTTGGCTGCTTTTTCTTCACATGTGGCAACCATATTGCTGGAAACTCAACCGCACTGACGTTTGATCTGCAATACTCATAAAAACCACAATCAAACGGCTTTAAACAGTGATCACCTGTCTTTAGGCTAGGCATTCGTTTTCTTGCCGCCACCTTTTGCGCTTCCTCAATCCATGTGGAAACTTCGCCCTCCCGAGCCATAGCCTCTTCGGTTAAATCAGTCTCTACCAACAATCCCTTATACTGATCACCTCCGCGATAAATCCAGTTACTATCTACGCACGCCAATTTTATTGAATCTAAATTTACCCCTGCCCTCAATGCAATGTATGCCTGAATCGCCACATCATCTATGTGATAGTCTTTCACAGTAGTAGATGATTTCACCTCAATCATTTTCCATCGACGCTCCCCCTGCTTCCGAACTGGTAGCATAATGTCCGCAAAAGCCAATGCATGCTCAGCGACGAATCCGGCTTCGAATAATGGGGAACGCCCTTCTAACAGATCAAGGCTTTGCTTAAGCACTCGGGAGTATCCATCGCGTTGCGCGTCAAGAAGCCCCCCTTGCCTTGGGGGTCATAAATCGTACGTGCCACCTCACCAACTTTATGACCCACATTAAAACTTGCCGTAGCTCTGGAGGAATCTGCCCGTAATTCCGGCCTGTGAACCTCCAGCCAGAGTCGTTTTCTACATTGTAGAAAGGCAATTAGTTTCGACTTGGAAAGCACCCTCATGCTCTGCCTCTTTATAGTTAGCAACAATTAATCAGCAAAACAAACCAACAGATTCATTGCAGGCAATCAAATTTATTAATGCCATTAAAGTGACAACTCAACCCTATGCTCCTTCACCATCTCTTGCAACTTCCCTTTCCATTGCTTGTGAAGTTTTTGTGATTCAATCAGTAGATCATTCGCTGCGGACATGCCATTCAAATCATTCCTGTCGATTGCATTTACTTGAGCCACCATGCCTGAACATGCTTTATTGGCAGAGTCGACCAGTAATTCATGTAACGCAACGACCTCTTTCACACTTAACTTGCTCTCAACATTCGATGTCTCTTGAGCGTAGTTATGGCAAGACTGAAGAGTTTCCCCCCAATGGATACCTAACACTGCCATGTCAATTTGCTGACTCGCCAAATCCATTCGAGCGCGATCATGATTAGTAATCATGGTCTTTTGGAGTTTTTCCATCGTTGGTATATCTGTCTGAACATACCTAATTAATTCGTCACGCACTGGATCAATTATCAGATTGATCGAATTAACTGTTGCAACTGGAATAACCAGAACCAAAAGAGCAACCAACACAGCTAATTTATTTGTGCCACCTTGGCGGCGAATTTCATTAAGTACTTTCTCTTCACCTCCCGTCGATTTCATGGCCGTTCGAATTTTGCGCTCCGCATGAAATCGGTACAAGGAATTCGCTGAAATTGAAATCCCCATCATCACACTAAGCAATGTAATGTAATAACCGACTTGAAAGGCTTGGGATCGCATTTGACGGAGATGCAGTGCTGTTTTCCGATGAATCGGAACGTATCTATAAAGAAGAAGGTTTGAGCGCATTTGAACAGAATGAAATCAGCGCAGCCAAGCGTCCATTACCCGGAGGCCCATTCAAGACCTTCCTAAGCATGTTGCATCAAATTCAATTGGACTATCCCCCCGAATCCTCTCCCATACGGACTGCATTGATTACTGCAAGAGGCGCACCTGCACATGAACGCGTGATTCGGACTTTGCGGGCATGGAATATCCGAATTGATGAAGCTCTATTTCTTGGGGGGAAAGACAAAGGAGAGTTTCTTAAGGCATTCGGTGCTGACATCTTCTTTGACGATCAGCAAAAGCATTGTGAGTCGGCACGCCAGCATGTTGCTACTGGTCATGTGCCGCATGGTGTGGCGAATAATACATAGGAAGATAAACCACTCACAACTCATCAACTAGTGATAAGCGTTGTTATTGCTAGCTAGGGTATTTGGGCTGCATGGGTGATGGTTCCCCATGCAGCCCCTGTTATGGGCAATCTAATCGCCCTCAAGAGCCTCCTTCCGCTTGCTGATTAACTCCTTCAGCCTGCCAATTGCCACCTTGACGCTGGACGGGCCGTACACGCGCTCCGCAAGTTCACGCGGAGGCTTATATCTATGCTCAACCGCAAGTAACTGATTCAACCTTGGCCGCAATTCGGAATTTTGTACGCGCCATGGAATACCAAGGTCTATTCGCAATTTGCGCAATATCCGAATCCGCATAGGATAAAACTTTGCATCAATGCACCCTCGAAATAATTCATTCTCCTTGGCGTTGTTACCCTTCAGGTGCCAACTCAGGACTTTTCTCTCATCCTTCGACAAACAGTGCAGGTGTTCACGTTTCGGCTTTCTAATGCGCAAATTCTCATCAAGCCGGAGATACTCTCGAATCGTGGCAATGCCGACATCATAGGGATTGAACCCATCGGCAACCTTCCATGAGCTGCCGCTATTACGATCATTATTATCCAGCCACTTTTCGCCAAACTTGATTTCGACGCGCAGATATTTCCGTGCCTCATTGCGTAAGGCAATTTCAATATCCCTGCTTGCGAACCAAGATGACGCGCCACCAACAGGATTATCTTTGACGTATGCCGTAATAGAATAGTCATGATGCTTCATATAGACGGTTGCTTCTTCATCATTCCCGATACTAAACACAAGATTTCTTAATAACGGCTTTGCGCGGATCTTTTTGTTTTTGAGTGCGGCAGCATGTAAACCCAACTCACGCCTTGCAACATGGGCATCGTTCTTGCCAGTGCACTCTACAAGGTATGTCAGCGTGGCCGACTTAATCCTTGCCGTTCTGGTCGAAAGCAATTTAATTTCATTATGCGTGCATCCTTGTGTAAGCAACCAATACTGAAGTAGTTTCAATGTACCTGTGACCGCCATATATACACTGTTCGACAACAACAGGTTGTTTCCGATTAGGCACGCTGGCGGATTAATTTCGACCTCATACCCTTGAACCATACAATGTTGTCCGTTAATAACATTATGAATTGTGCGTATCCTAAATGATTCCCCCGTCAGCGGTGAGCGTACGGATTGCCATCTTGAAAATGGATTGCCTAACTCACCATTGTTATCCATTTGAACGAGATACCGTGCCGGGAAATTTTCCCCTTCCTGCACCTCGCTCTCCTTCCTTTTAATTGGAAATACTACTGTTAAGGAGTCACACATCGACTTCTCCTTTAATCAAACTGGTGTAGTTTGATTCCATCCATATAGTTAAAATTGTCACAGTTATTAAAGTGAAGTTTTTTGCATCACATACCCCTCTGGTAAAGCGGCTCTCAATCAATTTTCCAAGCGAATTTTGATTATTTCGCTCTTCACCAGTCATGAATCCATGCCTCGTAACTTTCAGAATTACGCCATTAGGGCAGATATTCATTTCGTAACCTCGCTACTGGAATTCTGATTTTGGGCTGCCTTCTTTTCGAGCCACGCTTCAATATCGGATTGCAGCCAGCCAACTGCGCGCGCAGAAAGCTGCACCTTTTTCGGAAAATCATCTGCATGTTGTAAACGCCATAAAGTCGCCGGTGATATGGATAGCTTTTTTGATAACTGTTTGGGGCGTAATATTTGATTCATGTAAATTCTTTCAGTACACAACGGAATGCATGAGCCATTCCAGCCCGTACCGCGTAAGTGTTTTTCAGCGCACTTGCAATACGGTCATCATTTACAGTTTTGTTTATGGTGTTTTTGCGTTAAAGTTCTAAATGCGTCAAATATGCGCATATCAGTTTGATACAAAAAAGTAAATTCACTTAATAGAATTTAGATAATGCTGATAAAAACAGACAGCTCATCGAATTCAGCAGATGAGTCGCATGAGCTTTCATCGCAAAAAAGGCGAGTGAACGGGTTGCTTAACGATCTTCGTACCGCAAGAGAAAGATGGCTAGAGTCCGTACTAGAAAACTTAATTCTTACTCGTACCGCTTCTGGGAATCATTCCAGCCGCAACAAGAAGTGCCTCTATGTCGCCCGCGATGGCGATTGGTGGGAGAGAGTTAAGCTGGATATTTCAAAGTTTGAAAATCGGATCAGGGAAGTTGCGCCAAATGCAAAATCAAGGCCTCGTTCGCTTTGGGTGCCAGCGTATATTGAAAATCCTAAGCAAGTGTCTCTTCGTGTCTACACCGCAATTTCAACTCGAGGTTTGAGTCACTCTCAGGCAAGGGCATTTGCTAAAAAGCTTCAGCATAAGGAGCACTTGCCGAGCCATTTTGAATACAAAGCGCGGTCTATCACCGGAAGAAATTACAAGCTCAGGGTTTCCTATGGAAAAAATTGTCGTGTTTGCACCATAGGATTTTCAGAGTGGGTGGTTTGTATATGTCGAGATGAGAAATCTGTGCCCAGATTGCGAAAGAGAAAAAACATGTCGCCGTTCAGAAATATGCGCAGCAACGATGCCGTTTGTTCAACTGATACGGCTCAATTGATTCGCGGAAATTCAAAACTAAGAAAGAAGGAATAACGGTTCGCGCTTGCGAAATTTTCTGCAATCTACTATTTCCTAAGCTGGATGACCTGCGCACCGTCACGCAACTTATCTAAGTAGTCTGACCATTCCTGCATCATCTTCTTCCGCTCGGGCATGTACATTAGGTGCAAATCACGCTTGTAGGCGGCCTTCACACGATTGGTCTCATCGTGCGCCAACTGGCGCTCAATCCATTGCTGCTGATAGCCCAAATTGTCGAGGATGGTGCTTGCCAGCGCACGGAAGCCATGGGGCGTCATTTCATCACCGGTCCATCCCATTCGCCGCATTGCGGAGCGCACGGCATTGTCAGACATCGGCCTATTCTTGTCCCTTTCGCTGGGAAAGAGATGCTTGCCGCTGCCGGTTACCGGCTGAATGTCCTTCAAGATAGCGATCGCCTGATGGCTTAAAGGAACCAAGTGGGGTGCCTGCGTGCGCTTGCCGGTCTTATGGCCCGTCGGTGGAATAGTAATCATTGCAGACTCAAAATCGATCCACCCCCACTCCAGCTTGCGCAGTTCTCCCGGCCTAAGAAAGACGCGCGGTGATAATGCGAATGCCGCGCGTACAACATGAGTCCCCGAATAGGCTTCAATGTCGCGCATTAAAGCCGCAACTTGCTTAGGATCGGTTACAGCGGCAAAGTGGTTGTTCTTGCGATAGGGTGGGAGCGCTCCCTTTAGGTCGCCCGATGGGTCGCGTTCGGCCAACCCAGAGGCGACCGCATATCGGAATATCCGGCCACACTCTGACAGGGCGCGATGCGCGGTTTCCAGGGCCCCGCGTGCCTCGATTTTGCGAATGACTTGGAGTAATTCCGGTGCGGAAATGTCGCCAATCGGCCTTTTCCCGAGCCATGGAAAAATATCATGCTCAAGTCGCCCGAGAATTTTGCTTGCATGATTTTCTTCCCAGTCCAGGCTTTGGCGATGCTTCTCGAACCAGTCTCGGCCAACAACCTCAAACATGCTGGCTGCATCCTGAACCTGCTGAGCCTTCTGCTCAACCAGTGCGGCTTTTACTGCTTGTTTCTGCGCTGACGGGTCGATGTTGTTGATTAGAAGTTTTTTGGCGTCAAATGCCCGGTCTCTTGCTTCCCGGAGGGATACGACTGGGTAGATACCAATCGATAGGGTTTTGGCTTTGTTAGCAAACCGGTATCGAAACCACCATACCTTTGATCCGCTTGGCTTGACTATCAGAGTTAGACCATCCCCGTCGGAGATGCCATATTGTTTTGCTTGTGGTTGCGCAGCTTGTACAGCTTTGTCGCTCAGCTTTCCCATGCTTGTTCCTTATAGCCGTGTGATGATGATACTCACATCCCCTCTGAAGAGCAATAAATACTCACAGCAATACTCACGAGATACTGAGATTTAGTGAAATTTCTTGAGGTGGAATGAGACTGCGCGAGACAACGCAGGATGGACTTAACTCGTTGTATTTTTGTTAGTTATAATGAAAAAAGCCCGCTGTGACGGGCCTTTATCATTTGTATCTTGGTGGTGATAGGTGGATTTGAACCACCGACCCCAGCATTATGAGTGCTGTGCTCTAACCAACTGAGCTATATCACCAAAACTTCGCTTCTCAACGAAGAGGCGGCATTCTCCAGATTTCGGCGCATTTTGTCAATCGCAAGACTGCGTTTTTACCACACTGCCGGCAATTTTTTTCTGCATGGCGCGTATCTGAGCAGCCTGATCGCTATCGAGGCGCCTGAAACCGAAGGTGGAAAATTGCGCTTTGCCCATACGTTCGCCCCACTCCACGCCGGTCACCCCTTTGGCCTTCAGGCTGGCATACAAACTCTGCGCAGCTTCCTTGCTCTTAAAAAAGCCCAGCGAGACCGCACGCGACCATTCGCCTTCATCCTGTATCAGGAAGTAGTCTTTCGGCCCGAGACCCCGCGTTTTCAACATGGCGATCTGCTGTTCGGTTTCGGACTGTTTCTTTTGCGGCGGCAAGTACACCCAATAGCCGATCGCATGCGGCGCACTATGTACCGAGAGGCGATCTCCCAGCTTCAGCGGTTCCAACATTTGTTTTGCGCGTTGCCGATCCGCCTCCCCGAACTCGCCCCACAGCAGGCATACCAAATGTGCCGAGGTATCATGTACCTTGGGCGCAATCGCTGAGGGGGCGGAAGATTGAACAGCCGCAGAAGCGGTAACCGCCGCCGCGACCGGGGATGCGGCGACAGGTGCGGAAGGCACAGCAAGCGCCGTCGGCGCGCTCGCAGGCTGTAGCGTCCGCAGCAGCTCGATTTTTTCCGCATTCAATTCCTGATGCGCAGCATCCGGCTTGTCGCCAGTAGGCGCCGATGATCCGTGCAGCAACAAGAACAGTACGGTATTCGCCAGCAGCAATGCACCGAACAACCACTTCCTCATGCTTCCGTTTCCTCCGCGATACGCTTTAGCCCCTGCAAGACCAGATCCTCTATATGCATGTGCGGCAATTCAAGTTGATCCGCCACATGCATAGCCGCTCCGCCGCTAATGATACAACGCGCAGACGGAGTCTGCGCTTGCAGCAAAGTATATTGACGGCCAATCGCCCCCAGCGTGGCCTGTAATGCACCGTTATACAGCGCATCGGCGGTATTGCGCGGAAATGTCTGCACCATCCCTTCGTCAGCCGATAATTGTGCCGCCGCCTCGCTCAAGCTGCGTTGCATCAGCGCCATGCCGGGCAGAATTAACCCGCCGAGAAACACACCCTCTCCCGTCAGGGCATCCACTGTGGTGGCCGTACCGCAATTCACGACCAGACAGGCGCACCGCACCGCATGCCACGCGCCGATCAACGCCGCCCAGCGGTCGCTGCCGAGCTGCGCCGGAAGCGCATACCCGTTGCGCACACCGCATTGCTCGGCTTGCGCTTCGACAAACTTCGGTTCGACCGGCCACTGCCGGCACACCGTCCGCAGCCGTTCGGCCATTTCCGCACCTGCCACATTGCTCGCCACAATCCGGCTCGGCGCAGGCAACTCCCGCCACAGTCCGTCCAACCGCGACCATTCGGCATTGTTTACCGCACCGCGCACACTTTCCTGCCCGCACACCAGCATCCATTTGACACGACTATTTCCCGCATCGATCAGCAACATGCTCTTACCCGCAAACTGACTTCGCCAGAATTGACGATCTGCTCGCCCTGTTCAGTTTCCAACCGCAGACCGCCCTCATCGGTTACGCCGCGCACCACGCCATCCAGCGATTGTCCGTTCGGCATCAGCAAACGTACGGGACGATCCTGCCACACATGATATCGCTCCCATTCCGGCCGCATTCCGGCGAATCCGCTTTGCCCGAAAGCGCGCAGCGTATTGGCGAGCGCCATCAAGATCAAGGCAAACAGCCGGTTGCGTTCTGGCAGTGTCACGCCTTCCCGCGCCAACGCCCCGACCGGCTGATCGACTTGCCCGGTTTCAGGCAGTCGCAGGTTGATGCCGACACCGATCACCACTGCACTCGGCCCCAACACATCGCCCTGCGCCTCGATCAATATTCCAGCCAGTTTACCGCGCTCGTCCAGCACATCGTTCGGCCATTTCAGTCCGGCCTGCGCAATCCCCAACTCGCGCAGTACGCGCACCAAGGCGACACCCACCGCCAGACTCAGGCCGGACAACCCGTTCAGTCCGCAACCGAATCTCCACAGCAGCGAAAAAGTCAGCGCCTGCCCGAGTCCTGCATGCCAGCGCCGCCCGAAGCGCCCGCGACCGCCGCTTTGCCACTCTGCCGCCAGCACCGTTCCGCTGCGCGCACCTTGGGCGGCCTGCTGCAACAACCGGGTATTCGTGGAGTCCGTCGCATCGACCACCTGCAATTGCAATTCATTCGCAAGCCCGCCCAATTCCGCTTGAATGCGCTGCGGCTCCAGCCATTCCGGCGGATTGCGCAGGCTGTAACCGCGCCCGCGCACACTGAACAATTCCAGACCGAAATCGGCAGCATCGCGCAGGGCATGATGAATGCTCGCGCGGGAAACGCCTAGCTGCTGCGCCAAAACCTCCCCGGAATGAAAATCACCGTCGCTCAACAAGCGTAGCGCAGCAATGGTGAGCGGTTTCGGCGCAGCACTCATTGCGGGAAACCCGGCGCAGGCTGCTCGTCCGACGCATCGAGGAAAGCAAGAATCTCAGCCTTGCGCTGCGTGGCATCCTGATAACCTAGATCGATCAGCGCCCGGCAGAAAGCCTTATCGAACAGCAGATAGCTGACCAGATTGCTACCGCCGCGCCGCATCGCCCCGATCAGGCGCAACAACAGGCGTATTGTCCACGGCAACCGTCCCGCATGCTGCTCGGCAATCTGAGCAATGGAAACGCTCGGGGCGATCACCAACACATCCACGTGCTGCAAATCGGCTTCCTTGCGCCGTTCCTCGGGAATTAATTCCAAAGTACGGTTGATCCGCTGAATCCGCTCCAGATCGACTTCCAGCGCGTCCAGAAAAATCGTGTCCAGCGCATGTCCGGCGACTTGCGCCAGCGACGGATATTCGCTGATCTGGTTTTGCCTTGGCTGCTCCGGCGCATGCCGGATGCCGATCACCAACACCCGCGTCGCGCCGGTATGCAAGGCGGCACTGATTGGCGCAATCTGGCGCATAGAGCCGTCGCCGAAATATTCACGGTTCACCCGCACCGGCGGAAAAAGAAAAGGAATCGCTGTCGAGGCCAGTAAATGTTTCAGCCCGATTTGAGTTGGTAAACCGATACGGCGCGCCCGCTTCCACGGGGCAATTTCCGGCACACCCTGATAGAACGTCACCGATTCGCCGGACGCGTAGCCTGAAGCGGTAATCGCCAAGGCATGCAGCATGCCCGCATCGATTGAGGCCTGAATTTTCTCGCACGGCAAGATTTGTTCGAGCAAACGGGCGGTCGGACGGTTATCCAGCAAGGATTCGCGGGTGCCGAGCCGGATGCCAAAACCGCTTAGCAACAAACCCGCAAACCAGCGTACGCTATTAGCGAACACACCCGGCGCATCGGTTCGATATACATCGCTAACACGGAAATTTTTCCAGACCTCCAGCAAATACTGGACGCCCTGATGAAAATGACGGGCATTGATCGCCAGCGTGGCGGCATTCAACGCCCCGGCAGAGGAGCCGCAAATCACCGGGAAAGGATTGTGCGCACGGTGCGGCAGCCATTCGGCCATCGCTTTCAGCACCCCGGCCTGATAGGCGGCGCGTGCGCCGCCGCCAGTCAGCACTAAACCGAGCCGCCTAGCCATCGCCGTGCCGTTAGGCCTCCGATTCGGCCTGCACGGTTTCTAATGCGTCCTTCAACGTCTCTTCCGGCAGATCGTTGACGCATTTCGAAAGCATTTCCGCTGCTTCCGCGGCCTCTGGCGGCAGTTCGCGCGCATCGGTATTCGCCACCAGAACAGCAGCTGCGCCCACCACACGCAACAATCCGTTGCGTTCCTGCATCAGCATTTCCAGCTCCTCGCGGAGCATCTCGATTTCTTGCGGATTCATTTGATCATGCGGCATAACTTTTCCTTCTAATGCGTTTTCACGGCAGCCACGGCCAACGCGCTCATATTCACGATCCGGCGCACAGTCGCAGAAGCCGTCAACACATGCACCGACTTACCTGCACCGAGCAAAATCGGGCCGATGGCAATCCCATCGCCCGCAACGGTTTTCAGCAAATTGTAGGCGATATTCGCTGCATCCAAATTCGGCATCATCAGCAAATTCGCTTCGCCCTTCAGTCGCGAACCGGGCAGCAACTGCGCACGAATCGCCTCGGACAAGGCTGCATCACCGTGCATTTCGCCTTCCACTTCCAATTCCGGTGCGCGTTGCTCCAGCAATGCGCGCGCACGCGCCATTTTTTCTGCGGACGGGTTATTAAAGCTACCGAAGTTCGAATGCGACAACAACGCCACTTTCGGCGTAATGCCGAAGCGACGCACCTCTTCCGCCGCCAGCAAAGTCATCTCGGCAACTTCCTCGGCCGTCGGGTCGAGGTTGATGTGGGTGTCGCAAATGAACAGATTATGCTTGTGCAACGGCAATAAATTCAGCGCGGCATACAAGCTTGCGCCCGGCGCATAGCCGATCAACTCGCGCACCACTGGCAAATGGTCGTGCGGCTGCCCGACCGAACCGCACAGCATCGCATCGCCCGCCCCCATGCGCAGCAGCATGGCCGCAATCAGGGTAGTGTTATTGCGCATCGCGTACTTGGCCGCCTCCTGCGTCACCCCTTTGCGTTGCATCAGGCGGTGATATTCGGTCCAGTATTCACGGTAACGCGGGTCGTCTTCGGGATTCACCAGCTCAAAATGCTCGCCCGCACGAATGCGCAACCCCAGCTTGCGAATGCGCGCCTCGACCACTGCCGGCCGGCCGACCAGAATCGGGTAGGCCAAGCCTTCGTCCACGACGGTCTGCACTGCATGCAACACGCGCTGGTCTTCGCCCTCGGCGTAAATCAGGCGCTTGGGCGATTGCTTAGCCAGTTCGAACACCGGCTTCATCAGGAAACCGGACTGGTAAATGAAATGCGATAACTGCTCGCGGTACGCCTCCATGTCGGCAATCGGGCGCTCCGCAATGCCGCTGTCCATCGCCGCTTGCGCCACGGCCGGGGCGATGGTGGTAATCAGACGCGGATCGAACGGCTTGGGGATCAGATATTCCGAGCCGAAACGCAAGCTCTCTTCGCCATACACGGCTGCCACCGCATCGGATTGCTCGGCTTCGGCCAATTCCGCAATCGCATAAACTGCGGCCCGTTTCATCGCCTCATTGATCGTGGTCGCACCGACATCCAGCGCCCCGCGGAAAATATACGGGAAGCACAAGGCATTGTTGACCTGATTCGGATAGTCGGAACGACCGGTCGCCATCACGGCGTCCGAACGCACTGCCTTGACCTGTTCCGGCAAAATCTCCGGCGTCGGATTAGCCAGCGCAAAGATCAGTGGCTGCGCAGCCATTTGCGCCACCATTTCCGGTTTCAGCACGCCGGCGGCAGACAAACCAAGAAACACATCGGCACCGGCGATTACCTCGCCCAAGGTGCGCGCCGAGGTATCCACAGCGTAGCGCGCCTTATTGTCGTCCATTTCTTCGGTGCGGCCTTGATACACCACACCCTTGATATCGGTTACAACGATATTTTCCCGACGCACGCCGAGGCCGACCAGCATATCCAGACAGGCCAGCGCCGCCGCCCCCGCGCCGGAAGCCACCAGCTTCACCTCTTCGATTTTCTTGCCGACGACTTTCAGCCCGTTCAACAAAGCCGCACCAACGATAATCGCCGTGCCGTGCTGGTCATCGTGGAACACCGGAATTTTCATGCGTTCGCGCAACTTGCGCTCGATATAAAAGCACTCCGGCGCTTTAATATCTTCCAGATTGATACCGCCGAATGTCGGCTCCAGTGAAGCGATGATTTCCACCAGCTTATCGGGATCGCGCTCATCGATTTCAATGTCGAACACATCGATTCCGGCAAACTTTTTGAACAGTACCCCCTTGCCTTCCATGACCGGTTTAGATGCCAGCGGGCCGATAGCCCCCAGCCCCAGCACGGCCGTGCCATTGCTGATTACCGCCACCAGATTGCCGCGGGCCGTCACCGTACGCGCCTCGCCCGGGTCGTCTACAATCGCTTCGCAGGCGGCCGCCACGCCGGGCGAATAGGCCAGCGCCAAATCGCGTTGGGTGGTCATCGGCTTGCTCGGCACGACGGTGATTTTTCCCGGAGGGGATTGGCGGTGATATTGCAGTGCCGCCTGACGCAGTTGCTCGTCCATCTTATTCTCAATCCGCTTAACTATTAATACCGGTGCGATTATACCCCCTGCCGACCAAGGCTGCCGCGCTATCACACGCCCCGCAGCCCCGACAACTGCGCAATATCGGGCAAATCCCTAATTCATAACCGGAGAATAAAATCAGTTGGTTGCTATAATATTTGGCTTTGTGCTTTCCGATCTTCCTCATGAAACCGGTTGAAATGATCGCTGGCGAACATGCCGTATTATTAATCCACGGCCTGACCAGCACCCCCATCGAGCTGCAACCCCTGATCAAACGTCTGCACAAGGCAGGGTACACTGTACGTGCGCCCTATTTTTCGGGCTATAGCTACGAAACCGGCTTTACTGCCCGATCCGTCACCCCGTGGCAAAACTGGCATGCTCAGGTATTGCACGAACTGAAGGAAATGAAGAAGCAATACAAAACCGTTTCGGTCGGCGGCTTGTGCATGGGGGCGGTACTGGCGCTTAGCGCCGCCGGAGAAACCATCGAAGAAATCGACGGACTCATTCTGCTCGCCACAACTTTGTATTACGATGGCTGGAGCATTCCCTGGTATCGTTTCTTGCTGCCGCTGGGCTACTACACACCATTCCGCTATTGGTACGCCTACCGCGAACGCCAGCCATTCGGCCTGAAAAACGCAGCACTGCGTCAGTGGGTGGAACGCGAAATGGGCCACAAAACCTCATCTATCGCCGGAGCGGCAAAGCTAACCTTGCCCGCAATTCATGAGGGGGAGCTGCTCATTAAGTCGGTTAAGCGCAAGTTATCAAAGATTACCGCTCCCGCGCTCATTATTCATGCCGAGGAAGATGATGTTTCCACACCGCGCAGCGCAGACTTCGTCGCGGCACATATCAAATCGACAAAACTGCAAAAGGTCATGTTGCGCGACAGCTACCACATGATCACCCTCGACAACGAACGTGATCATGTAGCCGATGAGACCATCGCCTTCCTGAACCACCTGACCGGCAACGGCCAGCAAAATCCAGAGCCGCAGGCTATGGTATCATCCGCGCCGCGCTTAAGCTTGGTGCGCTCAGCTTAGCGTTTAATGTGAAGGAACCGACATGAGCAATACCTTGCAAACCGTGCAACGCATGGTCGCCGAACAATTCGATCTCAAGCAGGACGAGCTGACCCCGGAAGCCACACTGGAATCGCAGGGACTGGACTCGCTCGCGGTTATCGAATTCATGTTTCATATCGAAGACGAATTCAAAATCAAGCTGACCAACGAGCGGCTGGAACATATTAAAACGCTGCAAGACGTGGTCGACATTATCGACCGCGCCTCCGCCGAACAACACGGGAAGGCATGACCCGCCGCGTCGTCATCACCGGACTTGGCATCGTTTCCCCGCTGGGAATCGGATCGACCTTTTTTTTCGGAAATCTGATGGCAGGAAAATCCGGCATTCGTCGGCTGCAACAAGAATTCGTTGAGAAACTCGACATCAAGATCGGTGCAAATGTCGAAAATTTCGACCCGACAGCGTATTTTTCCAAGATTAAACTCACCGGCATGGAGCGATTCAGTCAGTTCGCACTGGTTGCTGCCGAAGAGGCCGTGAGGGACGCCCAACTGCAACTGGACGAAACCGAGTTGCCGCGTGCAGGCGTATATATGGGCACCGGCATGGGCGGGGCCGGCACACTGGAAGAAGGCTATATCGAGGTTTTCCTGCGCGACAATCCGCGCATCAAGCCATTCTCGGTGCTGTTGGCGATGAACAATGCCGCAGCTTCGCACTTGTCGCTCACCTACCGACTGCAAGGACCAAACGTTACCTTCTCGACCGCCTGCGCTTCTTCCGCCATCGCCATCGGCGAAGCTTACCGCCAGATACGGCACGGCTATACCGATGTCATGCTGGCCGGCGGCTCGGAAGCCATGCTGACTTTCGGCGCAATGAAAGCATGGGAAGCCTTGCGCACACTTGCACCGGAAGATCCGTCAGACCCGGGCGCCTCGTGCAAACCTTTTTCCAAAAACCGCAATGGCTTGGTCTTAGGCGAGGGAGCAGCCGTACTGGTATTGGAAGATGCCGATCGCGCCCTCAAGCGCGGCGCCAAGATTTACGCAGAAATCGCCGGTTACGATTGCGCATCGGATGCGAGCCACATCACAAAACCGGATGCCGCCGGACAAACACGCGCGATACAAAATGCATTGCGCTTCGCAGGAATGCAGCCGGAAGAAATCGGCTACATCAATGCACACGGCACCGCCACGCTAGCGGGTGACATCGAAGAAACCAAAGCCATCAAGGCGGCTTTCGGCGAACACGCCCACCGGCTCGCTGTCAGCTCAACCAAATCGATGCATGGTCACTTGATGGGTGCAACTGGCGCGGTCGAATTCATGGCTGCCGTTCTGGCGTTGCAACATCAAGCGCTACCGCCGACCATCAACCTGCACGACCCCGACCCGGAGTGCGACTTGGACTATGTACCGAACACCGGAAGACGCGGGGTAGAGCTTAACGCCGTCATGTCCAACTCGTTTGCCTTCGGAGGCAGCAACGCTGTTCTGATTGCCCGTCGTTACAACCCCTAATCGGGTTGTTTCGCGCGCTGCATCGTCTCCACCGCAAAGCACAAATCCTGCCACGCCTTGGCTTTATCTTGCGGGGTACGCAACAAATACGCCGGGTGATACGTCACAACCAAAGGAATGCCCTGATACTTGTGCAAAGCGCCACGTAAGGAACCCAGCGTAGCTTCGCGATTTAACAAAGCCGTCGCCGCCGTTTTTCCCAGCGCCACGATCAGCTTCGGCCGAATCAAAGCGATTTGCCGCTGCAAATAAGGCAGACAGCGTTCGATCTCGCCCGGCTCGGGCGCACGATTATTCGGCGGACGGCATTTCACGATATTGCCGATATACACATCCTGCCCGCGCTTGAGTTGGATAGCCGCCAACATGTTATCCAACAGCTTACCCGCCTGCCCGACGAATGGCTCACCGCGCGCATCTTCATCCGCGCCCGGCCCCTCGCCGACGAACAACCAATCCGCCTGCTCATCGCCCACGCCGAACACTGTTTGCGTGCATCCGGCGCGCAATTTGCAACCGGTACAGTCGCGCACGCGCGCCTTGAGTGCAGGCCAGTCCAGCTCCGCAATGGCAGCTTCACGCGCTGCCGCGGGCAATGACTCGGCTTCGACAATCACTATTTCCGGCTTGACCGGTTCAGACGCAATGGACTCCAGTCCCTCGCTTGCGGGAACTTCAGACACAGGTGCAGGTGCAGGTGCAGGTGCAGGTGCAGGTGCAGGTGCAGCATGTTCCTCCACTGCCGGTTGCGCACGCAAACGCCATTGCGGGTACAAATTCAACTCGCGCAAAACGGCTTCATCTCTGTTCACAACCCATACTCCATAATGATGGCGTCTTCCCGTCCCGTTCCCGACGGGTAATAACCCTTGCGCCGTCCGATTTCGACAAAACCGTATTGGCGATATAACGCCAGTGCCGCTCGATTCGACGGACGCACCTCAAGCAACAGACGTTGCCAGCCCTGCGCGCGCGCCGATTGCATAGCGTCATCCAGCAGTGCGCGACCTATGCCCTTACGCTGGCACTCTGCCGCCACGCCGACAGTCAGCAGCTCGCCTTCGCCCACCCCGGGCAAGACGACAATATAGCCGCGCACCCGCTCGTTTTCTCTATCGATTCGACAGAAGTAACCGCTCGCTAACGCATCGTCAAAATTGCCGCGCGTCCACGGATGCGCATGCACGGCTTGCTCGATGGCCTGCACTACCGCCACATCCTCCGGCGCCATATCGCAGATACTCAAACCCGCTCCGAGGTCTTCAACGCAACCTTATCGCGCAGGTATAACGGCAAGGCCTGCGCAGCCGCAACCCCTGCCCCCGCCGCAAAAATCTGCTCGGCCAGCCTGGCAATCGCGGCTGCCTGCGGGATGGTCTGCGCATCCATGCCGCACAGCCGACCAGCATAGCGCGCTGCCAGCACCTCGCCATGTGCGGCAAAGCCGCTACCGCACCCGAACCAACCCTCGCCCGCCACATCCGGCGCCGCTTGCGGTTGACACAACGACGGTTCGCTAACCGTTTGCCACCCCCCCTGCTGCCGCACATACGCTGCGTGATAAATCTCGCCCATGCGCGCATCCAGCGCAGCAATCACCCTGTCGTGTCCGCAGGCTTCCGCCAAAGCAAGCAGCGTCACGATGCCCGCTACCGGGATATCTGCCCCCAGAGCCAGCCCTTGCGCCGCGCCGCAGGCAATCCGCACGCCGGTAAACGAACCCGGACCCTTACCGAATGCCAGCCCGTCCATTTGCCGGAGTGTCAAACCGGCTTCCGCCAATATGGCATC
Organism: Pseudomonadota bacterium; assembly: GCA_040757065.1. Lineage (GTDB taxonomy): Bacteria > Pseudomonadota > Gammaproteobacteria > Burkholderiales > Gallionellaceae > JBFLXR01. The sequence continues at coordinate 18,217 of JBFLXR010000009.1, forward strand.
CACCATTTCTATCAACACTTCCGAATGACGCTGCCCGACCAATTCGCAGCGGTGATGCAACACACCGTCCGCCAAAACGGCGACGGAGCAATATTCGGTGGTCGTTTCCAGTGCAAGAATGCGCACGTTACACCAGCAACAAGGCAATGGCCTGCGCCGCGATTCCTTCGCTACGGCCGGCATATCCAAGCTTTTCGGTCGTAGTTGCCTTCACATTCACCGCATTCAGCACCACCCCCAAATCGGCAGCAATATGCTCAACCATGCGCGGAATATGCGGGGCCATCTTCGGCGCCTGCGCGATAATAGTTGCATCGACGTTGCCGATGCGAAAGCCGGCCGCATTCACCATCCGCACGGTTTCGCGCAGCAAAATCCGGCTGTCGATATTTTTGAATTTGGCATCGGTATCGGCAAAGTGGCGACCGATATCGCCCAGCGCAGCCGCGCCCAGCAAGGCATCGCAAATCGCATGCAGCAACACATCGGCATCGGAATGTCCGAGCAACCCCTTGTCATAAGGGATCTCCACTCCGCCGATAATCAGCTTGCGCCCTTCCACTAATTGATGCACATCGAAACCCTGCCCGACCCTCATGTCTGTTTTCCTTGCGTCAGCATCCATTCCGCCAGACGGATATCTTGCGGATAGGTCACTTTAAAGTTACTTGAATCACTCGTCACCAGCTTAGGATGCAAGCCCATCGCTTCGATGGCCGAGGCCTCGTCGGTCACACTGGAAGTACGCCGCAGCGCCTCCACCAGCAAACCGGCACGGAACATCTGCGGTGTTTGCGCCTGCCAAAGGCCGTTACGGTCTTCGGTGTAAGCAATCCGCTGCTCGGCATTCGACCGCTTCAAGGTATCCGCTACCGGCTGCGCAAGAATCCCCCCGACGTCGTCGTCGCGTACCGTTTCCAGCAAATGCGTCAACTGTGCCTGCCGCAGACACGGCCTTGCCGCATCGTGTACCAGCACCCAGTCGTCCGTATCCACTTCCGCCGCAACCAAACCGTTCAGCACACTTTCCGCACGCGTCATACCGCCGCAATACAACGGCTGCAAGCGCTCACCGAATGCCGACCAGTCGTAAGTGCGGAAATACGCATCGCCCGGTGCCAACACCACGAACACCGTCGCGATTTCCCGACAAGCGCACAACGCCGCCAGCGCATGGTAAATCATCGGCTGTCCGGCAAGCGGTAAATATTGTTTGGGCAAGTCACTGCCCATCCGCGAACCCGATCCGGCCGCAGGAACAAGTGCATAAAAATTTGTCATGCGCGAATTGTAAAGGATGCGCGATGAAGGGCAAAGGACGCATTTGCCTTTATAATGCGCGACTTTGAATTTCGTCGCACCGACATGCTGCTCGATTCGTCACGCTCCGGACGCTACACCAACCTATACGGCTCCGCCGACGCCCTCGCACTGGCGCAGCAGGCTGCCGCCTGCAAGCCGCTGGTAGTCATTGCTTCAAGTGCGCAAGACGCCCAACGGCTGGCAGAAGAAATCCCCTTCTTCGCCCCCGAACTACAGGTGCATTTGCTACCGGATTGGGAAACGCTGCCCTATGACCACTTCTCGCCGCATCAGGACTTGGTGTCCGAACGGCTCGCTACTCTGCATCATGTACGCAGTCGATCTTGCGACGCATTGATCGTTCCGGTCACCACAGCCTTGTATCCGCTGCCGCCGGTCGAACACCTGGCCGCTTATACATTTTTTCTGAAGCGCGGCGAAACCCTGAACATCGATCAGCTGCGCGAACAACTGGCTTTCGCCGGATACAGCCACGTACAGCAAGTACTCACTCCCGGTGAATTTTGCATACGCGGCGGATTGATCGATCTGTTTCCGATGGGTAGTCCGGTACCATACCGCATCGACTTATTCGACGACGAAATCGAGTCGCTCGCCACTTTCGATGTCGATACCCAACGCACCATTTATCCGGTGCCGGAAATCCGTTTGCTGCCTGCACGCGAATTCCCGCTCGACGATGCCGGGCAAGCACGCTTCCGCCAGAATTTCCGCGACCGCTTCGAAGGGGATCCTTCCAAGTCACGCATTTACAAAGACATCAGCAAGGGCATCGCCCCTGCCGGTATCGAATACTATCTGCCGCTATTTTTCGAGCGTACCGCCACCCTGTTCGATTACCTGCCGCCAAGCGCCACACTGTGCCTGCATCGCAACGTTTCAACTGCAATCGACACTTTTACGCAAGACGCCCAATCGCGCTACAAATTACTGCGCGGCGATCCCCAGCGCCCGCTGCTAGAGCCGCACGAACTATTCCTAACCGCCGAACAGTTCTTTATCGCCAGCAAGCCGTTTGCTCGGTTCGACATCGTTACCAACGGCACCGATGGTCAATCACTCACCTCCTGCGCTACCGCAACCGTGCCGGATGTCGCCGTCAATCGCCGTGACGAAGTACCGACCCGCGCCCTGCAGCAATTCATCCAAAGTTATGCAGGCCGCGTACTGCTGCTGGCCGACAGCCTCGGTCGCCGGGAAGTGATGCTGGAATATTTGCACAACTACGATCTCAGCCCGACACCCTGCGACAGCTACACGCAATTCCAGCAATCTAGCGATCGGTTCATGCTGGCGGTCAGCCCGTTGTATTCCGGCTTCCAGTTGGAAGGCGAGCGAATCGTCATCCTGACCGAAACCGAGCTCTATGCCTCCCAGCCCCGCAACCGCGTAGCACGTGCTGCCCGCAAGAGCAACATCGAAGGCATGCTGCGCGATCTTTCCGAACTCAAGCCCGGCGATGCCGTAGTGCATGAGCAACACGGCATAGCGCGTTATCAAGGGTTGATCAATCTCGATCTGGGCGAGGGTGAAAACGAATTCCTGCTGCTGGAATATGCCGGCGGTGACAAGCTGTATGTACCCGTCTCGCAACTGCACGTCATCAGCCGCTACAGCGGCGGTGCATCCGAAGATGCGCCGCTACACAAACTGGGCAGCGGTCACTGGGACAAAGCGAAGCGCCGCGCCATGCAGCAAGTGCGCGACACCGCCGCCGAGCTGTTGAATCTGTATGCACAGCGCGCCACGCGCAAAGGGCACGCCTTTAAGCTGTCGCCTCACGACTATGAGGCATTTGCCGCCGGATTCGGCTTCGAGGAAACCCCCGATCAGGCTGTGGCCATTGAAGCGGTTGTTGCCGATCTGCAAAGCGGCAAACCGATGGATCGGTTGATTTGCGGCGATGTTGGCTTCGGCAAGACCGAAGTCGCGCTGCGTGCCGCCTTCGTCGCCGCGATGGAAGGCAAACAAGTTGCCGTGCTGGCACCGACCACCCTGCTGGTTGAACAACATTTCCAGAATTTCTCCAACCGCTTTGCCGATTGGCCGGTACGCATTGCCGAACTCTCGCGCTTCCGCTCCGCCAAAGAGCAAAATCAGGCGTTGCAGGACATGGCGGAAGGCAAACTGGACATCATCATCGGCACCCATAAGCTGATCCAGAAAGGCGTGAAGTTTCACAACCTCGGCTTGGTAATCATCGACGAAGAACACCGCTTCGGAGTACAGCAAAAAGAGCGGCTGAAGTCGCTGCGTGCCGAAGTGGACGTATTAACGCTAACCGCCACGCCGATTCCACGTACGTTGGCCATGTCACTGGAAGGGCTGCGCGATTTCTCGGTGATTGCTACCGCCCCGCAGCGACGGCTGTCGATCAAAACCTTCGTCAGCGGGTACAGTCAGGGCGTCATTCGCGAAGCTGTGCTGCGCGAACTGAAGCGCGGTGGTCAAGTGTATTTCCTGCATAACGAGGTCGATACTATCGCCAACATGGCGGAAAAACTCACCGCGTTACTGCCGGAAGCACGCATACGCGTTGCGCACGGCCAAATGGGCGAACGCGAGCTGGAGGCCGTGATGCGCGACTTCACGCATCAGCGCTTCAATGTACTACTGTGCACCACCATTATCGAAACCGGCATCGACGTACCGACTGCCAACACCATCATCATGAATCGCGCCGACCGCTTCGGACTGGCGCAGTTGCACCAGTTACGCGGTCGCGTCGGGCGCTCGCATCATCAAGCCTATGCCTACTTGCTGGTGGACAGCCTGGAAGGCCTCACCGCTCAAGCCAAGAAGAGATTGGAAGCCATTCAGGCGATGGAGCAGCTGGGCAGCGGTTTCTATTTGTCGATGCACGATCTGGAGATTCGCGGTGCTGGCGAGGTGCTCGGCGAATCGCAAAGCGGCGAAATGCAGGAAATCGGCTTTTCGTTGTACACCGACATGCTGAACGCCGCCATTTCCTCGCTGCGGCAAGGCCGCGAGCCGGATATGGCGCATCCGCTCGGCGTCACGACCGAAATCAACCTACACACTCCTGCCCTGTTGCCGAACGATTATTGCGGGGACATCCACCAGCGTTTGGTGCTATACAAACGTCTGGCGAACTGCGCCACGCTGGAAGAACTAGACGAGATGCATCAGGAACTGATCGACCGCTTCGGCCTGTTACCGCCCGCCGGACATGCTTTGCTCGACAGCCACCGGCTGCGCATTCTGGCGAAGCCGCTCGGCATCGCCAAATTAGACGCCTCCGGCGAAGCCATCCAGGTGCAATTCGTTCCTAACCCGCCGATCGACCCGATGCGTATCATCAAACTGATCCAGACTAAGCGGCATTACAAAATGAACGGGCCGGATAAGCTGCGAATTGAATTAAAATACAGCGATCTCGCGCAACGTGTGCTCGCGATTAAAAACTTTTTCACCGAACTGACCGCATGAACCTGATTATTCAAGCCCTGCACGACATTCCCGCCGCGCAACTGCAACATCTGGCGAGCCTCACCCGCGCCTCGCGCCTCGAACAAATTGGCGAACACGTCTACCGCCTGCGCGATGCGCAACCGCACGACGGCATCACCGCCTACTGCTGGGAGCATCAGCTCGACTACGGCTATGTCGCCGCCGACCGCCATTTAGGGGATTTCGGCCTGCTAGTGATGGACATGGATTCCACACTGATTTCAATCGAGTGCATCGACGAAATCGCCGATATGCATCACCTGAAACCTCAGGTCGCCGCCATCACCGAAGCCGCCATGCGCGGCGAAATCGACTTTGCGGAAAGCCTGCGTCGCCGCGTCGCGCTGCTGGAAGGTTTAGAAGAAAGCGCACTGGAACGCGTCTATACTGAACGCCTGCAACTGAATCCCGGTGCGGAGACCATGCTTGCCAGACTGAAGGAACACGGCATCAAAACCCTGTTGGTTTCCGGCGGCTTTATATTTTTCACCGAACGCCTGAAGACGCGCCTCGGTCTCGATTTCGCCCATGCCAACACACTGGAAATCACCAACGGCAAACTGACTGGCAAGGTCGTCGGCAACATCCTCGATGCGCAAGGCAAGGCCGACTGGCTGCATCGCATTCGCGAAGAACTAGAACTGCAACCGCAGCAAGTTATCGCCATGGGCGATGGCGCGAACGATCTGAAAATGATGGCGCAAGCAGGCGTCAGCATTGCCTACCACGCCAAACCTGTCGTGCGCGCCCAAGCAAGCTATGCACTGAATTTCGTCGGGCTTGATGGCCTGACCAACCTGTTTACCGCTTAAGCGCCCACCCTGACTGCACACCTTACTGGGTGTGCAGTTTCAACATGGCGGCTTCTTGCTTGCCCTCGATGATTTGCGGCAGTACTGTCAATGCCCGCCAAGTCGCCGCTTCGATCTGCTCTGCCTCCTCCCGGCGAGGCGCATTCAAAACGAAATTGACCACTTCGTTACGCTCGCCCGGATGTCCGATTCCGATTCGTAAACGCCAGAAATCGCGCGTCCCGAGATGGGCGATAATATCTTTCAGCCCGTTGTGTCCGCCGTGCCCACCGCCCAGCTTCAGCTTAGCGCTGCCGGGAGGCAAATCCAATTCGTCATGCACGACCAAAATCTGATCCGGCGTAATTTTGTAAAACTGGGCCAGCGCACCGACTGCCTGCCCGCTGCGGTTCATGAATGTCTGCGGCTTCAGAAAATAGACTTCGCGCCCCTGTAAATTGCCGCGGGCCACCTGACCGTGAAACTTGGTTTCCGCCTTGAAATGAAAAGGATGGGAACGCGCCAGCTCATCGAGTAGCCAGAACCCGGCATTGTGACGGGTCGCTTCGTATTCGCGCCCCGGATTACCGAGACCGACAATCAAACGAATTTCGCTCATTGCATTACTCCAGACGTAAAAAAACCCGCCATGGCGTCAGCACATGACGGGTTTTTCGACCGATACCGATTAAGCTTCGGTAGTCGCTGCAGCTTCCACTGCACCGCGCGGCACCTGAATAGTTGCCACTGCGTCGCTAGCATGGTGGTGCGTTGCCACTTCCACGCCTGCGGGCAGCTTCACGTTCGACACATGGATGGAGTGACCCAGTTCCAAACCGCCCAGATCCACTTCAATGAATTCCGGCAGTGCGTTCGGCAGGCACACCACGTCCAGCTCGTTCAACACGTGGCTGATCTTACCGCCGCCCAGCTTCACGCCCGGTGCAGCGTCCGCATTCACGAAATGCAGCGGCACTTTCACGTGCATCTTCTTGTTCGCGTCAATGCGCTGGAAGTCGATGTGCAGCACTTGCTGACGGAAAGGATGCATTTGGAAATCGCGCAGCACGACGGATTCCTTCTTACCGTCCACATCCAGCGACAACACGGAAGCGTGGAATGCTTCGTTGCGCAGGCTATGGTACAAGTTGTTATGATCCAGTTCGATCAGGCTCACTTCGCCCGTGCCGTATACGATGCCAGGAACGCGGCCAGCTTTGCGCAGACGGCGGCTCGCACCCGTACCTTGCGCACTGCGGGATGTTGCGGTTATTTCAATTGCCATTTTACTTCTCCAAGTAATCGGGTTTTTCCGCGACCAGAAAAACCCAGTTTCACATCCGCCCCCATGGCGGACGTTTTAAATTTATTCCATGAACAGCGAACTGACCGACTCTTCCGCACTGATGCGGCGTACGGTCTCGGCCATCAGTTCGGCCACGCTCAACTGTCGAATACGCTTGCAGGCACGCGCATTTTCGCGCAACGGAATCGTATCTGTCACCACCAATTCGTCCAGCGCAGAATTCTCAATGCGCTCGATCGCCGGGCCGGACAACACCGGATGCGTACAGTAAGCCACCACACGGGCTGCGCCCTTTTCCTTCAGTGCGGCTGCCGCCTCGCACAGGGTATTCGCGGTGTCCACCATGTCGTCCATAATCAGACAGGTACGGCCTTGCACGTCGCCGATGATGTTCATCACCTTCGCCATATTCGGCTTAGGACGGCGCTTATCGATAATTGCCAGATCGGCTTCCAGACGCTTTGCCAAAGCACGGGCGCGCACTACGCCGCCCACGTCGGGCGACACCACCATCAGGTTCGGATAGTCGTGCTTCCACACATCCGTCAGCAGAATCGGGCTGGCGTAAATATTATCGACCGGAATATCGAAAAAGCCTTGAATCTGGTCGGAGTGCAAATCCATGGTCAGTACGCGATCGACACCGACGCTAGTCAGCATGTTCGCCACCACCTTAGCGGTAATCGCTACACGAGCGGAACGCAGACGACGATCCTGACGGGCGTAACCGAAATACGGGATCGCAGCGGTAATGCGGCCTGCAGAAGCGCGACGCAACGCATCGACCATCACCATGACTTCCATCAAGTTATCGTTGGTCGGCGCACAGGTGGACTGCAACACGAACACATCCTTACCGCGTACGTGTTCCAGAATCTCGACCATCACTTCGCCGTCGGAGAAACGGCTGACGGTTGCGCGCCCCAGATGGATGCCGAGGTGTCGCGCTACATCTTCAGCGAGCTTGGGATTGGCATTGCCGGTAAATACCATCAGGCTGTCGAAAGACACGTCTGCACCTCAAGAGCGATAAATTAAAAATGGGCGCGAACGCCCATCGAACTGGCTGGGGAGGTAGGGATCGAACCTACGAATGCCGGAATCAAAATCCGGTGCCTTACCACTTGGCGACTCCCCAATACTCTGTATCATGCACTCACCCAATCATGTAATGGGTGCTGCTTCAAACCTTGCGCAACCACGCCGCGCATATTCTGCGGCAGCTTGGCGATTACGTCTTTCGCCTCTTGCTCGGTACCGAATGCTGCGAACACGCATGCACCCGATCCGGTCATCCGTGCCGGGGCGAATTGTTCAAGCCAGGCGAGATATTGCGCCACTTGCGGATACAACTCACACACTACCGGCTGCAGGTCGTTTTTTACCTGTGCTTCGGAAAGGCCGCGAATTGTGATGGAATTTGTGTTGCGTGTCAATTGGGGATGCGAAAAAATCTGTGCAGTCGGCACATGTACCGGCGGAGTCAGCACCACATACCAGACATCCGGGGCCGGATAGGCCTGCAACGCCTCCCCGACTCCCTCGGCAAAAGCATTCTCGCCGAACACGAATACCGGCACATCCGCCCCCAGCCTCAATCCTAGCTCCATCAGCCGCTTACGCGACAGATTCAACCCCCACAAACGATTCAGCGCGATCAGCACCGTCGCCGCATCTGAACTGCCGCCGCCCAACCCGCCGCCCATCGGAATTTGCTTCTCGACGCCGATTTCGACGCCCAGAGGCGTTCCCGTTTCTTCCTGCAGCAGTCGCGCCGCGCGTACGCATAAATCCTGCTCTTCCGGCACACCGGACACCTCGGTTACGCGTCTGACAACCCCATCTTGGCGCAATTTAAAATGCAACGTATCGGCCAAGCCGATAAAACAAAACTGCGTTTGCAACAAGTGATACCCATCCGGACGCCGCCCCACCACGTGCAGGAACAAGTTCAATTTCGCCGGTGCCGGGCACGAAAACGCTTCTACTGTATTTCCCATTCGTCGATTACGACCTGTATCAAAAATTGCGCGCCGCGCTCCAAAACAATACGCACCGGCAACGCATCCGGTTCCGCGGAAGTATAACGATTGTAACGGATCACCCAACCATCTTGCCGCAGCACCGTTACCTGTCCCGCCTCGTTGCGTGTCAATTCAGCCGGCTCCCCGTGCGGCGCAGGCAGCGCCAAAATCCAGTGATGCAAACCCGCCAGCGGCAACGGCCAGCCGAGTACGCTCTGCGTCAGACTTTCAGCATCCGCAGCGGCATAGTGGCGATCAGCAGTGTCCAGCACTACGCCTTGCGCATCGCTGCGAATCAACGCCGCCGTTTGTCCGAGCGGATTCATCAACGCGATCTCATCCTTCAGCCGGCTATGCGTCCAGCGTACCCCGGCCGAGGTATGCCGTCCTTCATAACGCACAGCAACCCGCCCATTGAAGGCAAATGCCGCCATCCCCGCCTCTGCCGGGCGCGCAGGCGCAACAACCGGCGGCGCACTCGCACACCCGACCAGCCACAGCACGCCCAGCAACAACCAGCGTCGCATCAAGGCTGATACTTCTTCGTAACCGCTTGCAACGCCGGATTATCCGGGCTAGCCTGCAGCCCATCGCGCCATACCTTCCCGGCCCCCGCTTTGTCGCCGCGCAACCAGAGCACCTCGCCCAAATGCGCCGCAATCTCCGGATCGGGATTCAACGCATAAGCGCGCTGCAAAAACTCTAAACTTTTCTCCAGATTGCCCTGCCTGAAATATCCCCAGCCCACGCTATCCAGAATCGCCGCATCGTTGGGATCAAGCTGATATGCCTTCTCGACCAGCTTCACCGCCTCTGCAATGCGCACATTGCGATCCAGCAAGCTATAGCCGAGCGCGTTATAAGCATGGGCATAGTCCGGCTTCAACTGGATCAGTTTGCGCATATAGTGCTCCAGCTGATCGTATTTGCCGAGTTTATCCGCCGCCATGCCGGCTTCGTACAACAACTCGGCCTGCCCGGGCACTTTTTCCACGCTCTGGCTCAGCAGCCGGTAAACGGCTTCGTACTGCTTTGCCTCGCGCAGTAGCTGAGCTTCCAGCAGAATCGCCTGCACTTTTTGCTGGGGCGTATGGGCCGGCAACTTCTGCACTTCGGCGCGCGCCTCTTCCAGCTTACCGGCCTTTCCAAGCAATTGCACCACACGCAAACGTGCCGGACCGGCGTATTCGCCCTCATGCACCTGACGGTAGTAGTTCAGCGCAGCGACATCGTCTTTCTTCGCTTCGCTAAGCTGAGCCAGATAGAAATACACCGTATTCCCGTCTTGCTTGCCGCGCTTGAGCGTTTCTTTCAGTTCGTTTTCCGCCTGTTCGAATTCGCCCATTTGCAACGACAGCAACGCTACGGCGAACACCATTTCCGGGTTCTCGGGGTGCGCCTTTGCCAAATAGCGGAATTCGCTGCGTGCCTCGGCATACTGCTTTTGCTCCAGCAAAGCGCGCGCATTGAACAAGCGCGCCTCTCTGGCATCGGGATGACTCGCCACATATTTGCGCATCCCCGCCAAAGCCTGCTGCGGATTATCCTTCATTAAGAATTGCGTCTCCTGAATCGCGCCCGACTCCCAGTCGGGTTTCAGTTCGCGCACCTTGCGCGCTTCATCCAGCGCATTCGCATGCCGCCCCGCCGACTCGAGCAAATGCGCCCACGCCCAGTGCGCTTCCGCCACCTTGGGATAGCCCGCCGCCAAACTACCGACGAAATCCACCGCAGCCGGCTTGTCGGGATAACGCGCCAGTAACGAATACACTTGCATAAATACGCGGTCTACTTTCTCCGGTTCGGCAGCCAGTGCCGCCTCGACATGGGGGCGCGCCTCGGTCAGCTTGCCGCCGCTCAGCAACAAGGTATACAGCATTTGCCGGGCCAGCGGAGATTGCGGCTCCAGCTCCTGCCAGAGTGCAAATGCCTCAACCGCCTTGTCGAATACGCGCGCCTCGAATGCCAACTGCGCCGCCCGGCGAGCCACGCGAGGATCGCGCGTCGTTTTTGCAAGATCGAGATACACCTGCGCCGCCAGCTCGGGACGACCGCGCTGCATAGAAACTTCGCCCAGCAAAAACTCGTAAACCATCTGGGCATTCAACTCCAGATTGGGCAAATTCAGCGGCTGTTCGGCCTTGACGCCATCTTGCGGAACCTCGGGAGCAGTGCTTTGCTTTGCCGCCGGGGCAGGGCCCGGTTGCGCTTGATGCGCACATGCCGTCAGCAGAACGGGCAACAAGAATAAAATACGTTTAAAGGTCATCGAATTCGGCGGTTTTTGGTGAGAAACCGCATATTAGGTTATATTTAACCGCCTACACAACCCGCACAAATGAGATGTCAGCTCCTGCTACCCTTTCCGCACACCGCCTGACGCGCCGCTTCGGGAACCGGGCTGTCGTGCAAAACGTCTCACTGGAACTGCGCAAGGGTGAAGTACTCGGCCTGCTCGGCCATAACGGCGCAGGCAAAAGCACAACCTTGCAAATGCTCGCGGGGGTCTTGCTGCCACATGAAGGCAGCATCGAAGTCTGCGGCTTCGACCTCAGCGGACAACCGGCACAAGCCAAAGCCTGCATCGGTTTCCTGCCGGAGAATCCACCGCTCTACCGCGAAATGCGGGTGGATGATTATTTGCTCTTCGTCGCCAAACTGCACCGCCTGCCCCGTGCACAGCTCGCTACCGCGCTGGAAGAGGCCAAGCAGCGTTGCGGCCTGCAAGACTGCGGCAAAAAAATCATCGGCACACTCTCCAAAGGTTACCAGCAACGCATCGGCATTGCGCAGGCGATTATTCACCGCCCTGCAGTGATTATTCTCGACGAGCCGACGGTCGGCCTCGATCCCGCACAGATCCGCGAGATCCGCACCCTTATCCGCACGTTGGGCGATCAAGCCAGCATCATCCTGTCCACGCACCTGATGAACGAGGTCGAAACCGTTTGTGACCGGGTAGAAATCCTGCATCAGGGCCGCCTGATCTATGGCGACAGCAGCATGAAAATGCAGCAATTCGACTTACAGCCCGGATTTACCGTCACCTTATTGTCTCCGCCGCCGCTCGCCGAACTGGAAGCGCTGCCCGGCATACTGAAAGCCGAGGCGCTGTCCGCTACCGAATTCCGGCTGCTGCATCCGGCCGATAGCCCCGCGGCCGCCGAACTACTGGCCCGCGCAGCGCAAAACGGCTGGCAAGCGCAGCAACTAACCCCGATCAAAAACCGGCTGGAAGACGTCTACGTCAAAATTACTCAAGGCGAGACGCCATGATCCTGACCATCGCATACAAAGAATTCCGCAACCAGTTCGCGCTGCCCTCCAACTGGTTCATTCTTGCCGCCTTGCAAGTGCTGTTCGCTTGGTTCTATCTCGGCCGGATGGATGCCTTCCTGCAAGTACAAGCGCAACTCGCGCAACTCGCCAACGCGCCCGGTGCCACGCAAGCGGTGGCCGTTCCGCTGTTCGGCAGCCTCGGACTGATTCTGATGATGCTGGTGCCTGTGCTCACCATGCGCACCTTTGCGGAAGAACGCCGCAGCCATACATTGGCGCTGCTGCTGAGCGCCCCCGTCTCCGACGCCCAGATCGTTTTCGGCAAATTTCTCGGGCTGATGTTCTTTTTAGCGCTGATCGTAGCAGTCGGCACCGGCATGGTATTGACGCTCGGCCTCGGCACGCATCTGGACTTCGGCCTGATCGCCTCCAACGCGCTCGGCCTGCTGCTGATGGCAGCCTGTTACGCTGCGCTCGGCCTCTACCTTTCCGCACTAACCGCCCAGCCGGTCGTTGCCGCCATCGGCACGCTGTCGCTGCTATTCGGCTCGTGGCTACTGGAAGCCAGCGCCCCGGACCAGGAAGCAGGATGGCGCGCCCTCGCACCGACCAGCCATTTTCAAAGTTTGAATAACGGGTTGCTGCACAGCGGCGATCTGGCCTATTTCCTGCTGTTCTGCGCCGCCTTTTTGCTGCTGACCGCGCGCCGCCTGCAAACCAACCGATTGGCGGACTGACATGAATCTCAAACGTTCCGTTAAAAACCTCTTGCTGACCTGCGCCGTTTTCGCTGCCGCCATTGCTGCGTATCTGGCGCTTGCCGCCCATCCGTTGCGCTGGGACTGGTCACAAAGCCGCATCAATAGCCTCGAAGCCAGCAGCGTCGGCGTACTGAAGCAACTGCACGGCCCGGTGCGCATTACCGTCTTCGGCAGCGAGCAGGACGCCCGTTACGGTGATTTGCGCAGCGTCATCCGCGCATTCGTCGCGTTATATCAACGCTACAAGCCCGACATGACGCTCGTCTTCATCAATCCGGTCGAACAGCCCGATGCCGCACGGCAAGCGGAAATCCAGTCGAACGGTGAAATGGTGATCGAATATCAGGGCAAGCGCGAGCATCTCAGTGTGCTAAACGAGCAAGCGCTCACTAACGCGCTCTTGCGCCTCAGCCAGGAGAAAGAGCAGTGGGTGATGTATCTGGACGGGCACGGCGAACGCAAACTCGACGGCACAGCCAATCACGATCTTGGCGAGTTCGGAAAACGATTGCAGCAACGCGGCTTCCGCATCAACAGCCTGAATCTGTCGCTGGCGCAAGACGTGCCGGACAACATCAGCCTGCTGGTGATTACCCACCCCCAACTCGACTTGCTGCCCGGCGAAACCGAGAAGCTGCTGCGTTTTCTGGACAAAGGCGGCAACCTGCTCTGGCTGATCGACCCCGAACCACTGCACGGCTTGCAGCCACTGGCCGAGAGGCTCGGTCTGGTTCTGATGCCGGGTACGGTCATCGACCCCGCAGCAGAAGAAATGGGTGTGCCACCAAACTGGGCGCTGGGTTCCGGCTACCCGCCGCATCCGTCCACGCGCAATTTCAATCTGATTACCGCCTTCCCGTTCGCCCGTCCGATCGGCTGGGAAGAAATCGCCGACTGGCAACACACCACTTTGGTTGAAGGCGCACCGCGCGGCTGGGTAAGCACCCGCTCACCGCAAGACAAACCCAAATTCGACAAAAACCGCGACACCCCCGGCCCGGTCACACTGGCACTCGCCCTGCAACGCAACATCAACGAACGCGATCAGCGCATTATTGCAGTCGGCAGCGGCGCATTCCTCGCCAACACTTTTTCCGGCAACGGCGGCAATCTCGATCTGGGTGTAAACATGGTAGGTTGGCTTGCCAGCAATGACCGGCAAATTTTCATCGAGCCTCGCACCGCCAAAGACAGCATCCTGCTATTCAGCCGCAGCCAACTGAATACCGTCAGCATCGGCCTGTTAATCGGACTGCCCCTGCTGCTTGTACTGGCAGGCTTAATTCAGTGGCGACGTCGCCGCAGCTAAATTTCTCCGTAGAGCGCCGTGCCAGAACTACCAGAAGTAGAAACCACCCGACGCGGCATTGCGCCGCACTTGGTCGGCCATCGGATCACCGGCGTCGTGTTACGTCATAGTGGCTTGCGTTGTCCATTCCCCGAACGGTTAGCCGACCTGCTCACCGGACGCATGGTTCGCACTGTCGAACGGCGCGCCAAGTATTTATTGCTGGATTGCGAAACCGGTACGCTGATCGTACACCTGGGGATGTCCGGCAGCCTGCGCATTTTACCGGCCGGCACCCCGCCTCAAAAACACGATCATTTCGACCTACTGCTGGATAACGGCTTATCGATGCGCATGCGCGACCCGCGCCGTTTCGGCGCCGTGCTCTGGCACACCGGCGATCCGAACACTCACCCGCTGCTCGCGCAACTCGGGCCGGAACCGCTCGGGAACGCATTCAACGGCAACACGCTCTACCAAGCCGTGCGCAAGCGCAACAGCCCGATCAAACTATTGTTAATGGATAACAAACTGGTTGTCGGGGTCGGCAATATTTACGCCAACGAGGCGCTTTACCGCGCCGGCATTCATCCGGCACGCACAGGACAATCGCTCACCGAATCGGAATGCGGTCGGCTGGCGGACACCGTTCGCACCACCTTGCAAGAAGCCATTCAGCTCGGCGGCAGCAGCCTGCGCGACTTCGTCGGCAGCGACGGCAAACCGGGCTATTTTCAACAACACTATTGGGTTTACGAACGCGCAGGAGAGCCTTGCCGCCGTTGCGGCAGCGCGATTGAGACGATCCGGCAAGGACAGCGCGCCAGCTTCTACTGCCCTCACTGTCAGCCGGAATGAGAAACGGGGCTTGATGCCCCGTTTCCAATCGGTACAAACTGCAGCTTAGCCGTTCTTGGCGGCCATCAGACGTTCGTACTTGGCCTGCAACTGCTCCTTGCTCTCGACGTGCGCAGGATCGTGCGGAATGCAGTCCACCGGACAGACTTCCACGCATTGCGGCGTATCATAGTGACCGACGCATTCGGTACACTTGTTCGGATCGATCACATAAATCGTATCGCCTTGCGAAATCGCGCCATTCGGGCATTCCGGTTCACACACGTCGCAGTTGATACATTCATCGGTAATTATCAGTGCCATGTTTTTCTCCTCTCCAAATTAACTGTATTTCTCAATCAATTTCCCCGCCACCGAAGGCGAAACGAATTTGCTCACGTCCCCGCCGAAACGTGCGACTTCGCGCACCATTGTGGCGGAAATAAAGGTGTACTGCTCGGCCGGGGTCAAAAACAAGGTTTCGACATCGGGATGCAGATGACGGTTCATTCCGGCCATCTGAAATTCGTATTCGAAGTCCGAAACCGCCCGCAAACCGCGCAACACCACACGGGCATTCTGCGCCCGCACAAAATTCATCAACAGGCCGGAAAAGCCCTCGACCCTCACATTGTCCGCCCCGGCAAACACTTCGCGCGCCATTTGCACGCGCTCTGCCAGTGTGAACAACGTCCCGCTGCGACTTTCCGCAACCGCGACGATCACCTCGTCGAACAGGCCTGCAGCTCGCCGCACCACATCTTCGTGCCCGCGCGTAATCGGGTCGAATGTGCCCGGATAAACCGCTCTAATCATGCCTGCTCAGCCTCGTATCGCAATAATTGATAATGCACCTGCCCGGCTTTGCCCTGCCTGACGACCTGCCATCCGGAATCCGGTGTAAACGCTTCGCCCGACTCGACATAAACCAAGCCATCCGGCAACAATCTCTGCGGCAGTAACGGCAATAATTTCGGCAATAAGCCTGCCTGAAAAGGCGGGTCCAGAAAGATCACGTCGTACTTGGCGGTATCCTGCCGCACGCATTCTAGCCCATCTTGCAGGCGCAAGGAAACATTAGAAAACCCTAATGATTTCATGGTTTCCTGCAAAGCGCGATAAACCGCCCGGTTGCGCTCTACCAGCACAACCTGATCCGCCCCGCGGGAAGCCGCTTCGAAGCCAAGCGCTCCGCTGCCGGCGAACAAATCGAGACAGCGCTTGCCGTATAAACTCTGCCCCAGCCAATTAAATAAAGTTTCGCGCACCCGGTCGGATGTCGGCCGCAATCCCTCCGCATCGGGAAATTCGATCCAGCGGCGGCGATGACTGCCGCCGATAATGCGTACGCGATTTATTTTGCCGCTCCCATCGCCTCAGGCGCACCGACCACGACCGTTGCCATCGCATCCGGGTTAACACGCCGCCTGAAGGCCTCCCGCACTTGCCCCACGGTCACCGACCTAACCTTGGACGGAAAATCGTCCAGATAAGTCAGCGGTAGGCCGTAGAAACCGATCACGCCCAGATAATCGAGAATTTTCTTATTACTGTCGATTCGTAACGGGAAACCGTTAACGATATTCTGCTGGGCAGCCTTCAGCTCTTTTGCGGTCGGGCCGTCCGCTACAAAACCGCGTAAGGTTTTACGCACTTGCTGCAATGCCTCGTCGGCCTGCTCTTTCTTGGTCTGCAAACCGATCTGGAACATTCCCGGCTGTTTCATCGGCATAAAATAGCTGTAGACGCTGTACGCCATGCCGCGCTTCTCGCGCACCTCTTCCATCAGACGCGACACAAAACCGCCACCGCCCAAAATATAGTTACCGACATACAGCACAAAATAATCCGGATCGTTGCGCGCCATGCCCGGTGCGCCGATCAGAATATGGCTTTGCGTTGCCGGATGCGCAATGCGTTGCTCGGAAGCACGGATCGGCGTTTGCACGGCGGAAATCGGCGCTGCACCCGTCGTTCTCGGCAGTTGCGCCGTCATTTGCTCGGCAATCCGCTCGGCCTCGCCCCGACTGACATCCCCCATCAGCGCCACGACAGCTTTATCCGCCCCATAATGTTCGCGATAAAACATTTCCAAATCGGCCTTGGTCAGCTTTTCCACTGTCGCCACTTCGCCGGAAGCGCGCAACGCGTAAGGATGATCGCCGTAAACCGCCCGCGCCAGCGCCCGCTCGGCCAAGGTTTCCGGTTTGGTATCGGCTTCCTTCAGCAAGGCGGTCACACGCGCCTTTTCGCGGTTCAGCGCCGCTTCCGGGAAGACCGGTTGCTGTACTGCCTTCGCCAGCAAATCCAACGCCTGTTCGCGCTCGGCGCGGTTGCTTAGCGTACGCAGCGCTACCACGGCCCGGTCCGGCTCGAACTGCCCGCCCAGTTGCGCGCCGACATCGGCCAGTTTGCGTGCGATTTCATCCTCGCTTAACCCGCCCGCTCCCAAATTCAGCATGTGATGCGTCAGTCCGGCCAAACCCGACTGCGCGGCCGTATCGTACGCGCTGCCCGCAGCAAAGTTAACCGCCACATCCAGCATCGGCAAATCGTGGTTTTCGACAAAGTACACTTGTGCGCCGGAGGCGCTCTGCCAGTGCTGAATCACCGGCCCGGCCACCGCCTGCCCGATACTCAGGCAGCAACCCAACAAGATTCCCCACCAATTAGTGCGCATGGAAACCCCCTCCGTTCGCATGTTTCGGCTTATCGCCCAATGGCTGGGGATCGAGTACCGCCACCGTCAAATTGTCGTCCTTCAACAAATCGCGCGCCACCGCTTGCACCTGCTCCGCCGTAACAGCACGCAGTTTTTGCAGCATCAACGGAATATCTTTGTACGACAAACCGCTGCTTTCCATCTGGCCGATTTGCATAGCCTGATAAAATACCGAATCGCGCTTATACACTTCGCCCGCCTCGACCTGCGCCTTGACCCGCTTCAACTCATCTTCGGTCACCCCTTCGCGCACCAGCAATTGCAACTGCTCACGCAACGCCTGCTCCAACTCCTGCACGGTTTTACCCTGCGACGGCGTTCCCTCCAGAGTAAATAAGGCCGGGCCGCGCGCAACCGAGTCGTAACCCGCCCCGACCGAGCTGGCCAGTTGCTGTTCGCGCACCAAGGTTTTATTCAAACGCGCCGATTCGTTGCCGTCGAGAATGCCGGTCAGCACTTCCAGCGCATAGGGTTGCCAATCGTGCGCAGGATCGCGCAAGGTCGGCACATGATAAGCCATGACCAGTTGCGGCAACTCGGCTGGGGCTTTCACCGCGACCCGTTTCGTTCCGGCCTGCGGCGGCTCAACAAAGTTGCGACGCGATACCAGCATACGCTTGGGAATCGCACCGTAATAACGTTGCGCAAGCGCAAATACCCTTTTGGCCCGCACATCGCCGGCGATCACTAACACAGCATTGTTCGGCGCATACCAGTCGCGATACCACGCTTGCGCATCCTTGTAAGTCATCGCCTCCAGGTCGCTCATCCAGCCAATTACCGGATGATGATAGGGGTGTTCCTGATACGCCGCAGCCATTAGCTTTTCTGCCAACAAACCGTGCGGCTCGTCGTCGGTACGCCAGCGACGCTCTTCCATCACCACTTTAATTTCTTTGGAAAACTCCGCCTCGCTCAGCTTCAGATTGTGCATGCGATCGGCTTCCAAACGCATTGCCAGCGGCAGTTTGGATTTATGCAGCTGCTGAAAATAGGCTGTGTAATCGTTGCTGGTGAAGGCATTCTCGCGTCCGCCGGCAGCGGCGATGCGCCGGGAAAACTCGCCGGCCGGCACTGTCCTCGTACCTTTGAACATCATGTGTTCCAACACATGCGCCACCCCGGTCGTACCGCTGCGTTCGTCCATACTGCCAGCGCGGTACCAGATTTGCTGCACCACCACCGGCGCGCGGTGATCTTCTTTTACGATCACCCTCAATCCGTTCGACAGCGTCCGCTCATACACCTCCGCCGAGGCCGACCACGCCAGACATCCCAGCGCCACTGCCAAGAATTTCACTGCCCATGCTTGCATATGCCTAGCCCAACTCTTCCAATCAGAATAAAATACATCCCTGCGCGCACAAGCGCAGCAGGCGCGCATTATGCGCCATTTCAACCTCTTTGGTCACCACTCCGGTTATGTTTAGCTTTTTCAAAAAATCCAGCGAACCCGCCGAGGCAAGCGCCGAGCAACCTGCGCCATCCGGCGGTTGGCTCGCCAAGCTAAAGGCCGGACTATCGCGTACCGGCAACCAGATCTCCGACCTATTCAGCCGCGGCGGCAAGATCGACGACGATCTGTACGAAGAACTGGAAACCATTCTGATCACCTCCGATGTCGGCATGGATGCCACGCAAGCCCTGATGGCCGACTTGCGACGCCGCGTACGCGAACAAAAACTGACAGAAGCCGAGCAAATGCGACAGGCGCTGGGCGAGTGTCTGCTCAAGCTATTGCAGCCTCTGGCGCAACCGCTCGACACCAGCGGCAAACATCCCTTCGTCATTATGATTGCCGGAGTGAACGGTGTCGGCAAAACCACCTCCATCGGCAAATTGGCGAAGCATTTCCAGAACCGAGGACTTTCGGTACTACTGGCGGCAGGCGACACCTTTCGCGCAGCGGCTCGGGAGCAGTTACAGGAGTGGGGCGCGCGCAACAACGTCACCGTCATCGCGCAGCAAAGCGGTGATGCTGCCGCCGTGATTTTCGATGCTGTTCAAGCCGCTCAGGCCCGCAATATCGATGTCGTGATTGCCGACACGGCCGGACGCCTCACGACGCAAGCTCACCTGATGGAGGAAATCAAAAAGGTTAAGCGCGTCATTGCCAAAGTGCTGCCGGACGCCCCGCACGAAGTGATGCTGGTGCTGGATGCCAATACCGGCCAGAATGCGCTAAGCCAGGTCAAAGCGTTTGACGATGCACTGGGACTGACTGGCCTGATCCTGACCAAGCTGGACGGCACTGCCAAGGGCGGCGTCATCGCCGCCATCGCTAAGGCCCATCCGGTTCCGGTTCGCTTTATCGGCGTTGGGGAAGGCCTCGACGACTTGCGCCCCTTCGTTGCCGAAGACTTTGTGCAGGCATTACTCGGACTCGACGCATGATCCGCTTCAATCAGGTCACTAAACGCTACCCCGGCGGGCACGAGGCTTTACGCGGGATTTCCTTCGAAATCGGTGAAGGTGAAATGGTGTACCTGACCGGACACTCCGGCGCGGGGAAAAGCACCCTCCTGAAAATGATTCCTGCCATCGAGCGCCCTACTGCCGGCAGCGTACTGGTTAAAAATCAAAATGTCAGCGCGCTGAAATCCGCCGCTTTACCCTATTTGCGCCGCAATCTCGGCCTGATTTTTCAGGATCACAAATTATTGTTTGACCGCAGCGCACTGGATAACGTACTGCTGCCTTTGCAAATTTGCGGCTTCGACCACCGTGAAAGCGCCAAACGCGCCCGTGCTGCACTCGACAAAGTCGGCCTCTTGAAGAAAGAGCGCATGAACCCGGTCGCGCTCTCCGGCGGTGAACAGCAACGCCTGTGTATTGCGCGCGCCATCGTCAACCGTCCCGCCATTCTGCTGGCGGACGAGCCGACCGGCAATCTGGACGCCGAATACGCCGATCAGATTATGGCGATTTTCAAATCGTTTCATCAGGTCGGGGTGACCTTACTGATTTCCACCCACGACGAGCATGTGCTGCAACAATTTCCCGCACGCAGGCTAGAGCTAAAAGACGGAGTGTTGCAACCATGATGACCGGTCTGATCCAGCACGTCACCATGCTACGCGCTGCCTTGCGGCGCCTGACAGCCGCGCCGCTGTCCGCCCTGCTCAGCATCTTATCCATTGGCATTGCGCTCAGCCTGCCCGCCGGGATGTATGCGCTGCTGCAAAGCTCCGAATCGCTTGTTGGGCAGTTCGCCTCCGCCCCGCAGTTGAGCGTATTTCTTGCGCCGGGCATTGACCGCGACGAGAGCGCCAAGCTGCGCACCAGATTGCTTCAACACCCCCAAATTGCCCATGCGGACTTTATTCCCCGCGAAAAAGCACTGGAACAGATGAAAGATTCCTCCGGCATGCGCGATCTGATCGAGGGGTTGCCGCACAATCCCCTGCCCGATGCTTTCGTTTTGCAACCCAAACGCACCGATGCCGCTGCGCTGGAAAAGCTGCGCGACGAACTGCAAAAATGGCCGAAGGTCGAACACGTGCAACTAGATGCCGACTGGACGCACAAATTGCAAGCCATGCTCGCCGTCGCGCGAACTGTCGTACTACTGGTCGCCGTTTTACTGGGCATCGCGTTGATTGCAGTCACATTCAACACGATCCGCCTGCAAATCCTGACCAAGCGCGATGAAATCGATGTTGCGCGTCTTTTCGGCGCAACCAATGCCTTTATCCGGCGGCCGTTCCTCTATTTCGGTCTGTTGCAAGGCTTATTCGGCGGATTGGCAGCCTGGCTGATCGTGAGCGGCGGACTGCACTTCTTAAACGATGCACTGATTGCTTTAACCAGCTTATATGCCAGCGATTTCCGGCTTAGCCCCTTGTCTTTCTACGACAGCCTGCTACTATTATCCACATCTGCCGCGCTCGGCTGGCTTGGCGCATGGCTTTCCGTATTCCAGCATCTCAGAAAAACCGATTTGCATTAAACTTCCGCCCGATTTGGCACTCTAATTACAAGAGTGCTAATATACACGCAGGAGGATTGCATTGATGAATTATTCTGTTTCTTTTCCTGTTCCGGCAACTGGCAGTCTGGAAAACTATATCCAGGCAGTCAACCGCATCCCGGTATTATCGAAGGAGGAAGAACAGCAACTGGCACAACGCTACCGCCGCGACAACGACCTTGGTGCCGCACGCGGGTTGGTGTTGTCTCACTTGCGCGTAGTCGTCAGCGTCGCGCGCGGCTATTCGGGCTACGGCCTGCCGCAAGCCGATCTGATACAGGAAGGCAATGTCGGCCTGATGAAAGCGGTCAAGCGTTTCGACCCGGATCGCGGCGTTCGCTTGGTTTCGTTTGCTTTGCACTGGATCCGCGCCGAAATCCACGAATACATTCTCCGCAATTGGCGACTGGTCAAAATTGCAACGACGAAAGCGCAGCGTAAACTGTTTTTCAATCTGCGCAGCATGAAGCAGGGTCTGGAAACGCTCTCGCCGCACGATGTCGCAGAAATCGCCAAGGAACTGAACGTTAGCGAGCGCGATGTCGTAGAAATGGAGACGCGCTTTTCCGGTCACGACATGCCGCTGGAACCGAGCGCCGACGATGAAGAGTCCGCATACGCACCGATTTCTTATCTGAGCAACGCTGAAGACGAACCCTCCCAGGTCTTAGAGTCGGCAGAGTGGGAAGAACGCCGAACTGAAGGCTTGCAGCAAGCGCTCGCCGCGCTGGACGAACGCAGCCGCCGAATTATTCAGGCGCGCTGGCTACAGGAAGGCGAGACAGCCACGTTGCATGAGCTGGCAGCGGAATTCAATGTCTCTGCAGAACGCATACGCCAGATCGAGCAAAAGGCGTTGAGCAAAATGCAGGCTCTGATTGCACCTCCGCAATAGGTTTCGACTGTATTACCGTCTCTAATAAAAAAGGCCGCATAAGCGGCCTTTTTTATTTTACTACTCTCAATTTGGGCTTGTTCGGCTGCGGCGGCTCCGGCTCGGTCGGCGGCTCCACGCCTATCGGTAGAGATTCCTCTGCCTGAAACACCAAACCTTGCCCGGTTTCTTTGGCAAAAATGCCAATTACAGCCGCCACCGGCACAATCAAATCAAACGGCACGCCGCCGAAGCGACCGCTGCACGTAATTTCCAAATTGCCCATCTGCAATCCACGCACCGCCGCCCCGCTCAAGTTCAGCACAATTTCGCCGTCCTTCACGTATGCCATCGGCACATGGGTATTACTATCCACCTTCACCGCCAGATACGGCGTCAATCCGCAATCCGAACACCAATCGTAAATAGCGCGAATCAAATACGGCTTGGTGGAAACCTGACTCACTTACGCATCGCCTTTTCAGCCGGCGTCATTGCCTCGATGTAGGCCGGCCGCGAAAACAAGCGTTCGGCGTATTTCATCAGCGGAGCTGCATCCTTGCCCAACTGAATGCCGTAATGCTCCAACCGCCACAGCAGCGGGGCAATCGCCACGTCCAGCATAGAAAAGTCATCGCCCAGCATATGTTTTTGCTTAGCGAAAACCGGTGCGATTTGCGTCAGATTGTCGCGGATCGCCTGGCGCGCCTTGTCCGCTGCCTTTTGCACGCCGCTCTCGATCGCTTCGATATGCGAGAACAACTCATTCTCGAAACGGTGCAGGAACAGGCGCGCGCGGGCGCGCATGACCGGATCGGCCGGCATCAGTTGCGGATGAGGGAAGCGCTCATCAATGTATTCGTTGATGATATTGGCCTCATACAGAATGAGGTCGCGCTCCACCAGCACCGGCACACGGTTGTATGGATTAATTACTGCGATATCTTCGGGTTTATTGAAAACATCGACATCCACGATCTGGAAATCCATGCCCTTTTCGTACAGCACAAAGCGGCAGCGATGGCTGTACGGGCAAGTTGTTCCAGAATAAAGCGTCATCATAGTACGGCTTATCCCTTAATCAGATGGTTGCGGCGCATCGCGTTGCGAACCAGCACGAAACCGATACCGGCGACGACTGCTGTGACGCCGATGAAGGCGACGACAGGTACCGCGCCGTTGGCATCCACACCGGCTACCCACACGAAGCGCTCGAAAATGGTCCCGATAACGATACCGGCTGCCACACCAACGATCACTTGCGGATTATGGCGCGGACCGGGGAAGCAGAAGGTTACGAACGGAATCACGAATTTCAGCACAATGACAGACCACCAGAAGAAGCCATAGTTCCCGTCTTGCATGCCGAACACGCGCACCGTTTCATCCGGCAGGTTGCCGTACCAAATGGTCAGATACTGCGCGAAGAAGGTATACACCCACAGCAGCGTAAAGGCCAGCAGCATTTGCGCAATGTAGTTGTAAATGTACTCTTTCACTTGGGTGACCAGCTTGTCGCGAGTATTCAGGATGTAAATCCAGATCACCATGAACGCCAGGAACATGTCGAAGTTGCTGACGATGGTCTGCATCCCGTAAATTGCACTGTGCCAGGAGGGGACCAGCGTCATTTCGAAGTCCCATGCCACCATGGTGCCGTACAGCACGTAGAAGAACGGGATCCATGTCGCAATGTCGTGGAAACGTTCGCGGTCTTCTTCGCTGCGTTCACTCACTTCCTGACGCTTGATGAAAACCCAGCACAGTGCCATCACCACGACCATGCCGATGATTTCTCGCGCGGCCAGCAGCGGCAGGGTATACCACCCCGGCATATGCACGTTTTCGCCGTGACTGGTGTGACCAATCCACGGGAATGTATGCTCACCGCCTGCCAGCAGAATCAGCAGCAATACGAATGCCAGCGGGAACAGGGCGAACAGGCTCACGGAGAGCTGACGCACTTCGTAACGCCACTTGGCATTTACCAGATACAGCACGGAACACAATGCGACACCGCTCAGCGCGAGGTACAGCACGACCAGAAAGTTGACGGACAAAACCGACCAGTTGCTATAAGACATCTTGCTCCCCCCTTACTTCGCAGCCTGTTGCGCGGGCTGCTCGCCTTGCACAACCTTGCGCACGTAATTCACCACGTGCCAACGCTCGGTAACCGACAAATCGTTGGCATAGGCAGGCATCACTGCGCCGCCGAACGTCATATAGCCCCAAATGAAGCCATCAGTACGGTTGCGGGTGGTTTCCTGCGCCAGATTGTACGGAGTCAGAATCAGCTTAGCACCGACCGTACCGTCGCCCTTACCGCCCGCGCCGTGACAGGCCGCACAGTAAATCTCGAACAGCTTCGCTCCCTTGGCCACCGATTTTTCATCCGCGGGAACAGGGTTCTTCACGGTTTCGGAAGAAGGCAAATCCTTCACCAGCGAAGTCGTACCGGGAACCGGCACCGAACGCTTCGGAAAGGGTTTCATGCCGGGATTGGACGGGTCAACGCTTTCTTGCGGTTTGACGCTGATCTGGTTTGCCATATCGTGTGACCACGGCCATGCATGCGCAAAGGTCGGAGTCAAAAGCAATGCGATTGCTAGGGTAATCTTTTTCATTTACCGGCCTCTTCTTGAATTTCCAGTGCCTGATGTTTGGTAAAAATGCCCTTGATCGTGGCTGCGGCCGCTTCGTCGCTCTTCACCAGCACACCGATTTGGTCTTCTTGTACCTTAGCGCTATACAGCGGAGAACGCTTGCCGGGCAGACCCGCGCATACCAAAAAGCCCAGAACAGAGATAAACACGCCGCCCAGAATGAACATTTCGTAGGTCAGCACGAAGTTGGGGGGCAGCGGCACAATCGGCTTGCCGCCCTTCAACTGCGCATAGAAGTTGGCTTGCGCCCCCGAAATCAGGAAGAAGCCGAGCAGGCCGCCGAGAATCGAGCCCACCAAAGTGAACCACTGCACATTCATCGGTCGGTTGCCCAACACCTCTTCCACATCCGGATGCTCAATCGGCGACTTCATGGTGAGGTCGTCGAAATTGAAGCCCTTGATTTCTGTCTCGCGCAATTCCTTGATGGCTGCCTCAGCTTCATCGAAGTTATTGAACAAGGCTAACATGTAACGCTGGCTCATTTAGTGACCTCCCTTTCCGCCTTTTTTCAGTGCCAGAGTGCGGTGATACACCATTTCCTTCACTTCATACATGGAAACGGACGGGAACACCTTACAGAACACCATGAACAGCAGGGTGAACCAGCCAAAACTTGCGAATACCATGCCCCACTGGACGAAGCTCGGCCATTGGTCGTGATCCCATGCCCACGGATAGTAGCCGTGCGAGAAAGTCGGCGACACAATCATCCAGCGTTCCAGCCACATCCCCAAGTTCAGCAACAGGGAAACCGCGAACAACACCGGAATGTTGGTTTGGAAGCGTTTCACCGCCAGCATCAACGGCACCACGGAACCACAGAAGATCATCCCCCACCATGCGAATGCATACGGGCCAGTCGCTTTCTGAATCAGCACATCCTTGGATGCCTGATCGTGGCTATACCAGACCGATGCGAATTCGATCGCGTTCAGGTAAGTCCACACCATAGCGATAGCGAAGGTCAGACGCGCGGTCTTCTTCAGAATCGGCAGTGTCATATACTCTTCGAACTTGAAGACGTATCGCAGGATGATGAACAGCGTAATAATCGCCGCACAGCCAGAGTACAGCGCGCCCGCCACGAAATACGGGGGGAACGAAGTAACGTGCCAGCCAGGTTGTTGCGACATCGCAAAGTCGGATGCCACGATGGAGTGCACCGATACCGCCAGCGGGATCAGGAAACACGCCACAGTCAGGTAGGTGATGCGGAAGTTGCGCCACTGACGGTCGGTACCTTCCCAACCCAAGCTCAAAGCGGTGTACAACTTCTTACGCCAGCCTTCCTTCATGTGGTCACGGCAAATCGCCAAGTCCGGAATCATACCGATGTACAGGAAGATGATGGACGAACTCAGGTAAGTGAAAATCGCCATCGCGTCCCACAGCAACGGAGACTGAAAGTTCGGCCACAGACCGCGCTCATTCGGGTACGGCAGCGAGTAGTAGAACTGCCACAGACGCCCCAAGTGCACCATCACAAACAGACCCGCCGTCATCAGCGAGAAAGTCGTCATCGCTTCAGCGAAACGATAGATCGGCTTACGCCAGTCCGCATGCATCAAGTGCAGAATCGCAGACAACAAGGTACCGGAGTGGCTCATGCCGATCCAGAAAATGAAGGTCGCAATGAACAAACCCCACACGTGCGGGTTGTTCAGGTTGGCAACACCCATCCCCATGTTGTACATGTACACTTCGAGGCCGACGCCGCCGAGGAACATGATCAGCGCAACCGTCACGATCACCCAGTAAAGGGGACGCGGGGTCTCCAGACTCTTGAGCACGTCATTATTAATCTGTGCCCAAGAGATATCTTCGCGAATATCTTTTGCCATATTCTTATTCCTTCTCCCTTAAACCGCGCTCTCGCGGACGCGTTCGAGATACATCACCGACGGATAGGCGCGCAGGTCTTCCAGGATACGGTAGCCGCGCAGCTTGGAGCCGCCCTCTTCCTTATCCTTTGCCTGTTCTTCCTTATCCAGCTCGACGCGCTGATTCTTCCATTGCTTGTAAACGCGGGATTCGGTATCCATCAGGTTGCCGAACGAAATCGCACCGGTCGGGCATGCTTGCTGGCAAGCAGTTTGCACTTCGCCATCCTTCACGCTGCGACCTTCATTGCGTGCCGTATTCTTGGCAGCACTCAAACGTTGTACGCAGAAGGTACATTTCTCCATCACGCCCTTGCCGCGCACGGTGACATCCGGATTCAACTGCTGACTCATCTCGGCCGGCCAGACATCGTCAGTGGTCGGATAGTCGTACCAGTTGAAGTAACGCACCTTGAACGGGCAGTTCGCCGAACAGTAGCGGGAACCCACGCAGCGGTTGTACACCTGCGAGTTCAGGCCGTCGGCAGTATGGTTGGTCGCTCCGACCGGACACACAGTTTCGCACGGTGCGGCTTCGCATTGCTGACACATCATCGGCAAGAATTGCGCGCCCTGATCGGGGAAGTCGCGACCGTCTTCATCCCAGTAACGCTCCACACGCATCCAGTGCATTTGCTGTCCGTGCAGGAACTTTTCCTTACCGACGACCGGCAGATTGTTTTCCGCATAGCAGGCCACGCTGCATGCATTGCAACCCGTACAGGCATCGAGGTCAATCGACATCGCCCATTTGTATTCCGCGTGCGGCACATCGCCTTCCGGATGGCTTTTACGGAACTGGGACCAGTTTTCTAATAAATTGGTAACGGACACTTGTTAGACCTCCTCCGACAGATCAACTTTATCGGTCGACACTCGGACGGCAATCTTCTTGCCCATCTGCTTGCCGCCTGCTGCACCTTCTTCCTTCACCACGATCACGCGCTTACCAGCCTTAGCGATCTTCACGCGCGTTTCGTTCAGTGCGGTTTCGCCGGTCACTTTATCGGCGACCGGATCGAGAATGCTCAGCACGTTTGCACCGACATCCTTCGCATAACGACCCATCGCTTCGTGACCGTAACCCATCGGCACCGACACAGCTTCGGGGTGAATCCCCGGGAAGACATAGGCTTGCGCCTTGATCGAGCCGTGCTTGGATGTCACCTCAACGATATCGCCTTCGACAATACCCAGCTCTGCCGCCTTCTTAGGATGAATTTCCACCCAGGAATCCCACACCACCGTTGTCAGCGGATCCGGCGCTTCCTGCAACCACGGCTGGTTAGCATGGCGACCATCGCGCTGATTCGGTGTCACATAAGGAATCAGGGTCAGCGGGAACTGCGCGTCGGCTGCGGCAGCCGCCGGCAACGCCACGTCGGCAGCGGAAACCTTACCGCTCAACGAGCCGCCCGCTGCGCCGAACTTGACCAGACCCTTGCTGAGCGTTTCGCCCCAGAACGTGTCGTCGTCAGCACCCGCACCACCCAGCGCCGCTTTATTTTGCACCACGGCGGTACGCAGATATGCGTAATAATCTTCGAAGCCCTTGTACTTATCGGCTTCTTTTTGCTTCAACAGTGCCAGCAAAATATCGCCAGCGCCGCGGGTATTCGCGTGCAGCTTTTCCATCAGCGGCTGTTGCACGCCGAGTTGCGCGACATCGCCCGCATAGGCCGGCACGAAAGTACCCCAATCTTCCAGCGCCGAATCCAGCGGCAACACCAGATCAGCTTCCAGCGCGGTTTCATCCAGATAATGTGCGAACGCCACCTTAAATGCGGCCTTCTTCATATTATCTTTGAACTTCATAGCCGAGGATGCGCTATAGACCGGGTTGGCACCGTAGGTAAACAGCACTTTCACCTTGCCGGCAGCCAGCGCATCGTTCAAGGCAACCAAAGCAGCGCGTCCGGTTGCAGCCGGAGCCAGTTGCTGGAACGGCACATTGGCAGGCGCTTCGATCGTTTTACCCACATTGCCCAGCACCTGGTTCAGCAACGCCACCGCAGCCGCAATTTGCGAACCGTGCGCATAACCTTCGACTGCGCTGCCGGCAATCGCCAAGCTCGGGCTGCGTTCTTTCAGCAACGCAGCCAGCTTACCGATTTGTTCGGCAGGCGCGCCGGTTTCTTTGCTCACGCGTTCCGGCGCGTAATCCTTAACCAGAGATTTGACGTCCTCGCTCAAGTACAAACCTGCCGCACCCAGCGCATTGATGACGCCCAATGCCAGCACGCCTTCCGTACCCGGACGCACCGCCAGCCAACGGTCGGCATTCGCGCCGGTCAGCGTCATCTTGGACTCGACTTGCACCAGCACGCCGCGCTGACCGTTCTCGCCCTTGCGGAAACGCGCATATTGCTGCGAGAAATGTACCGGAGACACCCACGCGCCCAAGAAATCGGCGCCGAACGAAACAATCGCCTTTGCCTTATCCAAACGCAGATGCGGCATTTCCACACCATAGGCTTTCTTATTGGCCGCACGCACCACTGCCGGGGCAGTCACATCGTAAGCGTAGTGCTTCGCACCGCCCAGCGCCTCCAGATAGTTCCCCAGCAGCGCCTTGGTGTGACCACTCATGCCGCCGGTCAGGAAGGCGATTTCGTCGCCTTTTGCGCCGCCCAGCTTTTCGTTAATCAGGCCGAGCGCCTTTTCCCAGGTAATCGCTTCGCCCTTGCTGCCGCTACGCAGCAGCGGATCGCGCACGCGATCGGGATTGTAATGTGCCTGTACGCCGGCTTGACCCAACGCGCACATCTTACCGTGGTTAATTACGGAGTCGGCATTACCTTCCAGCTTCAGCACGCGCCCTTCGCGCACACGCCCCATAATGCCGCAGCCTGCATCGCACTGCGCGCAAGTGGAATTGAAATACACACCGATGCTCGGGATCATGTAGTCCGTCGCTTCGACATACGAAGTAATGAGCTCCTTGCCGTCCTCAACCGAGGTATTGCCGCAACCGGTCAATGCGACCGCCGCGCCCCCCCAACCGAGCACCTTCAGGAAATCTCGCCGATTCATACCATTCTCAATCATCACTGATACCTCTATGAAATCTTGCTTGTGCTTAAGCGCGGATTACTTGTGGCACTGCCAGCAATCGTTCGGCCCCTTGGCAGTCTTAGCTGCTGCGGCGCCGTCCACCGGATGATCCTTCTGGTGGCAGTCCGCGCACCAACCCATGGACAGCGGTTTGGAACGACGTGCAACGGTCATATTTTTCACGTCGCCGTGGCAATAACCGCAGGCTTCCTGAACCGGACGCCCCTGCTGGAACACAAAGCGCTGAACATGGCGCTCATGACTGAAACGCACATAGTCGGGCAAGTCGTGCACTTTCTTCCAGGGCACAGGCTTCTTGGCCTCCCAGTACTCGAACAGCTTCTTGATGCGCGGCTTATCTTTCACCGACTCGATATTCTGGTGACAGCCGATACACTTTTGCAGCGGCGGGATACCGGAAGAGGCGCTGCGGCGCGCATAAGTATGGCAATACATACAGTTGATCTGCATGCCGCCCTTGGAAGCGTCGCCCGCATGACGGTCATGGGGAAACTCGATGGGCTGTTCGACCTGGGGACCCAGATCATCAGCAGTAGTGAGGGCCGGTGCCGTTTCAGCAGCATGACTGCCGGTCGCGACAAACAACCCGATCAAAAGAACGGACAAACGTAAGAAACGGTGCATCTTAGGTAGCTCCCCCAAACAAACGGTTAGGCTGCCAGCAGGTTGCCCTGTCAGCATACGGTACAGCAAAAAACGCGTACTACGGATTTAAAAACGCGGTGAAGTTGCTTTATCGTTTTTTATAGCTTTAACAAGCCGCCCCAACAGGACTGGCGCAACAACACTTTTGAATAATGTCCAGTTTGAAAAATAAAGTCAACACCAATGCGACAGATTTGCTCAACGATCCTAAGAATATCTTTTTTTTACAAAAAATTACAGAATTTGCTTATATACCACTATTCTGCTCAACTTCTTGCGGTATATTCGAAACGCCAGTACCCTTTACGCCGTGCAATCCCATCCCCTTCCGACATGAACGAAGAACAGGCAGTCCTCGATTTTTTCGCAAATCCCGAAAATTTACAGCTAACATTGCGTGTAGCCGAATTGGCCGACTCCTTGCGCCAAGAATACAACAACCGCTTCTGGCGCAGCTTGCATGCGCACGTCGGCGCATCCGCCCCGGAATGGAGCTGCACCCTTACGGAGGATCGTCAGGCACCGGACAACCTGATCGGTCTCAGCCTGACCCCCTCCCTCGGACAAGAGATTTTCTTACTCCCGTTTCTAGAGCAACAAGTAATGGGCGGCACGCCCCGCATATACGGCGGCCTAATGTGGAGCGTCCCGCCTTCGCCAGAACAAAATGCCCTACCGGCAGTCGCAGCGTTGCGCGAGACCCTGCAGACTCTCGGGTACAAACAAAGCGAAACCTTCCCGGCATGGCGCTGGACGCTGTGGCATCCGCGCCGCCGCGACTTTTTACTGCAATTCGCAAAACAGCCGGAAGCACTGACCATCGCCGCCGGGGAGGAGTTACTGTCTATCGTGACACGCCACCGCGCTCTGCTGGATGCTGCGCACACCGCCCTGGCCGAATCGCCGCGCAGCGCAACCATCTCGCTGGCACAATTGCGCAGCAATCCCGGCAAGTCGTCGGATTAAACCGGATTGTCCTGATCGAAGAAGCGGTGTTGTAAGCCGAATTGCGCCGAAAGATGCGCCCCGAGCGCCTGCACACCGTAGCGTTCGGTCGCATGGTGACCAGCAGAGATGAAAGCCACGCCCGACTCTTCGGCAAGATGCACGCTTTGCTCGGAAATTTCTCCGGTCACAAATACATCCGCCCCCAGCCGGATCGCCTCCTCGAAGTAGGATTGCCCGCCGCCACTACACCACGCCACGCGGCGAATCGACTGAGTCGGGTTACCAATCACCAAGGGCTTCCGGCTCAACGTCGATTCGATGCGCTCAGCAAACAAAGCCAATGGAAGCGCTTCCGGCAACTCTCCGCGACAAGCAATCGCTTGCTCGCCGAAGCGGCCGGTTTCAATCAGCCCAAACCGTTGCGCCAGCTGTGCGTTATTGCCCAGCTCCGGGTGTGCATCCAGTGGCAAATGGTAGGCCAGCAAATTGAGATCATGCTGAAACAACAACGCGACGCGACCGCGCTTGATGCCGGTCAGTGTCGCCTCTTCGCCCCGCCAAAAGTAGCCGTGGTGCACCAGCAAGACATCCGCTCCCCAATCAACCGCCGATTGGATCGCGCGTTTAGAAGCCGTAACTGCTGTAGCAAGTTTAAATACCTCCGTCCGCCCCTCCACCTGCAAACCGTTGGGACAATAATCGCGAAAGCGCCCGACATCGAGCAAGGTTTGGATATAATCGCACAATTCCTTGAGTTGCATGACCAACCTCTGACAGTTAGAACGGATTCATCATACCATGCGTAAATTCTGGCTCCTGTTCGCACAAGCCACCACCATCGGGCTGGCCGTGCTGTTCATCATCCACACCTTACGCCCCAGCCTGCTGCCGACCGCTGCCCGCAACGGCGGCGTCACGTTGTACGAAAGCGCTCCCGCCGCAGAGGGTGCATTACCCTCGACCGGCTTTAGTGCCGCTGCGCAAAGGGTCATGCCTTCGGTTGTCAGTATCTATACGCGCACTGCAATCAAGACCAATCCCTTTCAGGACGATCCGCGCTTCCGCTTTTTCTTCGGCGACCCGATGGACGATGGGAGCGACCAGCAAAACGCGAGCCTTGGCTCAGGCGTCATCGTCAGCCCGGACGGGTACATTCTGACCAATCACCACGTGATTGAAGCAGCCGACCAAATCGAGGTCGCCCTGACCGACGGCCGCAAGGGTAGAGCGCGGGTAATCGGCTCCGATCCGGAAAGCGATCTGGCCGTCATTAAAGTTGATCTGCCCGGCAAACTGCCCGCCATCATCTTCGGTCAATCGGAACAAACCCATGTCGGCGACGTGGTGCTCGCCATCGGCAACCCATTCGGCGTCGGCCAAACCGTGACGATGGGGATTGTCAGTGCCTTGCGTCGCAATCACCTGGGGCTGAACACCTTTGAAAACTTCATCCAGACCGATGCGGCAATTAATCCCGGCAATTCCGGGGGCGCTCTAGTCGATGTCAACGGCAATCTGATCGGCATCAACAGCGCCATCTATTCGCCGAACGGCGGCTCGCTCGGCATTGGCTTCGCCATTCCGACCAGTACCGCAAAGAAAATCATGGAGCAAATCATCCAGAACGGATCGGTAACGCGCGGCTGGATCGGTGTCGCCGTGCAAGATTTAACGCCGGATCTCGCTGAGTCGTTCCGACTGCGCGACCCGCACGGCGTATTGATCTCGGAAATCGTGCGCAACGCCCCCGCCGATCAGGCAGGCATCAAACCGGGCGATATTCTGGTCAACGTCGACGGCAAAGAGATCACCGACTCCAGCAGCATGCTGGAAACTATCGCCGCGCTACCGCCCGGCAAAGTGGCGCTATTCAAACTGCTGCGCAACCAGTCGGAAATCGTAGTGCAAGTCAAAGTGGGCAAGCGCCCGAAGCCGAAACTGCAAAACTAAGTCCGCATTAACCAGGCATACAAGCGACCGCCTGCCCGCACCAGGCTATTTGCCGCGTTCGCATAGCAGGAAAATGCTGGAGCAAAAATCGGGGTACTGCTGTCCGAGTTGGTAGCAGCCCTCCAGATACTCTCTTGAAATAATGTCGGTTTGCAACAACCGATCCCATTGAAAATTAGCCAGTGCTTTGAAGAAAATCCCCGAACGGTATACCACCCGAAGTCCGGCTGCGACTGCATCGCGCTCGAGCGTATCCAGCGCATAGGTGCAACGGTGTCCGTGTTCCGATTCGGCTGGCGTGACCGCCGCATTATGGGAGATTAAGCCCATTTTAACGGCAATCTGCCGCGAGGGCGCATTGGCATTCGGACAGACAAGAAAGAAGCGCCCGCCTTCCGCCAACCATTCTTCGTTCACACGGCTCAACACCCTTACCGGGTCATCCAAATGCTCCAATACATGGGTCATCACGATATTGTCGTATCGGCGAGGCAATTCGACCTGTTCGAACAAGTCGTTCACGTATGCCACGCGATCGCCAAGCTTCCCGCGCGCAACGGTCACAGCTTCTTCAGAGGCCTCCACACAAGTAATATCGTCGAAGTAGTCAAGAAAGCGCTGCGTAAACTGCCCCTGATAGCTCCCCAGTTCCAGCAGACTGCCGGTCCGAAAGAACGGCGCAAAGGAACGCATCATGTACGGATGCATGACATCGAAATCAAAACTGTATGCGTACTTCTCGCTGTCGGCATTGTCCACATCTTTAAGTTCCCGGTTGTAATCTCGAGACTGCGCCATGATTCCTTATCTCCCCGTATCCAGCACCGCCGCCCCGAAACCGTAGCGGCCGAACTCATTCCCGTTATATAGCAAGTAGACTTTACCGTCGCATTCGAACACATGCGGATAGCACTGCATCTGCGCATCCCATCCGTCCGGAGAAACGTCGATACCGGCTCGGCTGTCATCCCGAACCCAGTTTTCCAGATCGGTCGAATAGGCATACCCGATCCGATAGCCCCTGCTGCTATCGGTACGAAACCCATAGGCTTGCCGATAACAAAAATACATATGATAAACACCGTTCAGTACAATCACCGTCGGCAATGCCTGACATTCGTCGGCATTCAGCCGGTCACTGATAATCGCACGCCCGTCGCGCTGCCAGCTCACCCCATCCGGTGACGTAGCATGGGCAATTTTATATACCCGGTCAGGCGGGGCATTTTCGGCAAATTTCTGCCACTTG
Source organism: Pseudomonadota bacterium (assembly GCA_040757065.1). Lineage (GTDB taxonomy): Bacteria > Pseudomonadota > Gammaproteobacteria > Burkholderiales > Gallionellaceae > JBFLXR01. Next base: position 53,279 of record JBFLXR010000009.1, read on the forward strand.
GTACCGTAGATGTACCACATATGATAAATCCCACCGTAGCGCTGAACGAACGCATCCGCCACCAGAAAGGGTTCCCTAAGCGATGCGGTTAACAGCGGGCCGGTACCGAAACGCTCAAAGGTTCGTCCGTCATCCCGACTGATTGCCAAGCCGATCGAAGCATCCGCCGACACCGACACCTTACGATTCCATCCGGTGGTGTATGCCAAAACCCGGTCGCCATCGCGCAACACGTTAATCGGGAAAATACCATGCTCGTCGAAACAACCCAGCCCGCCCAGCGGCAAGACAGTGTGTTCGGATACACCAAGCAGCCGGGTCATATCGCGCGAAAAATCGGCGTAGGCAACATGGCTCAGAAACTTACCGGTACTATCGCGCTCGCGGGTCGAAAAGTACACCCGGATCCGGTCGGACAACACCAGCGTCTGCGGAGACTGTGCAAATTCTACGCAGCGATTGGGTAAAACATGCTCGGTAGGGTCGAAAATCTTCCCCAGCTTGTTCCACTTCATACTGCCCCCCACGCATCTTCCGACTCCAGCAATGCAAGCCCGAACCCGGCGCGCCCCATCCCATTGCCCTGATAGAGCATATATGTCGTCCCGTCCAATTCGAACACATGAGGATAATTAACCATCTCCGAATCCCAGCCTTCTTCGGACAGCGCAATGTTCACCTGATCGTCGTTACGCACCCAGTTAAGCATATCGACGGAGGATGCATAACCGATGCGGTATCCCCCCTCCCGGCTCTTGTAGTTGCGAATATCGCGATAAGAAAAAAACATGTGATAGCGGCCATTGCGATAGCTGACATCCGCGCAGGCCTGACATTCGTGCTCGCCCAGCTTATCGGCGATCAGATCTCGCCCCAGCTTAACCCAGTTGATTCCGTCGTCCGAACTGGCCATGCGTATTTTATAAATAGGCTCCGGCTTGCCGTCGGTCATTCGCCACTCTTTTCCGGCCACGTACCAAAGCTGCCAGCGCCCTTCGAAACGCCGCACCCGCGGGCTACCGATCAAAAAGGGCTCGTCCGGGGTATAAGAAAGCACCGGTCCGTCGCCCAAACGCTGGAACGTTTCTCCGCCATCGCGGCTAATGGCCACTCCAATAGCAGCATTGAACGGCACCGACTCGCAGCGCGTCCATCCCGCATAGTAAGCGCGTATCTCATCTCCGTCCCCGATCACAGATACCGGATAGGTGCCGAACTCATCGAAAGCGCCGTACTTACCAAGCTGCAACACGGGATGTTCACAGACTCGCAGAATATTGCGCAGGTTGCGACGGTCGAGATCGATAAATGCAATGTAACTCAGATACTGCCCGTCCGCACCCGGCGCAGGGCGCGAGCAGAAATATACCCGTACCGCATTCTCCCCGATCAGCACCGAGGGAGACTGCGCAAATTCATTCATCCAGCTTTCCGTAGTCAAATCTCTGGGATCGAACACCTTGCCGAGTTTTTTCCAGCGAAACATTCCTGCTCCTCAGTCCGACAGCCGCCGCAAATTTAATGCGCCTGTTTTCAAGCCGCCATAGTAGTAATCATTAAAACCGGCAGCATCCATCAGGTCGAACACCTTCTGCATATCGTATTCCACGCGGTGCAGGGTAAACTCACCCGCCTCATAAACCGCAAAGGCGGCACGCGGATCGCCGTCGCGCGGTTGCCCGACCGAACCCGGGTTGCAATAAAGCTTATCGCCATAACGCTGCACAGTCTGCAAGTGCGTGTGCCCGGATACGAACACCGTTCCCTCGACGCGCGCAAAATATTCCGCGCTGGGTTTAAGGTATTCATCGATCGGATCTGCCCAGCCGCCATGAACCAAACGAAGCTCCCCAATGCGCCGTTGCACCGGAAAACTGCGCAGCCAATCGAGGTGATCCGGCTCGATCACGCTACGCTGATACGCCAGACAGTCATTCACGCTGCGGGATCGCGGACAAAAACCGCCGCCGGCCATATACCAATCATGATTCCCCATCACGCAGGGTATATCGCGTTCCCGCAGCGCGTTGCAGCATTCATTGACCTGAGAATAATATCCGACAACATCTCCCGCGCAATAAATGCGCTCGACTTGCAGCCGGTCAATTTCCGCCAGCACGGCTTTAAGTGCCTCATAGTTGCCGTGAATATCAGAGATAAACGCTATCTTCATAAAAAATCCGCTCGTCTGTATAGCGCACCGCACGACCGCGCCGAATCCTCGGTTGCGCCGGTATATGGCGCTCCAGAAAATACTCTACCGCCATTGCGCTCTCGTTGTAGCCGAATGCTGCACGAATAGAAGTGGAAGAAGAAATACGCGGGTTGATTTCCAACAACTTCGGCCCCTCCGCGCACCGACGGAACTGGAAATTAGTCGGCCCCAGCGGACGAAACAGTCGGCACAACGCATCGATTGACGTCACGAATTCGTCCGTACCGACCACCTCGGCTTTGTCGGTATAACCGTCTCTGGAGAGTTTACGCCGCAACGTCATGCAAGCGAAATAGCCGCCCTGACCGTCGCCGAACACCGCAACGGTATACTCCTCGTCATCATCGCCCACAATGGGTTGCGCCATCAGTACCGCCCCAACCTCCGCGCGGCATTGCGCGAACATTGCCTCGGAGGTCACCCGCACGATACCTTTTGCACCGAAACCCCGACGCGGCTTCAACAAGAATGGCAGTCCGAAACGCTCAGACAGCGCAGCAAAATCGGTTTGCAGCGAACTCTCGATAGCACAAGCCGCTTCCGCCTCCTGCAACCGCTGATAAAACGTCCACTTATCCTTGCACAGCGCAATCAGTTCCGGGGCATTGAGCAGCGGCAAAGCGCCGGTCGCACGAATCTCGTCAAGATGCTCCACCCAATGGTACATATCGATTTCGATGCCGGGAATCAGCATATCGATACGGTGTTTCCGCAAGATATCCAACAGCCAGTTCAGATACTCCGGCGCAGAAGTCGGCGGCGCTTGCTCGAACACATCGCAAAAAGCGGGGGCGACCGAATCGTTATAGATTGACGTGCCCACCAGAATGCACGGCTGCCCCGACTGCCGCAGGGCGCGCAAAATACCGTAACCGACAATCCCGCTGGCACCGGAAACTAATATGCGCCTCACGCCCGCCCCCCCTTTCGGCGATCTACCTCACGCATCAACCCTTGTGACAGCAAAATGCGCGGATAGTAGTCGATCAGTCGATACAAGGTCTCATCCGCAGCGAACCCATTGTCTGAAATATCGGGCTTTCCGGTATCAAAGCGAATCGTACTACTGCTGCCGGCTGCGGATATTGCCGCCGCCGCAATCTCGGAAAGCCGCACATTACTCAGGCTGACGCAATCGTAGCACCCTTCGATACGCTGGCGCGCTACGCGCGCAACAATCTCGGCCACATCCTCGATATGGATAAAATTGCGTTGCGCATCGTTGCTCCCGTTCAATACGATGTCATCCCCCCGCTGAGCCTGATCCAGTAGCGCATAAAGCATGGGCTGATGACGCCGAAATCCCTCACCTTCGCCGTAGATTTGCGACGGGCGAAGAATCGTCAGCCGAAGTTCCGTCTGCCGGGCATACAAACGCAGCCACTCCTCGGCATGCCGTTTCGATAGCGCATAGCTGTTATAAAACGGGGAATCTTCCTGCAAGCCTGCAAAAATACTGGAAACCTGCACAATCTGCCGCACGCCGGAACGAACGCAGGCATGGGCCAGTTTGAGCGCGCCCAGCGCATTCACCTCTTCCGCCGCCACAAAATCCGCCATCTCCGGCCCTCCGAAATGCGCGGCCAGATTAATCACCGCATCCACCCCGTCAGGAAGCGCGAACCGTTCGGCAGGCCAGGTCAGGTCGAGTTCCACATCGCAATCGTGCCGGCCTGCGGTAAGCACCTCGGCAAAAGACTGCAGTGCCGGTTTAAGCGCCTGCGCAACCAAGGACTGTCCGCCAGCCAGCAGAATTTTCATCGTGCCGAAATCTCCGCGAACAAGCCGCAACTGAGTTCAGGATATGCGATGCCGAGTTCGCACAAAGCATCGAGTACTTTACGATCCAAGTTCAGCGAGAGCATCTGGCGCGTCGTAAACGGCTTGAGATAAATACCCTCGATCCGGTCGATGCTGCATCCCGCCAGCTCCACCTCGGCACGCAGACTATCCACGGTATAGTAGCGCTTGTGCCCCAGCAAGCGGTCGTTATCCGACAGCTCGGTCATATCCTCCAGCATCCCCGCGAGATGCCCCAGACGGCGGTTCATCACTTCGGCATTCGGAACCGCCAGAAACATCCGCCCGCCCGGGGCAAGAAACTGACAGAAACGGCGCAAAATGAGCAAGGGATCATCGACATGTTCGAGAATGAACCCCATGACAATCACCTCGAACCGCTCGTCGGTCGTAAAATTCTCGAAGTACGTTTCGACAATTTCCGCCGCACACCCAGGGTGCTTGTCTCGAAAATTTCGGATCACCGCAGGCGAGCCTTCCAGAACCAGGTGGCGCGGGAAACGGCGGGAGAATATGTCTGTAGTATAGCCGTGCCCCAGCCCCAGCTCGAGCAAAGACTGTGCAGCACCTGCGTGGTGCAACACCCGTTGCGGGTACCAATTCAGCAGTAATGCGTTGTCGAAATCGTAAAGATTGTCGCCCTGATAGGCTGCAACATGCTTATCCAGCGTATTTGTGTTGTTATGCTCAGACCAGTTCATAACCATCCCGTATCGTGCGCGCGACCTGTTCCGGCGCGCAAAACATTAGCACATCGACAATAGAAAGCCTCGGCACATGCGGCGCACCGAACTGCGGATATTCGAACGGCAATGCACGCAAAAAACTCAGCTCAATCCCTTGCGCCATAAAATCGCCCTTTGCATACAACTCCATCCCACCGATCGGATTAATATACGACTGCGCGTCGACTGCACGACATAGCGCAATCACCTTATCCTGACTGCGCAATGCGTGGTCGATCCCGATTTCCGAGGCAATGCGGATCGGGGTCGCAATTTTCAAATGCGCGCACACGCACACGATCGAATGATAGATATAGCGGAATAAATTCCGATCTTCGTAATGCAAAATCTTTTCCAGCAACGGCAGCGTTTGCGCAAAATACGGTGCCCGCGCATAGCCCCCCTTAAACTTATTCAGCAATTTCCCGGCATCGTAATCGTCGGCAATTTCCCGTTCCGCCACCAAGCATGCATCGCTCGCTTTTTTGAGCGGCAGCGAAAACATCTCGTCCTGCCCGTTTAACAGCATACGATTACGGTTAATCCAGCCTTTTTTTGTGTATTTGATATTGTCGTAGACAACGAACACGTCGACTGCCGCAATCAACTGAAAATAACCGATATAGGGCAAAAAATACGGCTGCATGATCGCCGCACTGCGCTTTTCACCGAGAATCGGGGTCCCCATTGTCAACGAATTATCGCTCCGCGATAAAGCTGCAAATCCGCTCCACGCTTTCCATATCCAGGTCGGGATATATCGGCAGGCACAGAATCTGTCTCGACAACCGCATCGCCACCGGCAAGTTTTCCGCACTGGCCGAGGGCAAACCGCGATACATAGGAAATTCTGAAATCAGCGGATAAAAATAGCGCCGGGGATAAATACCAATCTCCCGCATCCGATCGTTCAACTCATCGCGGCTCAGCGGATACTCCTCCGTAACGAGAACCGGAAAATAGGCATAGTTGGAAACGCGCTCACCACTCTCGGTCAGGCAGCGTATGCCGGAAACCCCATTCAACAAACTGCGATAACGCGCATCGATCGCCTTACGGCGGGAGATCGCCTCGTCCACATGCTTCAACTGCAACAAGCCCAGTGCGGCATTGAACTCGCTCATTTTGCCGTTAATGCCCGGCGCAACAACATTGGTCTCGCCGACGTGACCGAAATTTTTCAACTGGTCGATACGAACTTTCGTTTTCGCATCGGGACAAACAATCGCACCGCCCTCAAAGGTATTGAAGACTTTGGTGGCATGGAAACTGAGCACCGACAAATCGCCGTGGCGCAGAATACTGCCATTTGCATCCCGCACACCGAATGCATGCGCCGCATCGTAAATCACCCTGAGGTTATAGTTATCGGCGATTTCCTGAATCGCCTGCACGTTGCAGGGATGCCCATAGCAATGCACCGGCATGATTGCCGTCGTCTGCGGGGTGATAGCCGCCTCGATACGCGCCGGATCGAGATTCAGCGTTACCGGGTCGATATCGACGAACACCGGCTTAATCCCGTTCCACAACAACGAATGCGATGTTGCGACAAACGAATAAGGCGTAGTGATGACTTCCCCGGTAATTCGCAGCGATTGGAGTGCCGTGACTAATGCGATCGTGCCGTTGGTAAACAGCGCGATGTGTTCTACGCCGAGATAGTCGCATAAGGCGCGCTCAAGCTGATGATGAAACGGGCCGCAATTCGTCAGGTTTTTGTCGTGCCATATCTGCTCCAGATAGGGCATGAACTCCTCAAGCGGAGGCAAGTAAGGCTTGGTTACATAGATTGGATTATTCATAGCCCCAGTAACACCCCGAATCCGACCGTCTCAACAATCATGCCCCCTCCTATCGCACCTAAGCGCCCGGCACGGACGCTTTATTGGCACACCAATTTCGCCACATCTCCCGGTATGCCGCCTCGACCACTCTGGTAAACGATACCGGATCGGCCGTTTGATCGCTGCGGATACGGTCGCGCATCGTTTCGCGGATAGACGCCAAACGATCCGGACTCTTAGCCCATGCAACGGCACGCGCAATATAATCTTCCCGGCTCTCGGCAATGAAATCATTCAGCCGGAAACGCTGCAACAAAGTCGCCCCCACGCGGGCAGCAGTCGTTTCGCCCGCCAATGTCAGCACTGGCACACCCATCCATATCGCGTGGCACGAGGTCGTTCCGCCGTTATACGGGAAGGGATCCAACGCCACATCGATTTGATGGTGCAACGCATAATAACTTTGCAAATCGCAGCGGTCTTTCAGTATTAAACGCTGCACAGGCACGCCGGCCTCCGTAAAACGCTTCACAAGCATTTCCCGCGTTTTGTCGGTGTCGATTCCGCCTAGCATCAAACGCGATTCGGGTGCGCGTACCAAAATTTCCGCCCAAGTACGAACGACATCGTCGTTCAGCTTGGCCAAATTGCTTAAACACCCAAACGTAAAGGGATTCCCGCTCATAACCGGCGACGGTGCAACATCCGGCACCCCGGCATCGTTCCACGTAAAAATACTGGAAGCAGGCAGTCTGACCAACTGTTCCGTGTGATAGGGATCGGTCAGCCCAACGGGATCCATACCTGCATCGGTCAGCCGATAATCCATCGCCTCCAACCCGGTTGTTCCGGCATACCCCAGCCAGGTCACCTGCACCGGAGCGGGCTTCAACCCGAACATCGGCAAACGGTTCCCTTTGGTATGGCCGGACAGATCGACGAGGATGTCGATTTTATCGCTGCGGATGCGTTCGGCCAGCTGCTGGTCGGTCATCAAGTCGCAGCGCACGAATGCATCGAGGCTTTGTTCGACATTTTGAGTCGCCGCATCGTAAATACTATTGTTGTAATACCCGTACAACTCGAATTGCCCGCGATCATGATGGGACAAAATCGGCTCGAAAAAATAATACACGGCGTGTGCGAAAAAATCCGCCGACACATAGCCGACACGCAACTTGCGATCCGGATCAGGCACATTGTCGTGCGGCCGCCGGAGCGGCAAATAAGGCTGCTCGAAACGCTCGGCAAACCTTAAATGCTCCTGATACAGCTCGTCCGGCGAGACATTGCTGCTATACAGCATGGTCATCAGCAAGTTGCTGTGCCACAGCGGATCGTGCGCCAGACGGCAGGCCTCCCGGTAATATTGGATTGCCTCGTCCACGCGCCCGGTGTCTTTCAGCACCATTGCCAAATTGTTATGCACTTCCGCCATGCCCGGCGTCATTTCGACTGTCTGACGGTAATGCGCCTCGGCCTCCCCCAGCTTACCCTGCCGCGCCAGCGCCACTCCCAGCGCAAAATGCGCCCGCGCCATACCCGGGTTTAGCTTAACAAGTTCGCGCGCTATCGTTTCGGCACGTTCATATTGTTTAATATCCAGCGTAATGTCGATCAGGCCGAAATAAGCACTCCATGCATCGGGCGCATATTTCAATACTAGCGCACAACAACGCTCAGCCTCGCCGAAATGCCCCATTTGGCGCATCAGATCGGCCATTTTGATGTACACCGGCCAGTTGTCGTTACGCAATTCGATGGCGCGGTGATAGAACTGGACGGCATCCTGATACTGCCCCAAAGACTGATACACCTCCCCGATTCCGGCAATCGCCTCGACGAAGTTTTCGCGCAACTCCAGCGCCTGCCGGAAACTTTGTATCGCCTCGTCGAGACGCTTCAGCTTCAGCAAAGCCACGCCGCGATTATTCCAGGTTTGCGCGTAACCGGGATTCAGCTTAATCGAGCGCTCCGCACTGGCGATCGCTTCGGCATAACGCCCCAAATCCACATATACCGCACACAAATTCGAGTGATACAGAAAGTGATCGGGCTGAGCGGCAACCGCCGACTCCAGCAAACCGATAGCCGACTGTTTATCGCCGAGCCGGTGTGCGATCAAACCGAGGTTATGCAGTGCTGCAGGTTGTTGCGGATATTCGTTAAGGATGCGCTCGAGTTCGGCAATCGCCTCCGGCGTCTTGCCTGCCTGATCCAGCTCGACGGCATAATCGAGCCGTTGATTCAGCGCCTGAGTTGGAACAGCGCGATCCGGCTCCTGCGCCATGCAGCACTTCTTATATTTTTTCCCGCTTCCGCAAGGACAAGGATCGTTTCTGCCCGCCATACTTACTCCGTCACATTGACCTTTGCCCCTGTCCTGCGCGGCTATTGCGCAGATTCAGGAGCCTGTCCGCCCCAGCTCGCCACCAATATGCCCGCCTCGTATAACAACCAGAGCGGAATCGCCAGCATCAATTGCGACACCACATCCGGCGGGGTAAAGATCGCCCCCACTACGAATGCGCCGACGATGACATAGGAACGAATTTCCTTCAGCTTCGCCGTCGTCACCACGCCCATGCGCACCATCAGCACCACCGCCACCGGCACTTGGAAGGTTACACCGAACGCCACGAACATCGACAGCACGAAGCTGAGATATTTATCGATATCGGTCATGACTGCAACACCTTGCGGGGCGCTGGCGGTAATAAATCCGAACACGACCGGGAAAACGGCAAAATAGGCAAAAGCCATGCCGCAGAAGAACAGACACACGCTGGCGACTACCAGCGGCAGAATCAGCTTGCGTTCATGAGCGTATAGCCCCGGCGCGACGAAACGCCACAACTGGTAAACCACGTACGGCAGCGCAATCAGAAAAGCCGCCATCAAGGCCACTTTCAGCGGCACGAAAAAGGGGGTAGTGACATCGGTGGCAATCATCTGCCCACCCTTGGGCAGCTTGGAAAGCAGAGGATGCGCCAATACAGCGTAAATATCGGCCGCCCAGGGGAACAAGCAGACAAATACCAGCAACACAGCCACCACCGAGCGCAACAAACTCGTGCGCAAATCGATCAAGTGGGTGATGAAGCTCTCAGTGGTACGCATCAATCAATCGGAAATTTTTTCTGCTCGGGCGCAGGGGGAGGCGCTTCGTCGCGCATCACATGGATAGCTGCACTATTCAGTTCGCGTGCTTGCCGGTCGGCACTTTGCGTCAATTGACTCGCCGCCTTCTGGGCCGCCTCGGCCTCTTCTTGCACGCGCTGCTGCATCTTGCGCATTTCCTCGATGGCAAGGTCGCGCTCGATGTCGGCACGTACGCCGTGGACGTAGCGCTGCGCCCGCCCCCACAGCAAGCCGAGGGTGCGCGCGACTTTCGGCAGACGTTCCGGGCCGATGACGATCAGCGCCACCACCAGAATCACCATCAGCTCGGAGAAGCTAATGTCGAACATGCGGAATCAGTGGTTAGCTGCTGTGATGGGTTTTGTCCTTCACTTCGCCTTCGATAGTCTGCCCGGGTTGCTGCTGCACCTGCTTCGGTGCTTCCTCGGCGCTCTGCATGCCTTCTTTGAAGCCTTTCACCGCTCCGCCCAGATCGCTGCCGATATTGCGCAGTTTCTTGGTACCGAAAACCAGCACGATCACCAGCAGCACGATCACCCAGTGCCAAATGCTCATGGAACCCATTTTTCTCTCCTCGAATTAATCGCGCCGCACCATCGGGGGCATGTGACCGCCGCCGATAATGTGCATGTGCAAATGAAATACTTCCTGACCGCCGCCCGCGCCGGTATTGATAACCGTGCGGAAGCCCCTGTCCAGCCCTTGTTCGCGCGCCAGCTTAGGCGCCAGCACCATCATCTTGCCGAGCAGTTCGGCGTGCTGCCCGTCCGCTTCCATCAGCGACGCCAGATGCAGCTTGGGGATCAGCATAAAATGCACCGGTGCGACGGGATGAATATCGTGAAACGCCAGCACCTCGTCGTCTTCGTATACCTTGCGGCAGGGAATCTCGCCGCGCACGATTTTGCAGAAAATACAATCGCTCATGCCCTAATCCTTCTTGCGCGCCTCTTTCTCGGCGATGCCCGACACGCCTTCGCGGCGCGCCAGCTCGCTCAACACTGCCTCGGCATTCAAACCTTTATGCGCCAGCAATACCAAACTATGAAACCACAAATCCGCGACTTCATATACCAAGTGCCCGGCGTCGCCGTCTTTCGCAGCCAACAACACCTCGCCGGCTTCTTCGATTACTTTTTTCAGAATCGCGTCATCGCCCTTGGCGTACAGCTTGGCGACATACGAACTATCGGCCGGCGCACCTTTGCGCGACTCCAGCGTTTCCGTCAGCCGTTGCAGAATATCTTGGCTCATTGTTTATATATCTCGTCGGGCGATTTCAGCACCGGATCGACCTCGATCCACTGCCCGTTTTCCAATTTGCTGTAGAAGCAGCTTTCCCGGCCGGTATGGCAGGCAATTCCGCCGCGCTGCTCAATCAGCAGCAACACCACATCGTTATCGCAATCCAGCCGCAACTCTTGCACCGCCTGAGTATGGCCGGATTCTTCCCCCTTGTGCCACAGCTTCTTGCGTGAACGCGACCAGTATACCGCCTCGCCGGTTTCCGCCGTGCGTTTCAGCGCCTCGCGGTTCATCCAGGCCACCATCAGCACGCGCCCGGTCGCCGCGTCCTGTGCAATCGCCGGCACCAAACCGTCTTCCGACCAGTTCACCTGATTCAGCCATTTGTCGCTCACAGACGCACCTCGATACCGCGTTCGGCCATGTATTGTTTAGCCTGTTGCACCGTGTATTCGCCGAAATGGAAAATGCTGGCCGCCAGCACCGCATCTGCCCCGCCGAGAGTCACACCGTCGGCCAAGTGCTGCAAGTTGCCGACCCCGCCGCTGGCAATCACCGGAATTTCCAGCGCATCGGTTACCGCACGGGTTAATTGCAGATCAAAACCGATTTTTTGCCCGTCGCGGTCCATGCTGGTCAGCAGAATTTCGCCTGCGCCCAACCCCTGCATTTTCTTCGCCCATTCAACCGCATCCAAGCCGGTTGCTTTGCGCCCGCCGTGGGTAAACACTTCCCAACGCCCCGGTGCAACTTGCTTAGCGTCAATCGCTACAACAATACACTGCGAACCGTAACGTCCCGCCGCATCTGCAACCAGTTGCGGGTTCATTACGGCGGAAGTATTGATGCTGACTTTGTCCGCACCGGCATTCAACAGATTGCGCACGTCTTCTACCTGTCGCACGCCACCGCCGACCGTCAGCGGAATAAACACTTGCTCCGCCACCTGTTCGATAATGCGGAAGATAATGCCGCGGTCATCCGAGCTGGCGGTAATATCCAGAAACGTCAGTTCGTCCGCACCTTGCTCGTCATAACGGCGAGCAATCTCCACCGGATCTCCCGCGTCGCGCAACTCAACGAAGCTGACGCCTTTGACCACGCGCCCGGCAGTCACATCCAGACAAGGAATAATCCGTTTAGCAAGCACCGGCGCTTATCCCTTCACCCGGCTGGCGGTCAATTCGTCGGCCAGTTTTTGCGCTTCGGCAAAATTCAGCGTTCCTTCGTAAATTGCACGGCCGGTAATTGCCCCGCCAATGCCCTCATCCTGCACGGCGCACAGCTTGCGCACATCGTCCAGATTGGTAATGCCGCCGCTGGCGATCACCGGCACATGCAGCGGGCGCGCCAGTTCGACAGTCGCTTCGATATTCACGCCGCTCAGCATCCCGTCGCGACCGATGTCGGTATAAATAATCGCTTCTACACCGTAACCTTCGAAACGCTGCGCCAGATCCAGCACATCGTGCCCGGTCAGCTTCGACCAACCATCCACCGCCACCTTACCGCCCTTCGCATCCAGCCCCACCATAATGTGACCGGGGAAGGCATCGCAGGCTTCGTGCAGAAAGCCGGGCGTCTTCACCGCTGCCGTACCGATAATGACGTAGGTCACGCCGATATCGAGATAGCGCTCGATAGTGTCCAGATCGCGTATGCCGCCGCCCAGTTGCACCGGCACATCGTCACCGACCGCTTCCACAATCGCGCGGATCGCCGCCTCGTTCTTCGGTTTACCGGCAAATGCGCCGTTCAGATCCACCAGATGCAACCTGCGCGCACCCTGCGCCAGCCAGTGACGCGCCATCTCGGCGGGATCTTCGGAAAACACCGTAGCATCTTCCATCAAGCCTTGGCGCAAGCGCACACAATGTCCGTCTTTCAAATCAATTGCGGGAATAATCAGCATGGCATTACATCTACAGAGTTAAACAGGATTCCAATTTACAAAATTTTTCAGCAGCGTCAGTCCGGCGGTATGGCTTTTCTCCGGGTGAAACTGCACAGCGAACAGATTATCACGCCCCACCGCACACACGAAAGGTTGCGGATAACTACTTTCCGCCTGCACCAGCGCAGCATCGCGCGGTTTGACGTAGTAGCTGTGCACGAAATAGAAACGCGCATCCTGCTCGATGCCGTTCCACAACGCATGTTCGCAATGATGCACCTGATTCCAGCCCATGTGCGGCACTTTCAGCTTATTACCCGAAGCGTCGCGCATATTACTGTCGAAACGCACCACTTCGCCCGGCAAAATACCCAAGCCCGCGACATTACCCTCGGCGCTATGCTCGAACAGCATTTGCAAACCGATGCAAATACCCAGAAACGGCTTGTTGCGGGCAGCCTCCAGCACCGCGGTACGCAGACCGCGCGCATCCAGCTCGCGCATACAATCCGGCATCGCCCCCTGACCGGGAAATACCACCCGACCGGCTTCCGCCACTTGACGGGGATCGCTGGTCACCACAATCTCGGCGGCAGGCGCAACCGCGCGCAGTGCCTGATACACCGAGCGCAGGTTGCCCATACCGTAATCGATTACTGCAATATCGGCCATGATTTTCGCTTACAGCGCACCTTTGGTGGAAGGCAGCACGCCCGCCATGCGCGGATCGAGCTCCAGCGCCATGCGCAGCGCGCGCCCGAACGCCTTGAACACGGTCTCGGCCTGATGGTGCGCATTGCCGCCAGCCATATTATCGACGTGCAGCGTCACCAAGGCATGATTCACGAAGCCTTGAAAGAACTCACGCACCAAATCGACCTCGAATTCGCCGATACTGGCGCGCACGAAATCGACGTTGAACACCAAACCGGGACGCCCGGAAATATCCAGCACCACGCGCGACAAGGCTTCATCCAACGGCACATACGCGTGCCCGTAGCGGCGGATGCCCTTTTTGTCGCCTACAGCCTTGGCAAAAGCTTGCCCGAGCGTAATACCGATATCTTCCACGGTGTGGTGGGCATCGATGTGCAAATCGCCCTTGGCATTCACGGCGATGTCGATCAACCCGTGACGGGCGATCTGATCGAGCATGTGGTCGAGGAACGGCACGCCGGTTTCGAACTTCGAAACACCGGTGCCATCGAGATTGATGTCCACGCTGATTTGCGTTTCCAGCGTATTACGGGTTACTTGCGCACGCCGCATGATTTTTCCTAAACGGATTGATGAATACTTTCTTGTAACGCCAACACGAACCGCTCGTTCTCTTCCGGCGCACCTACCGTCACCCGCAGACAGCCCGTCAGTGCCGGATGCCCGCCATTCAGGTTCTTGATCAGCACGCCGCGCTGCTTCAGCCCGGCGAATACCGCATCGGTGCGCGGCACATGAAACAAAATAAAGTTCGCTTCGCTCGGGTAAGCCCGCACATCCACCGTGCCGACCAAGCGCTCGTACAGCCAGGCGCGATCCTGCTTAATGCACTCAGCCTGCCGAAGCAACACATTGTGGTGCTTCAGCATCGTTTGCGCCACAATCTGGGGCAGCACACCGACATTATACGGCAAGCGCAGTTTTTCCAGCTGATCCAGCCATTGCGGATCGCCGGCCAAAAACCCGACACGCAGCCCAGCCATGCCGAGCTTGGAAAATGTCCGCATCACCAGCAGATTCGGATACCAGCCCAGCTCGGGCAGGAAGCTGCTGCTGGCGAAGGCGTAATAAGCCTCGTCCACCACCACCAAGCCCGGTGCAGCATCGATCACTTGCCGAATCGCATCGGCATCGAACAAGTTGCCGGTCGGGTTGTTCGGATAGGCCAAAAATACCAGCGCGGGCTGATGTTGCTCGATTGCCGCCAGCAAGGCCGGCAAATCCAGCGAAAAATCGTCCGCCAGCGGCACCCCGGCATAATTCATGCCGACGAACGCAGCGATCATCTTGTACATCACGAACGAAGGCTCAACGCTCAGCAGCGTCGCCCCCGGTTTCGCCACCGCCATCGCCAGCAACTGAATAATTTCGTCGGAACCATTCCCGAGCAACAAACCCATTTCTGCCGACACGCCAGTTGCGGCACGAATCGCCTCTTTCAACCCTTGTGCGGACGCATCCGGGTAGCGGTTCACTTCCGCTTCGGTTACGGCCTGCGCGATTTCCGCACGCACTTCCGGCGGCAGCAAATAGGGATTCTCCATCGCATCCAGCTTAAGCATGCCGACAGCGGGCGGAACGTGATAAGCGCGCAGGGACAGCACCTCCTGACGAAGCAGGCGCTCAGGGGTTACAGCAATTCGGTCGGAAGACATTTATTTGGCGCACTATAAAACCGCCGCATTCTACCCCAACTCAGGAAAATAATGGTGCAAATTCATACCAATAAGCCAAATCTTCCCAAAAACAAAACGGGCGGCTAAACGCCGCCCGCTTCTGTTGTCGCAAAGCTTTACTGAATACTCAGTCGCTTGGCCTGCGTCACGGCCTTTTTCGGCAAGGTTAATTCCAGCACGCCGTCCGCGTATTTGGCTTGCGCCGCCGCTTCGTCCACATCCTGCCCCAAAGTAAAGGCGCGCGACACTTTGCCGTAATAGCGCTCGCTGCGCAGCACCTTCTCGCCTTCCTTCACTTCTTTTTCGTTCTTAACCTCGGCACTGATGGATACCCGATTGCCATCCACCGTGACATGAACATCCTCCTTCTTCACGCCGGGAATTTCAGCATGCACCGTATAGCCTTTATCGTCTTCCTTTACATCCATTTTGATCTGAATATCGGGCTGCCCCTCCAGACGGACGGGACGCATAAAAAACCGCGGAACAGATCGTCGAATGCATCGTCGACAGGATTGAATCGAGTCAAATTTGCCATCTTATCCTCCACTCGTTAATTAAAGACAGGGCACTGATTTCCTGAGTCTAATTTAAGGTTTGTCCGGCAAATTTCAATAGCCCGATCGGCCTAAATAAAAATGCCGACCCCAAGGCCGGCATTTTTCAACAAACACAGACGATCAGTGGTGATGGTGATGCTCATGCCCCATGTTACCGTGGTCGTGCCCGGCGGTCAGAGGCTTCACTTCAGCCTCGACTTTCACGTTTTCTTTACGCTTGTCGGCGAATTGCACCACCAGCGTCAGCGTCACGGTATCGCCCGCCTTCAGCGGCTGTTTCAACCCCATCAACATCAGATGATTGCCGTCCGCCCCGAGACTCACCGACTGGTTGGCTGGCAATAACATAGCGTCCAATGCCCGCATTTTCATCATGCCGTTTTCATGCACCATGCTGTGAATTTCGCCACTCGAAGCGAACGAACTCATCACGGCTACGATCCGTGCCTCTTTCCGGCTGACGATGCGCATCGCCACAGCCGCGCTGTCCTGTCCCGGCGCCGTCGCTCGCGCCCATGCTTCGCTTACCGTCACCTCGCCAGCCCAAGCCGTTGTCGCACACCACCAGACCAACAGGCCGACCCACCATTTTTTGCTCACAGTCACTCTCCTCAACGGCATTACCCGATTTACACTTAATTCAATCCCAAGCATTTTAACGGAAATCCGGCCGGCAACCACCCCTGCGGCATCGGCGTTCACCCGCCACACATGAGGCTTGCGACTATAACCATCCCAACAGCGAGGGAAAATGCGACAAATTGTCGCACCCCCATACTGGGGCGTCATCGGTAAAATACGCTCATGAACTCCCTACTCGCCATTCAAACCGGTCACAGCCACCTTTCCCGTCTGGTACTGTTGCGCAGCATCGCCGTCGGCGGGCAATGCGCCACGCTGGCACTGGCTTATAAATTATTCGGCATGCAATTCGACTGGCTGCCGATGCTCGGCACTATCGCCGGCCTCGCCCTGCTAAATCTCGCCACTTGGTGGCGCTTGCGCCTGCCGCAACCCGTAGGCAACCCCGAACTGTTCGCACAACTCTGTGCCGACGTACTGGCACTTTCTGTTCTGCTTTATTATGCAGGCGGCTCGACCAACCCGTTTGTCTCGCTATTCCTGCTTCCATTGGTCATTGCCGCGGCTACCTTACCGAGCCGCTACACCTGGGCCATGGCGGCCATCACCACCGCCTGTTACACCCTGCTGATGAAATTCTATCTGCCGCTCCCCTATCCTCAGGAGGATGGCATGGCGATGGATGAAATGAGCATGGAGGCAATGGGGGACATGCCGCACGACATGCACAGCCATATGATGCACATGGATCATGCCGCAGGCCCCAACGACGCTTTCAACATGCACGTGATCGGTATGTGGCTCGGCTTCGTCATCAGCGTCGCAGTAGTCGCTTACTTCGTCGTCAAAATGGCGCAGGCGGTTCGCGCGCGCGACGAGGCGCTGGCCCGCGCGCGCGAGAATACTTTGCGCAACGAACGCATTGTAGCGCTGGGCATTCAGGCCGCCGGGGCCGCACACGAAATGGGTACGCCGCTCTCCACCATGTCGGTCATCATCGGCGAGTTGCAACACGATACCGGCATTACCGGCGAATCGCGCGACGGCCTCGACCTGCTGGACAGCCAAGTACGCGCCTGCAAACGTATCCTCGACAAACTACTCGCCAACGCACAGGATGCCGCCAACGACGCGCCCACCCCGCTGGGGCCGTTTCTCGCGGAAGTACTCGACGAGTGGCAATTGCTGCGCCCGGAAGTCCATTATCAGTATCGCTTCGAAGACGCAAACTCCGCCGGCCGCATCACGTCCGGCGTTGCGCTGCGCGCTGCCCTGATGAATCTGCTGAACAATGCCGCCGATGTTTCGCCCGAGCGGATCGAAATTCAGGCGCATTGCGATGCCGGACAATTTATATTCAAGATTCACGACCACGGTCCCGGACTCACCCCGGAAAACGCCGCCCAAGCCGGCTCCGCCTTTTTTACCACCAAACAGGAAGGACGCGGACTCGGACTGTTCCTCGCCAATGCCACGCTGGAGCAACTCGGCGGCCGGGTGCGCCTATTCAACCGCGAGGGGGGCGGAGCCACCACTGAAGTTACCTTACCGTTGCAGGCAAACGCATGAACAATCCGGTCAATGAGTCACCTTCGCTGTTGCTAGTCGACGATGACGCCACATTTTGCAATGTGCTGGCGCGCGCGCTAAGCAAACGCGGCTTCGCCGTCGCAGTCGCCCACAGCGTGGAAACAGCCTTGCCGCTGGCGCAATCCAATCCGCCGGAGTTCGCCGTAGTCGACCTCAAAATGGGCGGCGCGTCCGGTCTGGTACTGATTCAAGCGCTGCACGAGCTCGACCCCGCCACCCGCATTGTAGTCCTGACGGGCTATGCCAGCATCGCCACGGCTGTGGAAGCCATCAAGCTCGGCGCCACTCAGTACCTGTCGAAACCGGCCAATGCCGACGAGATCGTCGCCGCCTTCGGTCATGCCGCCAGCGCAGAAATTCCGCTGACCGCCCAACCGCCCAGCGTCGAACGCATGGAATGGGAGCATATTCAGCGCGTGCTTCAGGAACATCAGGGCAACATCTCGGCAACGGCCCGTGCACTCAACATGCACCGGCGCACACTACAAAGAAAACTTTCCAAACGCCCGGTCAGCGATTGACACCTACCCAGACACAAATACTTTAGAGTATGATTTAGTAATTGGATAGAGCGGAGACATTACCATGCAAATTTTGCTGGCTGACGACCATGCGTTGTTTCGAGACGGCATGAGCTATGTATTGCAACAACTCGGCGAAAATGTCGAGGTGTTGAACGCCGCCAATTTTGGCGATGCCAAGAAGCTCGCGCAGGAACAGCGCGACATCCGGCTTGTACTGCTTGACCTGAACATGCCCGGCAGCGAAGGCGTGCAATCCGTCCGTTATTTTCACCAAAGTTTCCCCGACATCCCGCTGGTCGTCGTCTCCGGCTCGGAACAGCGCGAAGACATCGAAAAAGTGATGGAATACGGCGCAATGGGCTTTATTTCCAAAATGTCTTCCGGCAAAACCATGCTGAACGCACTGCGTCTGGTTTTGGACGGCGGGATATATCTGCCGCCGCAACTCCTCCAGCAAAGCGTGCCCAAACTGGAGCCGAACCGCGTGGACAAGCGCAGCCAGAACACCAACAAATACGGCCTGACCGGCCGCCAGATGGAAGCCTTGCATTATCTGGCGCAAGGGATGTCCAACAAGGAAATTTCCAAACACATGGGACTGGCGGAAGGTACGGTTAAAATTCACATTGCAGCTATTTATCAGGTGCTGCATGTCGGTAGCCGTATGGAAGCGGTGCGCGCCGCCGAACGCCTCGGACTACTGGAAAACAGCCCGCAATAATCCCGGTTATCCCCGCGAGGCTGGTTGCTGGTAGAATCGGCGGCGTTGCTTTGCATCTATCGGATTCCGCATGCCCCCGAACACCACGGAAGATAAAGCCCTTCCCCTTCCCGCCAGGCTAGTCGCACTGTTGCGCGAGTCGCGCTGGCTGCTGCTGATCGCCCTGACACTCTATGTCGTGCTGGCACTGTACGGCTACGATCCGAACGATCCGGCGTGGTCGCACAACGGCAGCAACACCGTCACCCGCAATCCCGGCGGTGTACTTGGGGCATGGCTGTCCGACCTGCTACTGTATGTATTTGGTTTCTCGGCATGGTGGTGGGTTGCCTTGCTGGCTCAGCGGGTCTGGGCGAATTACCACGGCCTGCGCGGCGGCGGCATTTTCGACCGACGCAGCTTCTGGGCGGCCTTGACCGGCTTCTGCGTCCTGCTGTTCGCCAGCAGCAGCCTCGAAGCGCTGCGCATGTACAGCCTGCACGTTACTCTGCCGCAGGAACCGGGCGGCATGCTGGGTCTGTTTTTCAGTCATTACCTGATGCAGTTCGTCGGCTTCACCGGCGCAACCCTGCTGTTGCTGGCGCTGATCGCTGTCGGCCTCAGCCTGTTCAGCGGGCTGTCTTGGCTGCGCCTGATGGATGCGCTCGGCGCACTGGTAGAAATCCTCTACCTCTGGTTGCGTACCGCCTGGCAGACCCGGCAAGATAAGCGCATCGGCGCACAAGCCGTACAACAGCGCGAAGTCGTCGTAAAGGAAGAAAAGAAGCGGGTGGAAGAACACCAGCCGATCCACATCGAAATGCCGGTCGTCGAAGTTCAGAAATCCAGCCGCATCGTCGAGGAAAAACAAGCCCCGCTGTTTTCCGACATGCCGGATTCGCCTCTGCCGCCGCTGCATTTGCTCGACCAGCCGAACGGTGAAGTCGAAGTTATTTCAACCGAAACGCTGGAGTTTACTTCCCGGCTGATTGAACGCAAATTAAAAGAGTTCGGCGTCGAAGTCAAAGTCGTCGCTGCCTATCCCGGGCCGGTGATTACCCGCTATGAAATCGACCCCGCCACCGGCGTAAAGGGCAGCCAGATCACCAACCTGATGAAAGATCTGGCGCGCGCGCTGTCCGTCGTCAGCATCCGTGTGGTCGAAACTATTCCCGGCAAAACTTATATGGCATTGGAATTACCAAACCCCAAGCGTCAGATGGTGCAGCTCTCGGAAATTCTAGGCTCGCAAGCCTACGCCGAAATGGGTTCCGCGCTCACCATCGCGATGGGCAAGGACATTTCCGGCAAGCCTGTAGTTGCCGACCTGGCCAAGATGCCGCACGTTCTGGTCGCCGGCACCACCGGCTCCGGCAAATCGGTGGCCATCAACGCCATGATTCTCAGCCTGCTCTACAAGGCTACGCCGCAACAAGTGCGTTTGGTGCTGATCGACCCCAAGATGCTGGAACTCTCGGTCTACGAAGGCATTCCGCACTTGCTGGCGCCGGTCGTGACCGACATGCGGCAGGCCGCTTCGGCGCTGAATTGGTGCGTGCAGGAAATGGATCGCCGCTACCGCCTGATGTCCTCGCTCGGCGTGCGCAACATTGCCGGTTATAACCAAAAAGTGCGTGACGCCATCAAAGCGGAGCAACCGCTTACCAACCCCTTCTCGCTGACACCGGATAATCCCGAGGCATTGGAAGAATTGCCGCTGATCGTGGTTTTCATCGACGAACTGGCCGACCTGATGATGGTGGTGGGCAAAAAGATCGAAGAACTGATCGCTCGTCTGGCGCAAAAGGCGCGCGCCTCCGGCATGCACCTGGTATTGGCCACCCAACGCCCGTCGGTCGACGTGATTACCGGCCTGATTAAGGCCAACGTCCCGACCCGAGTTGCATTCCAAGTCTCCAGCAAGATCGACTCGCGCACCATTCTCGACCAGCAAGGCGCAGAGGCTCTGCTCGGTCAGGGCGACATGCTCTACCTGCCGCCGGGCACCGGCTATCCGCAACGCGTACACGGCGCCTTTGTTTCCGATCAGGAAGTCCATCACGTCGCGGAATATCTAAAAGCGCAAGGCATGCCGCAATACATTGAAGGCATTCTCACTTCGCTGGACGAACCGGAAGCGGACAGCGAGAGCGAAGGGGGCGGCGATGCCGAGGCCGATCCGCTGTACGATCAGGCCGTAGAGATTGTACTCAAATCGCGCCGCGCCTCCATCTCGCTGGTACAGCGTCACTTGCGTATCGGCTACAACCGCGCCGCGCGGTTGGTCGAACAAATGGAACGCGCCGGCATTGTGTCGCCGATGCAAAGCAACGGCAATCGCGAAGTCATTGCGCCCGCGCGCGCCGAGTAGGAAAGCAGGAAACATGCTCAAAAAACTTTTTACCGGCTGGCTGCTGTGCAGCCTCTCATTTACCGCACAGGCCGGCGGCGTAGAAAAACTGAAAAGCTTCATTTCAGCAACCCGTTCCGGTCAGGCCAACTTCACGCAAACCGTGTTCGATCGCAACGGTAAGAAAACACAATCGGCCTCCGGCACGATGCAATTCGTCCGCCCGGGCAAATTCCGCTGGTCTTACCAAAAACCCTATGAACAACTGATCGTCGGCGACGGCGCGAAATTCTGGATGTACGATGTCGACCTGAATCAGGTTAGCGTCAAGAAGCTCGATCAGGCGCTCGGCAGCAGTCCCGCCGCCCTGCTGGCGGGCAGCAACGAAATCGAGCGCGGCTTCGTGCTGAAGGACACCGGCAGCAAGGATGCGCTGGATTGGCTGGAAGCTGCCCCGCGCAACCGCGACACCAGTTTCGAAAATATCCGCATGGCCTTCGACGCACAAGGTGACCTCGCCGTAATGGAGTTATCCGACGCATTCGGCAACCATACTGTGTTGCGCTTCTCCGGTCTGCAACGCAACCCGGCGTTGTCGCCCGGCCTGTTCAAGTTCTCGCCCCCCAAAGGTGCTGACGTGATCGGCGGAGAGTAAGCGCCACCACCATGACCGCTGCTCAAGACAATCTGTTCGACACGCCATTACCCGCTGCTCCGCTGGCTGAACAGTTACGCCCCAAGCACATCGACGAAGTCATCGGGCAAACGCATTTGCTCGGCCCCGGCAAACCATTACGGCTAGCCTTTGAATCGGGCAAACTCCATTCCATGATTCTCTGGGGACCGCCCGGCGTCGGAAAGACCACGCTGGCACGCCTGATGGCGCACGCTTTCGATGCGGAATTCGTCCCGCTGTCGGCCGTATTGTCCGGCGTCAAAGATATTCGCGACGCCATTGCCCAAGCTCAACTGGTACTACAACAAAACGGACGACACACCATCCTGTTCGTCGACGAAGTGCACCGCTTCAACAAATCGCAGCAAGACGCCTTCCTGCCTTATGTCGAACAGGGCTTGGTCACATTCATCGGCGCAACCACCGAAAATCCCTCGTTCGAGGTAAACAGTGCGTTGTTGTCGCGCGCGCAGGTATATGTGCTGCAATCGCTGTCGGAAGCCGAGCTCGGCCAACTGTTCGAACGCGCTTGCAGCCACGCCCTGCACAACATTGCTTTCGAGCCTGCAGCCAAGGAACGCGTGATCGGTTATGCCGATGGCGATGCCCGCCGCCTGTTGAATGTACTGGAACAATTACAAACCGCCGCGCAAACCGCACATATCGAGCGGATCGATAGTGCCTTCCTCGATAGCACACTGGCGCAAAACTTGCGCCGCTTCGATAAAGGCGGCGAAGCCTTCTACGACCAGATTTCCGCATTGCACAAATCGGTACGCGGCTCCAATCCCGATGCTGCGCTCTACTGGCTGGTGCGCATGCTGGACGGCGGTGCCGACCCGCGCTATCTGGCGCGACGCATCGTGCGCATGGCGTGGGAAGACATCGGCCTCGCCGACCCGCGTGCCGTACAACTCACACTGGATGCCGCCGAAACTTATGAACGGCTCGGCTCGCCGGAAGGCGAACTGGCGCTGGCCCAGGCCATTCTCTATCTCGCCGTCGCCGCCAAGTCGAATGCGGGTTATGTGGCGTATAATGCCGCCCGCGCTTTCGTCAAACAGGACACATCGCGCCCGGTGCCGCTACACCTGCGCAACGCGCCGACCAAACTGATGAAGCAGCTCGACTACGGCAAAAATTATCGCTACGCGCACGACGAAGCGGGTGGGTATGCCGCAGGCGAAAATTATTTCCCGGAAGGCATGCCGGAGGTGAGCTTTTACGAGCCGACCGACCGCGGGCTGGAAGGCAAAATTGCTGAAAAACTAACGCATCTGCGCGCACTCGACGCGCAAGCGCGAAAACGAAATGAATAACGCAACCGATACTGCCGCCCGCCCTACCGAGCGGGCGAACACCGACAAGTGGCCCGAGCACGCTGCCGCACCGAACACCCATAACCGGGTGCTGGAACTGGTGCGTCACTACCTGCCCGATGCCGCAGGCAAAACAATCTGCGACCTTCCCTGCGGCGCAGGTGCGTTCTCGGCACGTTTAGCCGAACTGGGGGCGAATGTCACCGCCGTGGACATCGAAGCAGTGGAGCCGTTTTACTTCGACCCGGCCAAACGTGTGCTGGCCGATGCCAACTTGCGCTTGCCATTCGACGATGGGGCGTTCGATGCCATGGTGTCCATCGAAGGCATTGAACACTTAGAGAACCCTTCGTTTTTCCTGCGCGAATGCGCCCGCATCGTCAAACCGGGCGGTTGGGTGGTTCTCTCCACGCCGAACATCGACAGCCTGCGCTCGCGCCGCTCGACATTTCTGCACGGATTCCCGAAATATTTTCAGCCGAAAACGGCGGAACGCAAAGACGCCTACCACCTGCACCCGATCGATATGACGTTCGTGCGCGGCGCGCTGCGCAAAACCGATCTGACGCTGATTGAGGTCGCCGTTAACCGGCTCACCGACCGCAATTTTTTCCGCGAGTTGCTGCGCCCGCTGATGACGCGCAAGCTGCCGTCGGAACTGCGCGGCCCGATCCCGTATTACGGCGAAGTGATTATTTACATACTGCAAAAGCAAGCAAACAATCGAGGTTGATATGCTGGACATCCAAACCCTACGCACCGATCTGAACGGCGTCGCCGCCCGACTGGCAACGCGCGGCTTCGCGCTCGACACCGCCCGCTTCGAACAACTGGAAAGCGAGCGCAAAACCATTCAGGTGCGCACGCAGGAGCTGCAAGCGAAACGCAACGCCACCTCCAAGCAAATCGGTCAGGCAAAAGCCAAAGGCGAGGATATATCGGCCATCATGGAAGAAGTCGCCAGCCTCGGCGACGAGCTAAAACAACTGGAAGCGCAGTTGGCGCAGGTACAGGACGATTTGCACGCCTTCCTCGCCGTGATTCCCAACACCCCGCACGCCGACGTGCCAGCAGGCAAATCGGAAGCGGACAACGTGGAAGTACGCCGCGTCGGCACCCCGCCCGTATTCGATTTTGAAGTGAAAGACCATGTTTCGGTCGGCGAAGGCCTGGGCGGACTGGATTTCGAAACTGCCGCCAAAATCAGTGGTGCCCGCTTCTCACTACTGAAAGGTCCGCTGGCGCGTCTGCACCGCGCCTTGGCGCAGTTCATGCTGGACACGCACACAGAGCAACACGGCTATACCGAACTGTATGTGCCCTACATCGTGAATGCCGATTCGATGCGTGGTACCGGCCAGTTGCCGAAGTTCGAGACCGACCTCTTTAGAGTTACCACACAACCCATTGCCAATAGGCTTTTAGCAGATGTTGCTCCTGAGATTGTAAGATTCGAAGAAAACGGCGGTTTCTTCTTAATCCCCACCGCAGAGGTGCCGGTCACCAACATCGTGCGCGACAGCATTATTCCCGCCGAACAACTGCCGCTGAGATTCGTCGCCCATACCCCCTGCTTCCGCAGCGAAGCCGGCTCCTACGGCCGCGACACGCGCGGCATGATCCGCCAGCACCAGTTCGAAAAAGTAGAACTGGTACAGATCGTCCACCCGGATGAATCGTACGCCGCACTGGAAGGTCTGCTGGGCCATGCCGAAACCATTTTGCAGAAACTCGACCTGCCCTACCGCGTGGTTAAATTGTGTACCGGCGACATGGGCTTCTCGTCAGCCACCACTTACGACATTGAAGTCTGGCTACCCGCGCAGAACACCTATCGCGAGATTTCTTCCTGCTCCAATTTCGAAGCCTTCCAAGCGCGCCGGATGCACGCCAGATTCCGCAATGCGCAAGGCAAGCCGGAGTTGGCACACACTCTCAACGGATCCGGTTTGGCTGTGGGGCGCACACTGGTAGCCATTCTGGAAAACTACCAGCAGGCAGACGGCAGCGTCATCGTACCGGAAGCCCTGCGCCCCTACATGGGCGGCACAGCACGCATTCAAGCGGCGTAAGCCCTCCGCCTTAGCGGGTGGGCACGCAAATCAGCGGCTTCGGTTTCTGCCCGGCTTCCATCAGCATGCGCAGGTACGGCGGCCAGTTCCGATAGGGCGGCGGTTCCGCCGTCAGGCGCTTCAGCATGTCGCGGTACAAGCGGACAGTTTCGACGAAAATCACCGCTTCGCCACCGCGCGCCTGTCCGTGCTTGGTGCTTTCTGCCAAGTCTGGATTGCTTAAACCCGGCATCACCTTCTTGACGTCCATCCACGAGTCGGGGTTGAGTCCGCGCTGTTTCGTCAGTGTGCGCGCATCTTCGAGATGGCCGATGCCTTGGTTGTAAGCGGCCAGCGCCAGCCATGTCCGCGAGGGTTCTTCAATACGTTCCGGCAACTGGCTGCGCAATAGTTCCAAATACAAAGCACCGGCCAGCAAGCTTTCGCTGGCATTCAGGCGGTTCTTAACAAACATTCGGCTGGCGGTATCTTCAGTCAGCATCATCATGCCGCGCACCCCCGTGGGCGAAGTAGCATGCGGATCCCAATGCGACTCGCGATAAGCCATCGCCGCCAGCAACTCCCATTCCAACCCGGTTTTCTGACTAACGTCCTCAAAGGCTGCACGATAGCGCGGCAACAATTCCTCGACATCCTTCAAGAAGGCAGCCGCATCCAGCGAGCGCAATCTCTCGTTGTGCCCGTAATAACGCTCGGTCAGCCGACGCAAATCACCGCTTTTCTTAATATGCAAAATGAATTGGTCGGTCGCCTGAATTAGCTCATCGTCAACATCGGAAGCAAACGCCCACGCCAATTGCGCCGGCGCTGCCACATCGAGTGCAGCATCCATGTTCGGATGAAAGTTGTGCATAGTTGCCACTTGCTCTTCGCTGGCCACGGTGCAATCGGCCCGCCCTTCGGCCACCTCGCTCAACAGCACATCCGGTAATTTAGATCCGGCTTCCCATTTCAGGGCAGGCAACTTCTTCTGCGCCTCGCGCAGCGCCGCCTCGTGGGTAGAACCGGCAGTCACTACGATTTGACGGGACGTCATATCCTCAGCCTTTTGCGGCTGCGGATCGCGGCACACCAATTGTTCCTGTGTAATCTGAAACGGCTTACCCAGTTTCAACGTATTATCGGCGTCGTTAGCACGCACACCGAAAGCGGAAAAGTGCGCCTTACCGCTTTCCAATGCGGCAACAACCTGATCGGGCGGCAAAGGCAATTCGCGGAAATTCACCTCCCGCTCCTCGGCGAACGTACGCACTAACTCGTGCGCAAACCCGGCATCCAAATGCTCGGGCGGCGGCACGATGACCACCAACTCCTCCCGCCAATCCGGCAGCTCGGTCGGCTTGGGCGTACACCCTTGCAAAACTGTCGCCAGTAGCGCCACTCCCGCAATTTCGAGAATTTTCTTCCGATGCATCAAACAGTCTCCACGATCCGGCTGCGACCTGGTAGAATGCGCACCTCTCGGAGAGGTGGCAGAGTGGTTGAATGTACCTGACTCGAAATCAGGCGTAGGTGAATAACCTACCGAGGGTTCGAATCCCTCCCTCTCCGCCAGTATACTCATCCGCCTCCGGCAAATCCGCCTTTCCCGCAGCAACTCCGCACACAACGCGCCTTCGGTAATCGTACCTTTTTAGTGGCATGCCAAGACGGAATTTTTCGGTCATTAACCGTCCATTCTCAACCCGCAGCATCGCCGGTACGTTTAAATTTTCCGGCCCATCTTTTACTTCCCAAATACCTACCAGAGGATAGACAACAATACGGAGATGGAGTTCAGACTAAAGGGCTGCGACTAACACACGAAGCGCCGCGCAAATGCGCAGCCCGCTTGCCATACCAAAACCCGCTCATAAAGCCGCACAGCGCAGGCGTAGCTGCCATGCTCCAATGCGGCCTAAGTCGCAATCACTTAAAACTGGGGCCGACTCCGTCGGGCAGTTAATCACTCAATGCGTGGCAACGCACAAAATGCTCGGGTCTCTGTCGCCTGTAGCAGCCATCAATTCGAGGTTGGCCAACACCTCCAGACTGGCCGCCTCCATGGCGGAAATCTCGCGCAGCATTCTATCGCTGTCTTTGTTAGCGCAGGCGTGCAAGGCAGACAAGGCGCTATCATGCACCCGCTTGTGCGGCTCCTCGATTTCGCGGTAGCCGGGCAAACGGGAGAAGCAGTCGCGCCCGTCGCCTTCGTAGTACCATTTACCAAGACGGCAACCGGTATGGGAGGCAAAATCGTTGACCGACTTCTCCGACAATCCGAGCAGCACGCGGTAAACTTCGAATTTGTAAATCAAATGGTCGACCTTCGCCAATTCGCAGAAACCGCGCAAGGCGGAGGCCGCGATCACCTTTTCCATGTTGCCCGACAGGTCGAGCAATTCAAGCATCGTCCGCGTGGCTTGCTGTCCTTCCTCGCTAAAGGTACGCGACCGGTCGGACAAATGTCCCATTTGCTCTTTGCTGTCCCGCGTATTGACGCGGATGGTTTCCACAAGCGTGGAAATTTCGTTGGTCGCTTGCATGGTGCGGTCGGCCAGTTTGCGCACCTCGTCCGCCACCACTGCAAATCCGCGTCCTTGTTCGCCCGCGCGCGCGGCCTCGATAGAGGCATTTAGCGCCAACAAATTCGTTTGGTCGGCGATTTCTTTGATAAGCGCTACCACCCCGATAATCGCATTGGAACTGCTGTCGAGCATACCGACCTGGTCGGCGGTTTTTTCGGAAGCGGAGGCAAGATGTGCCAAATTCTCGGAGATTTGCTGCACCGCATGGCTACTGTTCAGTGAAACGCCTTGCGCTGCCACAGCGTTTTGCTTCTCATGCTGCATGTTCTTCGCCAACGTAACGAGACTGCCTTGCACATCGAACAAAGAACGACTAAAACTCTGGAAGTTTTCGATTACCCCTTTCAGGCAGCGGTATTCGATTTCAAGCATAGCGCACCGGCTTTGTTGCGAGGCGACCTCTCTCTGCGCTGCTTCGAGTTGACGCTCTTTCTCGTCCAACCGGCTTTCGGTTTCCCGCAACTTGCGCTTTAAATCTTCCAGCTCCTGTTTATTCGAGAAAAACATTTCCCATCTCCTCTCTCTAATACCGATCGTTATTATTCTTACTTTTTCAGGCGCATGATCCGATCGCAGACCTTAACAAAAGCATCTTACTATAAACCGGATAAACAAGTGGAAGAAATGGCCGCCTTCCATTTAGGGCGTGACAACACACCTCGAATCACGCAACCCATTAACTGTATTGAATTTTTTTGCACTATTTCAGCACAATTCGGCGGAAATGCCGCTTGCCGACCTGCACGATATATTCTTCGCCTGCGCAGAGCGCCACATCATGGTTTGCCACTTTTTCGCCATTCACCCGCACACCGCCGCCCGCGATCAGACGGCGCGCTTCGCCGCGTGAACCGGCCAAACCGGTGTCCGCCAGCAACGCGCAGACATTAATGCCTGCGCCCGCCGTCTGAACTTCTTCGCAAGGCAGATCGTCGGGTATTTCGCCGCGCTTGTGTCGCGCCTCGAATTCCGCTAAAGCCTGCTCCGCTGCTTGCCGCGAATGAAAGCGCGTGACGATTTCCTGCGCGAACAGCACCTTAATATCGCGCGGATTACGACCTTGAGCCACCTCTTCGCGCCATTCCGCAATGGTCGCCAGACTTTCGAACGAGAGCAATTCGAGATAGCGCCACATCAGATCGTCGGAAATCGACATCAGCTTACCGAACATATCCGACGGCGCATCGGTAATACCCACATAATTGCCGAGCGATTTCGACATCTTATTGACGCCGTCCAAGCCTTCCAGCAGCGGCATGGTCAAAATGCATTGCGCCGGTTGCCCATAATGCTTTTGCAATTCGCGCCCCATCAGCAAATTGAATTTCTGATCGGTACCGCCCAGTTCCATATCCGCCTTCAGCGCCACCGAATCGTAGCCCTGCACCAAGGGGTAAATAAATTCGTGGATTGCGATTGGCTGATTTCCCTTATACCGCTTGGAAAAATCATCGCGTTCCAGCATACGGGCGACGGTATGCGTCGCTGCCAGACGAATCAAATCGACTGCGCTGAACTGATCCATCCAGGTCGAGTTGAACACAATCTCAGTTCGCGACGGATCGAGCACTTTGAACACCTGATCGCGATAACTCTGCGCATTGGCAATGACCTGTTCGCGCGACAGCGGCGGGCGGGTTGCATTCTTGCCGGTCGGATCCCCGATCATGCCGGTAAAATCGCCGATCAGGAACAGCGCATGGTGCCCCAAATCCTGCAATTGGCGCAGCTTATTCAACAGCACCGTATGCCCCAAGTGCAAATCGGGCGCAGTCGGGTCGAAGCCGGCCTTAATGCGCAACGGACGACCTTGCTCCAATTTCTGTTTCAGCTCGGCTTCCAACAGCAACTCGTCGCTGCCTCGTTTAATTAACTCCAGGGTTGCTTGCATATTCATGTTCAAAAGTGTACTTCAGGATAATTACGTCGATTATTGCTGCGATTTTATCAGTTGTTGTGCCACCAACCTAAGAAATCGAGCGATTTAGCAAACGCAACCGGTTAAAAACATTCATAAACCAGTTGATCTACCCGCCGGAGTAACGAATAATCTCGCTGTTATATTATTTCGATGCGCCGAAAAATTAGCGGCGCGCTCAGGGAAGAAGCAATGGCGGTTCTGGAAAGATTCGAGGAAAGAAAGATACTGGTTATCGACGATTTGGGCGGCATGCGCACCCAAATGCAAATGACGCTGACCAACTGCGGCTTCAGGAAGCTGCATCTGGTCTCCAGCATCCAGCAAGCCCTGGCAAAATTCGCAGAAGAAAAATACGACATCATTTTGTGCGATTACTATCTGGGCGAAGGCACAGACGGCCAGCAGTTCCTCGAATATCTGCGCACCCGCGACCTCATCAGCCGCAATACGCTGTTCATCATGGTCACCGCCGAACAATCCTATGAAAAAGTCGTCACAGCCTCGGAATGCGCGCCGGACGATTATTTGCTGAAACCTTTCACAGCCGAACGCTTCATCGTCCGCATGGAGAAACTGCTCGACCGGCAAGACCGCTTCAAGCCGGTGGACAAAGCCAGCGACGAGAAAAACTGGAATAAAGTTATCGCCGAATGTGACCGCATCATTGCGGCAAAAGACAAATACCTGATCGACGCTTACAAAATCAAGGCCGCAACCCTGCTCAAAACCGGTCGCGCGCAAGATGCCCTGGCGCTGTATCAAGGCGTGCTAGCCTTACGTCCTATCGTATGGGCGAAACTCGGCTTCGCCAGAGCCAGCGAAGCACTCGGCAAAAAAGACGAAGCCCTGAAAATGGTGCAGGAGTTGATCGAAGAATCGCCCCAATTCATGGCCGCCTATGACTATCTCGGAAAACTGCTCACTGACAAAGGCCAGCATCACGATGCATTGGAAGCGCTGGAGCGCGCGCGCGCCATCAGCCCGGGCACCATGAAGCGCGTCCGCGAAGTCAGTGCGCTCGCCGCCACCGTCGGCAAGCACGAATTGGCCGAAGCCGTGATGTCGGAAGCCCTGCAAAAACACAAATACTCGCCGGTGCGCGAAGCCAACGATTACGCCACGCTCTCCCACGCATTAAACAAACTCGGCAAAAGCGACAAAGCGCTGGAGGTCATCAAAGATGCCAAAGTCAGCATGCGCGACGATTCCAGCAAAGCCATTCTGGCCGCCAGCGAGTGCCTGACGCACCAGACCATGGGCAACCCCGACAAAGCGCAAGCCGCTTTGGAAGAGGCGCTTGCCGCCGGGCAAAAAGGCCTCTCGCCGGATGCTGCCACCGCACTGGCCAACGCCTGCTTCGCCGCAGGCAAAACCGATGCCGCACACGATTTGCTGAAGCATGTCGTACAAAACAATCCGGATAATCCGCATATTCTGGATAAAGTACACAAAGCCCTTGCTGCATCCGGGAAAAATCCGGATGAAGCTGCGGCCATCATTAAAGCAAACGTACAAGAAGTCATTCACCTGAACAATGAAGGGGTGAAAAAGGCCGAGGCCGGCCAGCTCAAGGAAGCAATCGATCTGCTTTCCAACGCAGCCGATCGCCTGCCCAACAACTTGCAAATCGTCGGCAATGCCGCACTGGCTTATGCCATCGATCTGGCGAAGAACGGCTACGATGCGGAGAAAGCCAAGCGCTGCCTGCATTACCGTCAGCTACTCATCAGTCAGGCGCCGAGCTTCCCGAAGCTGGAACAAATCGATGCCATGCTGAAGCAACTCAAACGCTAAACAGCCTAAAAGAGAGCCATGGAATATTTTTTTGCAGGCGTCATTCACGACATCAAGAACCAACTGACCGAACTGGCGCTGAGACTCGACCGGCGCGGCGATGCCAAACAAGAAAAAGCGCTCATCATGAAAGCCGCCGCCCGGCTAACCGAATTGTTGCTGTTCGCCCGTCAATCATCCGGGCAGCTTTCCGCGAATGTCGACTCCTCGATCCCGGAAGATCTGCTGCAAGAAATGGCCGCCGAATACCGCGAACTCTTCCCCGGTCTGGAACTGAAACTCGACACGCTGGATGCCCCCCCGTTCTGGTTTTACGACACCGCGCTGACGCATCTGGCGCTAGCGAACGCCATCCACAACGCCTGTAGCCATGCACGCTCCACCGTGCATTTATCTGCCCGCAGCAATGACGGCTGGCTGGTTTTCGAAATCCGCGACGACGGCCCCGGCTATCCTGCGTCGCTACTGCAATCCGGCGCGGACGATCTCGCGCCCGTAAGCCAGCGCGGAACCGGCCTAGGCTTATTTCTCGCCCGCAGGATCGCAGCCTTACACACGCTGGAAAACCGCTGCGGCGACATCGAGCTCGCCAACGACAATGGTGCCGTGTTCCGCATCCGCCTGCCCTGACGGCGGCGACCGACCTCGCAGGTTTGTCCTCCCGAACTTTTCTGGTATAGTGCAACATTCATGACCCTTTAAAAGGGTCTTTCCATTTCAACCGGGAGGCAATGGAATGTTGAGCCCAAATGCCCTGACGCACGAACACAAGCGCAAACTGCGCTGGCTGGTTGCCGTTTCCAGCCTGCCTTTGCTGGGTGTCGTCACTGCATTCGGTATCATTCCGCAAAGCCAGCTCGACCCGGCCGGCGGCAAAACCGTCGTGGAAGAAATCGCGCTCCCGCGCATTGCCACACAAACCCAACCCACTACTTTCTGGCGCAGCGAAACCACGCGTCGCGGCGATACCGTTGCCGAACTATTGCGCCGACTGAATGTGGAAGACGAAAGCGCCAGCGATTTTCTGCGCAACAGCCCCCAGGCCGCCGCTTTCCGCCAGCTCGGCCCCGGCGTTGCACTGCAAGCTGAAACTGGAGAGGATGGCAGCCTGCTGGCGTTGCGCTTTACGACGCGCAACGGTACGCAAACCGTAATCGAGAAAAAAGACAGTGGTTTTAAAGTCACCAGCCTGCCCGCGCAGCTGGAACAGCGCATTTTCATGCGTACCGGTGTCATTGAAAGCTCACTGTTCGCCGCCACCGATGCAGCCGGCCTGCCGGAAGCCGCAGCCAATCAGATGGCCGACATTTTCGGCGGCGATATCGACTTTCACCGCGACCTGCGCAAAGGGGATAAATTTACCGTGGTTTACGAAGTCACATACAGCAACGGCGAGCCGGTTCGCGCCGGTCGCACGCTGGCGGCAGAATTCGTCAATCAGGGACGTAGCTTCCGTGCGGTATATTTTCAGCCCGATAACGGTCGAGGCGGCTATTACACTCCGGAAGGCAAGAGCCTGCGCAAATCGTTCCTGCGCTCACCGCTGGAATTTTCCCGCATCAGCTCCGGTTTTTCGTCTGGCCGACTCCACCCTGTACTGAACACCATCCGCGCCCATAAGGGCGTCGATTATGCAGCCGCGATCGGCACCAAAGTACGCGTCACCGGCGACGGTGTGGTGGCACTGGCTGGCGTCCAGCGCGGGTACGGCAATGTCGTAGTCATTAACCACGCAGGCGGACGCAGCACTGTCTACGGTCACCTGTCACGCTTCGCACCCGGCCTGCGTCAAGGGCAACGCGTACTGCAAGGCGAAACCATCGGCTTCGTCGGCATGACCGGCTTGGCGACCGGGCCGCATCTGCACTACGAATTCAAGATTAACGGCGAGCACCGCGACCCGCTGCGCGTCGCATTGCCGGATGCGGCACCGATTACCGCTGCGCAAAAGGCCGCTTTCGACGCTGCCGCTGCCAATCTGAACGCACGCCTGAGTTTGGTGCGTAATACCAATTACTCCAGCCTCGATTAATCCCGTGAGCCGGGCGCTGTACGTCGGCATCATGTCCGGCACCAGCTTAGACGGCATCGATACCGTCTTGGTAGATCTTTCGCATGATTTACCCATCCAGCTCGCCAGTTTCTACCAACCCTATCCGGATGCACTACGGGTTGCGCTCCTTGATTTGCACAGCCCCGGCGAAAACGAACTGCACCGCAGCCAACTACTGGCCAATGAACTAGCCCACCACTACGCCACAGCCGTACATGCTCTGCTCGATAAGGCGCAAATTTCCGCCCGACAGATCCGCGCCATCGGCAATCACGGTCAAACCGTGCGCCACCGGCCTGAAGCCGGCTATACCCTACAAATCGGCAATGGCGCATTGCTGGCGGAACTGACCGGCATTACAGTAGTGCAAGATTTCCGCAGCCGGGACATCGCAGCCGGAGGACAAGGTGCACCGCTGGTTCCAGCCTTCCATGATCGCGTGCTGCGCCATTCCGGCCTTCATCGGGTGATTCTGAACATTGGCGGCATCAGCAACTTGACCGACCTGCCGCCGGATGGACCTACCACCGGTTTCGACTGCGGCCCTGGCAACCTGCTCATGGATGCCTGGATTGCGCGCCACCGGAATCAGACTTACGACCGCGACGGCGCATGGGCCGCCAGCGGCAGCATCCTCCCTGCATTGCTGGATGCCATGCTGTCTGAGCCATTCTTTTCCGCCCCGCCCCCTAAGAGCAGCGGACGCGACTTATTCAACATGGATTGGTTGCTGCGCCATCTGAACGGCAGCGAAGCCCCTGCCGATGTACAGGCCACACTACTGGCGCTAACCGGACACAGCATTGCCGATGCTATTCGGCGCCATTGCCCCGGCGCGAATGAGGTTTATCTGTGCGGCGGCGGCGCACACAACCGTGCGCTGGTCGACCATCTGAGCCGCGACTTGCCGGGCTGCCGCCTGCAAATGAGCGACGCGCTCGGCATCGGAACGGACTGGATGGAAGCGGTAGCCTTCGCTTGGCTTGCCCAGCAGGCGCTCGAGGGACACCCTGCCAATCTGCCTGCCGTCACCGGAGCAAAGCACCCCTGCGTTCTCGGCGCAATTTACCCTGCATAAAAGCAAACGGGAGGGGTAAACCCTCCCGTTTTTCCTGAGCACAATCGCCTGTTATGCCGAGAACGAAGAACCGCACCCGCAAGTGGTCGTGGCATTCGGATTTTTAATCACGAACTGCGCCCCTTCCAATCCTTCCTGATAGTCGATTTCCGCGCCCACCAAGTACTGGAAGCTCATCGGATCGATCAACAATTGCACGCCATTTTTGGTCATCACGGTATCGTCTTCGTTGGCCACTTCGTCGAAAGTAAAACCGTACTGAAAACCGGAGCAGCCGCCGCCGGTTACGAAAACGCGCAACTTCAGATCGGCATTGCCTTCTTCGTCGATCAATTGCTTCACCTTATTCGCCGCACTGTCGGTAAAGATCAGCGGATCGGTCATTTCTGTTACTGCGTTCATCTTGCGCTCCAAATTATCAAAGTATACCGGCATTATATTAGGGTCGTTACCGCATGCAACCCCTACGGCAAAATGGGTACTCCATTCAAGCCTTGCGATTCCGGCAAGCCGAACATGATGTTCATATTTTGTACGGCTTGCCCGGCTGCGCCCTTCACCAGATTGTCGATCACCGACAACACCACCACTGTATCGCCACCCTGCGGACGATGTACGGCAATCCGGCAGCGGTTCGAGCTGCGCACCGAACGCGTTTCGGGATGACTGCCGGCCGGCAGCACGTCGACGAACGCCTCGCCGGCATAACGTTGCTCGAACAGTGCCTGCAAATCGGCCTCGGCCTTCAGGCGACCGTACAAAGTTGCGTGAATGCCGCGAATCATTGGCGTCAGGTGCGGCACGAAGGTCAGCCCCACCTCCTGCTGCGCAACATTACCCAAGCCCTGACGAATCTCCGGCAAGTGGCGATGTCCCGGTACGCCGTAAGCCTTAAAGTTATCCGAGGCTTCGGAAAATAGAATCCCGACCTCGGCTTTACGCCCCGCACCGGACACGCCGGATTTGGCATCGGCAATCAAGCCGGCGGTATCAATCAGCCCCGCCTCGATCAGCGGAATAAAACCCAGTTGCACCGCTGTCGGATAACAGCCGGGATTCGCCACCAGCCGCGCATTGCGTATCTTCTCCCGGTTCACTTCCGGCAGACCGTAGACCGCTTCCGCCACTAAATCGGGGCACGCATGGGTCATGCCATACCACTTCTCCCAGACGCCGATGTCCTTGATCCGGAAGTCAGCAGCCAGATCGATCACCTTCACACCCGCATCCAGCAACGCCCGAGTCTGCTGCATCGCAATCCCGTTTGGGGTCGCAAAAAACACCAAATCGCACTGATCGAGTTGCGCCTCATCCGGGTGAGTAAAAGCCAAATCGACATAACCACGTAAACTAGAGAACATCTGGCTAACCGGCATACCCGCATCGGCACGCGAAGTAATTGCCTTCAACTCCACTTGCGGATGCTGTGCCAGCAAGCGCAGTAACTCCACTCCGGTATAACCCGTCCCGCCGACAATCCCGACCTTAATCACGCTGACTCCTTCTCTTGCTCTACTCAACAGTGGACGCATCTTAAATGAAAAAGCCGCCCAAAGGCGGCTTTTTCCAATTTCCGTAGCGTATTAACGCTTGGAG
Organism: Pseudomonadota bacterium; assembly: GCA_040757065.1. Taxonomy (GTDB): domain Bacteria; phylum Pseudomonadota; class Gammaproteobacteria; order Burkholderiales; family Gallionellaceae; genus JBFLXR01. The sequence continues at coordinate 89,861 of JBFLXR010000009.1, forward strand.
AATTGCTTACGACGGCGCGCCTTGCGCAGACCGACCTTCTTACGTTCCACTTCACGTGCATCGCGGGTCACCAGACCGGCCTTGCTCAACACGGGCTTCAGGGAAGCGTCGTAGTCGATCAGCGCACGGGTGATGCCATGGCGCACTGCACCGGCTTGACCGGATTCGCCGCCACCAGTCACGTTCACCATGATGTCGAATTTGTCGGCCAGCTCTACCAGTTCCAGCGGCTGACGCACGATCATGCGGCCGGTTTCACGGGAGAAAAACACGTCCACGGGCTTGTCGTTCACCACGATATTGCCCTTGCCGGGCTTGATGAACACGCGCGCCACAGCGCTCTTGCGACGGCCTGTGCCGTAGTTGTAAGTCACGCTCATGATTAGGCCTTCAACAGATCAATGGGTTTCGGTTGCTGCGCGGCATGCGGATGCTTTGCACCGCCGTACACCTTCAATTTGCGCAGCATCGCATAGCCCAGCGGACCCTTCGGCAGCATGCCCTTAACGGCATTTTGCAGAACGCGTTCCGGATAGCGCTGTTGCAGCTTGGTGAAATTGGTTTCGTAGATACCGCCGGGATAACCGCTGTGGCGATAATACTTCTTGTCCTGTGCCTTGTTGCCGGTCACGCGCAGCTGATCTGCGTTCACCACAACAATGAAGTCACCGGTATCGACGTGAGGCGTATAAATCGCCTTGTGCTTGCCGCGCAAACGCGCAGCAATCTGGCTGGCCAAACGGCCCAGCACTGCATCCTTGGCGTCCACCAGATACCAGTCGTGCTGGACTTCCTGGGGCTTAGCGGAAAATGTTTTCATAGCATTTCCTAAAACAAAAAATTTGTAGAACTTCGAAGGGCGCGAATTTTACGCCGGAGTTCAACCGCGTGTCAAACGATTTCTCCAAACAAAATTCCGCCCACCGCAAAAAAATCCTATACTTGGCGCACGCAGTCGACGAAATACTTACGCACACCATCCTCTTTCTCGACCACCAGCCCGTGAATATCGGTCTCGAAGCCGGGGAATTTCTGATTGAAATCGCGCGCGAACTTCAGGTAATCGACAATCGTCTTATTGAAACGCTCGCCCGGGATCAGCAGCGGAATACCCGGCGGATAGGGCGTCAACAGTACTGCGGTTACCCGCCCTTCCAGATCGTCGATTTCCACACGGTCGATCTCGTCGTGCGCCATTCTGGCAAACGCATCGGACGGCTTCATCGCCGGCTGCATGTCGGACAAATACATTTCCGTAGTCATGCGCGCCACATTGTTATTGCGGTACATGTCGTGAATCTGCTGACACAGGTCGCGCAATCCCATCCGCTCATAGACCGGATGCGCCGCCGCGAATTCCGGCAAAATCCGCCAGATCGGCTGGTTTTTGTCGTAGTCGTCCTTGAATTGCTGCAAAGCGGTCAGCAAGGTATTCCAGCGCCCCTTGGTAATCCCGATGGTGAACATAATGAAGAAGGAATACAGCCCGCACTTCTCCACAATCACCCCGTGCTCGGCCAGATACTTGGTCACCATCGAAGCCGGGATGCCGCTGTCGGCGAAATCGCCGTCCACGTCCAACCCCGGCGTAATGATAGTCGCCTTGATCGGATCGAGCATGTTGAAACCGCTTTCCAGCTTGCCGAAGCCGTGCCAGCGGTCTTCCGGATGCAGAATCCAGTCTTCGCGCGAACCGATTCCCTCTTCCGCGATCTCTTCCGGCCCCCACACTTTAAACCACCAGTCGGCACCGAACTCTTCGTCCACCTTGCGCATCGCGCGACGAAAATCGAGCGCCTCGGCAATACTTTCCTCCACCAGCGCGGTACCGCCCGGTGGCTCCATCATCGCGGATGCCACGTCGCAGGACGCAATAATCGCGTACTGCGGACTGGTCGAGGTATGCATCAGGTAGGCCTCGTTAAACACATGATGGTTCAGCTTGCGGGTTTCCGACTCTTGCACCAGAATCTGCGAGGCTTGGCTTAGACCCGCCAACAACTTGTGAGTCGACTGGGTCGAAAAAATCATCGACTGATTGGCGCGCGGACGCTCCTTGCCGATTGCATGCATATCCTTGTAGAAATCATGGAAAGCCGCATGCGGCAACCAAGCCTCGTCGAAATGCAGTGTATCGACATGCCCGTCCAGCATTTCTTTCAGTGTTTCCACGTTGTACACCACCCCGTCGTAGGTGCTTTGCGTGATCGTCAGAATGCGCGGCTTTTGCTTCTTATTTTTGATAAACGGATTGGCGTCAATTTTGCGCTGAATATTTTCCGGGCTGAATTCTTCTTTCGGAATCGGCCCGATGATGCCGTAGTGATTGCGGGTCGGCGTCAAGAACACCGGCACTGCGCCGGTCATCATAATCGCATGCAAATTGGATTTATGGCAGTTGCGGTCCACCAGCACGATGTCGTCGGGGGCAACGGTGGAGTGCCACACGATCTTGTTCGAAGTCGAGGTTCCGTTGGTGACAAAGAACAAGTGATCGGCATTAAAAATGCGCGCCGCATTGCGCTCGGACGCCGCCACCGGCCCGGTATGATCGAGCAATTGCCCCAACTCTTCCACCGCGTTGCAGACGTCGGCGCGCAGCATGTTTTCCCCGAAAAACTGGTGGAACATCTGCCCGATCGGACTCTTCAGAAACGCCACCCCGCCGGAGTGCCCCGGACAATGCCACGAATAGGAGCCGTCTTGCGCATAGTGCGTCAGCGCCCGGAAGAAGGGCGGCAGAATCGAGTCCAGATAGGAACGCGCTTCGCGGATAATGTGACGCGCCACGAACTCCGGCGTATCTTCATGCATATGAATAAAGCCGTGCAGTTCGCGCAGAATATCGTTCGGAATATGACGCGAAGTGCGGGTTTCGCCATACAGGTAAATCGGAATATCCGCATTACGGAAACGAATTTCTTCGACGAATGCGCGCAACCCGCGCAATGCCGATTCCGTTTCTTCCATACTGCCGCCGCCGAATTCCTCGTCGTCGATGGACAGCACAAATGCCGATGCCCGGCTTTGCTGCTGCGCAAACGAAGTCAGATCGCCGTAACTCGTTACGCCGAGCACCTCCATGCCTTCGGACTCGATCGCCGATGCCAGCGCGCGAATACCCAGCCCGCTCGCATTTTCAGAGCGGAAGTCCTCATCGATAATGACGATAGGAAAGCGGAATTTCATAGTTTTCTCCCGGCGGGGGAAACAGCCTCAAGTTAAACAGGCGCGGATTGTCGCAGATTTTGCAAAAAAGGGAAGAAAAAATAACCGACTATCGCGTTTTTCCGCTCACTCCGGACAACGCAATAATCTAACGTGCAGAATAGGAGTTTTCCAAACTCGCAATCAACTCGGCCAGCACCGCACGAAACTGCTGCTCGTCGCACCCCATCAGGACGGCGTCTTCCAGCGCGTCCTGACAGACTTGACGAATTTCTTCGAGATTCTCGCGCAGCACCTTGTTTTTCTCGACGCAGGCAATCACGTCGCCCTTCGGGCCGCACCAGACGATTTTATCGATGTCTTGCGCCATCAGATTTTCGGCAGCGTCACACCGACCTGACCCTGATATTTGCCGCCGCGATCCTTGTACGACACCTCGCACTCTTCGTCGCTTTCGAAAAACAGCACCTGCGCTACGCCCTCATTGGCGTAAATTTTGGCGGGTAACGGTGTGGTGTTGGAAAACTCCAAGGTCACATAACCCTCCCACTCCGGCTCAAACGGGGTAACGTTGACGATGATCCCGCAACGCGCATAGGTGCTTTTACCCAAGCAAATGGTCAGCACACTGCGCGGAATGCGGAAATACTCCACCGTGCGCGCCAAAGCAAACGAGTTCGGCGGAATGATGCAGTAATCGCCCTGCACTTTCACGAACGAATTCGGATCGAAATTTTTCGGATCGACGATTGTACTATTCAGGTTGGTGAACAGTTTGAATTCGTTCGAGCAGCGAATATCGTAGCCGTAGCTAGAGGTGCCGTAGGACACAATCTTCTGCCCGTTCACCTCTTTCACCTGATTCGGCTCGAACGGTTCGATCATGCCGTGCTGCTCCGCCATACGGCGTATCCACTTGTCAGACTTGATGCTCATCGCCTTATCCTGTTTTAAGTATTTTGCACCACGATCTTGGGGAACACGGCACTGTGATCCTGCGCCATTTCCGCCACCTTCACCGCAATGCGGCGCGCGATCTGCTTGTACACCTTGGCGATTTTGCCGTCGGGCTCGGCCACCACGGTCGGGTTGCCGGAATCGGCCTGTTCGCGGATATGCAAATCGAGCGGCAGACCGCCCAAGAACTCCACCCCGTATTCGGCGCACATTTTTTCGCCGCCGCCCGCACCGAAGATATGCTCTTCATGGCCGCAATTCGAGCAAATGTGCGTGCTCATATTTTCCACGATGCCGAGAATTTTAATGTCCACCTTCTCGAACATCTTCAATCCCTTCTTGGCATCCAGCAACGCAATATCCTGCGGCGTGGTGACAATCACCGCCCCGGTGACCGGAATCTTCTGTGCCAGCGTCAACTGAATATCGCCGGTTCCCGGCGGCAGATCGATCACCAGATAGTCGAGGTTGTCCCAGCGGGTTTGGCGCAACAACTGATCCAACGCCTGCGTCGCCATCGGCCCGCGCCAGATCATCGGCGCATCGTCGGTTTCGATCATGAAGCCCATCGACATCGCCTGAATGCCATGTCCTTCCATTGGCTCAATCGATTGCCCATCGCGCGACATCGGTCGTCCGGTAATACCCAACATCATCGGCTGCGAAGGGCCGTAGATATCCGCATCCAGCATCCCGACACGCGCGCCCTCGGCGGCCAGTGCCAGCGCCAAATTCACCGCGGTAGTCGATTTGCCGACCCCGCCCTTGCCGCTGGCGACCGCAATAATATTCTTCACACCGTCCACCAGCTTTACGCCGCGCTGCACCGCATGCGGCACCACTTTGCTGGTTACGTTGGCCTCGACTTTGCCTATACCCGGCAGCGTAGCGCGCAAATGCCCTTCCACCAACGCCTGGATTTCACCCCAAACGCTTTTCGCCGGGTAACCGAGCATAATATCGAGCGTCACGTCATTGCCCGCGATTTTGATGTTCTTCACCGACTTGCCGCTCACAAAATCTTTCTTTGTGTTCGGATCGACCAGTTGTTTCAGTGCATTCTGCACATCGATTTCAGCAAAACCCATATGTCCCTCAAGGAAATAGTGACTACTCACGAACCGCTGATTTTACCCAAATTCCGCGCCGGCGCATCGATTTTGCTACAATCGGTCTATCTTTCGGATTTATATCTACTGCCATGACGCGCAAAATTCTCGTGACCTCCGCGCTGCCTTATGCCAACGGCAGCATCCATCTGGGCCATCTGGTCGAATATATTCAGACCGATATCTGGGTGCGCTTCCAAAAAATGCAGGGGCATAGCTGCCATTACGTCTGCGCCGACGACACCCACGGCACCCCGATCATGCTGCGCGCCGAAAAAGAAAGGCTAACCCCGGAACAATTGATCGCCCGCGTCTGGCAAGAACACTATGACGACTTTCAGGCATTCCACATCGGCTTCGACCATTACGGCTCAACCAATTCAAACGAAACCCGCGAATTCGCTTACGCTATCTACCGCAAACTGAAAGCCTCCGGCCTGATCGAAACCCGCGCCATCGAGCAATTCTACGATCCGGTCAAAAACATGTTCCTGCCGGATCGCTTCATTAAAGGCGAATGCCCGAAATGTAGCGCCAAAGATCAATACGGCGACAACTGCGAAGCCTGCGGCGCGGCCTATGCCCCAACCGAACTGAAGAACCCTTATTCGGCGGTTTCCGGCGCAGCGCCGGTACTGAAGCAGTCGGAGCATTTCTTTTTTAAATTGTCCGATCCGCGCTGCCAAAGCTTCCTGCGTGAATGGACGACCGGCGGTGCGCTACAAGCCGAATCGTCCAACAAAATGCAGGAATGGCTGGGCATTGAAGGCGAAAACAAGCTGACCGATTGGGACATTTCGCGCGACGCACCGTATTTCGGCTTTGAGATTCCCGATGCACCGGGCAAATATTTCTACGTCTGGCTGGACGCGCCGGTCGGCTATATGGGCAGCTTCCAGGCGCTATGCAACAAAACCGGCATCGATTTCGACGCCTACTGGAAACCCGGCTCGGATGCCGAGCTGTATCACTTCATCGGCAAAGACATCCTGTATTTCCATGCTTTATTCTGGCCGGCCATGCTGCAACACGCCGGATTCCGTACGCCCACCAAACTGTGCGCACATGGTTTCCTGACCGTAAACGGCGAGAAGATGTCCAAATCGCGCGGCACCTTCATCACCGCGCGCAGCTATGCGGAACACGTTAAAAACACCGAGTACCTGCGCTATTACTATGCTTCGAAGCTGAACGGCAGCATTGAAGATATCGATTTAAGTTTGAGCGATTTCGTCGCCAAAGTGAACAGCGACATCGTCGGGAAATTCGTCAATATCGCCAGCCGCTCGGCCAACTTCATTACCAAATTCTTCGACGGCCAGTTGCAAGCCACGCCCGGCAGCTTCGATTTGGATGGTGCACGCGGCAGCGCACAGACCATTGCCGAGGCATATGAGAACCGCAACTACGCCGACGCGCTGCGGCAAATCATGAAAATTGCCGACGGCATCAACGAATATTTCGACCAGCAACAGCCGTGGATACTGGCGAAAGACGAAAGCAAACGTGCCGAACTGCAAAGCGTATGCAGCAACTGCCTGTATGGTTTCAGACTGCTGACGATTTTGCTGACCCCAGTCATGCCGCAACTCGGCAGCCGCGTTGCGCGCGAACTGTTCGGCATGGATCGCGATTTCGCGTGGAGCGACCTGTCCGCGTTGCCAGTCCGTGTCAACCCGTACCAGCATCTGGCCGCCCGACTCGATTCCAAGCTGATCGATGCCATGCTGGCCGCCAACAAAGAAAGCCTGCAACCGGCTGCGCAAACCCATTCAGAACAGCGCCATGCCGCGCACCAGCAGCAGGCCGCGAAGAAGGAAGTTGCCGAGGCCGAGAAGGAGTTCGAGCCGTTTATCGCTATCGACGACTTCGCCAAGGTGGATTTGCGCATTGCCAAAATCGTCAACGCCGAACACGTGGAAGGCGCGGAGAAACTGCTGCGCCTGACGCTGGACATCGGTGAAGAGAAGCCGCGCAATGTCTTCGCGGGAATTAAATCGGCCTATGCGCCGGAAACACTGGTCGGCCGTCTGACTGTGATGGTTGCCAATCTTGCGCCGCGCAAAATGAAATTCGGCTTATCGGAAGGGATGGTACTCGCCGCCAGCGACGAACGCGGAGGGCCGTTCATTCTTTCGCCGGACAGCGGCGCGCAGCCGGGCATGCGGGTCAAATAAGCGCCGCTCAGCCTTCCTGCACAACCCGGTTGCGGCCGCTTTGCTTGGCCGCATACAGTGCCTGGTCGGCCGCGCTCAGCATGGCTTCCAGCGATTCGCCGAGCGCCGAACTGACACCGATACTCACCGTCAGGCGCAGCACTTCGCCAGAGTCGAGCGGAATTTCGATCGCCTCGATACGCTGCCGCAGGCGCTCGAAGACTGCCTGCGGGGCTTCGGCATTCACCGCCAGCACGCAAAACTCTTCCCCGCCCATGCGGGCGACGATGTCGGTGTTACGAAAAAAACCGGACAGCGTTCCAGCCACCGCCACAATCGCCGAATCGCCGACATCGTGACCGTAGGTATCGTTGATACGTTTGAAAAAATCGATGTCCACCATCGCGGCAGACAGCTTGATATGTCCCCTCTTCGCGCTACCGAACAAAGGCCCCGCCATTTCGAAAAAGTAACGGCGGTTGTGCAGCTTAGTCAGATAATCGCGGTTCGCCTGATCCTGAATAGTCTGAATATCATCCAGATGATCGAGGCAGTTATTCACCCGCCCGATAAATTCTTCCGCCTGAAACGGTTTGCGCACAATATCGTTCGCCCCCGCCTTTAGAAAACGGACGCCGACGAAGGCATCGCCGGAACCGGTCAGGCCAATCACCCCGAGCTTTGATGAAGGATGCTGCGCGCGCAAGCGCGCAGTCAGCGCAACGCCGTCCATCTGCGGCATTTTGAAATCGGTAATGACCAGCGCAATATCCGGCTGACTCATCATTTCCAGCGCCGCTTTGCCATCCGCCGCTTCCAGCACTTGCAACCGTTGTGCCTGCATCTGCGCTTTCAGATACAAACGGTAGACCGGACTATCGTCGACCAGCAGCACCTTGCGTGCAGGGTTGCGCAACAGCCGCGCGACATCTCTTTGTACAGTTTCAATTGCGCCGGGCGACTGTTTAATCACATAATCGGCGACTGCCTTGCCTGTAATCCGGTCATGCAATTGCTGGTCGAGACTGGCCGTCAACACAATGGTTGCAACACCGGCCTGAAGTACCGAATCGACTGCTTCGCCGTCCGGCGCATCGGGCAAGCTCAAGTCCACTACGGCGACCGCATAACAATCCGCATACGCCTCTAGCAACTCTTGGCAGGCGCCAAGAGAATCTGCGCAATCGATCGGTAACCGGCTAACCCCTTCGATTGCTTTTTTGACGATCTGACGCATCACCTGACTGTCGTCCACAATCAGGATGCGCGCATTTTCTGCCTGAAACGCTTCGTCCACTTTCGCCCCTTTTTGCTTATTTGCTTAGTTATATCAGGCGTATCCCATTTACCAGCCGGTCAGGCATATACGATACGCACTTGTGCGCCTAATGCCCTCAATCCCTCCGTCAACGCTTCCGGCAGAGAAACCGACCACTCTTCGCCGAGCCGCAACTGTGCGCGACCGGTCATATTGCTGTACTGAATAACAACGGGACAATGACCATCGCGGTAAGGCAGCAATTGTTCCTGCAACTGAGAAACACGGATTTTCTGCGCCGCATCCACGCCGATCTCCAATCGCTTGGCAAAAGCCGCCCGCGCCGACGCAAAATCAAACAACTCTTCCGCGCTGACCCGCATATTGCCGGAATATTCGTCCAAACTGACCTTGCCGCGTACCACCAACAACTCATCCTCGCGTATCCACGGACGGCTGCGCTCGAACTCCTCGTTAAATACCGTCATTTCCACCTGTGCACTGCCGTCGTCCAGCGTGACTACCGCCATGCGACCGCGCCGGGTTTGCTGAATCCGCACGCCGGCAACCATCCCGGCCAGCACCATTGCCACACTGGCGCGCCGCCCGTGATTGCCTTGTTGCGGCAAGCTGCTCGGACTAATATCGGCCAAACGGGTTTTAACGAAATTCGACAACTCCTCGGCATACTCCTGATACGGGTGCCCGCTCAGGTAAAAGCCCAACGCCAGCTTCTCGTTTTGCAGCTGCTCGCGCAACGACCAATAGGGCACATCGACCATTTCCACCGGCAGCTCATCTGATCCGCCATCGTCGAACAAACTCACTTGATTGGCAGCGCGCGCCAGCTGCTCGGCATGCTCCAGCGCCACATCCAGCGTCGCCATCAGTTGCAAACGATGATCGCTGATGCCGTCGAACGCACCGCTGCGAATCAACGCTTCGATCGCACGGCGATTCACGACTCGCTTATCCACCCGGCGGCAGAAATCGAACAGGTCGCGGAACGGCCCCTCCGCTTCGCGCGCGGCAACGATATTATTGATCGCATTCTCGCCGGTACCCTTCACCGCCCCCAGACCGTAGGCCATGACCTTTTCGCTCACCGGCGCAAAGCGATAACCGGAGCTATTAATATCCGGCGGCAGGATCTGCACGCCCTGAGTCAGCGTATCCTGATAGAAGGTATGCACCTTGTCGGTGTTATCCATATCGGAAGACAAGGTTGCCGCCATGAAGGCGGCCGGGTAGTGCGCCTTCAGATACGCGGTCTGATACGAGACCAGTGCATACGCTGCCGAGTGCGACTTGTTGAAACCGTACCCGGCAAATTTCTCCATCAGGTCGAACAACAAGGTCGCCAGCTTTTCGTCTACCTCGCGCTTAACCGCCCCCTCGACGAAAATGCCGCGGTGCTGCGCCATCTCTTCAGGCTTTTTCTTACCCATCGCCCGGCGCAGCATATCCGCACCGCCCAGCGTATAACCGCCGATAATCTGGGCAATCTGCATCACCTGCTCCTGATACACGATCACCCCATACGTCGGCCGCAAAGAAATCTCCAGGTCGGGATGGAAATAGTCTGCCTTGGCGCGCCCGTGTTTCCGGTTGATAAAGTCTTCCACCATGCCCGATTCCAACGGACCGGGCCGGTATAGCGCCACCAGCGCCACGATATCTTCGAAGGTGTCCGGTTGCAGGCGCTTGATCAGCTCCTTCATACCGCGCGATTCCAACTGAAACACCGCCGTCGTGTTGCAGTTCTTCAACAGGTCGTAACTCGCCTTGTCGTCAAGCGGGATAGTTTCGATATCGAACGGCGCTTCGTCGCCCTGCCCGGCCTGCATCCGACGGATGTATTTCACCGCCCAGTCGATGATGGTCAGTGTGCGCAAGCCCAAAAAGTCGAACTTCACCAGACCGACTTGTTCGACGTCATCCTTATCGTACTGACTCACGACGCTGTCGCTGCCCTCGGTGCAGTACAACGGACAAAAATCTGTCAATTTACCCGGAGCGATCAGCACCCCGCCGGCGTGCATGCCGACGTTACGGGTCAAGTCTTCCAGACGCTCGCCCAACTCCAGCAACTCGTCGACCCCCTCTTCGCTGTTGACGATCACATTGAATTCCGGCTCCAGCTCGCGCGCCTTCTTCAGGGAAACAGGTTTTACGCCCTCCAGCGGCACCAGCTTGGACAAGCGGTCACACAAGCCATAAGGAAAGTCCAGCACGCGACCCACGTCGCGGATCACAGCTTTCGATGCCATCGTACCGAAAGTGGCAATCTGCGACACACTCTGCGCGCCGTACTTTTGCTTCACATAGTCAATGACACGCTCGCGTCCGTCCTGACAGAAGTCCACGTCGAAGTCAGGCATGGATACCCGCTCAGGATTCAAGAAACGTTCGAACAGCAATTCGTAGCGTAGCGGGTCGAGATCGGTAATCCGCAAGCAATACGCCACCAGCGAGCCGGCACCGGAGCCGCGCCCCGGCCCTACCGGCACGCCATTCTGCTTAGCCCAGCGAATAAAGTCCGCCACGATCAGGAAGTAGCCGGGGAATCCCATCTGAATAATGGTATTCACCTCGAAAGCCAGCCGCTCGATGTACTGCGGCATTTTTTCCGCACGCTCAGCCTCGTCGGGATACAACTGCAACATCCGTTCCCGCAGACCGTCTTCCGATTGCTGACGCAGAAAATCGTCCAGCGACATTCCGCCCGGCGTGGGGAAGTCCGGCAAATGCGGCTTGCCCAGTTTCAGCGTAATGTTGCAGCGTTTGGCGATCTCGACACTGTTTTGTAATGCCTCGGGCAAGTCGGCGAATAATGCTGCCATTTCCGCCTGCGTCTTGAAATATTGCTGGGCAGTAAAGGCGCGCGCACGGCGCTTGTCGTTCAGCACATACCCTTCGGCAATACAGACGCGCGCTTCGTGTGCCTTAAAGTCGTCGATAGTCAGGAATTGCACAGGGTGCGTGGCTACGACCGGCAAAGCCAGTTCCGCCGCCAGTCTCACAGTTTCGCGCACATGCTGCTCTTCGCGCGCCTGCCCGCAACGCTGAATTTCCAGATAGTAGCGTCCGGGAAATAAGCCGGCCCACTCCAAAGCCGACTGACGCGCATCTTGCGCATTGCCGTTCAGCATTGCCGCACCGGGTTCGCCGAGCTGCGCGCCCGACAACGCGATTAGGCCGTCCGTACCTTCCCGCAACCATGCTTTTTGCAATTCCGGTCTGCCGCGATACTGATTCTCCAGATAGGCACGGGTTACCAATTCGCACAAACGCAGATAACCTGCGTATGACTGACACAACAATAAGACTCTGAACGGCTTGTCGCGGTCGGCCTCGTTACTAATAAACAAATCGCAGCCGACCACCGGCTTGATGCCCGCCCCACGCGCTTCCTTATAGAACTTAACCAGACCAAATACATTAGACAGATCGGTCAAGGCCAGTGCAGGCATCCGATCCTGCTTGGCGGCAGACACCGCCTCGCCGATACGCACGATACCGTCGACGATGGAATATTCGCTATGCAGCCGAAGATGAACGAAAGCGGGAGATGACATGAAATCGCATACCTCTATAATGGCGCACATCTTACCACTTCCGCCCGACCGAAAATCGCGGTTGTCTCTGCCGGAGAGTTTTGCTAGAATCGCGTCCCTCGAAATTTTTTTGCTTTTTAAAGGTTTAGTTCATGACAACCGTACGCGTGAAAGAAAACGAACCGTTCGAAGTGGCAATGCGCCGTTTCAAGCGCTCTGTGGAAAAGACCGGCCTGCTGACCGAACTGCGCGCCCGCGAATTCTACGAAAAGCCCACCGCAGAACGTAAGCGCAAGCTGGCTGCTGCCGTAAAGCGCCACTACAAGCGTCTGCGCAGCCAAACTCTGCCGCCGAAGCTGTACTAATCCGCACCGCAGCCGAATGAATCGCGCGCCCATTCGCAAGAATGGGCGTTTACCTTTGCCATGAGCCTGAAACAACAGATCAGCGAAGACATGAAAACCGCCATGCGCGCCAAAGATAGCGCACGGCTGGGCACCATCCGTCTATTGCAAGCCGCCATCAAGCAACGCGAAGTCGATACGCGCATCGAACTGACCGACGCCGATATTACTGCCGTCATCGACAAGATGATCAAGCAGCGGCGCGACTCGATTATGCAATTCGAAGCAGCAGGGCGCACCGAACTGGCAGAAGGCGAGAAATTCGAAATCGGCGTGTTGCAGGCCTACATGCCGCAACAAATGAGCGCGGAAGAAATCGAGGCCGCCATTGCCACCGCAATCGCTGCCAGCGGCGCTGCGGGTCCGCAAGACATGGGCAAGATCATGGCGCTGCTCAAGCCACAACTGGCCGGGCGCGCCGATATCGGTCAAGTATCGGCTGCCGTTAAAGCCAAACTGACCAAATAAAGCAGCGCCGTAATACCCTTTAACCTTCTTGCGGCTATCGCCGCGCATCAGCGGGAGTTGGGGTGATTCCGAAGAGTTTCATTCAGGATTTGCTCAATCGCGTCGACATCGTAGATGTCGTCGAGCGTTACGTGCCGCTGAAAAAGGCCGGGGCGAATTACGCCGCCTGCTGTCCGTTCCACAACGAAAAATCCCCCTCGTTCACCGTTAGCCAGAGCAAACAGTTCTACCATTGCTTCGGCTGCGGCGCACACGGCACCGCCATCGGCTTTGTCATGGAGCACGCCGGACTGGGCTTCGTCGATGCTGTCGAAGAATTGGCGCGCAGCGTCGGCCTGACCGTACCGCGCGAAGCAGAAACGGACGATCAGCGCACAAAAGCCGCACCCGACTTATATGACGTCATGCAAACCGCCTCGCGCCACTACCGCGAGCAGCTCAAACATTCGTCACGCGCTATCGAGTATCTGAAACAACGCGGCCTGACTGGCGAAATCGCGGCACGCTTCGGCATCGGCTACGCCCCGGAAGGCTGGCAAAATCTGGCTCAAGCCGTACCCGATTACCAGCACCCGTCGTTACTGGAAACAGGGCTGGTTATCGAAAACGACGAAGGTAAACGTTACGACCGCTTCCGCGACCGCATCATGTTTCCGATCAGCAACGGGCGCGGACAGATTATTGGTTTTGGCGGACGCGTACTCGATAAAGGCGAGCCCAAATACCTCAACTCGCCGGAAACCCCATTATTCGAAAAAGGACGTGAGCTCTACGGCCTATTCCAAGCGCAAAAAGCCATTCGAGCCGAACGCCTGGTGCTCGTCGTCGAAGGTTACATGGATGTAGTGGCATTGGCGCAACTCGGTGTGGAATATGCAGTCGCCACCCTCGGCACTGCCACCACATCCTTTCATGCGCAAAAGCTGATGAAATTGGCTGACCGGGTTGTTTTCTGCTTCGACGGAGACGCTGCCGGTCGCCGCGCCGCATGGCGCGCACTGGAAAATGCGTTGCCGCAACTAGTAGACGGCAAACAACTCTCGTTCCTGTTTTTGCCGCCGGAGCACGACCCGGACAGCTACATTCGCGAACACGGCAAAGAAGCCTTCGAGCACTTAATCGGCGATGCGCTGCCGCTTTCCGGCTACTTACTACAAGAACTCTCTGCCCGAGTCGACTTGCGCACACAAGAAGGCCGCAGCGCACTGCTGCAACAAGCCAAACCGCTGCTTTTGGCAATTCAGGCCCCTGCTATCGGGCTGCTGCTGAGAAAAGAAGTCGCGGCGCTTGCCGGCATCAGCCAAGCGGAACTTGAGGGACTGTTCGGCATCAAATCGGTCGCTAGCTCGCCTGCGGCGCGCCCCGCCCCGAAAGCTAGAGCAGCGCGCCCTGCCCCCTCCGGCATGAAGGCATTATTGCGCTGTCTGGTTGCCGAACCCACACTGGCGGCAGAGTTACCGCTGGACCTGCTCCCGCACGACGACAGCACCGCAGCCATCGAGTCGATCTGCATCGTCGTGAAAGAGCTGGGAGACGAGATTGGCACCGCAGGACTGATCCAGCAATTCTCGGGCACCCCGTATGAAGCGGCGCTAACCGCCGCACAAACAGAAATTTTGCAGTGGGGCGATGGCTTCGATGTCGCTGCGGAATTCAACGGCTTGCTGGAAAAGTTACGCGAAACGCATCGCCACCAGCAGTTGCATGAGTTGCACGCCAAGATCCGCCAGCACGGACTGCAAGGATTGGATGCGCAAGAACGCGCGCTGTACCTGCAACTGCTGCAACGCAGCTAAGCCGCGGAATGATTTTACGAAATCTGATATAATGCCCGTTTTTCCAAGCGGCTTGATTTAACTGGGACTACACAGACATGGCCACTCAGCAAGACAAGAAATTGACCAAGCAGCAAGCTGCCGCCAAAGCGCAGGCAGCGGTCGAACACATCCCCGAACAGCAGCAAGACATCGAGGCGCGCCGTACGCGCCTGAAGGCGCTGATTACGCTCGGTAAAGAACGTGGCTACCTGACTTACGCCGAAATTAATGACCATCTGCCCGATATGCTCGAAGTCGAGCAGATCGAAGGCGTGGTCAGCATGATCAACGACATGGGTATCACCGTTTGCGACGAAGCGCCCGACGCCGAATCGCTGATCATGTCCGAAGCCGCGCCGGCGGTGGCCGACGAAGACGCTGCGGAAGAAGCCGAAGCCGCTCTTTCCACCGTCGATTCCGAATTTGGCCGCACCACCGACCCAGTGCGCATGTATATGCGCGAAATGGGTACGGTCGAACTGCTGACCCGCGAAGACGAAATCGAAATCGCCAAACGCATCGAAGACGGCCTGAAACACATGATTCAGGCCATCTCGGCCTGCCCGGCCACCATCGCAGAAATTCTGGCGCTGGCGGAAAAAGTTTCGCGTGACGAACTGCGCATCGACGAAGTCATCGACGGATTTATCGATGCCGAAGACGAAGCCGTGCTCGACGAGATGGGCGACGAAGAGGGTGAAGGCAACGGCGACGACGATCTGGACGAAGACGAAGAAGACGGCGGCGATGCCGTGGCGGCTGCCAATCTGGCTCAACTGAAGGCCGACGCACTGGAACGCTTTGCGGTTATTGCCGACCTGTTTACCAAAATGGGTAAGGCCTACGAGAAGCACGGCTATCGCAGCAAGCAATACGACAAGCTGCAAGACGAAATTTCCGCCGAGCTGATGAAGTTCCGCTTCTCCGCCAAGCAAGTCGACGCACTGTGCGACACCATGCGCAATCTGGTGGAAGAAGTACGCTCTTACGAACGCAGCATTCAGGATTTCTGCGTCACTAAGGCTCGCATGCCGCGCCCGCACTTCATCAAGACCTTCCCCGGGAACGAAGACAATCTGGATTGGGTCAAGCAAGAAGGCGCAGCGAAAAAACCTTACAGCGATGCACTGCTACGCTACGAACCCGCTATTCTGGAACAGCAGAATAAGTTGCTCGATCTGCAGCAGCGCGTCGGCATCCCGATCAAAGATCTCAAGGACATCAACAAGCAGATGACCAACGGCGAAGCCAAGGCTCGCCGCGCCAAGCGCGACATGATCGAGGCCAACCTGCGTCTGGTGATCTCCATTGCCAAGAAGTACACCAACCGTGGCCTGCAATTCCTCGACCTGATTCAGGAAGGCAACATCGGCCTGATGAAGGCGGTGGACAAATTTGAATATCGCCGCGGCTACAAATTCTCCACCTACGCAACGTGGTGGATTCGCCAGGCGATTACCCGCTCCATCGCCGATCAGGCGCGCACCATCCGCATCCCGGTGCACATGATCGAAACCATCAACAAGATGAATCGTATCTCGCGCCAGATCCTGCAAGAAACCGGCATCGAACCGGATGCCGCGACGCTGGCGGAAAAAATGGATATGCCGGAAGATAAAATCCGCAAAATCCTGAAAATCGCCAAAGAGCCGATCTCGATGGAAACCCCGGTCGGCGACGACGACGATTCGCATCTGGGCGACTTTATCGAAGATTCGAACACGCAAGCGCCGATCGAAGCCGCCGTGTACGAAAGCCTGCGCACCGCGACCAAAGACATTCTGGACAGCCTGACACCGCGCGAAGCCAAAGTGCTGCGTATGCGCTTCGGCATCGAAATGAATACCGACCACACGCTGGAAGAAGTCGGCAAGCAATTCGATGTGACCCGCGAGCGGATTCGTCAGATTGAAGCCAAGGCGTTGCGCAAACTGCGCCACCCCTCGCGTTCCGAAAAGCTGAAAAGCTTCTTGGATAACGAGTAAGCAACATCCCGGAGTAAGCGAGCGCTTACACCGGAAGTTTAACGGGCCTCTAGCTCATGCTTGGTTAGAGCAGCGGACTTAACAGACCTTCGCCTAAACAGCGATGCATGGCGAAGGCAAATGGGTTGCCTCAGGGTAAGTTAACTCTGCCCTCAGGTAGAACCGCTCAAATTCGGGGAAGCCTCCGGTGCGCATGCACTCTGGTAATCCCGAGCCAAACCCGGCCTTGCCGGGGAGGTGTAGAGACTGTACGGGCGGGTCGTAAAGACAAGAGACAGTCCAGACCACAAACCCGAAAGGGGCGGCGAAAGCCGTAGCTGGTACGCATAATCCGTTGGTGCCGGGTTCGACTCCCGGGGGGCCCACCAGATAAGCCGCGCAGCGCAAGCTGAGCGGCTTTGCTTTTGAACCCGCTATAATCGCCGCATGATAAATCATTTACCGAATACTGCCCTAGAGCTTCTCGCTCCCGCTAAAACCGCCGCCATCGGGCGAGAAGCGATTTTGCATGGCGCCGATGCTGTCTATATTGGGGGGCCGTCGTTCGGTGCGCGCTACAACGCGACCAATACCGTCAGCGAGATCGCCGAATTAGTGGCCTTTGCGCACCGCTACCACGCCAAAATCTATGTCACACTGAATACGATTCTTCGCGACGATGAGTTGGAAGCCGCACGCAAGCTGGTACATGAATTTTACGATGCCGGAGTCGATGCCCTGATCGTGCAAGACATGGGGCTGCTGGAACTCGACCTGCCGCCGATCGACCTGCACGCCTCCACCCAATGCGATATCCGCACCCCGGAGAAAGCGCGCTTTCTGGCCGATGTCGGCTTTTCGCAAATCGTACTGGCGCGAGAATTGACCGTCGAAGAAATCGCTGCAGTACGCGCTGCCGTACCCAATCACACAGTGATCGAGCATTTCATCCACGGCGCGCTGTGCGTAGCATTTTCGGGCCAATGCTACATCAGCCATGCCCATACCGGACGCAGTGCCAACCGGGGCGACTGCTCGCAAGCTTGCCGCCTGCCCTACACCCTGCACGATGCACAAGGTGGCGTGGTGGCGTTCGAAAAGCACCTGCTCTCGGTAAAGGACAACAATCAAAGCGACAACCTGCGCGCACTGATTGACGCCGGGGTGCGCAGTTTCAAGATCGAGGGCCGCTACAAAGAAGCCAATTACGTCAAAAACATTACCGGCCACTACCGCCGCTTGCTGGACGATATCCTGAGTGAGCGCAGCGATCTGCATGCCGCCTCCAGTGGCAAAACCACGCTGCTGTTCACCCCTAACCCGGATAAATCGTTTCACCGGGGGGCAACCGACTATTTCTCCCGCGGGCGGCAAGCCGACATCGGTGCATTCGACACTCCCACCTTTGTCGGCGTGTCGCTCGGCACAGTCACGCACCTCGCGCCCGACCACTTCGATCTGACAACTGTCGAGCCGATGTCTAACGGCGACGGCCTGAACTATCTGCACAAACGCGAGGTTCGGGGCATTCAGGCGAACCGGGTGCAAATGCTGGGCAAAAACGTCTGGCGGGTTTGGCCGAACGAACCGATGTCGAGCCTGCACGGCTTGCGCATCGGCACCCCGGTTAATCGAAATCGTGACCACGCCTGGGAGCAAGCACTGACGAAAAAATCTGCGGAGCGCCGCATCGAAGTGAGTGCGCACTTCTCAGAAAAAACTGATGGTTTCAGTCTTACTTTACAAGATTGCGATGGCATTCGCGCCGAAGCCAGCCTCGCTTTCGACAAACAACCCGCCCAGCACCCCGCGGAAGCCGAGTCGGGGCTGCGGGAGCAACTCAGTCGCTTCGGCAACACCGAATTCCAGTTAGGCGCGCTCGATGTCACATGGTCTCAACCGTGGTTTATTCCCGGTTCGCTGTTGAACAAACTGCGCCGCGAAGCCGCCGAACGCCTAGTCGCCGCCCGGCTGTCCGCCTACGTACGCCCGCTGCGCCGCCTGGCCAGCGAACCCCCTGCCGCCTACCCGGAAGATAGCCTAACCTATCTGGGCAATGTATTTAATCAAGCCGCTGCCGCGTTCTACGCCAAGCACGGTGTCAAGCTAATCGAAGCCGCCTACGAAGCCCATCAGGCTACCGGCGACATGTCGCTGATGATTACCAAACACTGCTTGCGCTATTCTTACAGCCTGTGTCCGAAGCAGGCCAAGGGTGTCACCGGCGTGCAAGGCCAAGTGCGCGCCGAACCGATGACACTGGTAAGCGGCAAAGAAACCTTCCGGCTGGAATTCGACTGTCGCGCTTGCGAAATGCATGTCATGGGCAAAATCAAGAAACACATTCTGAAACAATTCCCCGCCCCGCCGCAGCCGGTTACCGCACCGTTGGTATTCCATAAACAGAAACCGGTTTAATGCAAAAGGGGCGCCAATGCGCCCCTTTGATGTATAGACCGCGATCTCCTTATGCAGAAATCGCCAGCATCAGACCGTTAAGCCGTTTCACGAACCCGGCCGGGTCGGCCAGTTGCCCGCCCTCCGCCAGCGTCGCTTGGTCGAGCAGCAATTCGCTCCATTCGCCGAAGCGGGTTTCTTCGCTTTGCATGCGCTGCACAATAGGATGATGCGGATTGATTTCCAGAATCGGCTTGGATTCCGCCACTTTCTGCCCAGCCGATTTCAGTAATCGTTCGAGGTGGGTACTCATGCCGTATTCATCGGAAACCAAGCATGCCGGGGACTCGGTCAAACGCAAGGTGATGCGCACCTCTTTGACTTTGTCGCCCAACGCCTCTTTCACTTTTCCGGTCAGCGCACCATATTCGCCCGCTTCTTTTTCCTGCGCAGCCTTTTCTTCTTCGCTTTCCAGCTTACCCAGATCGAGCGCGCCCTTGGCGATGGACTGCAGCGGCTTACCGTCGAATTCGGTCAGGTTGGAAATCATCCATTCGTCCACGCGATCGGAAAGCAACAGCACCTCGATGCCTTTCTTACGGAATACTTCCAGATGCGGGCTATTCTTGGCTGCGGCAAAATTATCCGCCGTAACGTAATAGATTTTCTCTTGCCCTTCTTTCATGCGTCCAACGTAATCTGCCAGAGAAACGCTCTGCTCTTCGCTATCCAGATGCGTGGAAGCAAAGCGCAGCAGTTTGGCGATACGCTCTTTGTTGGCGAAATCCTCGCCGACACCTTCTTTCATCACCTTGCCGAACTCTGTCCAGAAGGTTTTAAATTTTTCAGCATCGTTTTGCGCCAAATCTTCGATCAGCGACAGCACTTTTTTCACCGAACCGGCGCGAATAGCATCGATGGTTTTCGATTCTTGCAAAATTTCGCGCGAAACGTTCAGCGGCAGATCGTTGGTGTCGATTACCCCGCGCACGAAACGCAGATATTGCGGCATCAGTTGCTCCGCATCGTCCATGATGAACACGCGGCGCACATACAGCTTGATCCCGTGGCGCGCTTCTCGGTCGTAGAGATCGAACGGGGCATGCGACGGAACGTAAAGTAACTGGGTGTATTCCTGCCGTCCCTCGACTTTGGCATGCACATGCGCCAGAGGAGGGCTGTAGTCGTGCGAGACATGCTTGTAGAAAGTCTCATATTCTTCTTGCGTGATTTCCGACTTGGGGCGTTCCCACAATGCCGAGGCGCGATTCACCTGCTCATCCTCGCCCTTATCGTTCTTCATTACAATCGGCAATTGAATATGGTCGGAGTATTTGCGGATGATCGAACGCAATTGCCAATCGTTCAACAAAGACTCTTCGCTTTCTTTGAAATGCAGCACAATTTCGGTGCCGCGTTCGGCGCGCTCGACGGCTTCCAGTGTATAGTCTCCCGCACCTTGCGACTCCCAGCGCACGCCGTGTTCGGCCGTCAACCCGGCACGACGGGTGGTCAACACCACTTTATCGGCCAGGATAAAGGCCGAATAGAATCCCACGCCAAACTGGCCGATCAGATTACTATCTTTGGCCTGATCGCCGGTCAGCTTACTCATAAATTCTTTGGTACCAGACTTGGCGATAGTGCCGATATTTTCGATCACTTCGCTACGCGACATGCCGATACCGTTATCGGTAATCGTCAGCGTACGTGCTGCCGCGTCGAAAGCGATGCGGATTTTTAACTCGCCGTCGTTTTCGAACAAGGCGCTGTCGGTAATAGCCTCGAAACGCAGTTTGTCGCAGGCATCCGACGCATTGGAAATCAGCTCACGCAGAAAAATTTCCTTGTTGGAATACAAGGAATGAATCATCAAGTGCAGGAGTTGTTTGACTTCGGCCTGAAAGCCGATGGTTTCTTTGCTGGACATCTTTCCTATTTCCTCTTTGAAACGTTGAACAAACGCAGAGAAGATAGGGACGAGCCGGAAAATTTCAAGAGGATCAGGCGGTATGCCCGAACCAATAACCGACCCCGAAAATCGCCGCCAGCAAAATCATGGACAAAGTCACTAGCCAATCGAGTGGCAAACCAAACAGCTTGGCAGGCAATTCATCGGGCTCATCCAACCCCAGTTCACCCGCTTGCGCCGCCGCACGCAATTCGCGTTTCACCGCCTGCGCCACCGCAACAGCGATAATCAGCCGCAACTCGCTGTTCTGTTGCTGCAACTGGCTACGCAACTCTTCCGCCACCAGCGTGCGTACGGCCTCCGGCAGCGCCCCTTGCATCTCGTTATTCGACGACTCCATTCCCTTACCCCCCGTTTATTTATATCGCTTTGCGACCATCATAGCACTGCACAACAGACAAATAAACGCTTGATACAGAAAAACAAAAGGCCGGAATGCCGGCCTTTTTGGGGAACACGAAACGCTTAACTGCGTTCCGCCACCCGCTTGGCAATATATTCCAGCGCCTCATCTACCTGATCGATCAGAATCAGGCACAAATCGCCGGGCTGCAACCGCGCCAGCGCAGCATCGGTAGCAAGAAACTCGCCGCGTATCTCGTCGATTTTTTTCGCACGGGTCGCATTCGCTAGCCCCTGCTGCAACAGAGCGAGCACTTCGCCGTCGGCTCGTCCGCGCTGACACTGATCCTGATACAAAATCACTTCGTCGAAGGCTTCTCCGAGAATTTCGGTCTGGCGGCGAATATCTTCATCGCGCCGGTCGCCCGCACCGCTGATAACCACGAAACGGCGCTTGGCCGGCATGGCATCGACCGCTTGCACCAAGGCCAGAATTGCGTCGGGATTATGTCCATAGTCGGCAATCAGCGTTGCGCCGCGATAGTCGAACACATTGAAACGGCCCGGCGCGGTCACCGCGTCGTTCACGAACGAGCGCAACCCGGCGCGAATCACCTCCCAACTCAGCCCCAATGCCCATGCCGCGGCGGTTGCCGCCATTGCATTTTCGACTTGGAAAGCAATCGTGCCGTTACGGGTCAGCGGCACTTCTGAGAGCGGGATGCGCTGCTCATCCTTACCCTGCGCCGCCACAATCGCATTGTTTTCGACATATACCACGCGATGCCCTTGCGCCCGGTGGGTCGCCATCACCGGCAGATGCGCATCGCGGGCAAAATAAGTTATACCGCCTGAGCAAGCATTCGCCATTTTCACCACAATGGGATCGGCTGCATTCAACACCGCCATCCCATCGGGCGCGACGTTTTCCACAATCACGCGCTTCACCACCGCCAAATCTTCTACAGTGCTGATGTAGCTTAGTCCCAAATGGTCGCCCATGCCGATATTGGTCACAATCGCCACGTTGCAACGGTCGAACGCCAAGCCTTCGCGTAGCACCCCACCGCGCGCGGTTTCGAACACCGCCGCATCCACATCGGGATGCAACAGCACATTGCGCGCACTCTTCGGCCCGCTGCAATCGCCGGTATCGATACGCCGCTTGCCGATATACACGCCGTCGGAATTGGTCATGCCGACGCGTAAACCGCTCAGCGTCAGAAAATGCGCCGTCAAGCGCACCGTAGTCGTTTTGCCGTTCGTCCCGGCTGCCGCCACGATGGGGATGCGGCCGTTATCGCCCTCCGGGAACATCATGGAAATAATCGCCTCGCCGACCGGGCGCCCCTTACCGAAAGACGGCGCCAAGTGCATACGCAGACCGGGCGCAGCATTCACTTCGACAATGCCGCCACCCTGCTCTTCCAGCGGACGGTGTACGCTGTCGCACACCACATCCACACCGCAAATATCCAGACCGACCATTTGCGCAGCTTCTACCGCACGCGCCGCCACCAGAGGATGTACATCGTCGGTCACATCGGTCGCTGCACCGCCGGTCGACAAATTGGCATTGTTGCGCAGTAAAATCAGCGCCCCTTTAGGCGGCACCGATTCAGCGGTATAGCCTTGCCGGGCCAGCGTCGCCAGCGCAATATCGTCGAAACGAATCTTGGTCAGCGAAGTCGCGTGTCCTTCGCCGCGACGCGGATCGCGGTTAACTTGTTCCACCAACTGGCGGATCGTTTGCTCGCCATCGCCGATCACCTGCGGCGGGTCGCGGCGCGAGGCCGCCACCAAGTGATTGCCCACTACCAGCAAACGATAGTCGTAGCCGGGCAGATAGCGTTCGACGATCACATCCGAGCTGATTTCATAAGCTACCGCATAGGCCGCCATCACCTCTTCGCGGGTTTGAATATTGACCGCAACGCCCTTACCCTGATTACCGTCGCGCGGTTTGACCACAACCGCTCCACCGATTTCGCAGGCTGCCTTCCAGGCATCTTCGGCATCGCTCGCCGAGCGCCCGACCGGCACCGGCAATCCGGCCGCATCGAGCAAGGCTTTGGTCAGCTCTTTATCTTGTGCAATCGACTCCGCAATCGCACTGGTGCGACTGGTTTCCGCCGCCTGAATACGGCGCTGGCGACTTCCCCAGCCGAACTGCACCAGGCTGCCGGAAGTCAGGCGACGATAGGGAATGCCCCTCACCTCGGCGGCATGCACGATCGCACCGGTACTCGGCCCGAGGCGTTCGTCCTCGTCCAACTCCTGTAACTGCGCAAGCGCACCCGCTAGATCGAACGGCCGGTCTTCCGCTGCTGCAACGCACAGCGCCTCTGCCAGCTCCAGCGCCAAACGCCCGACGACTTCCTCGCTATATTCGACGACGACCTGATAAACCCCTGCCTCGACCGTTTGCGCGGTCAGACTGAAAGTCACAGGGCAGCCGGCACGCAGTTGCAGCGCCAATGCCGCCGCTTCCAGCGCATGAGCGATAGAAACAGGCTCGTCGTGGCCGGCTGGCTGCAGGGAGCCGATTTCCGGAAAACGGCTGCGTAAGCGGGCTTCAAAGCCGGGCAAACTACTTAGCGAACACTCCGCCTCAGAACAGGCGACAATCGCCTCGATTGCTGTATGACGACTCCACAAATTCGGGCCGCGCAACGCGCGGATGCGTGAAACTTTCATTCGTACGATCCTTGATGACCACGGGCCGCAACAGCGGCCCATTCAATGCCTATTGTCCCGCCCACTGCCGCGCGGCATCCAACATCGGCTGCACATCGATTTCGGCGGTTTGCAGCACCAACAACTCACCTGCCGTCAAACTCGCCAACGCTTGCTGCACAGCCTCTCTCTGACCAGCCGCTTCCGACACCTTCGCCCGCCCGGCTTGTTCGGCTGTCCGGCGCAATATGACGCGCGCCTCGCCGACCGGACGCGCACTGGACACACTGGCATCATCGTATAGCGTTACCATATCGAAAGAGGCCCCCAACAATGCGCCTTGTGCAGCCAATGCGTCGTCGCGGCGATCTTGTCCGGTTCCGTACACGATGCCGCGCCGTTCGCCCGGAAACGCATTCAATGCTGCGATCAGACTTTCCAGCGCAGCGGCATTGTGCGCATCGTCCACGACTACCGTCGCACCGTTGCGCTCGAATACAGTAAACCGTCCCGCTGCATCGGTCGGCAAGAACGATTCCAAACCGGCACGCAGCAAATCGGGCGACACACCCAGTGCCCACGCCGCCGCTGTAGCCGCCAGCACGTTCCCGACTTGGAATGCGGCACGACCGCCGCAGGTCAGAGGAATGGCCGCCACTTCGCCCAAATGCGTCTCGGCTTCGCCGGTCGCCAACACAACCCAACCATCGCGCACCAGCACTGCCCGCTTCCCCGCCTGCAAATGCGCAGTCACTACCGGGTGACTCGGATCGAGTGAGAAGAAAATGACCTCGCCGTCGCACAATTCAGCCATTTCGGCCACCAGCGAATCCTGCGCGTTCAGCACCGCCGCGCCGCCCGGCAACACCACATCCACCTGAGTACGCATCACGTTGTACATTTTCTCGGGCGACTCGATATAGAAATCGCCGAGATGATCCGCCGAACCGATATTGGTTACGATCCCGACCTGACAACGGTCATAAGCCAAGCCTTCGCCGAGAATCGCCCCGCTGTCATTCTCGAAAACCGCCGCTTCCACGGCACGGCTCAGCAAAACCTTGCGCGCGGAAACCCAATTACCGCGGTCGCCCTTTTCATATTGGCGGCGATTGAAATACAGGCCGTCGCTGCAAGCCAAGCCGACATGCAAGCCCTTCAACTGCAACAGCCATGCTGTCAATCGGGCCACAACGGTTTTGCCGTTGGTACCGGTTACGCCGACGATGGGAATGCGCCCGCTTTCGTCAGCCGGAAATAAACTATCGACGATTGCCCGTCCCACCGGACGCGGCTTGCCCGAGGCCGGCTTCAGGTGCATCAGCAAACCGGGGCCAGCATTCACTTCCACAATCGCACCGCCCTGCTCTTCCAGCGGACGGGAAATATCCTGCGCAACCAAATCGATCCCGGCAATGTCCAGTCCGACCACGCGCGCCGCTAATCCGGCGATTTCCGCCACATCAGGATGCACGTCATCGGTCACGTCGAACGCCACATTGCCATTGCGCTGAATCAGCACGCGCACCCCTTCCGGCGGCACAGAATCAGCCTGCCACCCCTGACGCGACAATTCCAGCCGGGCCGCTGAATCGAGCCGGACGAAATTCAGCGGATGCTCTTCCGTCGTCCCGCGCCGCGGATCGCTGTTCAGCTGACTCTCGATCAACTCCGCAACGGTAGAGCGCCCATCCCCGACCACCGCAGCCTCTTCGCCGCGTGCCGCCGCTACCACCTTACCTGCCACCACTAACAAACGGTGTTCATTGCCCTGAACAAAGCGCTCGACGATGACCTCGCTGCCTTCTTCTTCGGCCACTTTATATGCGGTCTCGATTTCCTCACGCGTCCGCAAATCGGTAAACACCCCGCGCCCGTGGTTGGCATCGCTCGGCTTCACCACGACCGGCAAACCGATGTCTTCCGCCGCCGCCCACGCATCTTCCGGGCTTTCCGCCACACGCCCCTCCGGGACCGGCACACCGCAAGACTGCAACAATCCCTTGGTTAAATCCTTATCGCGGGAAATGGTCTCGGCAATCGCGCTGGTCTGGTCGGTTTCCGCCGTCCAGATGCGGCGCTGGCGAGCGCCGTAGCCGAGCTGCACCAGATTGGCATCGCTCAGACGGGTCGCGGGAATATCGCGGTCATCCGCGGCATCGACGATGCAGGCCGTACTCGGCCCGAGGCACATGCGGTCAGTCATCGACCGCAAACGTTCGACAGCGGCCTCCACATCGAACGGACGGTCTTCGATCGCCGCCATCACCAGATCGCGCCCGGCATGCAGGCTGGCGCGCGTCACTTCTTCGTGCCAGGCGCGCACCACCACTTTATACACCCCGCGCACCCCGGTTTCGCGCGCCTTACCGAACCCGCCCGGCATACCGGCCAAGTTTTGCAGCTCCAGCGTCACATGCTCCAGAATATGCCCCGGCCAAGTGCCTTCGCGCACGCGCTGCAAAAAACCGCCGCGTTCGCCGATACTACAGCGATGTTCGATCAGGCTGGGCAGCCATGACGACAGACGTTCATAAAATCCGGGGATGGTATTGGAAGGCGAATCTTCCAACGGGCCGATATCGACCCACGCCTCGATAACCGGGCGATATGTCCAGATATTGGGCCCGCGCAAATAATTCAGCTTTAGAAATTTCATCTGATATTTTGTTTATATAATCAATCCGGGTGTCACGCGAAGCGTTTCCCTGCCGCCGCCCGGCTCTCTCCTCCGCAGCGCTTACCCGGCAGGTATAACTGTACCCTTGCCCACCGGGCAAGTAAACCGCACACTTACAGAGATATAACGCACGACCCTGTATTGACCCAGCGGAACCTGCTCAACTCAAGCCGCTAAAGCATAAGCCTCAGCAGGCGTTTTCATTTTCAGCGATTGATGCGGTCGCCGATTGTTGTAGAACATAATCCAGTCGCCGATTACTC